>JAJEDY010000043.1 GCA_022821275.1 Candidatus Latescibacterota bacterium | reverse complement strand
TTGCATGGTTATGCAATTTCCGCCGATTATCAAAGGATTATGAACGCTTAACCGACAATAGTGAAGCATTTATTTACATCGGTATGATTTATCTCTTAAGCAACAGACTTGCTTAATCAAGAACGTTTTAAAACAGCTTCTTAGACTGATCGCCCTGCGATCTACTCTGTTGAACGTCGTACACGGCACGCGTGAGCTTGTACAACTTCCCTTTGTGAGTCTCCCAATCATCCTCAGTCAACGGGAATTGAATCTCCATGTATTCTTCCAGTGCAGCTTCGAGGTCTTCCAGCACGTCATTCTCACGTTTTGCTGGCACTATTCGGAATGGAATCTCTTTTATGAGTGCCTTGAATTCATCCACGCACAACCTGATCGCATGCCTAAAGAAAACTACCCTGACCTTCTCGTCTGGGTCAACGCGAGCGTAATTGACAAACCCCTCTGTTTCATTCTGTCTTAGACGGAATATGAGGCCGTTTGAATTATTAGAACTAAGCCGTGTACCAGGCCAATTTTTTTTGAACATGTTTTCGACGGAGGCGAACAGGTCATATACGCCTAATCTCTCGGCGCGGCTGACGAACGATTCTCCTTTTTTTCTTATATCATCCTTCCATCTTTCCTCCCGTCTCTGGAGATATATGCGGAAGTCATCTACGATGACATTTTTTGTGTCCTGAAATCCGTTTAGAATCTTAAGAAGATCATGACGCAGAAAGTGACCGCATTTGTCTTTGGGCGGGAGTTCTTCTTTTGATACGTTTCCCGTCTTGAGATACACAGCGACCAAATGGTCATAGCTACCGCTGTATCGCTTCTCTGCGGCCTCCTTGTAGCGTTCAATCTGGTTCGAGTGCTCTGTGGTGCTTACTTTGTCTTCAATAATCAAGATGATCCGATTGGCATTTTTGTCTGCGTTGATTCGGACGAGAATGTCAATTCGGTCAACTTGGGTTTTAATGTGAAGGGTCTCGATCAGTGGAAGATCTACTTCTTGAGTCCAAAGAAGTGAACGCAACAGTTCGGTGCCGAGAGCCTGGAGACGTGGATGTGATTCGCGATATTTTGGATCGGCCCACGCCAATATGTAGGCGATGGTGGCGTCCTGTGCGAGTTCCTTCGTCGCGAATCCGTACAGATTAGGGGTTGTCATGCGATGACTTTCTTTAATAGGAAGTAAATTTTAAGAGCGTCGGAATTGCCAAGCCTGGAGTTCAAACTAAAAAATGTTTTTTATCTCGGATTGAGCTACGTAGCAAGATGATTTCCCCTGCAAAAAATTGAGTCTAAAAACGTAGCCTAACACGATTTATCCTCCCTGTCAAGCCAAACAAAGATGGAGGCTATATTTTATTATGTCACCTCCTCAAAGAACGAATGATTACCGATAGATATCGCATCGATCTTTAAGTGGTCGGTGTCGTTGGGACACCGTTCGAAAGATACTTCACGAGTTCTACCATTGCGAAGGTGTCGTGCTCGCAATAAGCTAATAACTCGCTTACCAGCCGTTGGCGTTCGAAGGGATCAGTTTCCGGGTTGATGATCTGTAAATAGGCCGTTCCCGCCGCGTTTCCGTCCTGTACGTCACCGAGCGATCCATAGTCGAGATGCGGTGCTATTGTGGGCAACACGTCTTTGAGCGACCACGAGCCGAGCATATCGGGGTGATAGTAAGTTCTCCGCATGATGGGAAGGAGATCTACGAGTCGTTCTGTCAATTTGTGCAGATCGTCGGCGAGATGGGGGTAGCGGGCTGCAAGGGCATTCAAGACTCCCTTTTCAAAGTGCCCATAAGTGAAGATCGGCCCTTCCTCTCCTATGATTTCGATCAGCGATTCTGCACAGGCACGCATTGGCGAGTTGCCGCTGGTGTCAAGATATTCTTCGTGCCGAAGCTCTCCGCTGGCAAGCTCAATGTGGCAGGACCATTGAAACGGCAATTGCTTGTATGGACTTGTGCCTTCCCAGATAGGAACCGCGAATTGGATGGTCTCAAAGTCGAGATAGTAGCGCGGATAACCATATTCGCCGACCTCGGCAGCCTCTGGTCTTAGTTCTGACTCGCCCGCAATCGTGACACGTCGTACCCACTCTTGTTTGTCATTGGTCAAGCGGCCTTCAGGTATGTCGCGGATGTCTTCAATGCCTTCAGCAGTCAGGGCGTCTATGAGTTGATGAGAAATCCGAGGCAGGTGTCGTAGCGGATACTCGGTCTCTTCGCCTCGGCAATATTTGATAAAGGGACAGGGATAGGGATCCGTGCATTGGGGTCCGATTTCGATTTCGGGTTCGTTGCCACTGAGCATTTCTCTGTAGCGATGCACCCATTGTGGGACTGCATGGCTTAGTTCCTGTACCTCTTCCGTGATGTTTTCATAGTGGAACAGGCCCCGGTAATCGCCATTGCCGGGGTACATGAAATGCTTGTTGATGTGACACAGATAGATCGCTTTGACCGGGATACCCGCGCATTCCAGAACCCAGGTTTGCACGGCACTATCTTCGTAATGATAATCCTTGACCGAAGCACTGGACTTGACCTCGATGAGTTCAAAGCCTTCGCGGCAAGGCTTGAGGATATCTACACGGACCAGAACATCATGCGCTTTGAAGGTGGCTTCGAAGATCGGCGTATCAGGCTGTTCGTTGAGCAGACGCCGGGTTTCCTCCACGGCGGCCATCGCTCCGTGGTCGTAGGTGACGAGCACACCGTCCGGATATTGAGCGCGAGCCACATCATTGACGTCCTCGCCCACAGCAAATCGCTGTTCGACATCGGAGCCATATTCGATGAGGTCGGACCGATACACCGCCAACCACAAACGCTTTTCACACTGCCGTCCAGCCATGATTTTTGATTTGGAGAGATAATGTGTTGTCATGGTTTATTTTTTTGTTCAAGTGGGTTGTCTGGAAACAATATCGCGCACCCAATCCTCGAACCATTGAGGTGGCTCTAAGTCTGGATGCAATGGTAGGACGCCGACGCGGTTTTCAGCTATAAAATTCTGCTTTTCGAGCCATGAGGCATCGCTGGTCGCTGGGACGAGCAATATGCTGGCCGCTGGCCTTCGGTGGTACATCCGCAGCGAGTCGTTGTAGATGTGGGCGGTCTCCACCTTGTTCAGTACATTCTTAGTGTATTTCGAGTCGAATATCATAAATCCGGTGTTGTTCCCAATCGTCCAGTCGAGAACGATGTCCGGGCGGCGTTCGTTGGAGATTGACCAGAATTCGTTCTTTTCACCTTTGGTATTTCTGAATGTCTTTTGAAACTGTAGCCGCACCATATTTCCTGCTTCTGATTTTCCCTCCAATCGCTGATATTCTTTAGTCGTATCTGACGGATCGCTCCAGTTCATTTCTGGAAATAGCTGCTTCACCAGCTGCTTCACCCACTGGCTCATTTTGACGAAGCACCATCGCTCGTAGATGCCCCAAGTTGGATTGAGCGGTAACCAGTCCACCAGTTCCGTCCCGGCGATGCCTCTTCTTCGCAGTGCTTCCCAGCCAACGCGCCAGAACTGTGCATACAGCGGATGTGCCGCTACTGCATTCAGTCCCGCAGCAGTCATTTCTGGCCGCGTCACGTCACGGAAAGGAAGTTGGCGGCTTGCTCTCTTCAAACACTGATCCAGTTGACCCAGTTCTTCCTCCCATACCGGCCAGCGCGGTGCCAATGCTGTTTCCGTTTCGGATGGATTTTCCTTTTCAACATCCTCCTGTAGCTCTTTCATCAACTTTGAACATCGTCGCTGTAGCTGCTGAAGCATGTAAAACAAGCAACGGTTAGCAGGATTATCGTAGTGGTACTCAACAGCCGGAGTATCGACAACAGGCGGTTGGGTGAAAGACACCTGTTCTCTCGGTAGAACGCCCGCGATGGCGAGCAATACGGGTTGTCGCAATGCTGCTCGGGCACTCTGTCTATCAGCACGGCGTACGAGGTGCGGCAACGTCAAGTGACGGTGTGAGCGCAAGGTTTGAACCGGTTCCCGAATCACCGCGGCAAGTGACCGGTCAATCTGTTCGGCTCGACTGCGAAGCCGGTAGAATTCGATGATCAGATTATCAGACTCGTCCAGGGCACCAAACTGACGTTGCGCTGGTTCTTGACCTATTGCGAGTGCGGGATTGTAACAGAGAATTTCTTTAAGCATCTGTTGAAATACTTCATGGCTTACCTTATTCGGATCGGGATATACGTCGAGTCGCCACTTTCTCACGGACTTATCATCCGCATCCCGCATCTCTACATCGACTTCACCGGCATAGAAGCCGGGCGTCCATTTCCATTCGCCGGAGTTTTCATCTACCTGTTTCAATGGCGCATCGTCAACCAAAAGCTGCCAGTCGAGGCCTGCCGGACCTTGGAAAGTCACTTCTTGTAATTCGGAGAAGCCTTGATTAGCCGGTGGTTCAGATAATCGGTCGTCTGGGTCAACCGGCGTGAGTAAGCGACGGCAATCTCCTTTCTTTACATATAGAGAAACCATATCCTAAATACCTGTCTTTCGGTATAGATAAACCAGTCTCAAAGAAGGCCATCAACGCCAGAATCGAGCACTACCAGTGTCCTTAAGGTCCTTAATTAATTCTTCGACTTTATTTGCGGAATTGCTGAGGATGAAGCCGCGTTTTTCCTCCTTATCCTCATCTTCAAGCACTTGCTTACATTTTTCAAGCGCGTTACTGATTCGTGTGGAGTAATCGCCGCGCAATTTCGGCAACACTTTGGCGTAGATCACTGAGTCTAATGCGTTTTCAAATTGCCAATCAGAACTGTTCCTTAGGCGAGGCGTGAGAAAAGCTACGACCTCCTCAATGATGCGATAGCCAAAATGCAGACGAGCGGGCTCCAGTGCCTTCATCAGTGCATTTAAGATTTCCTTGACTTGATCTTCTTCCTCCGGTGGTAATTCATTTTTTTTCCTATCCCCCCAACCTGGCCACTCGTCAATATTGACCTTCCAGAACTCCAGCGTGAAAGCCCGGTCAAGAAGTTTGTCCACTAAGCCATGCGTGCTCTCGTCCATGTTTACTGTACCGATCAGCACCAGGTTGTTTGGATACGGAATGCGGTTGGGAATGTCATCGAAAATTTCCCCATGACCGTGTATCTCAATGGATCCACCTGTCTCCATAGTACTTAATAGTGGTGCCATATACTGCTCCGGGTGCGACAGGTTCATCTCGTCCAGAATCGCTACATGTGGCGTATGTGGATTATCAATAGCGTGAAGGATTAGTTTTAGGAAGGGTGTTCTCTCAAAGATGTCTTTCTGAAGCGGATTCGCGTAGCCAAGTAAGTAAGAAGGATCAGTCCAACTTGGTTGTACAGCTATGATACATGATCTTTTCGGATCTTGTCCCGTTGGATCTTCTTCTGTGATCGCCTCGGCATAGGCGCGTGCCAATAACGTCTTGCCTGCTCCCGAGAGGCCAGTGAGTACCGCAAAGTGACGCCGTTCGTCCGCCCAAAGTCCGAAGTGAAGTTTCCGGCAAAGGTCGTCAGGAAAATATCCCTTGCTTTCGACCTGGGATAATATGTCTTTAAGCTGGGGAACATGCACCTCGACGAGTGTCGTAGAGTTATCAGATCCCTGTTTCTCATCCGAAGGGGGATTACTTTTCTTGCCCAGTTCTTCCTTGGAAGTTGCGACGAAAAGATCCCAAGTCAATATCATCCGTTGCGTTATTTCATACAAGTCATTGGGTTCGCCGAGTACCTTGGTAAGTCGGTTTAGTATCCTATGATGAACCTCCACAGAGTGGCCGCTTTCGATACCCATGGGTTCTGCTAGTTTTTCTGGCTCAGGACCGAGACGTGTGAAGTTTTCGGGGAAGAGAACCGCTAGGGCACGGTACGTGTCTTGAAGAGGCCTGTTCCGTTTAACGTGTGCCGAGTATTTACTCATGCGTTGCGTGGAAGTGCTCAACAATTCGTTTACAAACTCGCGTAGCAACTCGGTACGTCCTTTACTTTTCTTTTCCCGAATCTTCAGGTATTCGTCGTAGAACCAATCGAGAAAATCTTTGTCATCGAATATCGCATTGACGTCAATAGGAGCCCGACCAGATCGACAAATTGGATTGGCTTTCCAGAGGAGCCGTTGGTACTCCTCACTGAGAAAGTCTTCGCGGGTTACTTTGTCGAATTTTTGGACGATGTCTTTTTGTTCGTCTTCAATATTTGCCGTTTGACATATATATCGCCATGCACGGTGCAGATCATCATCTTTTTTAAGATCATATCCCATTTTAAAAATCTCCCGTTGTTATCGGGTTTGCGTTGCAGGATGGTCTTTACTCCAAATCCTATGTAAAGAGAACATAATACTCACCACGCGGATTGTGTCAAGAAGTTAGATTTGATTGCTGACCGGGAGATCTTGTGAGCAATTTCTTAAATCCAGACAAGAGTCTTGATAAGCCTGTTTCTGGCTCTGGTTCTCGAGGCTGTTCGGGAAGCATTCCCTCCTCCAAAATCGCCGCGTTCAATCAAGTCGTAATCATCCTGCAGGGGCTGGCTGTGTATGTAATTACAGTCAGCCCCTGCAATTTGAACGCTAAAACAAATATCCCAATACGATTGAGAATTCATTGATGGCTACGGTCACATTCTGCGCGCTTAGAAAGCTCTCTTTTTGGGTAAAACTCACGCCTCTGGATTCCAATCCCAGGGAGAATCGCTCGCCTATAAATCGTTTGACACCTATTGCCGCGGTAAATGCGAATTTGGTGCCTGTGTCGTAAAGCGGGATGGGGTCGCTTGCGCCTAACCCGGCTTCGATATAGATGCGCGTGGGTTTTCCCGCTCGCCAACTGTATCGGTAGGTCGCAAATATATCGCCCATCCAGGTTTCTGTGCTGCCCAGGCTGCTGGTGATCTCATAAGCTGCTGCGCCATAGCGCACGCCAATGGCCTGGGTTGCGGTCAGGTTGTAGATGAGTTGGGCGCCGATATACCCTGCGGTGCCCGGGGGTGACGGTTCCATGTCGTTGAGAATGGTGTGTCCACTCAGTGCGAGAAAGACTTCGATACGTTTGGTTTGGTCCTGGGCCTGAACGCCTTGAAGCGTGAGAAACAGAATTGAAACTACAAATAGGATGCGTGACATTGAAATCTCCATTGTTTGTTGGTGTGTGGTTTTGAAAGAGAAAAAGAGAAAGGATTTAGACAGGTCAGGTGAAGATATTCTTGAACATTGCATCTCTCCTTTGCGCGTCAGGGGTTGGATGGGTGCCAAGCGATTATTTCAAGGGAAATTCGCGATAGATTTCGAGGGGGTTTTCAAACCGAAGACACTCGCTTAAAAAGGTCAAAAAGACGCTGCCAATCGGTCCGTTGCGTTGCTTGCCCAATATGATCTCAGCCACGCCTTCTTGTGTGTTGCCCTCTTCATCTACAATGCCGTACACTTCGGGGCGAAAGAGAAACATGACCACATCCGCGTCCTGTTCCAGAGAGCCACTTTCGCGCAAATCGGCCAATTGCGGTCGCTTATCCGTGCGACTTTCCACAGCCCGCGACAATTGCGCGCAGGCAACGAGCGGGATATTGAGTTCTTTGGCGAGGGCTTTCAGGGAGCGGGAGATATAGGCGATTTCCTGTTCGCGGCTGCCGAATTTTTCAGATGTGGTCATCAGTTGCAGATAATCGACAATGATTAGTCCAATATTGTATTCGGATTTTGCACGGCGCGCTTTGGCACGCAGTTCCATGACGGAAATAGCAGGTGTGTCATCGATGTATAGCGGTGCTTCCATTAGTTTTCCGATCCAGTTGGCTAAACGATGCCAGTCCTCTTCTGAGAGATTGCCCATTCGAAAAACGTGCGAATTCACGTGCGCTTCTGCACACAAAAGTCGCTGTGCGAGTTGCTCTGTTGACATTTCCAGGGAAAAATAAAGTACGGGTACACGGTTCACGGCGGCATTGCGCGCTATGCACAATGTGAGTGCTGTTTTGCCCATTGATGGGCGCGACGCGAGGATGATCATGTCCGAAGGTTGAAGGCCGGCTGTCATCTTGTCCAGTTCCGCATAGCCTGTGTTCACGCCAGCAAGCGCGCCGCGTTGAGCAATTTCAATAGCTTCCTCAATGGCGGATGAAATGGGTGTTACGCCTTTGCCCAATTCGCCTTCGGCAATTTGAAAGACCCTCTGTTCGGCGCGGTCGATGAGTTCGCGCACATCCTCGGTTTCTTCATAGCTTTCGGTGAGCGTTTGTGTCGCTGCGGCGATCAACCGCCGCCTCTGCGCCTTTTCCAGCACGATCTGCGCGTGGTATTCGGCATTGGCTGCTGTCGCCATTTCACTGGCCAGTTCGGCAATTAGAACTGCGCCGCCGACATCGTCGAGTTGACCTCGGCGCATGAGTTCTTCTGTAAGTGTGACCTGATCGACGGGATCACCTCGTTCAGATAATTTTTGAATTGCCGCATAGATTTTTCGATGTGGGGTATGGTAAAAAGCCGTTTCATCCCCCAATACTTCGACCACGCGATTGATTGCCATGTTGTCGATCAACATGGCACCCAATACAGCGCGTTCGACTTCGAGTGCCTGGGGCTGCGTGCGTTCAGCCGTGTTTGATGTTGGATTTTGCATCAGATTTCAGTTCCCTGTGCTGTCAGAAACCGAGGGAGGCGCCGCCGGGTTTTATGCGGCATTCTTCGGCGAGGGCGTGCGCGATGCGCTCTGGATCGCTCAGGAAGCCCAGTATCTCTGCACGATTTCGCACGTTGGCAAAGTCGGCGGGGGTGAGTTTGGTCAGTGCGAGTACGGAGGACGGTGCTTTGCTGTCGAAGAACAGTTCGAAGGCGCGGTTGATGCGCGGTTGATCCAGGTAGTAAAATTCGGCACGAAATACGAAGCGGCGTGCGGCTGCCGGGTCGATGATGTCCCACTGGTTCGTGGTGCAGGCAAATGGGAGGGGATGTCGTTCCATCTGGCTGAGCAATTCGTTGACCATGCTCACTTCCCATGATCGTTGGGCAGATTGCCGGTCCATGAGGAGCGAATCCACTTCGTCGAAGACGAGAAATGCGCTGGTCTGGAGGGCTTCGTCAAAGGCCGATGCGATGTTCTGCTCGCTTTCTCCGACGTATTTGTTCAGGAGGTCGGACGCGCGCTTGGGAAGGATGTCTATGCCCATTTGTTCGGCGATGTAGCGCACAAAAGCCGTTTTGCCCGTTCCCGGAGGCCCGCACAGACAGAGCGAGAATCGGCGCGTGCCGAGGGCGACCATTTGCTCGGATAGTGCTTCCAGATTGATGTCGGCGTGGACGAGGACCGGGTCGTAGTGTTTGATCGGGCGTGCGTCAGGTGGACGGGTGCCATGGCGCAGTTTTTCTTTTTGGGCTATGTTGCGCCTGATGGTCTGACTATTTCCGCTGACCAAGGTCGTTTGTTTAGCCGCAAGAGCGACCTGGCGAGGGGTTATTTTGTTGTTGTGTGCCAGTTCTTGGGAGAGTTGCCGGGTCTCGGTATCCGGCATACGCACTTCGCGCAGGATGCTGGAGTACACATTCTCTCGCGCCCGGGTGGGCATGTGTCGGAATTCGATGGCGTGTAGCATGCGGTCGATGAAGAAGGGTTCAAACGTGCGGTAGTAGGATATGGCGTTGCACGCCCAGATGATGGGGACGGGATTTTCTTCGACTATGCGGTTCAGATAGAGTTTTTCCCGCTGGTGGAAGTCCTCCATTTCGTCAAAGAGGATCGCGGTATTTGGTTCGTCGGCCAAGGCTTCGAGGGCGTAGTCCAGTGTTTTTGAGCGGTCTGCGCTCGGGCGTGCGTCTGAGCCGATTTCGGTTTCTCCTATGGCGTATAGCTGCGCGCCGACTTCGCCACATAGGGTGCGGGCGAATTCGGTTTTGCCGGTGCCGGGGGGTCCGTACAGGAGGATGTTGACACCCTTGCTATTTGTGCCCAGTACCGCGGCGAGGGTGCCTCGAACATCTTCGGCGTCTTGTCCGAGGTGTGAATATGCCTCCCACGGAAGTTGTGGTTTGACCGGAGGTCCTAACCGGGGACGGGCGCAATGGGCGGCGATGGTGCATTCCAATTGTTCGCAGAAGTGGTAGATGTCGTTCTCGTTGCCGTTTATGAGACGGGTTGTTTCGATGGCTTTTGCCAGGATGGCGGGGGGGCATTCGAGTTGATCCACGAGGCGTCGCGCACATGTGGTTGTATTGTTGATGCCTTCGATACCGATTTCTTCGAGCATGCGTTGTAAAATCGCGGTTTGGCGGGTGGGGCTGTGGGCGGTGAATTTGAGGATGTACGTGAAGCGCCGCAGCATGCTTTCGTCCAGGTGGTCCAGGCGGTTGGCCGTGTAGATGACTGGTACGGGGGTGTTTTCCAGCAGGCGGTGGTTGATGAGGCGGGTGCCGTGACCGGAGTCCAGGACATCCTCGGCTTCGTCGCACAAGATTGCGGCGTTGGGTACGGATCGCAGGAGGGCCTGGGCCATGCGTATCTGATTGCGGCGTCTGGCGCGACAATCGCGTTCGGTATCGGACTTTTCCTCATTATTCCGGCCCGGTTTGCCGATGGAATAGAGGTACGCACCAGCAGCGCAGGATAGGGTTTTGGCAAATTCGGTTTTCCCTGTGCCAGCACGACCGTATAACAGGATGTTTACGCCTGTTGCAGGTTTTTCTTCGTGCCGCTCCTGTATCGCTGCGCTGAGAAGACGCACGGCATTGTCCCGGTTATCGAGGTGCGCGAAGTCTTTCAGGTCCAGCGTGGCCTTGCAAGGTTGGCCGACCAGGCGTGCTATCAATTCGTCCATGTCCCGCACTGGCGGATGCCATATCCGACCAAAATAGGGATGGGTGTAGTCGCCAGGATCGGTTCTTCTATCGCTCAGGTCTTCCCTGTCGGCGATGCCCACATCGGCGAGTTCTCGGAATGCGTCCTCCACCTCCTCGGGAGAACAGCCCAGTAAGATCGCGGTCGTTTCGATATGTCCCGCGGTCACGTCCCTGAGTTGATCCCATAGCTGGGCTGTAGAGTGGTAGATATGATAGTAATATGTGAGTTGGAGTAGTGCGCCAGCCATTGGTTTCAGGGAGAATCGCTGGATGACGAGGTGGGTCGCTGTTTGGGTAGCGTCTGGTGGCGGAGCTTCGCGGGTTTTCTGCGCCAGGGTTTTCACTGAAGAGTTGATGAATCGAGTTTCAGCAGCTTTTCGCTGAGCCGAATCCTCTGAAGAGAGAGATTCGGTCATGAATAGCCGGGGACTCTGTTCTTTTATCGCTTTGTAGTACTTTTGCATGAGGAAGGGGACTGTGGTTTCCAGTTCATCCTCATTGCGCCTGAACCATTCCAACAGTTCTTTTCGCACGGTGCGATTCTGCTGGGCAGCGCGGAGCGCGTTCAGCAGGTAGATGCGATTTGTGTACAGGCTGTATTCCTTCACGGATAGAAATTTTCTTGAACGTCTGTGGTGTCTGTGTTCTCTTTTCATGGCGTGTTTAATCTCCTTTATGTAGTGTATCGGAATTTGATTTGCCTTTGGGTGTATATCAGAGCAAAGACTATGCCAGGTTTTAGTTTTTCATGATTTTTTCAAAAAAAAAGAGACGCATTGTAAGGAATGCGTCTCTAAGATAAATAAGAGATATGACAGGGTATGTCGCGGATGGTCAGGTTTTTTTATAAAAATTTAGATTTTTTTTCAGTTCTTTGATTATTTCTTCGCGCAAGTCGGCTGGTTCGAGGACTTCTGCGTCTGCGCCGTGGCTCAGGATCCAGGATTTTATGTCGTAAAAACCGCCCGCTTGAAAGGAGAGGATGATTTCGCCATTGTCCAGTTCTTCGATTTCTTGTGAGGGGTGCCAGGTCCGTTGTTTGATGTAGCGAGCTTGCCAGGCGGAGAAGCGGATTTTGACGTCCATCGGGTCTTCAAGTGTGATACCAAATGCCTGTTGGATACGGTTTTCGATATCCAGATCATCGGGTGGCTCAAAGGTTTGGGATGTGATTTCGAGGTCCTGAATGCGCTCTGCCGCGAGTGTGAGTAAGTCGTCGTATTTTGGATTGCGGCAGATAAGATAATATCCGTTGTGATAATACAAGAATCTGAAGGGAGTAATGGGATAGGTTTTGGTTTGTCCGGTTGTGATGGCGCGATAGGTGATGTTGCACACTTTGTGTTCTTTGATTGCGCGATGAGCAGTTTTGAATACTTCGGGAAAGGGTGGCTCTTTTTGCCCGCGATGATGGGGATAATAAGCGGCCTTTTCTAAAAATGCTTGCATTTTTTCTGGAATCACTGTCCTGATTCTGTTCAGGGTTTTTTGGAATGCTTCTTTGTATGGCGTGCCCTCAAGCGGACTGCCGATTTCTTCTATGAAGGTTAGCGCGATAATTTCGTTGATGGGAAAGTTCAGTGGCGGCAGGTTGTTTTTGAGTTTAAAGTATGTTCTTCGGTTTCGCACCTCGTCATCGATCAAGAAGCCCGCTTCTTTTAGATCCTTGATATCCCGTTGTATGGTGCGCGTTGTGACGCCTGACTCGTCGGCGAGTTCTTGGAGTGTTGCGCCATACCTCCAGGCGTCGAGTGTGCGGAGGATGTCCAGTTGACGGACGATTTGTCTGGTGTTTGACATGGTTATTAAAAAATAAAACGGGCTTACGCCAATCCGACGTAAGCCCTTGTGTTTTTATGGTGCCGAAGGTGGGACTCGAACCCACACGGCCTTGCGGCCACTGGATTTTGAGTCCAGCGCGTCTACCAATTCCACCACTTCGGCACTTGAAGGTCTGCGGTGAACAATATCCCAAACGCGGGATTGTGTGTCAAGGGTTTTTGAAGTGATCAGTTTCTGCGCGCGGTGGTCCGATGATTTCGTTGTAGATGATGGCTTTGCGGATGGTGTCGGGTTCAAAATCGAGTTTTATGCGGCGTTTTTTGCGTTTGGGACGCAGGCGTATTTCGGTCTCAGATGCGCGCGTAAATAGGGTTTTGCCTTCGATGTAAGACGATTCGTCAGAGACGGGACGTTTGGCTTCAACTTCCCGAAATTCCGGTCCGGTATCTGCTTCAGAGACGGGGCGTTTGCCCTGGACCTCTTGAAATTCTGGTCCGGTGTCCGCTTCGGAGACGGGGCGTTTGCCATGCACTTCCTGAAACTCTGAAGGGGGTTTGGGTTCTGGCTTGGGTTCAGGTTCGGGAGATCCGAAGAGGACCTCCCATTCAGAGAGGTCAAACTCCTCTTCAAAGGGGTCGTCGGCACCTGCGTCGCGAGACGTTTGCCTGCGCTGGAGTTTGGTTTCGTCGGGTTCTCTGGCGCCTCGCAGCTTTTTTATAAGCGACGATAAAAGGCTGACGACGATGAAGATGAGCGGTATGAGTAGTTCTAGAGACATAATGTCGAGCCGTTTGTTAAAGGTTAGCGGTCAGCTACACGCGCACCACAACGTAAGTAATGGGTCGGGAAAGGGATTTCCCTCCTACGATTCGCTTGCTGTAGGAGCGGCATCCCTGCCGCGATTCAGAAGGTTTTGCCTTTCCTCTGCGTTTATCTGCGTTTATCTGCGGATTACTTCTTTAATTATTCTCCTCTTCTTCCTCGGTCTCACCAGCGATGCCTTCGCGCATTTGCGTGTCGGCTTCGATGTTGCGCATGCGGTAGTAGTCCATAATGCCCAGATTGCCACTGCGGAATGCATCGGCCATTGCGAGTGGGACTTCGGCTTCGGCTTCGACGACGCGGGCGCGCATTTCTTCAACGCGGGCTGACATTTCTTGTTCTTGTGCAACGGCCATTGCTCTGCGTTCTTCGGCGCGCGCCTGTGCGATGTTTTTGTCGGCTTCGGCCTGGTCTGTCTGGAGTTTTGCGCCGATGTTGTCGCCCACATCCACGTCGGCGATGTCGATGGAAAGGATTTCGTAGGCGGTGCCCGAGTCGAGGCCCTTGTCGAGTACGGTTTTGGAGATCATGTCGGGATTTTCGAGCACGTCTTTGTGGGTTTCCGAGGAGCCGATGGTGGTGACGATGCCTTCGCCTACGCGGGCCATGATGGTTTCTTCACCTGCGCCACCGACGAGGCGTTCTATGTTGGCGCGAACCGTGACGCGAGAGGTGGCTTTGACCTGTATGCCGTCTTTGGCAACGGCGGTGACCATGGGGGTGGAGATGACTTTGGGGTTGACGCTGACCTGTACGGCTTCGAGTACGTCGCGTCCGGCAAGGTCGATGGCGGCGGCGCGTTCGCCGGTCAGGCCAATGCCGGCTTTGTCTGCGGCGATGAGTGCGTTGACGACGTTTTCGACATGGCCGCCAGCGAGGAAGTGGGCTTCGAGAAATGCAGTGGGGATGTCGAGGCCCGCTTTGGTGGCGTTGATTTGTGAGCCGAGGATGATGCGCGGGGGCACGCGGCGCAGGCGCATGCCGACGAGTTCGATGATGCCGATGCGCACGCGCGCGGCAAGGGCGGAGATCCAGAGGCCGACCGGGATGAAGTAGAAAAAGAGGGAGAGTAAGAGAATACCACCTACAACAAAGAGGAGGAGGATAATGGCGTCCATAGAAAGCTCCTTAAAATGGCTTATGTGTCTTCGGTTTTTCGCACGATGACGCGACTGCCTTCAATTTCGATGATTGTGACGGGTGTGTCTTTGGTTAAGTATTCGCCTTCGGTCGATACGCTGATGCGGCGGCCGTCAAATACGCCGGTGCCTCCGGGTCGCAGGTCTGTGAATGCGATACCCGATACGCCGAGGAGGTCGCTATAGGGTGCCGCAACATATCCTTCGGATGATTTTTCTTCGATGTCGAGTACGAGGCGGTTCCACATTCTGGATTTTGGGAGGGATCGCAAGATGAGTATGGCGAGGACTCCCGTGAGGATCACAGAGAGGAGCAAGGGTGTGAGTGCGGCGCTGATGTCGTCCCAGGTCCAGAGGTCAAAGCGTCCCATGAGGCTTAAGAACAGGCTGGTTAAGACCAGGATTGCGCCGGGTATGGCGAGGAGGCCAAAGCCCACGACAAAGAACAGGTCGAGGAGGATGAGCGCGATGCCGATCAGGAAGATGAGGATTTCAGACCAGTCGGCGAGATTGACGAGGAGGTGGCTGCCGAAAAAGAGGCCCAGACAGATTAAGCCGATGGTGCCGCCGATGCCCCAGCCCGGGCTTTGGATTTCGAAGATCAGGCCCAAAAATCCCAGGGTCATGAGCAGCGACGCGAGATAGGGGTGGGTGAGGTAGCGCACGGCTTGTTCGGCCCAGTTGGTCGATTGGTGGATGACATTGGCCTGTACGAGGTCGTAGTGCTTGAGTACGGCGATGAGTTTTTCCGATTCGTTTTTTTCGGAGATTTTGTGTTCGGCGATGTCGTTTTCAATGGCTTCCTCAGTGGTGAGGGTGAGGAGCTTGCCTTTGGGCGCGAGGCCCTCGACATCGACGTCTTCATCGACCATGGCTTCGGCCAGTTTGGAGGAGCGACCGGTTTTTTCGGCTGTGGCTTTCATTTCGTTGCGGAAGTACGAGATGATTTTTTCACTGGCTTTGTTGCCCTGCATATCGACGGCTGTGGCCGCGCCAATGGTGCCGCCTTCGACCATGATGATGTGGTCGGTTGAGAGCGCGATGAGGGCGCCTGCAGATATGGCGCGGGGGTTGATGAAGGCGATGGTTTTGGTTTCGCTGTAGAGGATGGCGTCCCGGATGGTGAGGGCGGCATCGAGGGCACCGCCAGGGGTGTCGATTTCGAAGACGACAGCTTTGACGCCCGCGTCTTCTGCGTCGCTCATGACGCGTTTGACAAAAGCGGCTACGCCACCTTCAATGGTGCCGTTGATTTTGGCGATGTGTACTTCGTCTGCCCGGATGGGCAAACCGAGGCCCAGGACGAGTACGAGGAGTGTGAGTACGGGTTTCATCAATAAGGTCCTCCATGTATATTTCCATGAATACCTTATATTGAAGTCGTTGTCAATGGTTTTGAGGTTTGATCCGCAGATGAACGCAGATGAACGCAGATGAACGCAGATAAACGCAGATAAAAAAGAGAGGTTGTGGAGATCGTAGGGGCGAGGCATGCCTCGCCCGTCATCGCGGCATGGTTCCCTGCTTAAATCATGCAGCGCCTGCACTTGAGGATTTAATCAAGTAGATATGCTTGAGCCGCGATCCAGGAGGTTTTTAGCTGATTGCTGATAGCTTGCTTCCCAATGCTTGACACTATAAGCATTTTCCTGTATTTTTCTCGCCCTGATATCATGTGGCGGCATAGCTCAGCTGGTAGAGCAGTGGAATCATAATCCATGGGTCGGGGGTTCGAGTCCCTCTGCCGCTACCAATTGTATCGTCTCGCTGAACTTTTGGCCTATCTGCTTCATTGCAACCAAATAAGGCGAGTTGAATCTCAGCAGGGGTATAGATCAGGTGGTTGATATGCAGTCCTAACAGGTCTTTCTGTTCCTCTGGTGTGGCTTCATTAAATAATTCTTCAAAGGTCGTGAGTTTTTGCTCCATCTGAGCAACACTTACGGCCTTTTTTTTGGGGATTATGTAGGATAGTGACCAAAAGTATTGAGTACATCACAGCCGGGCAAGTGAGAATTTGCCCGGTTATTTATTAACTGACGTTACGCACAGACACAATATAATGCATAAATGCGCTTGTCATTCTGAGCCGTAACGTAGTGGAGGCGAAGAATCTCCTACCAACACAGGTGGAAAAGATGCTTCGGCTACGCTCAGCATGACAAAACGCCGGACATGCGTAACATCAGTTATTAACACATGTACTGGGGCGTCTGTACTTTAGAATTTGTACTCAGATGCATGTACTATTGTGATGCAAAAAATTGCATTACAATTCCTTTTCTCGTAACCCAAAGCCCGCAACTCAAGACGAAATAGAAACTTATTAATATGTAAAGCGTCTAAAAAAGTACTTGACATCCTCTTCGGTAATGATTTAAGATGAAACACAAATTTACAATTACGGGGAGGGATTAGGTGTTCTCAGCATTTGTAGATATTCTTACAAAGATTCTTGAAGAGCACGGTTTTAATGCTTTTTTGGTTGTTCTTACACTTGGTTTTGTTTTTTACTATTCGAAATATATTATCAAACGCATGGAAACTTTGCATGATGCAGAGGTCACGCGATTAATAGATGAAAGGAACCTTTTGCTGGAACATATTTTGAAGGAGCGACGCAGTTCAAAGGATATGGATGCGGTGATTGAAAAATTGGAAGACAGCAGCGAGACAGGAGGCGACCATGAATGAATTTGAAATTTTCGTCGGTGCGTGTTGTGGTCTTACTATTTTGATCACGGTTTGTTATCATCGCAGTATTACCCTTAAACGGCTGCAATGGAAAGAGGATATTTATAAGCTGTGCGCTATAAGAGATGAATTTTTGACCCTGAAAATAGAGGGTAAAATTGCAAACGACAAAGTTTTTGATCTTGTTTATGATGTTATCAATTTGGGAATTGCTGCGGGAAGGCGACCCCAAGTTCGGTGGTTCATTAACGCCCTGATTGCAAGTGTCCGGACCGCGCAGCCCAATCAGAATGAACTCACAGAAGAACTCTCTAAAAATCCCGAACTCGAAGCATTATGGTGGCGTTATGTTGATGTTCTCTTCTTTGACATCATTATGAAAAGAAGTGTGGTCTTGCGGTGGGCGAAGAGAATTGCTACAGGCATACGATGGAGCCAGGTTCCTGCCATGATCAAATTTTTTAAAAAAATGCGAGAAAAGGTAAAAATATTTTCAAATGAAACCGAAGCCTATGAGGCTTTTAAGTGGTTTGAAAGTCTCAAAGCTGCGTAATTGGACTTGACCCGTTTTAGTGGATAGTATGGTACAGTTTTTGGGTAACGAATTGTTTTTGTGGCTCCTGTCCGATTGCGATAATGGGTTTATTGTTTCTGCGGATGTGATGGATGGGGAAACGGTCTCACATACAGAATCCGGTGAATGTATCATCCGGGCTACCAAAAATATAAAAAAGCCCATCAATCGGTGGTGATTGATGGGCTTTTTTTCTCCTCACAGTAAGCCGATAAATTTTCATTGATATTGGAGTCAAGGTTGGCTATAGTTCTGCACATCAGGTATCGCTGACGGACTATCATTAGACTATTTGGAGATAATCATGCTGCCCGAAAATCGCATTCCGACGCATCCAGGTGAAATCCTTTTGGAAGAATTTCTGAAACCTTTGGGAATAACCCAGGTAGCGTTTGCCAAACACATTGAAGTGCCACTTCAAAGAGTTAATGAGATTATACGTGGCAAGCGGGGTGTAACGCCTGAGACAGCCTGGTTATTTTCTCAAGCACTGGGCACAACACCTGAGTTGTGGATGAATCTTCAACGGAATTACGACCTGGCTAAGACCCGACTACAAAAAAAGATTCCAAAACTTCAACTTGATCCGTTTTAAGGACTTGTATCGCATTGTTCTCAGTTCTCATTCGGATAGGAATTAATCCACGGGTTCAAAAATTTCTTTTCCCCCCAGATAGGGGCGCAGAACTTCGGGGATGGTGACGCTGCCGTCACTGTTTTGATTTTGTTCGACGATTGCGGGGATGATGCGGCTGGTCGCCAGGCCCGAGGCGTTGAGGGTGTGTACGAGTTCGTTTTTGCCGGTTTCTGTGCGTTTGAATCGGATGCTGCCGCGTCTTGCCTGGTAGTCGCTGGCATTGGATGCGGAGCTGACTTCTTTGTATTCGTTCATGCTGGGGATCCAGACTTCAATGTCGTAGGTTTTGGCCATGGACGCGCTGACGTCTTTTGCGGCGAGCATGGAGACGCGGTGATGCAGGCCCAGGTCCCGGGTGAGTTTTTCGGCTTTGTCGATGAGTTCTTCGAGTGCGTCTTCGGAGTCTTCGGGGCGGGTGAATTGGAACATTTCGATTTTGTTGAATTGGTGCCCGCGAATCATGCCCCTTTCCTGTGCCCGATAACTGCCGGCTTCTTTGCGATAGCAGGGGGTGTAGGAGAAGAATTTTTTGGGCAGGTCGGTTTCCGGGATGATTTCGTCCCGGTAGAAGTTGATGAGTGCGGTTTCAGAGGTGGGCAAGAGGAATTGTACTTTGTCGTCGCCGGTTTTGAGGTGGAATACATCGTCGGCAAATTTGGGGAATTGTCCGGCGGTAAAGCCGCATGCTTCGTTGAGTATGTGTGGGGGCAATACAAATTCGTAGCCGTCGGCGATGTGGCTGTCGATGAAGTAGTTGAGCAAGGCCCATTCGAGGCGCGCGCCGTCACCGATATAGAGCCAGAATCCCGTTCCGCCCATTTTGACGCCGCGTTCGTAGTCGATCAGGCGAAGATGGGTGACGAGGTCGATGTGGTCCTGGGGATCGAAGTCGGGTGCGGGTTTTTCACCCCATGTGCGTACGACGCGGTTGTTTTCTTTGTCTCCGGGGGGTACGTCGCCTGCGGGTATGTTGGGGAGGCTTTCGATAAACTGATGGATGTTTTGCTCGATTTCCGCGAGTTCGGTTTCAATGGTTTTGATGCGGGTCGAGACGTCGCGCATTTCCGTTTGTATCTGGGCGATGTCTCCGCCCGCTTTTTTTATTTGGGGGATTTGGGCAGAGACGCTGTTGCGTTTTGCGCGCAGTTGTCCGGCTTCTGCGATGTGCGCGCGGCGTTTTTCATCCCAGAGGAGCAGGTCTGTGAAGTCGATGTCGTCCATGCGTTTTTTCAATGCCTGAGCGACGCGTTCGGGGTTGTTGCGAATGAGGTTGATGTCGAGCATGAAGGATTACTCCTGAAGAGAATAGAGAAAAATGTGCCAATTTGTTGGGCTATATGTGGTCATTTTGACCATAATGTTCCATTTTTGTCACATGTATTTTTTGGTCAGATATGAATTTTTTGTGATAAGTTGTTTAAAATCAGCTATTAGATAAAATTTTTCACAAGATCGAAATAAATGGCACGGAATTTGCTCATGAGTAGAGATACCATAAAGATACCAAAATACTGTCACCCATAGAAGGAGATATGACATGATGTGCATCGATCTGGAAAAACGCGACCAGATGGCGTATCGCGCGCTGTATTACGCGATTCACGGTGATGTTGACCGGTCCGAGAAGATTCGGACTGTGCTGCGCCGGGATCATGAGACGCTGAAACGGATTCCAGTTACCATTCGTGAATTTGTTCCGGTTTAAATGAGACCTCTTTGTTGTAGTGCGCTTTGCGCTTTTGCAAAGCCGTCTATGGCTTCGCGGTCTCGCCCCCATTCGATGAGTTCTTCCATGCCGTGTTGAAAACTGACACTGGGCTTAAAGCACAGTGTTTTTTTTATGCGCGAGATGTCGGCAATGCTGTGGCGGATGTCGCCCTGGCGATAGGTGCCCGTGATGTCGGGGGAAAGGTGTTCAGTGCCCAGGATATTGGACAGGGTCAGGGCGATGTGTTTGATGGATGTGCCGATTCCGCTGCCGACGTTGAAGGCCTGATAATTCCCTTCGGATTTTTCCATGGCGAGGATGTTGGCCTGGACGATGTCGTGGACGGAGATGAAGTCCCGCGATTGTTTGCCGTCTTCATAGATGACGGGACGGTTGCCGTTTTTGAGGCGGCTCATGAAGATGGCAGTTACACCCGTGTAGGGGTTGGAGAGCGACTGCCGGGGGCCGAAGATGTTGAAGTAGCGCAGGGCTACTGAGGGGATTTTGTAGGCGCGGCCTATGTTGAGGACCATGTCTTCTTGATGCGTTTTGGTTTGTGCGTAGATGGTATGGCAGATGCGTTGGGTGTTTTCGGGGGCAGGTGTTGGGGACATGTCCTCACCGCATTGGGGACACCTGTGTTCCCAGTGGGCATTTTTTAGCTGGCTGTCTGGGCGGAGATCAGGGTGTTGTGTGCCGTGTTCCGCACAGGTGTAGAGGCCCTCGCCATAGCTGGTTTGCGAGGCTGCGACGATGAGTTTTTCTATGTTGTGTTTGTTGTTGACGAGGATGTCGAGCAGGTTTGCGGTGCCCCCGGTGTTGACGTCAACGTATTTTTTGATTTCGTATTGCGATTGTCCCACGCCTACGGCGGCGGCTTTGTGGAAGATGATTTCGATGCCTTGAAGGGCTTTTTTTAAGGCGTCGTAATCGCGCACATCGCCCTGGATGAATTCGGCATGGGGGTTGGCGTAATCCGGCAGTTCGCGGTTGGGGTGTACCTGTGGGTCCAGGTTGTCAAAGATGCGTACGCGGTGTCCGCGTTGGATGAGTTCATCGGCGAGGTAAGAGCCGACGAATCCCATGCCGCCGGTGATGAGAATGTTTTTGGATGTCATTTATTTCAGGATTTTTCGGATGTTGAATTTTTCATTGGGCTGTGGTCCCCGGGTCAGCATGTCGGCGAGCAGGCCCGTGCAGATGAATTGTACGCCGAGTACGGTGAGGAAGACCCCGAGCATGAGCAGGGGATACCGGTATTGGATGGTGCCGGTTTGGAGCCAGAGGGATGCGATGTATGCGTTGATGAGCATGCCCGTGATGCCAAAGATGAGGCCCACGGTGCCAAAGAGGTGGAGTGGCCGGCCCATGTATTTGCCGATGTACATGACGGTGAGGAGGTCAAAAAATCCTTTGAGCAGGCGCCCCCAACCGTATTTGGTTACGCCGTATTGACGCGGGTGGTGCTGAACGGGTATTTCACCGATGCGATATCCTTCTATGTGGGCGAGTACGGGGATGTAGCGGTGGAGTTCGCCGAGTACGCGTATGTCTTTTGTGACTTCGCTGCGATAGATTTTGAGGCCGCAGTTAAAGTCGTGTATGTCAATGCCGGAAACGAAGCCCGTGACCCAGTTGAAGAATTTGGAGGGCAGGGTTTTGCCCAGGGGGTCAAAGCGTTTTTTCTTCCATCCAGAGACGAGGTCATAGCCTTCTTCCATTTTGGATAGGAGGTTGGGGATTTCCGCCGGGTCGTCTTGCAGGTCGGCGTCCATGGTGATGATGTATGTGCCGCGTGCGCGTTGAAATCCGGCAGTATATGCCGCGGCTTTGCCAAAGTTGCGCCGAAATTGGATGACTTTGACTTCGGGATAGGTGTTGTGCAGGTCTTCCAATACGGTGATTGACCCGTCGGTGCTGCCGTCGTCGATGAAGATGACTTCGTAGGTAAGGTCCTGAGTGGCGAGCACGCCGCGGATTTGTTCCATGAGCGGGCGCAGGCTTTCTTCTTCGTTGAGCAGGGGTATGACGAGGCTGAGGTCGGGCATGGTTGGTGGTCAGTTATGAATTGTAGGGGCGAGGCATGCCTCGCCCCGTCAGTGGTCAGTCAGTAGGGGCAGGTTTAAAACCTGTCTGAACAAAGATAGCAAAGCGCGCGTTTTTTTACAAATGTGAATGGGGTGGTCATTCGAACTTTAAGACGAAAGTATCGGGATTGCGTACGATGAAGAGGATTTTAAAGCGATTTGCATGTGCCCGAACAGCGGGGACGAGAAATTCGGGTGTGGAACGGAATCCGATCTGGTCGATAACGACGATGTCGATGCCCTTTTGTTCAAATTCGGCAATGACCTCATCTGGTGCTTTCCAGGCGTAGCCCGTGGCTTTGCGGCTGGCAATCGCGTTCAGGAGATAGGGTTTGCGGCAGGCGATTTTGGCATCGGGTTCGGTGTTGTCTTTGATCCATTCTGCAGCGATAAAGTAATTGCTCCATTCGGGAGACAATTGTCCGGTGTACTCGGCGAGGTTGTTGGTTTCATAGATATTTGAGCCGAGGAGGAAGAGAAAGAATAGTACGATGCCCGCCCGCGAGGCGGTTTTTTTTAGTGCTCGGGCAAGAAGGTGGAGAAGTTCGTCCATGCTGGTGAGGATGGCGTAGAAGAAGATGGGGATGGCAGGGACGAGAAAGCGCGTGTCTGACCAGACGTAAGGCCAGAGGATGTAGAGGATCAGATAGCAGGTGAGGTACACGATGAGTAAGTGCCGTTTCAGGAGTCCGGCGATCAGGGCGTAGAGAATCAGGGCTGAGAAGACGGCGCCGACAAAGTAGTGGGTGTCGATAGAACTGGGTAGCAAGATGTAGGGGATGATTTTCAGGCCGTAGAGTTCGAGATTTGCGAGGATGCGTTCGGTTAGCGTGGTGAGTGTGAGCATACCCTCTTCCGGGCGGTAGGGATTTATGCTCAGGAGTTGTTGGATGTAGGAGGTGCCGCCGAGTGATGCGTTGCGGATTTGCCAGGGCAGGGCGAGGAGGAGGCTGCCGATGGCGATGAGACCCGCTTCTTTCCATTTTTTGTGCAGGGCAAAGAAGATGATGCCGGTGCCGATGAGGATGATGCCCGCGCTGCGGATGTAGTAGGCCGCGATGATGGCGATGATTGCGAGAAGGATCCACGAAGAACACCAAGGAACACGAAAAAGAAAAGGTTTTTCCCCCTTCGTGTCCTTTGTGACCTTCGTGGATGAGTCACTGTGTGCGCGGTGGAGGAGGAGGAGTGCGATGAGGGAACACAGGAGAAAGGGGATTTCGGACATGATCTGGTGCGAATAATCCAACAGGAGGGGGGAGACGAGACATAGCGCGCTTACGCCGAGTGATAGGGGTGGATCGGCAAAGCGGCGGATGAGGAGATAGGTGAGTGGGATTGAGACGGCATAGAGGAGGACGACGAGGCTTTTGAGTGCGATGAGGTTGCCCGGGAAGAGGATATGGACTATGGCGAGGAGGAGCGGAAATCCAAAGGGGTATTTGGTGTGTGGGACGGGTTCGCCTTCGATGGTTTCCGAGAGTCCATACCCCTCTGCAAGGGATCGGCCCAGGTTGATGAATTGGGCATTGTCGCCAGTGAGGGAGAGGTTGGCGTCGAAGAGGAGAATGCCCATGAGCAAGCCACACAGGCCCAGCGCGGGCAAGAAATAGGGTTTGCGCTCGTGCTGGGCGAGGTTAAAGAGGGGAGAGGATGTTTTTTGTCGGCGTTTTTTGTTCATCGCAAAATAAGAGGTATCAACTTTTTCAGGTGTTGTTCGCGGGTAAAGGCGTTGCGATATCGGTCAATGGATGCGCGACTCATCGCTTCGAATTTGTCCGGTTCTTGAATATAAGATTCGATCGCGCATGCGATTTTCTCAGGTTGATCAAAGGGAATCAATTCCGCGACCTTACCGTTTTCTACCATTTCCGGTATCGTGCGATGGGGTGTTGTAATCACAATCAGGCCAAATGCGAGTGCTTCGATGATCGATATCGGTTGGCCTTCGTACACATAGCGGGTTGGAAGCAAAAAGAAGTGACTCTCTTGCAGGAAACGAAGTTTTCTATTGCCATCGACGGGACCATGCCAGAATGCGTTTTTACTAAGGCCCAATTTTTTAATTTGGTGCAAAAAATCGGCTTCCGCTTCTTCGGGGGTAGCGTAAGGGCAGATGTCGGAAGCCAGGACAAAGCTGCCACAAAAATGACATTCGGCGTCAATTCTCAAGTCGTGTACCAGGATGTGCAGGGCTTCGAGTACCTGGAGGTAGCCTTTGCTCACGATCAGGTTGGATAAGAAGAGGAGCTTTGGGCGTTCTCCCGATGGTAAGTGCTTTGGTTCGACGGATAATTTTTCTATGTCGTAGGGGATTCCGTTAAAGACGATCTGTGTTTTATCCCGCAGAGCAGGTTCAAAATCGAACATGCCGCGCAGACTTTTTCCCAGGATTAGTATTCTGTCCACAGGTTTGAGAAAGGCGCGCACTGCGTACTGTTGTAAGGGCGAAAGGGAGGCATAGAAGCCGTCGTAATTTCCCCCGTGTACGTGAATCACAATGCGCTGTCTGCCGATGGTGGCCAGGAGTATGAATATGCTGTCTCTGAGAAATCCCACCCAATTTTGAGCGGCACTGAGGTATAGATTTTTTTTTCCAAATAAAAGGATAAGTGCTCTGAAGAAGGGTTTGAGAAGTTGTATTAACCGCCTCAGAGAGAAGCCGCCTTCTGGCCTTGTGTGTTCTCCTCCGCTGAGGTTGATCACCCGATAAGGCAACTCGCGCTCTTGAAAACCCTCGCAGACCATCTGAAATGCAATGGTTTGCCCAGTGAGCGGGGGAGGCAGTGATCCGATTAATATTGTCTCTGGTATAGACAAGATAGAAATCCTCTTTTGACCAGATGCAGAGGAGAGCGGGAGGTCTCTCACGCCCGTTTATTTTATAATTTTCTCGAAATATTCTTCATACTGCGATGCCACGAGCCGGTGGTCGGATTTGCCCAATGCATTTTCGCGTGCTTTGCGGCCTATTTCTGGATTGACGGGTGTGCTGGTGAGTTGGAGTATTTGTTTGGCAAAGGCGTCGGTGTCGTAACGCGGGATGAGGTACCCGCTTTTTTCGTGTTCGATGACTTCGTGCAGGGATGGGAGATCAAATGCGACGATGTTGCGCCCCAGTGCCATTGCGCCCAATAGCGAGTGCGGGATGAGGTTGAAGGTGGTGGTGATGACGACGCACCGCGCTCTGGCCTGGTAGTCGGGCATTTCGTTTTGAAGGACGGCGCGTTTGGAAACATTGGGATAGTTTTTGGGGTCAATTTCGGGATTGATGCCGAGGAATTCGAAGTGTACTTCGGGGTCCTGTTCATAGACTTTGTGCATGATGGGTTCCAGATATTCCCATCCCATGATGTCGCGCGAGGCAAAGTGGTTGCCCACGCATAAGACGCGCTTGGGGTCGGGGTCTTCTTCTCTTAAGGTGAAAATGTCGGCATCGACCGAGCAATACATGACTGCGGAGTCCAGGTTATGGTGTTTCAGGAGGTATTCGCGGCCCCATTCGCATACGCTGATTTGATGGGCGAATTTGTACACGGTCCCCGCAAATCGTCTGGTTGATGGTACCCACCAGTGGGTGAGTACGATGGGAATACCGGGGCGGAGTTTTTTCCATTTATACAGCAAGGCATTTCCCACGTCCTGTGTTATTCCGACCCATAAGACATCGGGATTGTTCGCCCATTCGCGTTTTACCCCTTCGGGTAGCGCAGCCTGTTTCTCCTCCCATTTTCCAACGCCTTCGGTGAGATAGACTTCGTGGCCGCGTGCAACCCATTCGCGAAATAAATTTTCCTGTACGCCTTCGTGGGCGGCATAGACCTGAATTTTCATAATGAGGTTCTCCGGTTATATGAGCCGTTTCTGCCAGCTTGTGACAATTTCGGCAACGGTGTCTTCGAGGGTTTTTGTGATGTCCCAGTTGGGATAGTGCGTTTTCATTTTGCGGAGGTCGCTGTAATAGCAGATGTGATCGCCTTCGCGGTTCTGGTCGGTGTAGGTGTATTGCATTTTTTTGTCGGTATATCGGGCAGCGAGGTCAAAGGCTTCGAGGATGGAACAACTGTTGTTTTTTCCGCCGCCGAGGTTATAGACTTCGCCGCATCGGGGCGATTGGACAAAGGCCCACATGAAGCGGGCGACGTCGAGGGCGTGGATATTGTCGCGTACCTGTTTGCCTTTGTAACCGAAGATGGTGTACGTGCGGCCTTCCATGTTGCATTTGATCAGGTAGCTCAGGAAGCCGTGTAGTTCAACGCCGCTGTGGTTGGGTCCGGTGAGGCATCCGCCGCGCAGGCAACAGGTGGGCATGTCAAAATAACGCCCGTATTCCTGTACCATAATGTCGGCGGCGACTTTGGATGCGCCGAAGAGCGAGTGTTTGGACTGGTCTATGGTAAATGTTTCGGGGATGCCGTGTTTGTACGCGGGGTCGTCGTAATCCCAGCGGGTGTCCAGTTCTTTTAAGGGGATGTGGTTGGGGGCATCGCCATAGACTTTGTTGGTGGACATGTGGATAAAGGGGGATTCGGGGCAGGTTTGACGCGCGGCTTCGAGGAGGTTGAGCGTGCCGACGGCGTTGGTGTCAAAGTCGTCGAAGGGAATGCGCGCGGCGAGGTCGTGTGAGGGTTGGGCGGCTGCGTGTACGATGGCGCTGGGTTTTATTTGGGAGAGGCGTTCGCAAATGCCGGTGCGGTCGCGGATGTCTATTTCGTGGTGGTGGAAGTGTTTTGAGACGCTGTTCAGGCGTTTTTGATTCCAGCGCGTGTCTCCCTGGGGACCAAAGAAGACGGCGCGCTGGTTGTTGTCGATGCCGTGGACGATATATCCCTGTTCGGCGAAGTAGATGCAGACTTCCGAGCCTATGAGGCCCGAGGATCCAGTGACGAGGAGGGTTTTCATGGATGCGCTTTTAGTGCGTGGTTTGACATGTTTGTTTTTTTGCAGGGAAAAACATAGGGTTTTGAGGGGGAAAGGTCAAGCTACGAACAAAAAAGTCCGAGATGGGCTTGATATATATGCATTATAGATGTATTTTTGTGAAAGACATTTGATGTATTGATTCGGTGAATTTATGAAAACACATCATCGTATTCTTCTTTCAGATTCCAATGGGGAGTCTGGATTGGCATTGTTCGCATTTTTGAATCTGGGACTTGTACAGTCTTTGCACAGTGGAGCTTTGAGTCCTTCTGAGGCGATTCGACGCTTCTATCACGCAGATAATTGTCTCTACGTTCGCAAGCATTTACAAAGCCGAGAAGCCAATATTGTTATGAGCCGCGGGGTACAGTTGCCGGATTTATTTGAGAGTCTGCCTGCTGAAGAAGCCCAGCGCGAATTTTTGCACGAGTTGGAACAGATACGTGCGTTGTGTTTGCAACTTTTGGAGCGCGAAAGATCTTCAGAGGCTGCTGTGTAAATCCGCTGTGTCAGGTAATTGTTAGGGGCGAGCCTGCGTGTTCGCCCCTATTTTTTTTATGAATGTCAATGCAATTAAAGGTAGAGTCGTCATCGCGGCAGGGTGTAAGCCGCGATCCAGAGGTTTTTGCTTTTGCTTTTCATCCTGTCCATCTTTTCATCCTGAGAATCCTGATTCAGACGGTGGTTGCTTTTTCAAGATCTGACCGTACGAATGACGGTTCTGATTTCGTCGATGAGTGTTTTGCGTTCAACGATGAGTAAGCCGATGCTGTAACCCGTGGTGAAGATTGTGCTGCCAGCGAGGACGCCCAGCAGTATTGGCAGTGTGTTGAGCCACTCGGCGAGGGCAAAGTGCATGCCGGTGCCGATGGCTGCGGCGATGAGCGGGGGGGCATAAGTTCTGGCGATGGGGAGATCGACGTATGTGCGTACGAGGATGAGTGCGAGGATGAGGCCGATGATGGCGATGGCGTTCATGCTGATGGCGATGCCTATCGCGTCCATATGATGGGCGAGATAGGGGGCCAGGATGAGGAGGATGAGGGCTTGTACTGAGGCGAATTTTGCGATGCTTTTGGGGCTGCCTATGCTGTAGAACAGGGCGTGTATGTCGTCGAGCAGGGGGCGACAGAGGGAGTAGATGATGAGCCATTGGAGCAGGGGGGCGGCGGGTGCCCAGTCGGGTTTGAAGATGTGTATCCACCGGTTGGCTTCGAGCGCGAGTACGAGGGAGATGGGGACTGTGGTGCGGAGGATGAGGCGCGAGGTTCGGCGGTATGCTGCGGAGAGCTGGTCGCGGTTGTTCTGGTAGCGGGCATACACCGTGACGGTGATGCGTACCATGACCATGGTGATGGCGCCGCTGGGTATCTGTGCAAAATTGTGTGCGGCGTCGTATATCCCGCGCAGGCTCAAGCCGAAGAATAAGCTGACGATGAGTTTGTCGTAGTGGTGAATGAAGATTTTGGGTATGCCGCCGATCCAGAACCAGATGCCGTAGCGGATCATGCGCCGCGCGGCTTGTGCGTTGAAGGTGTGTACCTGGTTCAGGGGTGGGGGATGGCGGAGCCAGACGACGGTGCAATAGAAGAGGATGTAGGTGACGCTGTATGGGAAGAATCCGAGGACGAGTGCCCATTTGCCGTATCCGAGGTAGGCAACGGCGAGGCCGACGAGGGCTGCGAGGATGGTTCCGCCTGCGTGTGCAAAGGCGAGGCGCCCAAATTCGAGGTCGCGCTGGAGCTGGGTTTCTGCGGTGAGTGCAGCGGTTCGGAGGAGGTCGAATGCGCCCAGTATGCATAGGGCGGTGGCGACTTTGGGGTAGGTCTGGGTGTCTGTGATGTAGGTGTTGAATGTGCGGGTGAGTTCAAACAGGTGTTCGGAATAGAGGGCGATGCACAGGGCGAGGAGTGTGCTGATGCTGCCCAGACTGACGCTGAGTACAAAGTGCGTGGGGGCGAGGTCGTGGACGTTGTCGTGTTCGTGGAGGAGTGCGTAGTGCAGTCCGAGGTCCCGGATGGCGATGACGAGGGCGAGGATGGAATAGGCTGTTGTGATGGCGCCAAAGTCTTCGGGTACGAGGATCTGGTAGAGGAGCAAGAGGACCGCGAAGTTGATGATTCGCGCGGGGTAGGTGCTGCCGAAGGTCTGGATCGCGCCGTGGGCTATGCGCTGGATGGCGGATGCTTCAGTTGGTGTTGTGGGTTTTTTCATTGTATAGGCTCAGCGCGATTGCCGCGATGAGGAGGATGACGCCGCCGAGTGTGATCCATCGCGTGGTGGCTACGATGGGGTCCCGGTAGGTGAGTTCGACGATGTGTTCTCCGGGTTCGAGTGCGACTGCGGTCCAGAGGTAGTTGGCGCGTATGAGGGGTCTGGGTTCGCCGTTGACGGTGGCAGTCCAGTTGGGGTGGTGGTTTTGCGAGATGACGAGGATGCGGGGTCCGGGGGCTGTTGTGCTGAGTTTGAGATGGCCCTGGTGTTCGTTGTATTCGAGGCGTTCGACACGGCCTGTCTCGCTGTTGGTGTCGGAGGCGATGCCGGGATTTTCTTCGAGTAGGGCTGTTTGTGTGGGATGGGTGTTGAGGTCGGTCAGTTTTTGCAGAATTTGGTTTTCATCGGGGATGATTTCGTGTTGGGGTGCGAGATAAAACCACGGTAGCGCGCCGGGGTTGCGGTAGATGTGCAGGCCCTGGCGTCCGGCAATTTTTTGGAGATAGGGGGCGTCCAGTTCAGATGGTGCGACGATGTATTTGGTGTTGAGGAGGTCGAGGATCGCGGGGTTGTAGAGTGCATCGGATTTGAGGATGTGGTCGTAACGCCTGATGGCGAAGTCGTTAAATCCAGTTACGAGGTCTATGCCGGGCAGGGGCATCTGGTTGTGGTCGGGTAGGGCGAGTACGCGGAAGAGGGTGTTGTCGCGTTTGAGGAAGGCAACGGCGTCGGCATTGACGCGCTCTTCTGGTAGAACGCGGTTGGGGTTGGCGTAGTTGAGAAATAGTTTGTCGATGCGCCAGGTGTCGATGAGGATGATGGTCAGGAGGATGAGGAAGAAGGTATGGATTTTGAGTTTGTTTTGTGCGCGTAGATACGAGATGACGGTGAGTATGCCGACGAAGAGTGCGGCGAGTAGTGCGCCCTGTCCCGCGAGGGGGAGGTTATTTTGGGCGATTTGGAGGCGGGGAGCGGATATGTCCGTCCAGACGATATTTTGCCAGAGGGATAGGAGTGTAGAAGGGACGAAGGCGAATAGGAGGAATATGGCGGTGCATATCCCACCTGCGATGCCGATTTTTTTTGCGGTTTCAGGGGTGATGTCATCGGTGATGAGGCGGTGGAGGCCGTACGCGCCGAGGGCGCATAGTGCAAAGGCAAAGAGGAAGGCGATCATGCCGGGTGCGCGCAGTACTTTGACGCCCGGGACGAGGTGGTACAGGAGTTTGTGCAGGGGGGTGTGGGGTCCAAGGGCGTAGGCGACGGCGAGTATGAAGAGGCCGAGGAGGAATGCGATGTGGTTCTTTTTTCGTATGCGCGATAGGGCGATGATGGCGAAGAAGAGGGGGACGATGCCGACGTATTCCGAGTTGATTTTGAAGGCGTTGCGTCCCCAGTATTTGTGGGGTGTTGTGTTTGTGTCAAAGCTGGCGAATTCGGGGATGACGAGGGCGAAGATTTCTTCGGGGTGGAGCGACCAGGATGAGGCAAATTCGTAGTGGTCGTCGGATGTTTGTTCGGAGACGGCGCGTTTTGAAGCTGTTTGTGTGTTCCAATATTGGGGGATGACGCCTTCTGCGCCTATGGCGAGGCCCAGGCAGATCGCGCCTGCCGATAGGAGGGTCTGATAGACGGCGGTTTTTGTTCTGTTACGGGATAGGTCCCTTATGAGTTTGTAGAGGAAGAGCAGGCCCAGTCCCCAGAGGGCAAAGTAGGCCATCTGGAGGTGCGGGCTGTAGATGGCGATGCCGACGGTGCCGCCGAGGATTAAAAAGTAGATGATGCGCCGGGTGTCCATGCCGCGGTTGAGTGCCCAGTACATGAGGGGGAAGAGGCCGATGACGGTCATTTTTGCGTAGTGTCCGGCATGCGTGAAGGTGAGAAATGCCGGTGCAGAAGCGTAGGCCGCACCCGCGATGAGGGCGGCGAGGGGGTGGAGGCCAAAGCTGCGTACGCAGAGGTACATGAAGTAGCCTGCTGTGAACATGGCGAAGATGTAGCGCCAGCCAAAGTAGCGGTGTTCGCTGGTGAAGAGGTCGATGACGACGAGGGGGTAGTATTGGGATCGCAGGGCGGACGATTCCGGGGTGCCGCCCATGAATCGGCTCCAGTTTTTGGGTGGTAGTTTTTTCAGGGCTTCTGCAAAGGGTTCGTTGCCTCTGTGAAGTTCTGCACCGGTGTCGGTGCCGTAGATCACGTCGCCCGTGATGAGGAGGTGATAGAAGTAGCCGGCTGTGAGCAGGGCGAAGAATACAATGGGCACCCAGGGGCGCGATAGGAGATGGGTGAGGTCAAACGCCGTTTTGGTCCGGGGGGTTGGACTATGCCTGCGTCGTTTGCTCATTGTTGGGGTCCTTTTTGTGGTGATGAGATGGCTTGCCGCGCAGCGTAGATGGCGATGAGTATGAGGCAGATTACGACGAGGATGAGTGCCAATGTCATTGTTGGGCTGAGGATGTTTGTGCGCAGGGTATTGACCCACCATATGTCGATGAGGTCGTAATTTTTCAGAGATGCTGAGACGTAGCGTTCTGTGCCAGAGGTGATGGTGTAGTTGAGCGATTGTCCAGTTATGAGGCGTTGGATTGCCGAGGCGAGCTGGTAGTAGCCGCCGAGGATGGGGGATAGGTTGGGCGAAAAGAGGAGGTCGCCCATTTGATGAGGCGCGAAGATTGTCGCGCCTATTTTTTTGTCCTGTACAAGGTGCGTAAAGAGATAGGGGTTCATCAGCACGGCGGGGAGTTGTACGAGGAAGCCGAGAATGGCGAGGCAGCGCGTCCATTTGATGTCGGCGAGGACGCCGAGTGGAAAAATACAAAAGGGGAGGATGGGAAGCAAATAACGCGGTCCCCACGAGGATCCACCATGCCAGTCGATCATGGGTAAGAGAAGGATGAATAGTGTTAAGGTGAAGCCCAGGCAGAGGTGTGCTTCGTTCGGGTGTGATGTTCGGAATTTGCGATAGGCGATGGGGAGGAGGCATATTAATGGAAAAAAGAAGATGAGGCCCCGTCCCGTGCTGAAGAGCAGGCCGTAAAAGGCGGTGAAGATCTGCGTGGGTATCAAGGCGAGATAGCCACCTTTTTGGGTGAGGATGTCGAGGTGATATCCGGTGAGTAAGATGTTGCCATAACGCAGGTGGTTGTGATAGGCGACGATGAGACAGGCTGCGATGATGGGCGATGAGAAGATGGCGATGCGGGATGGGGTGTGTCGGGTGCGGTGTAGATAGAGCAGGGGGATTGGTAAGAGGATGAGGGTGTAGAATTTGGTGAGGATGGCAATGCCAAAGCCAATGCCCGCAAGGATGGGCGAGGGCGCGCGTTTGATGAGGGCGTGGGTTGCGATGAGCAGGCCCAGTCCGACGAGCGGTTCTGGATATCCGTATCCCGAGTAGGGAAAGACCATGGTGCCGAATGCAAAAGCGCCTGTGAGCCATTTTGTGGTTGATGGTGTGTAGTTGAATGATTGAATGATGAGATAAAAGAAGAGGACCCACAGGGCGGATATGACTGCGTTGGTCATCGATGTGATGAACATGGTGAGGTAGTCGGCGGGGATATTGGGGAGGATGCGGGTGAGCAGGAGGCCAATGGCGTAGAAGGGTATTTCTGCGAGGGGCATGCCGATACCGTATTTGGAATACTGGCGTCCAGACGAGGTGACCGCATCGCGGTGTTTTTGCATTTCGGGCAGGGTGAAGCTTTCATCGGAGATGACGAGGTCGCCATCGCGTACCAGGCTTTGTGCGGTGAGGTAATTCCAGAAGCCATCGCCTCCGTAATGTCCACCCGCTGTGAGTGCGTAGATGCAGAGGAGGAAGATGAAGAGATGGGTTGTGGTTCGTTTAGTCATTGGCAACTTTCAAATAGACCTCTTCTTGCGCTTGCGCCGTGCGGTCCCAGGTGAATTGGGCGGCCCATTTGCGGCCCGCTGTTCCCAGGCGTTTGCGCAGGCGGGCGTCGCTGAGCAGGCGTTTCATGGCGCTGGCGAGTGCCTGGGGATCTTCTGGCGGGACGAGGAGGCCCGTTTCGTCGGCGCGGATGGCATCTGTCAGGCCGGGGATTTCGGTGCCTATGATGGCTTTGGCAGCGGCAGCGGCTTCGATGGCGACGATGCCCCAGCCTTCGTAGCGCGAGGGCGTGCAGACAAAGAGGGCGTGGCCCATGAGGATGTTTTTTTGTTCGGGCGAGACGGCGCCGGTAAATTCGACGCGGTTTGCGATGTTGAGGTCATTGGCGATGGATCGTATTTCGCGTTTGTTTTGCTGGGTTCCGCGGCCCGAGAGGATGAGGCGGATGTCGGGTGCGTTGAGTCTGGCAAAGGCGGATAGGAGGATGTCGATGCCTTTGTTGTGGGTGTCCATGCGCCCAAAATAGAGGATGTAGTTTTCTTCTGCCCAGGGGGCGTCGAAACAGATTTGATCGACGCCGGTATAGACGAGGTGATATTGTGCGTTGGGTGCGCGTTTTTCAAGCTGGCGTGTGACGGTGGGCGAGATGGTCAGGATATGGGGATGCAGACGCAGGGCGCGCTTTTCGGCTTTGCGGGCGATGTGGCCGAGCAGGGGGTATTTTGCGGTGGCGTGGTTGTCCATGAAGTGGAAGAATTCGAGGAGGCTGTGGCGTCTTTTTTTGGCGGATACGAAGAGGGGCGCAAAGGCAGAGAATTGATGCACCCACAGGTCGGGGTTTGCGCGGGCGATTTCGCGGGAGGCATAGTGGGCATAGCTCATTCGGCTCAGGAGATACGAGCGGTCTGTTCCCACGCGGCGGATGTGTACGCCGTCTCGGGTTTCGTCTCTGAGGGCGTTGGGATACGCGCCTGATAGGATGGTGATCTGGTGTTTGTGCGAGAGACGACGGGCGATTTCATAAGTGCGCAGGGCACCGCCCCCACCACACCAGGGGTTGTCGATGTCGTCGTATAAGGTGTGTAAGATGTTCATTTTTTAGAAATCGCTTGAGCTATAGCCGGGTCTCTCTACTGACAGTTGCTGCCGGATCGTCTGCTAATGCCCTGAAGCCATGTCTGAAAGGCAGGATCGAGCGGCGCGCAGAGCGCTGAGTTGTCAAATACAAAGGTATTCAGAAACTTTAGTGCCGTCAGGCTTTGAGGAAGAGGTCCACTCAATTGATTTGTACCGAGATGCAACTCCGTCAAGTTGACCAGATTGCCCAATGTAGATGGGACACTCCCACTCAACGGATTCTTATCGAGATTCAGGCGCCTCAGGTTGGAAAGGTTGCCCAATTCGGGTGGAATAGACCCGCTTAATTGATTGATACCAATCCACAGGGCCGTCAGGTTGGAAAGGTTGCCCAATTCAGGTGGGATAGGCCCACTTAATTGATTTTCGGAAAGAAACAGGATTGTAAGATTGGACAGGTTGCTCAATTCAGATGGGATAGGCCCACTTAGTGTCCAATTCATATTGAGATATAGAGTGTGGAGATTGGACATCTTACCTAATTCAGGTGGGATAGGCCCACTCAACTGATTGTTGGAAAAATGGAGGAGTCTGAGGTTGGTCAGATTGCCCAATTCGGGTGGGATAGACCCACTCAACTGATTGTAAGAAAGCGTCAGTTGCCTCAGGTTGGAAAGGTTGCCCAGTGCGGGAGGAACAGACCCACTCAGCTGATTCCAGGCAAGCCTCAGGGTCGTGAGGTTGGAAAGGTTGCCCAATTCCACAGGAATCCTACCTGTCAAATTATTTTCCTCAAGGTCCAGGGACGTGACCCGATTGTTAGAAGTCGTGACGCCATACCAGGTCGAAAGGTCGTTGTCGCTCAGCCAATTTGTCCTGGTTCTCCAATTGATTCCATTGGTCGCATTGTACAGTGCCACCAGCACATCGCGGTCTGTCGCAGGTGGCGGGGAGTATATTGTACCGTAAATTTCGACAAAGGCCAAAAAATCGGCAAAGTTAATGACACCACTGCTGTCCAGATCCATAAGGACATTATATTCAGCATCCAATGACGTTAGCCCATAAACACCGGTGAAGAGCAGAAAATCGGCAAAGTCAATATCAAAGTCCTTATCAAAATCTCCGGGAAAGCTGGTAAAGGAAATCACCGCCTGGGACACGTCCAATGGGGTCTGTTGCGTGCCGGGACTGGCTATGGAAGCAGTTTTGACAATCAGAGTAGATCCCGATGCGAGAGATCTGGTCACTTGCAAGTCAACCTGACCGAGATAACCATTGTCGGGCACAACATAGGCAGAGATGAACAGCGCGGAGAGGATAGGCGTGCTTGTTCCTGAATATAGGGAAGAACCAGTCCAATTTGTGCCCGATAGGCTACCGATATGATCAAAAAACATCTCGCCGGGCAGAGCCAGTTCAATTTCGTAACCATGAGTTGGTTGGCGCGCAACTTCAGGGACAAAGAGTTGAAGTCGGATTGTATTGCCAGCCTGTTGTTTGGGCAGATTCTGGATGTTGTTGAAAACAGGTGGTGTTTCGATCTTTGCATCGAGGTAGAGTTGCAGGGGGGACTGATTTGATGAGGTAAAATGCGTCGCGGTGCGCTTATTGGCATTCGGCTCAGCAGACGCCTGTTCCACCAACAGAATGAAAATGAAAATAGCGAATGGTCGCATTGTGTTCTCCTTTAACTATGATGGCCCTTGCTGAGCGTTTGTATTTGTCTGTTCTGATTCTTGATGGTCATTTGGATCAACGACATTTAGACCGGCTGCTTGGGCCGCTTCTTTTAGTTCAATGTCTGAAGTTACAACAATGAGTTGATGTTCAGAAAAAGAAAAAAGCCCATATAAGTGCAAAGCTGATGCTAAGTGAATGGCATCAGCTCCACGGAGGGCGTAACTTTTAGCCAGGTCATTTACGATCTCTCACTAAAAGTTCAGAAGCAGAGATGCCCTTACCGCACACGGGTTTAACCTTTTTAAAACTATTATCTGCAGGAACTGTTATAGCTGGATCATTAGCCAATGATGTTTTGATTTGAGAAATCTCGCTTGCTTTGTTGATTTTATGGGCAAACTCTAACACCTGAAGGAGTTCCCCTTCATTTAATTGGTCTATTGTTTGATAGAGAGATTCTTTAATCGCGCTCATGATATTTTCTCCTTTTATGATATTTTTTTCTTTTATGCAATTTACCTATTTCGCGTTGGAATGTAAAGGTCGTCGGTCATTGCTATGAGCGTTTATGAGTTCTTCTATGACGTCGAATAAGTCGTTGCCGATGTAGCTTATGCGGTCGCGCGTTTGTCGGTTGATTTCTGCAAGGGCGTTTTCACCAGAGCCGGTGCGCACGAGGGCTGCGCGACACCCGGCATTCCATCCGGCTTCGAGGTCGGTTGCGTTGTCGCCTATCATGATAGAACCCGCGAGGTCGATGTTGTGTTCACTGGCGGCGCGCAAGATCATGCCCGGCGCGGGTTTGCGGCAGGTGCAGTTGTCTTTTCCGTCGGGGTGATGGGGGCAGTGGTAGATGGCGTTGATGGATGCGTTGTACGCGGATAGTTGGCGTTTGAGTTCGCGGTGGATCGCAGCAAGTCCAGTTTCTGTGAGCAGGCCGCGCGCTATGGCGGATTGGTTGGTGATTACGATGACGGGATAACCGGCCTGGTTGAGGCGTGCAATGGCTTCTCCGGCGCGCGGGATGAGCTGGAGTTGTTCCACGCGGTTGAGGTCGTGGACCTCGATATTGATTGTGCCGTCGCGGTCGATGAATGCTGCGGGTTGTGCGTTCACAGGCTTCCTTTGGTTGAGGGTATGCCGCTGATCCTATTGTCGAGGGTGACGGCTTGTCGCAGGGATCGGGCGACGGCTTTGAAGATGGCTTCCATGCCGTGGTGCGCGTTGTTGCCGCGGATGAGGTCGATGTGCAGGTTTAAGCGGGCATTGTGCGCGAGTGCGGTGAAAAATTCGAGGCCGAGGACTGTGGGAAATGCGCCGATGCGTTCTTCGGCGAATGCGGCGTTATAGATCAGGTGCGCGCGTCCAGAGAGATCGATTACGGCGCGGGCGAGGGCTTCGTCCATGGGGACGTACGCAGAGCCGAATCGCGCGACGCCGGTTTTGTCGCCCAGTGCGTTAGATAGTGCTTGACCGAGGCAGATACCGATGTCTTCGACGGTGTGGTGGGCATCGACTTCGAGGTCGCCTTTGCAGGTGACGGTGAGGTCGAATAAGCCGTGGCGGGCAAGGGCTATGAGCATGTGGTCAAAGAAGCCGATGCCGGTGTCGATGTGCGATTCTCCCGTGCCCGTGAGATTGAGGGTGAGGTCTATGTCGGTTTCGGAGGTTTTGCGCTGGATGTGCGCGGTGCGAGAAGACATTGGTGTGTGCCTTGTCTATGAGGGTTCGGGTAATGAGCGGTCGATCAAGTGATGTTTGTATCCAAAGCCGGGTCCTTTGACTGTGGCGATGTCGATGTGTCCGTTTTGCCGGCGATAGACGCCGGGGTGTACGGCGGCTTCAGGGGTTGAGGCGTCGGGATAAAATTGCATGGCGTTGGTTTCAAAGCCCATGACGGTGCCGGCATGCGCGGTGAGCAGGGCGTGGGGGATTTGCGCGAGCATGGGATTTGTGAGGTCCTGTACCATGAGGGTCATGCCGTGTGCGCGGGCCCAGCAGAGGGAGAGCAGGGCACCGGTCTGGGTTTTGCAGGTTTTGAGCGCGACGCCGGTCCAGCCGAGTTGTCGCCCCATGCGTATGATGCGCCAGTCGTGCGCGCTTTCGTCCATGAAGAGGGGTTTGCGCGCGGAGATGCTGTGTACGCGGAGGGGATTTTCAGATAGTTCGTAGGCGAAGGGCTGTTCGACGTAGAGGATCATTTGATAGATGCGCGGGTGGTCGGTGAGGAGACGGTCCAGGATGTCGTTGACGTAATCGACTGTTTGGACGGTGCAGTTGAAGTCTGTACACAACCACATGGCGTTGTTTTCGATGCCGATTTGTCCGACGCGGACGATGCGGTCGTAATCCCATCCGGGTTCTTGTCCGGTGAGTTTGATTTTGAGGCAGGTGATGCCGTCGCGCTGTATCCAGTCGGGGAGGACCACGGGATAGCCGTCGTCGGGTTCACCGCCCGTGCGTTCCGAGTCGTCGAGGAGGTCGTTGCCGCCTACGGCGTGCCATGCGGGCAGGCGGTTTGGGCGCGGGCGGATGAGGTAGTTTTCGGGATAGTGGCCGGAGAACGCGAGGTCTTCGGCGGGTTCGAGGTAGTGGGAGAGGTCGGCGTTCATGAAGTCTGCGTTGTACGTGTCGTAGATGTCGATGTTGTGGCGTATGCCATAAGCGTCGTGGAGGGCGAGGTCGTATGCCGATGCGCAGACGAGCGCGGATAGACGGGGCATGTCGCCCGTGGTTTCTCGCTGTTCGTCGTTGAAGTCCGACAGGAGGTCGGGGAGGATGTTTTCCTGGAATGTGTGGCCGATTTCTATGGGGTGGCCGGTGGTGGTGATACCTACCCAGGCGCGTCCGATTTTGAGGCAGAAGTTTTTCATGGCGGTTTCCCGGATGGCATACGTGAGGTGTGGCGATGGCCATGCCCAGGGCGCGCTCAAGGGTGTTTCTCCCCAGCCAGAAGCCGTGTTGCCCAGCCGGTCTTCGACGTCGATGCGGACTCTTACGCAGGTGACGCTGTCGAGTTGTTCGGTGCCAAAGCGATAGGGTATGCGCGTTTGGACGGGGAGGAAGTAGGTGGCGACGGTTTTGATTTTTATGTCTGTTGGTTTTGACATGGGTTTGTCTTTCGTGTCATTGCGGCGAGGTTTTGCCTTTGCCTTTCATCCTGTTCATCCTTTCATCCTGAGAATCCTGATTCTGACAATGTTCTTTCAAGTGCCTCCAGAAACAGGTCGTTTTCTCTTTGTGAGCCGATGGATACGCGTAGCGCCCTGTCGAGCCTGGGATAGGATGTGACGTTGCGGATGAGTATGCCTTGTTCGATCAGTCCGGTGAAGACGGCATCTGGATCGGCGACTTCAAAGAGGATGAGGTTGGCGTGTGATGGATACGGTGTGACGCCTTCTATTTGGGCGAGGGATTGGAAGACGCGTTCGCGTTCTGAGCAGATGAAGCCGATGCGTTTTTGTATGAGGTCTTTGTGGTTGAGGATGGCCAGGGCTGCTGTGTGCGAGAAGATGTTGATGTCAAAGGGGATTTTGCCTTTGATGATTTCGTCGCGCAAGTCGGGATGGGCGATGAGATAGCCGATGCGGATGCCCGCGGCACCAAATGCTTTGGAGAGGGTTTTGAGTACGATGAGGTTGGGGTGTTTGGGCAAGAGGTCTATGGCGGTCTGGTTGTAGAATTCGCCGTAGGCTTCATCGACCATGACGAGGGCGCTGGTGCTGGATAGGAGTTTGTCGAGGTCCGCGTTTGAGATGGCGCAGCCGGTGGGGTTGTTGGGGGAGCAGAGGATGATGAGGCGCACGTTTTTTTCCATAGCTGCGCGGCACAGAGCCGGGATGTCGAAGCCGTAGTTTTCCGTGAGGGGTACGTCGATTACGCGTCCGCTGAATATGTCGGTGTAGAGGCCGTAGAGGGAGAATGAGGGCGAGGGGATGACGACCTGGACGCCGGGCGCGGATACGACGCCGAGGACGAGTTGTACGAGGGTGTTCGATCCGTTGCAGACGATGAGGCCTTCGGGTTGGACGCCCGTGTGGTCGGCGAGTGCTTCGACGAGGTCCATTTGCATGGGTTCGGGATAGCGCGACCAGGATTTGTCGCGGACGGCGCGCAAGATGTCGTCTTTCAAGCTGTCGGGTACGTCAAAGGGACTTTCGTTCTGGTTGAGCTTGATGGGACAGTCGTAGGCGGTGAGGTGATACCCGTGCAGGGCGCGGACTTCGGGTTTTATGTTTTGGAGATAGGTCATTGTGAAGTGTGAAGGTTGAAGTGTGAAGGTTGAAGTGTGAAGGGTCATCGCGGCATGGTGTTGAGCCGCGATCCAGAGGTTTTGCCTTTGCTTTTCATCCTTCCATCCTGATCCTTATGGCGTTTGCATGAGCGTCGAGGCCCTCGGTTTCGGCCATGCTGATGATGTGGCCCGCGGTTTTTTGCAGGCGTTGGTCGGTGTATTGTAAGATGCTGATGTTTTTGGTGAAGGTGTCAACGCCAACGGATGACGCGAATCGGGCGGCACCGGCTGTGGGCAGGATGTGGTTGGTGCCCGCGTAGTAGTCGCCCACGGGTTCGGATGATGCCGCGCCGAGGAATACGGCGCCGGCATGGCGAACGGTTTGCAGGTGTGCCCAGGGGTCGGCGACGATGAGTTCGAGGTGTTCGGGCGCGATGCGATTGGCGAGGTCTATGCCTTCGGCGAGGTCGCGTACGACGACGATTGCGCCAAAGCGGTCGAGTGCTTTTTGTATGGCTTTGCGGTGCGTCAGGTCGGCGGTTTGACGGACGATTTCGTCGGCGATTTCGTCGGCGAGGTCCGCAGAGGGTGTGATGCAGACTGCGGCTTCATATCCGCTGCCGTGTTCGGCCTGTGAGAGGAGGTCGGCGGCGATGTGTTTGGCGTTTGCGGTGTGGTCGGCGATGACGACGATTTCGCTGGGTCCGGCGATCATGTCGATGTCAACGGTTCCGAAGACGCGTTTTTTTGCGATTTGTACATAGGGGTTGCCGGGTCCGACGAGTTTGTCAACGCGGGGTATGGTGTCGGTGCCATAGGCGAGCGCGGCGATGGCTTGTGCGCCAAATACTTTGTAGATTTCGCGTATCTCCAGGTGATGGGCTGTGGCGAGGACGGCGGGGTGTATGGCGCCGTTTGCCTGCGGGGGCGTGGCGATACAGAGGTGCGGGACGCCTGCGATTTGCGCGGGGATGGCGGCCATGAGCAGGGTGGAGAATAAGGGGGCACTCGCACCGGGGATGAGCAGGGCTACGCGTTCGATGGGGAGGATGCGTTTGCCGAGGATGACGCCGTCGCCGTCTTCGATGAAGTAGGATGTTTGTTTTTGCGTTTCGTGAAATTTGCGGATGTTGGTGGCGGCTGCGTCTATGATGTCGATGAATTTGGGGTCGGCGTTGCGATATGCGGTTTTGATTTCGGTTTCGGGTACGCGTATGTCGCCTGCTTTCATGTCGATGCCGTCGTATTTTTTGGTGTACGCGAGGAGGGCGCGGTCCCCCTGTTCTTTGACGGCGGTGACGATTTCCCGCACGGTTGCTTCCTGTTCGGCGGAGAAGTCAGGGGTGCGCGAGAGTATGGCGTCGAGTTTTGGGGGTGTTTGCCTGCGGTTGTATTTGATGGTTTCGATCATGGGTAAAAGTATCCGCAGATGGACGCAGATGAACACAGATAAGATGAATGTAGGGGCGAGGCATGCCTCGCCCCAGTCGTTTGTTCAGGGGTTAATAAATCACTTTATTCAAAGGATACTCTATAATCCCTTCGGCGCCCGCTTTTTTGAGTTTTGGTATGAGGTCGCGCACGATGCGCTCATCGACGATGACTTCGATGGCGACCCAGTTTTCGTCGAGTAAGTTGGCGATGGTGGGGTTGTTGAGCGCGGGTAAGTTTTTGACGATTTGCACGAGGTCTGCGCGGCGTACGTTCATTTTGAGGCCGACTTTGTCTTCGGCGTTGAATGCGCCGATGAGCAAGGTGGCGATGTGCTGCGCTTTTTCGCGTTTCCACGTATCGCTATAGGCATTTTTGTTGGCGATGAGTCTGGGCGTGGTTTCAAACATGGTGTCTATGATGCGCAGGTTGTTGGCGCGCAGAGAAGATCCGGTTTCGGTGATTTCGGCGATGGCATCGACGAGGCCGGGTACGCGGACTTTGGCTTCGGTGGATCCCCAGGAGTATTCGACTTCGGCGGTTATGCCCTGGTTTTTGAGGTGGTTGCGCGTGGCTGTGACGAGTTCGGTGGCGATGCGCTTGCCCTGCAGGTCCTGGATGGTCTGGATGTCCGAGTCTTCGGGGACTGCGATGATCCAGCGCGCGGGTTGCGATGTGGTTTTGCTGTAGGCAAATTCGGCGATTTCGATGATGTCGGCTTCGTTTTCGCGGATCCAGTCGATGCCGGTGAGGCCAATGTCGAGGACGCCGCGTTCGACGTAGTGCGCGATTTCCTGGGCGCGCAGAAATAAGCCCTCGAGTTCGGGGTCGTCGATGACGGGCGTGTAGGACCGGTGGCTGGTGCGGATGCGATAACCGGCTTTGGCAAATAAATTGAGCGTGGATTCTTGAAGGCTCCCGGAAGGAAGGCCGATTTTTAGTATGGGCATGGGGGATTTGCTCCTGTAAACTTAGCTGTTGAGGTCTATCAGGGGTAAAGATACGATTTTTTGTTTTTTTTGGGAAATTTAATGCATATATATAATGTGAAGTGAGTTATCTCGGAAGAATTGATCTAACAACAGGAGTTTGACCATGGGAAAATCACATCTCGTCGGTTTGATTACGGATACACACGATAATAAACACGCGATTGAGAAGGCTATGAGGCTTTTTATAGAGCGGAATGTGGGGCTGGTGTTGCACGGGGGGGATTATATCGCGCCGTTTAATGCGCGCTGGATGGGTGATTTGACGGTGCCTTTTGTCGGTGTTTTTGGGAATAATGATGGGGAGAAGTTCGGTTTGCGGGCGCTTTTTGAGAATCTGGGTCCGATTCATCGCCCGCCTTATGTACACGAGTGGGAGGGCAAGCGCATTTTGATGTTGCACGAGCCTGATGAGGTGGATGCTCTGGCGCAGAGCGGTGCTTATGATGTGATTTTTTACGGGCATACGCATGAGATTGATGTGCGAAGAGGCGATACGCTGGTGATCAATCCGGGGGAGGCGTGCGGCTGGACGACGGGGCGAGAGACGGTGGGGATTCTGGATTTGAATGCGATGGATGTGGAGATTGTGGAATTGTAGGGGAGGTGCAATATGAGCGAGCATATCGACAGTATTGTGGCGCTGATGCCGAGAGAGCCTGGTGTGTACATTATGAGGGGCGATGGGGAGCAGATTATTTATATCGGCAAGGCCAAGGTGTTGCGCAGCCGGGTGCAGCAGTATTTTCGTCCCAATGCCCATGATGGGCGGCGGCAGTTTCGGGCAATCGTTCGCAATGTGCGCGATTTGGAATATATTGTTACGGATACGGAATTGGAGGCGTTGATTTTAGAGGCGAATTTGATCAAGGAACACAAGCCGCGCTACAATATCAGTTTGAAGGACGATAAGAAGTATCCGTATATCCGCATTACAAAAGAGGCGTTTCCCCGCGTTGTGGTGACGCGCGATGTGGTGAAGGATGGGTCGCGGTATTTGGGTCCTTATACGGATGTGCGGGCGATGCGGCGCATGGTGGAGACGATGCACCGGTTGTTTCGGATTCGGAGTTGTGATTACGATTTGCCAAAGGCCAATGTGCGGCTGTGTCTGGATTATGAGATTAAGCGGTGCGATGGTCCGTGTGAGGGGTTGATTGTGGCAGAGGCGTATCGGAAGATCGTGGATGAGGCGGTGTTGTTTTTGACGGGGCGGCACACGCAGGTGAAGGTGACGCTTGTCGAGCGGATGAAGCGGGCGTCGGAGGCGATGAGGTACGAGGAGGCGGCGATTTATCGGGATCGCATTCAGGCGCTGGAACAGGCTGCGAGCCGGCAAAAGGTGGTGTCCAATGAGTTGGCGGATTGGGATGCGATTTCGATTTCGCGGGAGGATGACGAGGCTTGTGGGGTGGTGATGGAGGTGCGCGATGGGCGGTTGATCGGGCGGCAGAATTATTTTCTCGGGGGGGTGCTCGATGCGTCTGAGGAGGAGGTGGTTTCAAAATTTGTGCAGTTGTTTTACGCGACGGCTACGTTTGTGCCGCGAGAGGTGTGCCTGCCGTGTGATATCGAGGATCGGGAGACGGTGCTCGATTGGCTTACAGAGCGTTCAGAGGGCGGGGTTGAGATGCGCGTGCCCCAGCGGGGGGATAAGTTCCAGTTGATGAAGATGGCGGAGAATAATGCGCGGCTGTTGTTGGCAGAGCGGCGGTTGAAGCGCGAGAATCGCAGGTCGCAAGCGCCGGCAGCGGTGCAGGCGCTTCAGCGCGATTTGCATCTGGAGAAGCCGCCGCGGTGGATCGAGGCGGTGGATATTTCAAATATCCAGGGGTCGGATCCGGTGGCGTCGCTGGTGTGTTTTGTGGATGGCAGGGCGCGGAAGCGCGAGTACCGGCATTTTAAAATTACGGGGTTGGAGGGTCCCAATGATTTTGCGATGATGCAGCAGGTGGTGACGCGGCGGTTTAAGCGGCTGATGGAGGAGGGGAAGTCTTTTCCGGATTTGCTGCTGGTCGATGGGGGTAAGGGGCAGCTTTCGAGTGTGCTTGAGGCGTTAAAAGCGTTGGGGATTGAAGATCAGGCGGTGATTGGGCTGGCGAAGCGGTTGGAGGAGGTGTTTATGCCGGGGTTGTCCGATCCGCAGAATATTCCGAAGTCGTCGTCGTCGTTGAAGTTGCTGCAGATGTTGCGCGATGAGTCGCACCGGTTTGCGATTACATATCACCGCAAGTTGCGCGATAAGCGGACGCTGACGTCGGAGTTGGATGAGATTCCCGGGGTGGGTCCGTCGCGTCGCGTCGCACTGTTGAAGCATTTCGGCTCGGTGAAGCGGATCCGAGAGGCAGAGGTTGAGGAGGTGGCAGAGGTCGATGGGGTGGGGCTGAAACTGGCAGAGGTGATTTGTGAGGGGTTGAGGAAAAGCAACCACCTGGGGATTGGTTCTTGATTTTCAGCCACAGGTTTTTATATTTTTTCAAATGGGTATGCCCTTCTATACACTATATTACAGGATTTGGGATGAGAGAGATGGGAGAAGGTGGGATAAGACCTGTAGTTTGGATTCGTTCATCACACGAAGACCTGAAAAAATTTCCCGCAGATATCCAAGATGAAATGGGATTTTCGGGTGTCCTGGAAATTCGAAGTAATTACGCAAGCGATACCTATCGAGCGGTGTATGCCACCAAAATCGGTGATGCAATTTATGTGTTACACGCTTTTCAAAAGAAATCCAAAAGAGGCATCGGAACACCGAAACAAGAAATCGCTCTCATCAGACGTCGATTGCAGAGAGCGCAAGAGTTAGCACAAGGAGGATAAATCATGGCAGACTATACCCGCAGTTCGGGAAACGTCTTTAAGGATTTGGGGCTTCCTTCCTCTGATGAAAGATTGGCAAAAGCGAAACTGGCATATAAAATCAACCGCTTGATCGCCGATCGGGGAATGAGCCAAAAGAAAGCTGCGGATTCTTTGGGTATAAGCCGATCCAAAATGACGGAACTGAGAAATGGTCGATTAAAAGATTTTACCATTGACTGCCTGTTTTCTCTATTGGGAAAACTGGATCACCATATTGAAATCCGAGTACGTCCAAAATTAGGCCACAAAACAGAGGAAACAATCGCTGTGGCTTTAATTTAACCTCTTATTCAGCGTATTGGTGGAAAGAGGAGTCAAAATAGGGACATACGGTATTGCCGAGCAGAGATTGCGAAAATCAAAAGATACTTAGCCGCAATTGGCGTGAAGGCGGGGATTTCCTTTTTTGAGAAGGATACGCCCATTGTTAATAAAGAAGTTTATATCTCCTCTGAAACCAAAACGGTAGTTGCCTGTGCTTAAGAAGGGATAAATCTATATCTCAAAAAATAAAAATGGCCTGCCAATACCACTTTGGGAGGCCATTCCTTTTTAATAAAACTTTGCTTACCTGTGCGATTCATTGGTGCTGAAGGTTAAGGTTTATTCAGCGTCAAAATGATGGTGATAGCCGTTCCGATATTGGCAAGGAGAACTGTAATCAGTAAGCCGACTGTCCACTTAAAGTTGCTGTTGATTCGATTCTCGATATTCGTAAAACGGTTGTCCATGTTGTTCAAGCGATTGTCGATGCTATTCAATCGGTGGTTGATCTGCTCAACGATCGCTTCAAGGGCGGCGACACGGCTTTCAATGGTGAGAACGTTCATAATGCGTCCTTTTTGTATGCAAAGATAGTATATTCAGTTCTATGTGTTTTGTCAACGCGCTATCCTCCCGTTCTGGTCGGTAAAGCGGTTGTTACAATCAAATAGGGCAAACGATGCCTATAGAACAAATGTCCATAGCCCCGGAACTGGCGCGCGCGTTGCAGCGGTTTCTCGATTCTGTGACGCTGGAGCGTGGGTTGGCGGATAATACGGCGAGTGCATATCAACGCGATTTGAGCCGGTATTTGACGCTGTTGACGGATTTGGGGATCGATGTGCCGGATGAAATTTCTCAGGTGGAGGTGTCCGCGCTGTTGGATTTGCTTTCGGAGATGGGGCTGGAGGCGTCGAGTGTGGCGCGGAATTTGACGGCGGTGCGGATGTTTCACCGGTTTTTGATGGGGGAGGGGCTTGCGCATCGGGATCCGACAGAGCATGTGAAGCCGCCGAGGTTGGGGCGAAAGCTGCCGTCGGTGTTGAATATTTACGAGGTTGAGCGGTTGATGCTGGCGCCGGATGTGGAGACGCCCTTAGGGTTGCGCGATCGCGCGCTTATAGAGATGCTTTACGGGGCGGGGTTGCGGGTGTCGGAGTTGATCGGGTTGTCGCAGGTGGATTTGTTGTTTGACGTGGAGGTGATTCGGGTGCTGGGTAAGGGCGGGCGCGAGCGGGTGGTGCCGATTGGGTCAGAGGGTATTGTGTGGGTGTCTGAGTATCTGGATGCGGTGCGTCCCGGTCTGGCTAAGCCCCATACCGGATCTGAGGTGTTTTTGAATTTTCGCGGGGGTCCGTTGTCGCGGATGGGTGTGTGGAAGATGTTGAGGCAATATGTGGTGATAGCGGGGTTGGAGAAAAAGGTGAGTCCACATACGTTGCGGCATTCTTTTGCGACGCATTTGCTGGAGGGGGGCGCGGATTTGCGGGCGGTGCAGGAGATGCTGGGGCATGCGGATATTTCTACGACGCAGATTTATACGCATGTGGATCGGGAGTATTTGAAGGAGGTGCATCGGACGTTTCATCCGAGGGCATGATCCGCAGATGAACGCAGATAAACGCAGATAAAAGGCGAAAAGATACAAAAAGGTAGGGGCGGTGCCCCCGTGCCCGCCCGTCATCGCGGCATGGTGTTAGCCGCGATCCAGAAGGTTTTGCTTTTGATCCTGGTTTTTGTCTTTCATCCTGTCCATCCTATAATCCTGTAAATCCTGATTCAGACAATTAAAAACTTCGGATAGCTCGTCAGGTTTTCGAGTCCGTCTTCGGTGACGACCCCGAGGTCTTCGATGCGTACGGCACCGCGTCCGGGGTAGTAGAGGCCTGGTTCGATGGTGACGATGTGGCCGGCGCAGAGGGTTTGTGGGGTTTTGCCGATGCGCGGGGGTTCGTGGATTTCAAGGCCCAGGCCGTGGCCCGTGCCGTGGAAGAAGCCCTGCATGCGGCCGTCTATGTTGCCGGTTTCAAAGTTGCGGTTTTCAAAGAGTTCGGTGAGTGCCTCGTGGATGGCCTGGCCGTCTGCTTCTGCGCGGATGCTGTCGAGGACGAGGTTTTGTCCGGCGAGGACCGCGTCGTAGATGTTCTGGAGGTCGGCAGTGGGTTCGCCTTTGACGACGGTGCGGGTGAGGTCGGCGAAGTAGCCCGTGGTGTTTGAGCGCGGGAAGATGTCGATGATGATGGATTGGTGCGCGGGCAAGGGTCCGGTGCCTTCGTTGTGGGGGTCACAGGCTTGATCGCCTCCGGCGACGATGGTGTGGCCGGCTGTGTAGTCGCGTTCGAGGAGGAGAAATTTTATTTCGCGTTTGACGGTTTCCGAGGTGAGGGGTTCGCCGTTGTGGTAGAGGGTGTCGCCGCGGATTTCCGAGTTGCGGATGAGGGTTATGGCGGCGTCCATTGCGGCTTCGGTGTGTTGTTGGGCTTCGCGGATGTATTCGATTTCTCGAGGGGTTTTGATTTCCCGGTCGGGCCAATACGCGCCTTCTGGAAATGCCACGGTGTACCCGCGTTCGCGCAGGTCGTCTGCCGTGGCGATGGCAAAGGCGCGGGGGACGTTCAGGTGGGTGATGTTTTTTTCTCGTAGTACTTCATTTAGGGCATCGATTTGAGAGGGTTCTTCATCGGTGTTCTTTTTTTTTGCTTTTTTCTGGTATTCGGATAGGGAGAGGACGTGATCGACCTGGGCCTGGTCACGCGCGCGGTCGCGTTCTAAGTCGGACATGAGGAGGTATTTTTTTGCGCCGATTTGAAAGAAGATGAAGGGGTCGGGCGCGAGAAAGCGCGTGGCGTAGTACATGTCGGCATCGGTTTCACTGGCGGCGATCATGAGCCGCGCTTCAGAGGTGCTCATTATTTGGGTCCTTATATTTTGAGGGATAAGAAGCGACGGCTGCCATCGCGCATGATGACTGAAAATGCGGCGTTTTTTCCCTTTTTGAGTTTGGATACAGCCGTTTCAAAGTCGTGTACTGTTTTTATGTCTTTTTGATAGGGGCTTTGACGCACGCCATAGATGATGTCGCCTTCGCTAAAGCCGGCGTTGCGCGCTTCGCGAGAGACGTCGGTGACGACCACGCCTGTGGTGTTTTCGGGGATGGCGTATTCTGCGATTGTTTTCGCGGTGATGTCGTGGACGGTGAGGCCGATTTCTGAAGCAGATGCGTTTTCACGTTCTTTTTCGGGCGCGTCATCTGCGCTGGCCAATTCTTCGGGCAGGCGTTCGCCCAGGGTGACGCGGATGGTCAGGTCTTCGGTGTTGCGCCTGATGGCGAGTGTCACGGTGTCGCCCGGGTGTTTGCGGGCGACCAGGCTCTGGAGATGGTTGGGACGATTGACGGGTTGACCATCTACGGAGAGGACGATGTCGCCTTCTTTCAGGTTGGCTTTCGCGGCCGGGGTATTGGATAGGACGTCGTTGATGAGTACGCCTTTGGGACGGTCAAGTCCAAAAGCCTCTGCTGTGCCCGCATCGACTGAGCCGAGGTTGATGCCGATATAACCGCGTTTGACTTTGCCGTGGGCGACGATGTCGTCCATTACTTTTTTGGCGAGGTCTATGGGTACTGCAAAGCCATAGCCGATGAAGGATCGGTTGGATGTGGCGATGGCTGTGTTGACGCCGATGACTTCGCCGTTGAGGTTGACGAGGGCGCCGCCGGAGTTGCCGGGGTTGATGGCGGCATCGGTCTGGATGAAGTCTTCGATGCTCAGGCCCCGCGGATCGTTGATGATGTTGATGTCGCGGCCAACGGCGCTTACGATGCCGGCTGTGACGGTGGATTTGAGGTTGAGGGGCGCGCCTACGGCGAGTACCCATTCGCCGATTTCAACGGCGTCTGATTTGCCGATGGTGGCGGGTTTGAGTCCCGCGGCGTCTATTTTGATGACGGCGATGTCGGTGCGGGGGTCAGAGCCGACGAGTTCGGCGTCGTATTCGCGGTTGTCGCTGAAGGTGACGGTGAGTTTTTCGGCGTCGCCCGCGACGTGGTGGTTGGTGAGGATGTACCCATTGGTCGTTATGACGATGCCCGATCCCGTGGTTTGTGGGTCTGGCAGGGGTTGTGGTCTCCGGTTTCTCGGGTTTGGCCTTTCTTCAAAGTCAAAGGGGAAGGGAAAGTTGCGGCGGCGGGGTCTGTCCTCTGGTTTGAGGGTGACGTTGATGGTTACGACCGATGGGGTAACCTCCCGCGCGATGGCTTTGAAGGCGGTGTTATAAGCTCGGATTTGGGCAATGGCCTGTTTTTCTTCGGGTGTGAGCGCGGCTTCGCCCGTTGTGGCGGATAATAACAGTGCGATGAGGCCCAATAGCGCGATGGTGCGGTGTTTCATGGGAGAGACTCCTTTTTTCAGGGTGTGCAGTTTCTATTTTCGACGGTTAGACCCACGACCCCGTTAGATGGTTCCGAGAAATTCTACAAATCGTATTGATCAATTTTCCTGTACAACGTGCGTACGGCCATGCCGAGGAGTTTTGCCGTGCGTTCCCGGTGGCCTCCGGTTACGCGCAGGGCATTGGCAATGGCTTCGCGTTCGAGTTCTCGCAAGGGGCGTATGTCTTTTTCTGTGAGTGCCTGGGTTTCTACGGGGGTCTCCGCTTCTGTGTATCCGATTTCCGTTTCTTCTATGGGTATGGGTATGGGGAAAGATTGCGGGGACGATGTTTGCATGCTTTGCATGAGATAGGCTTTGAGTTCTTTGACGTCTTTGGCGACTTCGAGTATTGCCCAATAGAGCAGGTCGCGGTCGGATTCCGCAGGTGTTTTGCCCGCGAGGACGGGCAGATAAGAGGGTTCTGCCACCCGGGTTGTGGCGAGGTGTTGCGCGAGGTCGGCGGCGGTTATGTGTCGGGTTTTGGATAGGACCATGAGGCGTTCGATGAGATTGATGAGTTCCCGCACGTTGCCCGGCCAGTGGTATTGCTGGAGTGCGTTTATCGCGTCGGGCGCGAATTCTATGGGGGGCATGCTCAGTTGGTCGCTTTGTTTTTGGATGATGTTTTGCGCGATGAGGGGGATGTCCTGGGGATGGGCGTGCAGGGGGGGCATTTCGATTTCGATGACGCGAAGGCGCTGGTAGAGGTCTTGCCGGAATTTGCCTTCGGCAACGGCTTGTTGCAGGTTGCGATTGGTGGCGGCGATGACGCGGACGTCAACGGCTATTGGTGTGGTGCTGCCCAGGCGGGTAACTTCTTTGGCGTCCAGGACGCGCAATAAGCGCACCTGTGCAGAGAGCGACATTTCGCCGATTTCGTCGAGGAAGACGGTGCCGCGATCGGCGGCTTCAAAGATGCCCGATCGCTGTGCGCGCGCGTCGGTAAATGCGCCTTTTTCGTGGCCGAAGAGTTCGCTTTCGAGGAGGGTTTCGGGTATGGCGCCGCAGTTGACGACGAGAAAGGGTGCGTCGCTGCGCGCGCTTTGCCTGTGGATGGCTTCGGCGATGAGGTTTTTTCCAGAGCCGCTTTCTCCTGTGATGAGTACGCTGACGGGGGTGGGCGCGATTTGTGCCACGCTTTCCCGGATTTGTTGCATGGCGTCTGAGCGGCCCAGGATGGCGGTGTCGGGCGGGGTGCGCTTTTGTGTCAGGGCATCGTGCAATTCCGCCGGGATGAGGGGATAGGAGAGCAGGGCGTCGGGGTCTAATGCGGGGGCTGTTTGGAGTTGCGTGCCGCCTTGCGTGGTGATGACGAAGATGGGGATTTTTTCGGGTTGGTCGGATAATATGTCGGTGAGTTGCACTTCGGGTAATGTGGTTTCGTCCAGGACGAGCAGGTCAAACGGGTTTTCGGCGATCAGTTTTCTGGCGGGTCTCGCGCTGTTGGTGACGAGGGTTTGCCAGCCGAGGTTTTCGAGTTCGGCACGCAGGTCCCGGCCCAGTTCAGTGGGCTGTTCGACGATGATGAGGGCTTCTTTTTGGTCGGTGGGCATGGTTTTTATTTTAGTTGTTGTATGCGTTTCTCTGCCTGAATACCATAATTACTGGCCGCGCCGTGGTTGCGTTTTATGGCTTCGAGTTCTCGTATGGCTTCTTCAATTTTATTCTGTGCCGCATAGGTTTCTGCGATTTTCATTTGTGCAGATGCGATCCACATAGGTCCCGCGTTCTGGTTGTAGCGCAGGGTTAAAAATTCTCGACGCGATTTGTCGTAGTCGGCCAGCTCGTAATAACTTTCTGCGATGGCGTACTGGATGCTGGCTCTTTCGTCTTTTACGGTTACGATTTTGAGCAGGGGCCGAAGTTCTGCGATGGCTTGCTCGTGGTCGCCTTTGTTGGGCAGGTATATGGTGCCGATGTCGATGCGGGCGTCCAGGGCAAGGGGGTCCTGGGGAAATTCGCGGATGAGTTGGCGCGCGAAGTTGATGGCGAGGTCATAGGCGTTGAGGTTGCTGTAATTTTTTGCGAGTTTGTGGAGGATGCCGGGTTTTTCGGATTGGGCGACGCCTTTTTCTATGGCGTTGCGATATGCGCGGGCAGACAGGTTGTATTCTTCGTTGCGTTCCCAAAATTCGGCGAGTTCGATGTTGGCATCTACCCAGTGCGGGCTGTCGGTGTAATTTTTTATGAAGGTGCCCAGGGCGTTGAGATAGGGTTCGTTGTTGCCGTCTTTGTCGGGTCCCTCGTTATAGTAGGCGCGAATGAGGTAGTAACGCGCGTCGGCTTCTGCTTCGGTGGTGGCGTATTTTTTTGTGATGTCTTCAAAAATTTGTCGCGCTTTTTTCGGGTTTCTGACGGCGAGTTGATATTTGCCTTTTTCCACTTCAAAGCGGGCGATCCATTCGGTTGCCGTTTTGTGGGTTTTTTTGAATTCTCCCGCGGCTTTGTTGGCTTCGCCAATGCGCCGCAGGCGGTAGTAGCTCAAGATTTCGCGTGCGGCCATGGTTTCGTTGCGCGCGGTTTTGGGTATGCGCTGGTACGCGGCGATGGCCTGGGTGTATTTTTCCGTTTGGAAGAGGAGGTCGCCTATGGCCTGGTCTGCGTGTGTGCCGAGGGGGCTGTTGGGGTATTTTTTTGAGAATTCGCGGAAGGCGGTGAGGGCTTCCGATGTGCGGTTGAGGTGTGTCAGGTGTTCGGCGCGTGTGTAGGCGATGCTGTCGGCGTCGGGTGCTTGTGGGTATTTGTGGAGGTACATGTTATAAGTTGTGATGGCTTTGTCGCGCTGGTTGTTGTGTGCATAGGATTCGGCGAGGCGACGCAGTAATTGCGGGGTGGGGTTGTGGGTGATCAGGCTTTCGTCTATTTCTATGGCGCGTTCGTAGTTGCTCAGGCGATGGTAGCTTTCTGCCAACAGGTCGCGGGCAGTTCGCCGAAGTGCGAGTGTTGGGGATGCGGATAGGAGTTCGGAGAATGCTTCGGCGGCGCTGGCGTAAAATTCCCGGTCGAGGAGTATGCGTCCCAGTTGGTATTGCGCGTGCGGTGACAGGTCGCTCTGGGGATAGTTGAAGAGAAAGTTTTTCAGGGTTTCTTCGGCGCGCGCGTGTTGTTGTTTTCTGGCTTGACACAGGCCGATGCCATAGGTGGCTTTTTCTTTTATTTTTGGATCGCGATCTGTTTTTTGGAGCTGGAGGTATATGCTCAAGGCGCTGTCGATGTGGGTGCTGGCGAAGTGGGCGTCGGCGATTTGCAGGCGCAGGTCGGGACTATGTGTTTTGCGATATGCGCGATAGGCGCTCAGGCGCGTTTGTGCGCGGAGGGTGTCGGGTTGTATGTGGGCTGTTTCTGTGTGTATGACTGCGCGTGCGGCGTTTTCGGTGTGGTCGTTTTCGGGGAGTTTTTGGATGAGTATTTTGAGTGCTGTGAGGCCCCTGTTTTGCCATTGGTCTGGAGATTTGTTTTCGAGGGTGGCTCTGCGCGCCTGTTTTAAGTAGCTGTTGCCGAGGAGGTAATAGGCTTCAGGTGCCCAGGGGGGCGCGTTGGTGAATGCGTCGTCCGATGTGTCGCTGGGTGGGGGTGTGTCGATGGGTGTGTCGTTGGCTGTTTCGCCGGGTTCTTCGGCGGGTATGTCTTCAGATGTGTAGGGGACGGCCCCCGTGCCGTCCCGCATATTTTCCTGTACCCGCCCGTCGTCATTCGCCAATGCGAGTGCGGCTTCGGCTGCAAGGGCAGCCCGGACTGCAAGGGCGAGTGTGTCGTCAGGTGTTGGGGCAGGTGGTGGTGCAGATGTTGTGTTTAATGCTTTGGCGGATAGGTTTGGCAGCGTGATGTTGAGGGGCAATCCCCGGGATACGAGCGCGGCTTCGAGGTGGGTGATTGCGCGGTTGTAGTATTTTTGGTCGTAGAAGGTTTTGCCCAGTTTTAGTTGCGTGTGTGCATCGTCGGCGATGCCGGGCAGGTTGGCGAGGAGTTCGATCCATGTGCGGTCGCGGTCGGTTTCTGTGCCGTATTCGGTGAGGAGTTGGATGCGCGTTTCCGCTGTGTCGGCATGCGGTGTGTCGCCGTGGTTTTTGATGTAGGTGCGGTATTCTCGCAGTGCGAGTTCGGTTTGTCCGGTTTTTTCAAATATGCGGGCAAGGCCAATTTGACCTTCGGCGGCGTAGTGTGAAAGTGGGCTGTTGATGAGGATGCGATAATTTTCGGCTGCGAGGTCGTGCCAGTGCAGGTCTTCGCAGATTTGCGCGATGTGCAGTCGGGCATTGGCTTTTTCGATAGGGGATTGTATGCGCGCGAGGTATGTTTGATAGGCCGATAATGCCTTCTGGTGCGTTCCCAGGGCGCGCCAGATGTTTCCGATGTCGCCGTATGCCTGGATGCTGATGTCCGTGTCTGGATATTTTTCTTGCAGGTTTTTAAATGCGTCCAGTGCATTGCGGTAATTTTTCAGGTCTGCAAATGTGCGGCCATAGCCTATCAGGGCGTGGGCGTGGAAGGGGCTTTGGGGATAGGCTCTTAGAAATGCGGCGTAGCGCTGTAGCGCGCCCTGGCTTTTGCCGAGTTTGCGTTTTGCATTCGCACTTCCCAACAGGGCTTGCTGCAGGCGGGTGTTGTTCGGTATTTTTGCGAGGGCGTTGTTATAGGTTTTTTCAGCGCGTGTCCAGTCGTTTTTGCCGGCGTACCACGCGCCTATGATGAGGTATGTGTTTTGGGCGGCAGGTGTTGCGGGATATCTGGCGCGCAGGTTTGCAAAGATGCGTTCTGCTTCCGGGAGGTTGTCGCGCGAGAGGGCGATGTTGCCCATTTCGAGGAGGGCGTCGGGTTTGCGTTTGGATGGTCCGGGGCGTTCGACGAGGGTGCGAAATTGTTCGAGGGCTTCTTCGGTGCGCGTTTCTTCAAGGAGGACGCGGCCCAGGTTGAAGGTGGCTTCGTTGATGAGGGATGATTTGGGGTATTGTTCGGTGAGTTGGCGATAGGCTGCGCCAGCGTCTGATAAGGCGCCGCCTTTGTGGTGGTTCTCTCCGGCTGATAAGAGGTCCTGGGGCGCGTTTGTCGAGGCGGGATAGGCCGCGTGTACTTCGCGATAGGCTGCGCCAGCCCGGGTGTGTTCTCCGAGTTGGCTGAGGGCATTGGCGCGTGTGCGCATCGCTACAATGACGTCGATGTGGCCGGGGTATCGGTCGATGTATTGTTGAAGGGCTTCGAGTGCGTGGTCGTATTGTTCGGCTCTGGCGTATGCTTGTCCAACGCGCAACATGGCGTCGGGCAGGCGCTTGCTGGTGGGGTAGTTGATGATGAATTGCTTGTATTCCCGCGCGGCATCGGCATAGAGGCCGTCTTTGAAGATTCGCTGTGCGAGTTCGTAATGGGCGTTTTCGTCCTGGGTCCCCTGCGCGCAGAGGTGAGATGAGGCGCCGAGGATGAGGATGAGGATTAATGTATTTTTTAGAAGGGTCATGTGAAGTGTGATCCGCAGATGAACGCAGATGAACGCAGATGAAAAAGAGGGTTTGTGAAGTGTGAACAACCGTAGGGGCGACCCCCCGTATAAAAACATTACGGGGCAGTGCCTGTGGTCGCCCGTCATCGCGGCAGGCTTAAAGCCGCGATCCAGTAAGGTTTTTATCTGACCACTGAGGTTCTTTATTTTACGAGAATGTATTATATTTTACCAAAAGCGTCAATCTGTGTTTATCCATGTTCATCTGTGGTTGCTTTTCTGTAGTTGCCTTTGCTTTTATCCTGTTCATCCTTTAATCCTGTAAATCCTGATGAACTGGTCTGGAAAACGACCAGTTGTACATCGCTTCAGACGGTGGTTGCTTTTGAAAATTGTCGAATACGCTTATGCAAAGCTCAATTTGGGGCTGAGGATTCTCGGGCGGCGCAGCGATGGGTTTCACGATATTTTGTCGGTTTTTCAAACTGTGGATTTGTGCGATCGCCTCGTTTTTGAGCCAGCGGCGCAGGGGCAGATTATTTTGTCGTGCGACGATGCGGATTTGCCTGCGGGGCCAGAGAATCTGGTGTATCAGGCGGTTCTGGCGTTTCGGTCTTATACGGGGATGGATCGGGGCGTTGAGGTCGCGATAGAGAAGCGGATTCCAATGGCGGCGGGTTTGGGCGGCGGGAGTTCTGATGCGGCGGCTGTGTTGCGGGTTTTGAATCGGGTGTGGGATGCGGGTCTTTCGGGCGAGGCGTTGCGCGAGATCGGCGCGTCCATAGGGTCCGATGTGCCGTTTTTTGTGCGGCAAAAGGGTACGGCTGTTGTTTCGGGGCGGGGCGAGCATGTGCGGTACGTGCCGTGGTCCGGGGATGTGGTCTATGTGCTGGTTTGTCCGGGGTTTCAGGTGGGTACGGGCTGGGCTTTTGCAAATTATAAAAAGACCTTGACAGGGCATGGTGATTATGATAGTTTCATTAATTTTGCAAAAGATTTGCCCGTTTCGGGTTTTTTTGAGCGTATTGAGAACGATTTTTTGCCGCTTATTGTTCAATCATATCCGGAGACGCGCGGTATTTTGTCTCGGCTGACAGATGCCGGCGCGATCGCGGCGTCGATGTCTGGCAGTGGTTCCACGCTTTACGGTGTTTTTGAGTCTCGAGATGCTGCCGAGGCTGTTTGGGCAAGGTTCAGGTCCGATCGGTTTCGGGCGTTTTTGTGTTGTCCTGTTTGATCCGCAGATGGCGCAGATGAACACAGATGAATAAAAAGGGTTGTCCGGTTTAATTTATGTAGGGGCGGTGCCCCCGTGCCCGCCCGCAGGAGAATAGATATGTCCGATCAAGTTTCTCTCAATGTAGATGTTCGCACGGATTCGGGAAAGAAGGTTGCTAAGAGGTTGCGCTTTCGCGGTCAATTGCCCGCGGTTGTTTATGGCGAAAATGCCTCGCCCATTGCCTGTTCCGTGGATGAGCGCACGTTGTCCGATTTGCTGAAGGCACACGGTCGCAATGCCATTATTTTGCTGCGTGCGGGCGATACGAACCAGAGTACTATTATTAAGGATATTCAGTATCATCCCGTGCGCGATGAGATTTTGCATGTGGATTTTCACCGCATTGATTTGACGCGCAAAATTGTGGTTGAGGTGCCCCTTCACGCCACGGGGTCGGCCGTTGGGGTGCGGATTGGCGAGGGGATCCTGGAACAGATGTTGCACGATCTCGAGGTCGAGTGCCTGCCCACAGAGATCCCCGATCATATTGAAATTGATGTGTCGGATCTGGATATCGGGGATTCGCTGCACGTTTCGGATATCGTCGTGGATGACGATGATTTGACGATTGTGACGGATACCGACCGCACGGTGTTTGCGGTGGCTGCGCCCGCGCTTGTTCTTGAAGAAGAGGAAGAGGAAGAGGAAGACGCAGAATTGGTGGGTGAAGAAGGGGAAGAGGAAATGCAGGAGCCTGAGGTTATTGAGCGCGGCAGAAGGCGCGGCGATGACGAAGAAGAAGGCGATGAGTAGGGGCGAAAGATCTTTCGCCCGTACAAAGGCGGTTGTGGGGTTGGGCAATCCGGGCGCGCGTTATGCACAGACGCGCCACAATGTGGGGTTTTGGGTGGTCGATGCGCTGGGCAAAGATATGCCCTGGCATGCGTTTGAGTTTTGTACGTGGTGCAGGTTTTCAGATGATCTGGTGCTGGTTAAGCCGCTGACGTATATGAATAAGAGCGGTTGGGGTGTGGCGGAGGTTGTGCGGTGTTTCCGGGTTGTTCGGGCAGATGTGCTGGTGGTGGTTGACGATGTGCATCTCAATTTGGGTCGGTTGCGTTTCCGACGCACGGGCAGTCACGGTGGGCACAATGGTTTGCGGTCTGTTGAATCCGCGTTGGGTTCTGCAGATTTTCCGCGGTTGCGCCTCGGTGTTGGGCAACCCGCCGAATTGGATGGGATGATCGATTATGTGCTGGGTGAATTTTCACCCGGGGATCGGGATGTGATTGCAGATGCGGTTGGGCGCGCGGTTCATGGCGCGCTCTGTTGGGCTACAGAAGGTATTGAACGGGCGATGAACAGGTATAATATGAAGTGAGAGGGTGGATTTTGTCATCGCGGCAGGGCATTGTAGGGGACGGCCCCCTGTGCCGTCCCGCGATTCTGGAGATTTTTATGATTTTGGCACCTGTGCTGGGCGTGGTTGGGCTGATTTGCGCTGGTTTGATTTATCTCTATGTTGCCAGACAATCAGAGGGCACGGATCTGATGCGGGAGATCGCAGCGGATATCCAGGAGGGCGCCGTGACCTTTTTGAAGCGCGAATACAGTGTGCTCTCTGTTTTTATTGTGATTGTGTTCGCGCTGGTGTGCTGGGGTATTAATCTGGAGACGGCCAGCTCTTTTTTGGGCGGCGCACTGTGTTCGCTCGGTGCGGGTTTTATCGGGATGAAGGCGGCGACGAAGGCAAATGTTCGGACGGCTTATGCCGCCAGTCAAAGTGGGCGGGATAAAGCGTTGAATGTCGCGTTTTCCGGTGGGGCAGTGATGGGGCTGTCTGTGGCAAGTCTGGGGCTTTTTGGCGTGGGCTTGCTTTTTTATTTTTTCGGCAAACCCGATCAGGCAGCTATGATTAATGGGTTTGCTATGGGCGCGAGTTCTATTGCGTTGTTTGCCCGGGTTGGCGGCGGTATTTATACGAAGACGGCAGATGTGGGGGCGGATCTGGTGGGTAAGGTGGAGGCCGGGATACCGGAGGACGATCCGAGAAATCCGGCTGTGATTGCCGATCATGTGGGCGATAATGTGGGCGATGTGGCGGGGATGGGGGCAGATATTTTTGAGTCTTATGTGGGGTCTGTTATTGCGACGATTGCGATTGCGGCAACGGCTGGTGGTGCGGCGTTGGGGACGTTGGGCGGCGATACTTTGCAGGTGCGGATCGCGGCGATGCAATATCCGCTTGTCGTGGTTATGATCGGTCTGGTGGCGTCGCTGATCGGCGTGGGGTCTATTCGCGTTTTGCAGTCTTTAAGCCCGGATGCAGCGTTGCGCTATGCCACGTATATTTCCGCTGTTTTGATGCTTGTTGGGGCTTTTTTTGCCGCTGAGTATCTCGGGTTGTCTCGCGGGGTGTTTTGGGCGATTCTCTTCGGTTGTCTGGTTGGGATTGCCATTGCGCTGATGACGGAGTACTATACGGGCGGGGCACCTGTCAGGCGTATTGCCCATTCTTCGGAGACGGGGTCGGCGACGAATATGATCGCGGGGCTGGCCGTGGGGATGGAGAGTACGACGTTGCCGATTTTGGGGATTTGTGTTGCGATTGCCGGGTCGTTTCACTTTGCGGGGTTATACGGTATTGGCATTGCCGCTGTGGGGATGTTATCGACGGTGGGTGTTACGATGGCGGTGGATGCTTATGGTCCGATTGCAGATAATGCGGGCGGTATTTCCGAGATGGCCCATTTGGGTCCGGAGACGCGCGAGATTACGGATGAGTTGGATTCGCTTGGGAATACGACGGCGGCGATTGGGAAGGGGTTTGCGATTGGTTCTGCTGCGCTGACTGCGCTGGCGCTGTTTTCCGCGTATTGTGCGGCTGTGGGGATCGATTCTATTAATTTGGCGAAGCCCATGGTTGTGATTGGTTTGTTTTTGGGCGGTGGCGTGCCTTTTTGCGTGGCGGCGCTGACGATGACGAGTGTGGGCAATGCGGCGTTTAAGATGGTGGAGGAGGTGCGTCGCCAGTTCCGCGAGATTCCCGGGTTGATGGAGGGGACGGGTAAGCCGGATACGCGCCGTTGTGTGGATATCAGTTCTGTGGCGGCACTGCGCGAGATGGTGGTGCCGGGTCTGGTGGCTGTGTTGACGCCGGTGCTGGTTGGCTTTTTTCTGGGGGCAGAGGCGCTGGGCGGTATGCTGGCGGGGGCGACGGTGTCGGGTGTGTTGCTGGCGCTGATGATGGCGAATAGCGGGGGGGCGCTGGATAATGCGAAGAAGTTGATTGAGGGGGGCAATTTGGGCGGTAAGGGGTCCGAGGCGCACAAGGCTGCCGTGGTTGGCGATACGGTTGGCGATCCTTTGAAGGATACGTCTGGTCCCGCGTTGAATATTTTGATTAAGTTGATGTCGGTGGTTTCTCTAATGCTGGCACCTTTGCTGGCGTGAACACTTTTTCCAACCCCGTTCAGAATACGAGATTCTGAACCACACGTCCATGGGGGATATTTTATGTCACGAGCGTATGAGATGGCTTTGATTGTCGATACGCAGGAGAATGCGGATGAGACGATCAGTCGCTATGAGTCGCTGCTTGTCGATGAGGGCGCTACGGTGGTCAATATCGACCGCTGGGGCGTGCGCAGGCTCGCTTATCCGATTGACAAGCGGCAACAGGGCGATTATACATTTTTTTATTTTGAGGCCGATCCGGGCGCGATTGCAGATGTTGAGCGGGCGTGCCGTTTGGATGAGGCTGTTTTGCGGCATCTGATTCTTCAGACTGAGATTCCTCCTCAAGAGGATGACGCTGAAGAGGCGGCTGAAGAAGAAGCTGTTGTAGAAGAGGAGGTTGCCGAATGAATAGGGGACGATTGAAGGTTTGCCATATTTGCGAGGGTCACTCAAGAGCCTGCCATTTTGAAGCACACCGTTTGGATATTCACTATAAGAATGATCGTTTGTTGCGCCGGTTTGTTACCGAGCGCGGGAAAATTGTTCCCCGGCGCATGACGGGTACCTGTGCAAAGGGTCAGCGCGCATTGGTGCGCGCGATTAAGCAGGCCCGATTCCTCGCGCTTATGCCTTATGTGAATGATTCTGTGAGATAGGATTACACCATGAAAATTATTCTTACAGCAGATGTGGATACGCTGGGCAATGCCGGCGATGTGGTTGAGGTGAAGGATGGGTACGCGCGAAATTTTTTGCTGCCGCGCTCGGTGGCGCTGATTGCAAATGAGCGCAATATGGCGGTGTACGAGAAGGTGCGCCAGCAGCGCGAGGCACAACACGCGCGCGAGACGCGCGGTGCCGAGGCTCTGGCAGAGGCTCTGAAAGAGGTTTCGTGCAATGTGGCCGTCAAGGCAGGCGAAGAGGATCGCATTTTTGGATCGGTGACAGCACCGCAAATTGCCGTTGCGCTCGGTGATCTGGGGTTTGAGATTGATCGCCGAGATATAATACTCGAAGAGCCTATTCGAGCGCTGGGGGTCTATGATGTGCCCATTCGGCTTTATGCTGGGGTTACGGTGTCTGTGAAGGTGTGGGTGGTCAGAGAGTAGGGGCGGTGCCCCCGTGCCCGCCCGTCGTTATAGGGACTGGAGACTGGGGGCTGGTTGCCCACCCGATAATAAGAAACGGAGGACGTTTTCGCGTCTTCCGTTTTTTTATGCCCTATATGCAACTGTCATTCCTATCGTGCTGTCATCAAGGTTTTAATCTTGGTTTTTGCTGTTGCCTTTCGCCTTTCATCCGCGTCCTTCTGTGTCATCTGCTTAATCCGCGATTCAGACGGTTTTTGCCTTTCGCCTTTGCCTTTATCCTGTTCATCCTGTAAATCCTGATTCAGACTTTTGCCTTTATCGCGCACACCGAAATCCCAAATTTCCCGTGGAGCTGTCCGGCGTGTTTGCGCTGCGGGCAGCCACGCGGTACCGGTTGCAGTAGGAGTCGTGGCACAAATAGGAGCCGCCGCGCATGCTTTTTGCCTGTCCGATGTTGGGTCCCGTGGGGTTCTTTGCGGTGCTTTTGAGGTGGAATTGCGGGCTGAACCAGTCGCTGCACCATTCCCAGACGTTGCCCGAGATGTTGTAGATGCCGTAGTCGTTGGGGGGGAAGGAGGTGACGGGTGCGGTGCCGATGTACCCGTCTGCCCGGGTGTTTTGTTCGGGGAATGTGCCCTGCCAGATGTTGCACATGTGTTTGCCGTTGGGTTCGAGGTCGTCTCCCCAGGGGTAGCGCATGCTGTTTAAGCCGCCCCGTGCGGCATATTCCCATTCGGCTTCTGTGGGCAGGCGTTTGCCCACCCAGTTGCAATAGGCGACCGCGTCGTTCCACGAGATGTGGATGGCGGGGTGGTGCCAGCGGTTGTTGACATTTGTGCCGGGTCCTTCGGGGCGGTGCCAGCACGCGCCGTCAACCGCCCACCACCAGGGGGTATCGACGACGGTTTGCGAGATGTGCGATGCAATGGTTGGGGGGACAAAGAGGTGGAAGACAAAGGACCAGCCAAAGCGTTCGGCTTCGGTTTTGTACGCGGTTGCGCGGACGAATTTGGCAAAGTCGGCGTTGGTGACGGCGCATTCGTCGAGGTAAAAGGGATCGACGGTGACTTCGCGCATGGGTCCTTCGCCGTCTTCTGCAAAGCCTTCGTCGCCATCTGTGCCCATGAGAAAGGTGCCGCCCGAGAGGCGGACCATGCCTTTGAGGGAGGTATCACTTCTGCGCCTGTTTTTTTGTTTGCGCGTTTTTTTGCGTTTGGATGAGACGGGTCTGCTCGCACCGCAGCAGGGGGAGGACATAGTGTTTCTCCTGAGATTATGGGTTGCGTGAGTTCTTTATTATAAAATGATACACTGCGACGCGCGGGCTGTCAAGAGGGGGGAGAAGTGTGAAGAGTGAAGGGAGAAGTGTGAAGTAGGAAGTGTGAAGGGTGAGACAAATTGTTGTAGGGGCGAGGCATGCCTCGCCCGTCATCGCGGCAGGGTTGTAGCCGCGATCCAGAAGGTTCTGGTTTTGTTTGTGGTTTTGATTTTCATCCTGTTCATCCTTTCATCTTGCACATCCTGATTCCGCTTGCTTTTCCCCTCTCTATCCTTCTATATTGTTTTTGACTGTCCGCAGATCGCTTTATATATCAGGACATTATATGGCAAAAACATCAGTCGAAATTCCCGATCAAAAAATGGCGGAGTTGGAAGCCTATAAAGATCGGTTAGGAGAGCTTCTGTTGCTCGGGTTGTCTCAGGTCAAAATTCAGGAGGCCCTGTTGCTCTACCAGCGGGGACTTATATCAATTGGCAGAGCAGCAGAACTCGCCGATCTAACAGAGCAGGAAATGGTACATCAGGCTCGGATTGTTGGAATCCAACCTCGTTGGAGTAAAACCCAGGTTCAGGAAGAGATAGTGCAGGATTAAATTTTTTCTATGCCATGTAAAATTAGGGAACTCATCAAAGATCTTGAGGCTGCTGGGTTTGTAAATCGTGGCGGAAGAGGAAGTCATAGAAAATTTGTTCATTCCAAAGTTTCTAAATCGGTGATCCTTTCCGGCCAACTTGGCGATGATGCAAAACACTATCAAGAGAAAGATGTCAAGGTGGCTATTGAGGTATCAAAAAGATGAAAAAAAGTGCCCGTTACATAAAAATAGTAGCCTGGTCTGAAGAGGATCAGTGCTATGTTGGAAGATGTCCGGGACTCTTTTATGGTGGATGTCACGGCGATGACGAACAAGAGGTGTTCTCGGAACTGTGTCGCATTGTCGAAGATACCATTGAATTATACGAGCGAGACCACAAACCACTGCCAACACCCGAGATGCTAAGAATTGCCTGACCCTTCGCGTCTTTGTCATCGCGGCAGGGTTGTAGCCGCGATCCAGAAAGTTTTTCGCTGCCCGCAGATCGCTTTACACATCAGGACATTATACATGACTAAGATATTTACCTGTACTCAGGCACGCGCCAGGCTCGCCAGTCTTTGCAAAGATGTGACGAATGACAATGATTACGTCATTATCACCCGTCGAGGACACGAAGATGTCGCTTTGATTTCTGCGTCCGAGCTTTCCAGCCTCATAGAAACCGCTCATCTTCTCAGTTCACCCAAAAATGCAGAACGACTGGCAACAGCGCTAAACCGAGCCAAAGCCGGTACCGAACCCGCTCAATCCATTGACGACTTGCGCCGAGAGGTTGGGCTGGACGTGCTTCCCAACTAACCCCCAGCCCCTAACCCCCAGCCCCTAATTAAAAGGATCTCTCACATGACAAAAATGGAAGTCATCGCCGTGCAGCTCGAGCCCAATAGCAACAATCCGCTGGTCTGGTTAAAGGATGAGGGCCAGAAGGTCTTTTTGCCGATTGCGATTGGCAATTTTGAGGCGGCTGCGATTTCTCTGGCGCTTCACGATGAGTTGCCGCCGCGTCCCATTGCGTATGATTTGTTGTGTGCGATTATGGATGGGTTCAATGTACAGGTCGAGCAGGTGCTGGTCAGTGCATTGAAGGACGAGACGTTTTTTGCCGAGATTAAACTCCTGCGCGATGGCGAGACGATTATTATTGATTCGCGTCCGAGCGATGCGCTGGCACTGGCGTTGCGCGTCAATGCCCCGGTTTTTGTGGCGGATCAGGTGATTGAGGAGGCGGGGCTGTCAATTGCGGGAGAAGATCCCCGGTTGCCCGTTGAGAGCGATGCGGACGATGAGGAGATTGCCGCGATTGTAGAGGCGGTAGAAGAAGATGCCTCAGAGGCGCTCGGCCAGGTGGCACAACAGGTGGTCGCGCTCAAGGCGCGTTTGCAAGAGGCGGTCGAGCTGGAAGAGTACGAAGAAGCCGCCAGGCTGCGCGACGAGATCGGCCGGCTCGAACACAGCATCGAAAAATGATCGCATTGTTATAATGTGGGGGATGGCCCCTGTGCCGTCCCGTGCGATCCAGAAGATTTTTCGCTATCCCGTAAGTCAACCATTATTTTTCCCCAAACACAACAGGTTCAGGTATGGCCCTACAAACCGTTGCCACCATGACAGCCGATGAGCTTCTGGTGATGCCGCACAATGGCTATCGCTATGAACTCATAAAGGGAGAATTGCGCCAGATGGCTCCAGCAGGCAGACAACACGGACGAATTGCAGCGACAATCTGTAGCCGTCTCGAATCATTTGTGAACAATAATAATCTCGGTGAAATCTATGCTGCCGAGACGGGGTTTTTAATTTGGACCGATCCGGATACGGTGCGCGCACCCGATGCGAGTTTTGTGTCGCGAGCACGCGCAGATGCCACAGACGAAGAAGAAGGGTTCTTTCCCGGTGCCCCCGACCTCGCCGTTGAAGTCATTTCGCCAAATGATCGCGCTGTCGAAGTGGAAGACAAGGCCCTTGATTGGTTGCGGGCAGGTGCGAAGATGGTTATTGTTCTCAATCCCAAAACGCGCACGGCGACCATCTATCGCGCGTTCGATGATGTTCGCATTCTCACAGAAGGCGACACTATTGACGGGGAAGATGTCGTGCCCGGGTGGCAATTGCCACTTGCAGATGTGTTCTAATTTAACAAAACAGGTTCAGATACCGCCAAAGACCCTGTGCCGTCCCGTGCGATCCAGGAGATTTCGCTTTTGTTCGTCATCGCGGCGTGTTGTTAGCCGCGATCCAGAGGTTTTGCCTTTGCCTTCATCCGTTTCATCTGCGTCATCTTCGGATGCCTTTCGCCTTTGCCTTTATCCTGTTCATCCTTTAATCCTGTAAATCCTGATTCTGATTGTATTTGCGTTTCTTTTTTATTATCGTATCATTATGATACAAAAAACGCTTGACACTATGTTTTTGATTGCATATAATTAGCCCGTTATGTATTTATAGTGGAGCAGTTCCCATGAACCAAACGTTAAACAAAACAGAAGGGGTATTGTTTTTTCCTAACGCATTGCTCCTCAACGCGATTGTGAGGATGTTGCATTGGTGTGTGTTAGGCTGTTTTTGGAAGGAGGTACTCGAATAAAATGGCGAGTTCATAAGTTGTTACGTAACTTGTTGTTAGATAAGGAATTTGAAAAAATGAAAACAAATCTGTTGAAGGGAGGGATATAAATTTGGAATCTGGTAGGGTCGGGTTTCAAACCCGACAAATTTCTCCGTTGCTCCGCAAAGGTCGTGGTTCTCACCCTGTTCTGGGGCCAGGTCTTAAACAACGCGAGGAACGAGAAGTAGGGGCAATCCCTTGTGGTTGCCCTGTAGTTTACCGCAGTAGATTCAAAACGTTCGTAAATAATCATTTACTCGATCCTACATTTTTTAGGAGGTCGATAGGATGAATTTTCACAAAACAATTGGCTTTTTGGCGGCTCTATTGCTCACGCTTGGGATAGGGGTGCCAGATAGTTTTGCGCAAGACCCTACCGCCGTCACGCTTAATATCAATGGTAGTGCCACACCTGCTGCCATAGCTGATGATGTTGGTACCACTGTTTTGGCGGTAAGTGTAAGTGTTACTTTTGATGATCCTCTTGCAACAGGTATGACCCAGATGGTGATGGTGGGTGTTAAAAGTGAGGGTACTACCGCAGAAGCTGGGGATTATTCAGCCATTCCAGCATTCCCACTGTCTATTCCTGTTACTGGGGATGGTACTACTACAGCCACTGGAAATGGCACCGTTGTTTTCACGCCAGTAGCAGACACTGATACTGACAACGAAAATATTGTATTGGAAGCCACTATTGGCGACCAAACGAGTGAAGGCGTGACATTGACCCTCGAAGATTCAGAGGTTAGTGTAACAAGCGTCACGCTCAGTCTCAATGATACTGCAGGTAGTGATGCTGATCCCCCTGTCGCCGTAGCCACTTTTGCTGATAATGCTGGTCCTGGTTCTCTGGTGATAGGAGTATCTGTCAACTTTGAGTCAGCACTTCCGACGGGTGAGACCCGGATGGTGATGGTGGGTGTTGAAAGTATGGGTACTACCGCAGAAGCTGGGGATTATTCAACCACTCCAGGATTACCAGTGTCTATTACTGTCACTGGGGATGGTAGTACTAATCCCCTTGTGGGGACTACCAGCATTGCTTTCACGCCAGTAACAGATAGTGATTTTGATGATGAAGCGGTTGTATTGAAAGCTACTGTTGCCAACAGTGCCGCAACAGATGAAGCGATACTGGCCATCTCAGATGTAGACATTAGTACAACAAGCGTCACGCTCAGTCTCAATGGTACTGCAGGTAGTGATGCTGATCCCCCTATCGCCGTAGCCACTTTTGATGATGATGCTGGTGCGACTGCTGTGACGTTAGGAGTGAGTGTCGTATTTGAGTCAGCACTTCCGACGGGTGAGACCCGGATGGTGATGGTGGATGTTAAAAGTATGACTGCAGAAGCTGGGGATTATTCAGTCACTCCAGGATTACCAGTGTCTATTACTGTCACTGGGGATGGTAGTGCTACGACCCTCGCGGGGACTACCAGCATTGTTTTAACGCCAGTAGAAGACACTGATATTGAAAACGAAAATATTGTATTTGAAGCTACTATTGGCGACCAAATGGATGAAGCGATACTGACCATCACAGATACAGACAATAGTGCAACAGCCGTCACGCTCAGTCTCAATGGTACTGCAGGTAGTGATGCTGATCCCCCTATCGCCGCAGTCACTTTTGCTGATAATATTGGTGCGACTATCGTGACGGTATCAGTGTCTGTCACTTTTGGGGAAGCTCTTGATAGTGATGAGAAGCGAACCGTGATGGTGGGTGTTAAATCTGATGATGATGCGAAGTATTCAACCACTCCACCATTACCAGTGTCTATTACTGTCACTGGGGATGGTAGTGCTGTGACCTACACGGAGAGTACTAACATTGTTTTAACGCCAGCAAGAGACACTGATTCTGACGCCGAAGATCTTGTATTTGAAGCTACTATTGGCGACCAAATGGATGAAGCGATACTGCAAATAACAGATTCCGGCGTGGACCCCGATCCAGTACAAGAAGCTGTAACAAGTGTCGCGTTATCTCCTGCTATGCTTTCCTTGACTGAAGGAATGGCATTCTCTGGGATGGTAACCGTGACGGTCAATGTAGCAGGAGGGGGGCTTGCTCAGACGGTATCGGTAGATTTGACTACTGATGGTGCTGCCCTCGCTGATCTTGGTATTACCTCCCCAGTTTCTGTGGAAATTGCGGAAGGCGCAACATCGGGCACGGCGACGGTCTCCATTAATTATACGCCGCCGGAAGACGACGATAATTTTACCGATGAAACCATTACCATAACAGGTATGGCTGGTGCGGTTGGGGGAGACGATAATACTGCGACACTCACCGTAGCAGATAATGATATGGGTCCCATAACAAGTATTGTGTTCGATCCTGCTATGCTTTCCTTGACTGAAGGAGAGGCATTCTCTGGGATGGTAACCGTGACGGTCAATGCGAACGCAGGACCTGCTCAGACGTTATCGGTAGAATTGTCGAGTAGTATGCCGCTTCCTTTGGGCACTATTAATTCCCCAGTTTCTGTGGAAATTGCGGAAGGTGCAACATCGGGCACGGCGGAGGTCTCCATTAGTTATATGCCGCCAGAAGACGATGATAATTCTGCCGATGAAACCATTACCATAACAGGTATGGCTGGTGGACAGTCGGGTACCTTGGCACTCAATATAGCAGATAATGATATGGGTGCTGTGACAGGTATCGCGTTATCTTCTGCTACGCTTGATTTGACTGAAGGAACAGCATTCTCTGGGATGGTAACCGTGACGGTCAATGTGGAAGCGGGTGCTGCTCAGACGGTATCGGTAGATTTGTCTGCTGATGGCGCTGCCCTCGCTGATCTTGGTATTACCACCCCAGTTTCTGTGGAAATTGCGAAAGGCGCAACATCGGGCATGGCGGAGGTCTCCATTAGTTACACGCCGCCGACAGATGCCGATTTGGACGACGAAACCATTACCATAACAGGTATGGGTGGTGGACAATCGGGTACCGTGACTCTCAACGTAGATGATACTACTGTATCTATGGGAGATATCACAGTCTCTACCAGCCTGGAAAGCATCAGGGAAAATAGTCGTACGAGAAATGTGGTTGTGACTGCGACGTTGCCTGCAGCACCAGGTGCAGGGAATACGGTGATGGTTGATGTCATGGTAACCGGAGGCGCAGCACCGGTGTCAACTCAGATTTCAATAGCGGGTACTGCGACCTCAGGTACAGCCACGGTGGCAATTACGCCAGTTAATGATGATGTCTTTACGACCAGGTCATTCACAGTGACTGGTAGTGTTACTGGTTATACCAGTGGCACTGCGACGATTGGTATCGTGGATGATGATGTTTCTATGGGAACGCTCTCGGTTAGTTCCGCCCCACCCAGTTTGACAAAGGGTAGTGGTGCCCAGTCCGTGAAGTTGACAATCCATGTCGTAGGACAGACAGATACGCCCGAAGGTACGACGGTGGCCGTGAATCTATCTACCGATGCGGGAACGCTTAGTGCTAACGTGGTGACAGTGACGCTGGGGAAGCATCCGGACCAAAACCCTGACACTTATCGGACTCAGTCCAATGATGGTCCTGGCCCGGGAGACCCAGGCATATCCACTCTGACTCTTACTGCGGATGAGGTAGCTGCAGGAGGAACGGTTAACATCACTGCTTCGGCGGAGATGTATGATTCGGGTACGCGCGCGATTCCCATAAGAGATCGTGATGGTGTTGATGTGCAGGGTTACCGTCTTGTCGTAATCAAGCCAGCAGCAGCAGGTGGCTGGGCGATCGATGCCAATCATCAGGTTGAGGTTAATGTGATGCGCGTCGGTAGCGTAGCATATCCCTGGACGGATTTTGAGAGCATTAAGGTCTCGGTGCGCGATACGGCTCATGCAGATCATGTAATTGATGCCGTAACAGCGGCCGATTTCAACGACGAGAATGGAACCATTACGTTTACCGAATCGGGAAGTCGTGGTGATGTTGTCTGGAAAGGCAATGATACGATCCTATTTAGGATCCAGATACATGCGCACAACAACGATGATCCCTCGTCGAATGGTCAATATCTGGGCGCGTACGTGACTGCTGAATTCAACGTTGGTGGGACCACGACCACACTCTCAAATAGGGACTCGGACAAATCGGTTTATCCTTCGAATCCCACGCTTGTTGATGAAGCAAACAGATACGTCGGCGATGGAAAGCTGTTTAAGGTTGATAACCTTAAACCCTCAAACGCTGCTATTGCCGGTGTTAATGTGACCAATGCGGATGGTGAGCCTCTTACTGCTGCTAAAGTTGGCGATGAAGTTCGCGTGGCTATCGCGGTAAAAGGGGATGTTCTGTTCCGAGAAAGTGGTATGCGGGCTCAGATACAGACTCAGGATGGTCAAGGGACGTATCGAGGGCGGACATATACTACTGGTCAGGTCGCCCAAATTACCAAGACTATCAATTTTACTGCTGCTCAGGTCATTTCTGCCGCCGACGATTCATTGCGTGCCTCTTGGAAGATAACCGAAGGTTTCTTTACATATAAAACCGATGACTTTGTCGATTTTATAGGACCGAGAGGTACGGTGTTTGAGGCAGATAATACGAGGGGTAGGGTTCTTGTCGCTGTAAAGGATCAGGCCGGTAACTGGAGTGGCTCAAATGTGACAACATTCGACGCGGATTCTCGTCCACCGAAGGTTTCGATCCTGTATCCGTCTGCGAACCCCGACAGCATCTATGAACACACGCATCCCTTGCGCTTTTCTGGTGCTGTAGAGTCTATTGTTGAGGGCCAGAACGTAGATATGCATCTCAATCCTCTGGCAATTGTAGTGGATGAAGATCTTTCAGCACTCAAGGTTTTTGCAGTCGGAGCGGATACCCTGGATATCTTTGGCCAAATCCCCAGCAATATTATAGGGGACTCAACCGCTGTTTATGATACGAGTACGCTCAATTCTACGGAGAAAGACGATGATGGCAATTTCAAGCCGTCGTCGGGCAATCGAGCGGGTACGACGATAGATTTGGCTGTTTTGGCGACTGATTTGTTGGGTAATACGACCAAAGTGACGATTTCTGGTGTGACGCACGATGCATCACCGCCAGTGGTTACGGACTGGTTCCCCAAGAACAGTTTGCTCCCGGATGGCCAGATTAACGATGCGACACCGCCGATCTTTACGTTGTCGGAAGACGTGGATTCGATTGCGGTTAGGTTTGAAGGTTCAGATGGGTCCGAGGTCGCCAAGCAACGTGGTGGCGTAACGACGAAGGGTGAAGAAAGCATCGATTTCTCTGGTGCGCTAACGGATGATATATCGTATGATATGACGATATTTGTCCGCGATCTCGCGGGGAATGTCTATATCACGCCTGCGGATTCTTCTTCGAATATGCTGTTTAACGCGCAGTTCGATAATCCGGTAGCGAATAGGTACAAGATTTCTACTGGGACTGACTCTGTGATTGCGGGCCAGGCAAATATTCTGACGATTCAGGCTGAAGATCACGATGCCGGGTCTAATACGACGCGCAATGCGCTGACGTATAAGAATGCGGTGCGTATCAGTGCCTGGGACGCAAATGGTGGTGCTGCCGAGTCCGTGTGGTTTGAAGGTGCTGGCGTAGATGATGATGCCGATAATCCCGATGGTGAGGCTATGCTGAGTGCTGCTGATTGGAAAATTGGTAAGCGTAGCGTTACGGTCAAGTCGAACATGGCTGTTGGTTCGATTAAAGTTCTGGTCCAACATCTGAATTCTGGTCAGGACGGTACGTCAGTCGTGGGATTTGATAGCTCAATAAATGTCTATGTTGGTGCTGCCGACTTTGCCGCGTTTGATATAACTGCCTGGGAAGCTGGCGCAGAAGGGGCTGTGCAAGACATTTGGGGCGACTACACCCTTCGGGTGGTCCCGGTTGATAGGCATGGCAATCCTTCAGTGAGAGCGTTTGGGGCTGACTACGACTCCCTGGATGTGCTGGATACCCGGGTGGGAGACAGTGGTGCCTTTGAGTATAAGAATGGCATTGATGTCGAGATTATCGGCGTTCCCTCGATTGAAGATTTCGCTCTATTGATCTTGAGTATCGGGAAGGAAGGTGCTAATTACGATCTCGTAGCACCTGACAATAGACGCACTCAGACCGTCCAGGTCAGGGTCGTGAATACGGCCTTAAAAGAGGGCGATTCCCGAAGCCAGAATATCAGAAGTTCTGCGAAATTCGACATTGCTGCTCCGTTGACACCTGTGCTTACGCTTTGGGTGCCCGGTAGCGATGACGATGAGGCGGGTAACGATGTTGTGATTCCCGCTGATGGCGATGTAACGGTGACGGTTGCTGCAGAGGGCTTTAAGGCCGGTAGTATGGTCACCTTTACCAAAGATGGCACGGCACTGGATGCTATGGAAGCCAATGACGATGGCACTGCCGCGTTGATGATTATGATGAGTGAGGCGGGTTCTGTGACGGTGTCGGCTACGGATGGTCGATATTCGACTGATGAGCTTACTGTGGTATTTGTCGATACGCCTCCTGAGCCAGCGCGTAAGAGCTATGCCGACGCAGACGGCAATCCGGTTTATCTCATCTCCGACGCAGATATGACAGTTGGCGTGGATGATTTCCTCGCTCTGGTTGCTGCGTTTGGCAGCAGCGATGGTGATGATAATTACAATGCCCAGGCCGATGTCAATGACGATGGCATGGTTGACGTTGCTGACTTCCTCGAGTTTATCACGTCCTTTGGCAGGACCGCTGTTGGTCCGGCGACGAAGCCGCTCGTTTTGGCTCCCGGTATCAATGAGAATGCCGAGTTCTCGCTGAGTCTGGGTAGTGAGCGCGTGGTCGCTGGCGAGATGGTGGCTGTCGATGTGTCGCTCGCCAATGTCGCTGCTCTGATGGGTTATGGGTTCGCGCTCAATTACGAGACCGATAAGTTCGAGTTCGTGAGTGTGGCGCCTGCCGATGAGGATCTGCTCAAGTCAACAGGTGGAGAGACGCTGTTCCATCATGTTGTTGCCGACGGTCAGGTTACCGTTGCCAATGGTTTGTATAATGGCACGGCGGTTTCCGGCGGTGGCGGTGTGGTTCAGTTTGTGTTCCGCGTGTTGCGCGAGTTTGAGGATAACGCCAGGTTCGAGATTGCCGACGGTGTGGTCTTTGACCCGAGTCAGCTTTCCAATCCGGCGGTGGTCGCGGGTGTGTTGGAACTCCAGAGCACGCCCAGAGAGTTCGCTTTGCACCAGAATTTCCCCAATCCATTTAACCCGGATACGACCATTAAGTACGATTTGGCCGAGTCCGCCGACGTGACGCTCCAGATTTACAATGTGTTGGGTCAGGTGGTTCGGACGCTGGTCGTTTCTGAGGCGCAGAATGCGGGTCGCTATCAGATTCGCTGGAACGGTATGGATGATCGCGGTGTGCCGGTTTCGAGTGGAATTTATTTCTACCAGATTTCGGCAGACGGGAAGTTCAGTGATGTGCGGAAGCTGATGCTGCTCAAGTAATTCGCCGATGGATCGGGAAGTTTCCCTGTTGAGGCTTCCCGATTCCATTTTTCAACTATAGGAGTTTGTAATGTTTTTGAAAAAAAGTCTTTTGTTTATGACTGCTTTGGCATTGCTGATGTTTGCAGGGCAGACTTCTGCGCAGGTGTCGCTCGCGCTTGGTGAGGGTGGCTCCACAACGGTTTCTGGCGCGGGCACGGAAATTTCGGTTGATGTGTCCGGTGTCACCGGGTCCGCGAATGCCGTACAAATTGTGTTTGATGTCGATACGTCTGTTATTACCCTTACGGGTGCGCCTGCTGGTTTTCTTACAACGAATGGCACTACGGCTTCCCTGTTGTCTATTATGCCTGCACCGGTGCCCGCAAGTTCGAGTTTTACCTTTACCACAGCCGCAGATGTAACGGGTGTGGAATTTTCTATTGGTATTAGCGCAATTTCACTTGATGGTAATCCGATTTCTGCTGCACTTCCCGGAGCGATTGCGTTTAATGGTCTTGAAGCTGCTCTGACGAGTGATGGCGAGATCAATGACGCTGGTGAACTCGTTGTCGATGTGGCTGTTCCCGGGGTCGGCGGAACGACGGGTGCTGAGATTGTGTTTGTGGCTGATCCCGCTGGTTCGGCGTCTCTCACAGGTGTGATGCCTGCTGAGGGTTTGCAAGAAGCCCCGCTGGATGGTGCGATGGGCCTCAAGCTGACGGTGGTGGGTTTGCCTCCTGTGATGTTGGATGGCGGCAGTTACGGTTCTGTGACGTTTGCAGTAGATCCCGATGCGACTGAGTTTAGCATTGGTGTTGCTTCGTTGACGGTGTTTACAGCAGATGGAATGAAGAGGGCTGTGGGTAGTGGTGAGGCTTTGACGGTCGTCCAGTTCTCGCCCTATCTCGAGGCGAGTGCAACTGCGGTGACGGTTGGCCACGGCGAGACGGCGACGGCGACGGTGACCGCGATGGATACGCAGGATGAAGCGGTTACTTTTACCGTGGATCCCGCTGATGCGGGCACGGTGGATGGTAATACGGTGACGTTGTCCGCTACGGGCGATGCCACAGTGACGGTGTCGGCTATGGTCGGTGGCGTTGCAATGGGTCCGGTTACGGTTGTTTTTACCAAGGCCCCGCCAGAACTACAAACTGAGAGTACCACGGTGATGTTTGAAGATTTTGGTGCCACAGCTTCAGCGACTGTTACGGCTATGGGTTTTGATGAAGGTGCCAATATCAGGTTTAAGATCACGGGTGGTACCGGGTTTGCAACAGCAGATGGCGCTGCAACCTGGATGGTATCCACAGATAGAGCCGGTGATGTGACGATGGTCGCCGAAGATGATATGGGTAATGCGACTGCCCCGCTGACGATTTCGTTTGTGAATCCCGCTCCTTATCTGACGGCGGAAAATACCGATGTGATTATTCCAGAGGGCGGAGAGGCGACGGTGACGGTTATGGCGACGGGTCTGGGTGCGGATATTAGCTGGACTGTCAGCGAAGTGACCGGCATGGCGACGGTTAATATCGATACGGATGGTGCGACTGCGACGTTGACTGCCGAGGATTCCGATGATTTATCCGCGATATCTACTGTGACGTTGATCGCCTCTGATGGTACGATGACGACTGACGCGAAGACCATTACTTTCAGGGCGATGCCTACTGTTGCTACGGATATGGCGGATGTCGAGGTTCCGCAGGCTGTGGTTCCCGATGGGTCGTCAATGGTGATGGCTGTTAATTTTCCCGCTGGCGCTGAGATTACGTTCAATGTCGAGGTGGTGAGCGGTTCAGAGAGTGATCTTTCACAGTCTCAGGATGGCACTGTTTTGACTTTGACGGCTACGGGTTCGGTTACGGTGTCTGTGACGGCTTCTGGTGCCGGGGTTACGACGTCTGCGGTTACGGTGACGTTTACCCAGGATACGCCCGCTGCACCCGGTAGTGTGGTTGTGCAGGATCAGGAAGGGGATAACGGTCATTATGTGATGGTGAGTTTTGCCCATTCTGCAAATCACGGCGATGTGAGCCAGTATCGCGTGTATCGCGAGATGATGGTGAATACCACCACAGATTCCGATGGCAAGGTGGTGCCGACCGATACGCCGATGGCGAAGTGGGTCCCCTGGGCTGTTATTGATGCGATGGATAATGATGAAGGTATGACGCGCGCCGTTGTTCCGGTGACGGATATGACGGCGACTCGCTGGGGCGTTGCCGCCGAGAGTGGTATGGATTCGGCAGAGATTACGCCTGCTGGCAAGCGCGTGTTCTCCAAAGAGAGCGTGCAACAGTTGGTTCAGTTCCTGGGTGTGGATCCCAATCGGGTTGTCACCGAGGATGAACTCAGTCAGATGTTTATGCCTTCTGCTGATTATATCAAGGCACTTATTGGCGATCAGAAGAATGTGGTGTTTGCAGCACTCGATCCCGATGTGAGTGTTCTGATTGGTGGCGATGTTGCTGTCCCGCAGAATATCCGAACGGATGGGTCTGGTCCTATTCTTACGTCTCCAATTACGGCGACGGATGATATGGTGGCTGCGGTGGATGATACAGCGCCTATTATGGTGACGGATGTTGCCGCTGATGCGGAGACCGGGATCATTACCTGGACGGTGTCCGCCGATGATGGCGGCATGGATGCTGTGATGTATCGCGGGCACGCGATTATGATTCCGCATGTGACCGGATATTTGATCCGGGGCGGTGTCACGGAAGATGCGATGATCGATATCGGCGTTGTTCCCGCAGGTTCGAGTAGTTTCCAGGTTCCGGAGGCATTGCTTCAGTCTCTGATTGATCAGGGTGTGCCTGCGGTGCTGGTGACAGTGACTGCACTCGACGGCACCAATATGACGCCGAGTGTGCCGCTGTTGGTCGAGCTTATCCCGACGCGCAAGCCGTTTGTGGATGCAGACGGTGGTCCCGTTTATATCGTGAAGCTCGACAGGCACGGAGCGATGACGCCGCTGACGGTTGACTTTGAAGATTTTGTGGCGTTTACGATGGCGTTTAATACAGACGAGACGCACGAGAATTGGAGAGTCTTTGTTCAGGCTGACCTGAATGACGATAAGATGGTTAATTTCGAGGACTTTATCCTGTTCTTCGGCTCTTATGGCAAGGAAGCGCAAGGTCCTGCTGGCAAGTCTCTGGTTACGCCTTCTCTTGGCGTGAATGAGGCTGCCGAGTTGACGTTGCGTTTGGGCAGTGATCGCGTGGTGGCTGGCGAGAATGTGTTTGTCGATGTGTCTCTCGCCAATGTGCAGGCTCTGATGGGTTATGGGTTTGTGCTTCACTACGATGCCGAGAAGTTCGAGTTTGTCGAAGCGATGCCGGCTGCTGAAGATTTCCTGGCGTCTTCGGGTGGTGAGACCCCGCTGTTCCGGGGCTGGTCGCCTGAGTCCGGGCAGGTTCACGTGACGAATACGATCGCGAATGGCTCGGAGGTTTCTGGCAATGGCGATATTGTCCGGTTGGTGTTCCGCGTGTTGCGCGATTTCCAGGATGATGCGCGGTTTGAGATTGCCGAGGGTCTGGTCTTTGACCCGAGTCAATTCGCCAATCCGCTGGTTGGCGGTGTGCTGGATATCCAGACGACGCCTACAGAGTTTGCTCTGCTCCAGAATTTCCCCAATCCGTTTAACCCCGAAACGACGATCGGGTATGAATTGGCCGAGTCTGCCGATGTGACGCTCCAGATTTACAATGTGGTGGGTCAGGTGGTTCGGACGCTTATAGCTTCTGAATCGCAGTCGGTTGGCCGCTATCAGGTCCGTTGGGACGGTATGGATGATCGCGGGATGCCGGTTTCGAGTGGAATTTATTTCTACCAGCTCTCGGCAGGGAAGTTCCAGGATGTGCGGAAGCTGATGCTGCTCAAGTAATTCGGTAGGGGCGAGGCATGCCTCGCCCTTAATTTGTCATTTAGAACTTACATGGAGTAGTTTTCAGCGAAGGAGTCTTGCAAATGTTTTTGAAAAGAGGATTGTTATTTTTCACTGCCCTTGCATTTCTGGCGTTTGCGGGTCAGGCTTCTGCTGGTCCCAATGCAAATGCGACGGTGTCGATTGATTTGATTGCCGATAGCGGGGCAGGGAATATGATGGATGAAGGTGTTCATTCTGGCATTGTTGCTGGTATGGGCACGAAAATTGCCGTT
>JAJEDY010000012.1 GCA_022821275.1 Candidatus Latescibacterota bacterium | reverse complement strand
CGAGGCGCGCGCCAATGTGCTGACCAATGATGTGGGCGATGCGGTGACGGGAACAGCCGAGTACAAGGTGTGTGCGGCAGAGGTGCGATTGGTCGAGTCGATGCCGGATAATGAAAAGCTCTTTCCGGGGAGCTATTACTACGAGAAGGGGCCGGGGTTGCATGTGGGTGATTGAGTTTGGGGATAAAAAAAGCCGCGAGTTTTATGCTCGCGGCTTTTTTTTATATAAATCGAGTTATCCGTCTTGCACCTGCGGATAGAAGCCTGAGAGCATGGTTAATTCCATGCCGGTCTCAGGGTCAGTGATTGGGGTGGCATAACCTATCTTGGGTGAGCCAATGGGATCTCCGAGTAATTCACCGTCTCCATTCTCATCTACTGCTGGATTATCGAAATAATACGCGACAAAACCACCACCCGCAGCGGCTGCGGCGATGAGTTCCTGGACGTATTTGACACCATTGGGATCTTCAAAGTCGATCAGGTTTTGTCCCTCGAGAGCCGGATTGGCTGCGTGAAATACGATGACGCCATCGCTGTTTAAGACTGCGAGATAGATGGATTCGTGTTTCCACCTGTCTCCCTCTTGCCTGAATTCTTCTGCGATGTCTTCGGAAAAGGGGAAGCTTTTCGCGTATTCTTTTGCGGCTTCTACAAATGCTTTCAGGGTTTTCTTATCTACTACATCCCTGGCCGTGATCTGTTTTGTTGGCTCTTCCAGGGTGTATGAACCTTTCACCTGTGCCTTTCCACCAACGGGTAAATAGAGTATGACCTTATAGCCTGCGTTAATTGGTATGCTGGACCAGGTACCGATCTCGACTCCGTCCTGCGAGGCACGCGCTTGATAATAACCATTGCCCGATGAGATTTCCACCAGTGTCTGACCTTTTTCATCTGTTGTGCCTGACCACTGATAGTCGGGAGCCTGTCCGGCAATAGAGCGCGAAAATTCTACGGCTACACCGCTTACTGGTGTGCCGTCACGATACAGATTGACCATGACTACAGCCTGTGCTTTGTGATGGGCTACTGCCAATTTGCTCAGGGGACGTCCGACCTGTTCCTCTGTTCCGACTTCTGATTGCGTCACGCGCTCTCCGCCGCAGTTCCACATCAGTCCTGCAGTAAGAGTTATGACAACTATACTGCGAATGTGGTTCAACATGAAGTCCTCCAAAAAAATTTACGGCGAAAACCGATAGACTACGGGTAATTGCGCGGGGTCTGTGATGTTCAAATCTGTGTGGTGGTATATATTTATGCGTCCGGTACCGCAGTCTCCGAATTCGTCGCAGTTGAGCGTGCCCAGGAGACCTTGAAAGCCGGATGTTGCGTGGAGTTGCCTGCGCAGCGCGGCGCGATCTACATACAATTTTCCACCATCTTCGCCTGCAACAATCTCGATGGCATTGAGCAGCAGCGTTGTGGCGTCGTAAGAGTGCGCCCAGTAAGGCGTGCCTGGAAATCCGCCATACGCGGCTGAGTATGCGGCGAGCGCTTCATCTACGCTCTTGCCAGTTGTAGCATTGACATTTGTGCCGAGGTCTGTTTCCGGTCCTGCAGCATAAACACCCTCTGACTGCGGTGTGGCGAGAAATTTCGAATCGAGGAGAGCCGCACCCGTGATGAGTGTCGCGTCTTTCAGGCTGTCGTGTTCACGCACCTGTTCGGCGAAAGGTATGCCTTCCTCGTCGAAGAGGGGGAAGAAGATGCCGTCTGGTGTGGCTGCTGCAAATTCCGCGAGGACGGATGTCATGTCCGTCTGCCCTTTTTCGATTTGGGCGCTGACCGCGACCTCACCGCCGATGGCACTAAACGCATCGCCAAACGCGCTGACGAGGGCTGTCGTGTACGGATCACCGTCATTGAGGGATACCATGCGCCGCAGGCCCAGTTCGTTGTATGCGAAGTCGGCGACAGCCCGCGCCTGATAGAGATCGTTGACGGCAACGCGAAAATAGCCTGGGTGATAGTTGGGATTTGCGTTGCCTGCGAGGTCGGAGGTGAGCAAAGGCGAGGTGTTGGATGGCGAGATCATTACCAGGCCAGCTTTGCTGATCACCGGTGAGGCCGCCACTGCTGCGCCGGAGCAGGATGTGCCGATGACGCCCAGTACCTGCGGGTCGGCGATAATCTGCTCTGCGCCTATGTGTCCGCCTTCTGGTCCACAACCGCCGTCTATTGGCTCACCGAGTTCAACCGCGTGACCGTGGATCATGCCGAAGTCTTGCACGGCCAACTCAATTGCGTTCCGCGACGGCACGCCGAGCGACGCCGCGATGGTGTGTGTGAGCATCGAACGGATCTGTACGGCTTCGCCCTCGTCAATCTCGACCAGGGAAGGCATGGATGAACCGGTTACATGCGCTTGTCCACCAATGGGCAAATCGAGCATGACCTCGTAGCCCGCGTTGATTGGAATGCTGGACCAGGAACCGATTTCGCCCCCGTCCTGCAAGGCTCGCGCCTGGTAATAACCATTGCCCGATGCGATTTCCACCCACGCATGACCCTGGTCATCGGTCGTGCCCGACCACTGATAGTTGGGGGCGTGTCCGGCAATAGAGCGCGAGAATTCTACAGTTGCACCGCTGACTGGTGCGCCCTCTTGATGCAAAGTGACCCTTACCTGAGCCTGTACAGCATCTCCGTGCGCTACCAATTTGCTCAGGGGACGTCCAATCTGTTCATCTGTCCCGGTCTCTGACTGCGTGACGCGCTCTCCGCCGCAGTTCCACATCAGTCCTGCGGCAAGGGCTATGACAACTATAATGCGGATGTGTTTCATCACCGGTCCTCCTGAAAAACGTTGTGTGAAAATACTGTCTCGATAAAAGCCATGTCTAAAAATAGAAACCTCCCTGGAGAAAAAGTGTTGTATGAAAATGATGTTGATTAGGCAAGTGCCAGGGCGTCTCTGGCAGCTTCTGCCTGAGGTGAGTTTGGATCGCGTCGTATGGCGCGATTCATAGCAAGATGTGCGCGTTTATCGCCCGCTTTAGCCAGTTCGAGTGCTTCTGCAAACCCTTTTTCCGAATAGCTGAGGTCGCGGGGTATGACGCGGTTGTTCTGGTTTTCCCAGTAGTATTTGAGGTCGTCGGTTTCCCAGTCTTTGTACACGTCATCCCAGGTGAGATTGTTGAAGATGTTCAGATGGGGTTCGAGCATGTGCTCAGACAGGGTATCACCGAGTTTTTGATAGCGGTTGTCGAGGGAGACGCGAAGGCGGTCTTCGGTGAGGTTTGGCAGGGCTTGATGTACTGTGAGTGCCGGGAAGATGAGGGTGTCGCCGATTTCGTAGTCTGTGCTGTGCCATTGGCCTTCCAATTCGTCGGTGTGGATGCACAGGCTGCCCGCGCCGAGAGAGAAGTGGTGTTCCATGACGGCATTGATTTTGTGAGATCCGGGCAATACGGCGAGGCCACCCAGTTCAATGGGACAGTCGCCAACAGGTGCCCAGCATGTGTAGGTGTCGAAGTTGCCCTGAAAGTGTACGAAGTCCTGGTGAATCGGTGTGGTGTGCGCCGTGTATTTGGGAAACCACAGACGAGCGACTTTGTGCGGGTGCGGGAAAACAGGGCCATCCATCACTTTTTCGAGCAGGTCGAGTACTTCTGGTTCATGGGCAATGCGATGAAAGGCCTGGAGTTTGTACACTTCGTGATATACGTCGGTGTATTCGGGGTCGCCTTCGGTACATTGCCTGGAAATATCGGCAATGCCATCTATGGGATCGGTTCCCTCGACGAGCCAGGGTGTCATTCTGTTGAGCATTTGTCGCCGCAAATCCCAGAGTTTGTCCGGGTTCTGCAATTTGCGGAAGAAGAGGTAGCCTTCTTCACGGATGCGCCGCCGCAACTCTTCCGAATCGTCAATCGCGTCGTTGGATACGCGCAATTCTACAATCTGGTCAGTCATGGCCTGCTCCTGTGTTAATGAGGAATTTTGGGCGATTTTTCGTCGGGAGAGTTGGTTTTCAATTTATAATTATAGGCTTTACATATTAAAATGCAACCCAAATTAGCAGAAGACGTTTTAATTTTGACTGATAGAGCATTGCAAACTCCGTTTGCCAAATTTGTGTAAATCTTCGATAATTAAAAGCAATACTCTGGTGGCGATAACTAACTACTGAATTTGCCATGAATTCCAAATCTTCTCTTTTACCGCGTATTTCGGTGTTGCGACCCGTGTCCGTTACCATGTGCCTTGTCGCGCTCTTGGTGCTGGGGGCGGTGGCGTATGTACGCATGCCCGTCGAGATGATGCCCGATGGTTTGACGCCGCCGTTTTTGGTTGTGAGCGTCGGGTATCGCAATGCCTCTCCGCAAGAGACTGATCAACAGATTACTCTGCCGCTGGAAGAGACGCTGCGTACTGTAAAGGGTATTAAGACCATGCGTAGCTACAGCTCTCGGGGCACGCGCGTGTATATGGAATTTCGCCAATATACAGATATGGTGGCCGCGTACAATCAGGTTTCAGACCGGCTCGAGCGCCTCAAGCCCCTGTTGCCGGAAGAGGCGCGAGACGAGGTGCGTATTCACAAATACGATCAGGATTCGCGGTCTGTTATGTATGTGGCTGTGTCGATTGACTCGGCTATTACAGAACCTTTTCAGTTTATCGAGACCTTTGTGCAATATCCTCTGGAGCGCGTGGATGGGGTTGGGCGCGTGGATATTTTTGGCGCGGATCGCAAGGAAGTGATGGTGGAGGTAGATCAGGAGCGCATGAGGGCGCGCGGTGTGCGCATTGGCGAGATTGTTTCGACCTTGAGGAGCGACAATTTCTCACTTGCCGGAGGCTATGTGCGCGAAGGCACAAAGAAATTTTACGTGCGGTCACTGGCGCAGTATGTCACGTTGCGGGAAATTGAAAATATCCAGATTCGATCGCGGGCAGGCAAGGTGCGCCTGGGCGATGTGGCTTCGGTGGTTTTCGAGGTGCCCGAAAAATCGTGGATACAGCGCATTGATGGCAAAAGAGGTATGAGTTTTGGCGTCAAACAGGAGTCGGGTGCAAATGTCGCGGATGTGACTGATCGGGTTGTGGCGAAATTGAAAGCTATCGAAGAAGATCCGCGCATGGCCGGGCAGGTGTCGTTTCAGGTGATGTTCAATCAGGGGTTTTTTATTAAGGAATCGATTCGCAATCTTCGGGAAACCGGGCTTTGGGGCGGGCTGTTTGCCGCGCTGGTGTTGTTGTTCTTTTTGCGTACCGTGCGGATGACGGCCATTATCACGTTGGCTATTCCGCTGTGTATGATGATTGCGATGACCGCGTTGTATTTTATCGGCTGGTCGCTCAATGTGGTGACCATGATGGGGCTTATGGTTGGGATTGGGCTGGTTGTGGATAATGCCATTGTGATTTTGGAGAATATTTATCGGCGGCGGGGCAATGGCGAGGCGCCTGAAGATGCCGCTATATTTGGTGCGAGTGAGGTGGGGCAGGCCATTACTACGGCGACGTTTACGACGGTGGTGGTGTTTTTGCCCATGATGTTGTTTAGCGGCGATATGTTTATGACTTTTTACATGACGCGTCTGGGCGTTCCGGTTGGGGTGGCTCTGGTGGGGTCGCTATTTGTGGCGCTGTTATTTATTCCCCTGGCATCTGTGCGATTGGGCAAGGGGCGGGTGCGTCCCACTTCCAAAATTATTGTGAAGGCGCGAGGAATTTATGCACGCATGTTGAGTTGGACATTGCGACACCGCCGGGATGCGGTGTTGATCGCGCTCGCACTTGCGGCAACGACCATGTATCCCATGGATAATCTGAAGCGCGCAGACCGCCACCGCGGTGGCGCGTTTAACGATTTGGATGTGCGGTTGAGGTTGCCGCGTCACTTTTCGCCAGAAGAAACCGAAGCGATTGTGGCAGAGGTCGAGGAGTTTTTGGAGGCGCGGCGCGAAAAATACGGCTATGAAACCCTGCGTGTTTACTACCGACCTGGCTACGGTAATTTGAGCTTGTATATGCCGGCCAAGAGCGATGATCCGTGGTGGTATGTGGCGTACAAAAATACGCGCAATGCCCTGGGAATACCCGTTGCTGGGCCAATGGAACGGGCTGAGGTCGCGGAAGATATTAGCAAAAACATGCCCAGATATGTGGGGGTGCGGCATTCCGTGGAAGGGGCTAGCAATGAGGGCGGTGGTAGTGATCCGGGCGTGTCGATTTATCTGGAAGGCGATGATACTGAGGTCCTGGTCAGTCTCGTCGATGAGGTCGAGCGACGCTTGAGGCAAATCCCGTCTCTCGTCGGTGTTGATACGGATTTGGAACTGGCCGATGACGAGGTGCGGGTCGTGATTGATCGGGAGCGGGCGAAACGACTTGGGATTTCTGTGCGGGATGTTGCGCGCTATATTTCTTATGGTTTGCAAGGAGTGTCGTTGCCTCGTTTTAAGTCCGATGACGGCGAGGTGCGGGTGCGACTTTTTCTGGATAGGACAGACCGACAAAATTTGAATCAGTTGCGCAATTTTCCGTTTGAGACCGACGATGGTACAGAAGTGGCTTTGAGCGAAGTCGCCTTCTTCCAGGTCTCGCGGGGGATGGGGCGCATTGCGCGGTACGATGGAAAGGTCAAGTTGCGTATCAGAGCTTATACGACGCGTGCAGATATCAGGGGTCTGGCCGAGGAGATTGACAAAGTGATGGCTGGTCTCGAGTTGCCCCGCGGGTATTCGTGGGACAAGGGAGAGAGTTTCAAACGCCTTCAAGAGGACGAAGCCTCTGAGCGGCTGGGAATTGTGATGGCGGTGACGAGTGTGTTTTTGTTGATGGGCGTTTTGTTTGAGTCGTTTATTTTGCCATTTTCAGTGCTTTTTTCAATTCCATTTTCTTTTTTCGGTGTTTACTGGACGCTGTATTTGACTGATACGCCCATGGATAGGATGGCGTCTGTGGGGGTGATTGTGTTGATTGGTGTGGTGGTGAATAATGCGATTGTGCTGGTGGATATGGTCAATCGCTTGCGTGCCGATGGCATGAATCGCTTTGATGCCATTATGGAAGCGGGTCACAATCGCTTTCGCCCCATTTTGATGACGACGTTTACAACGGTCTTTGGCTTGCTGCCCATGGCTGTGGGCGATAGCAATGCAATGGGTACGTCTTATGCGCCTTTGGGGCGCACGATGATGGGCGGGCTGTTGGCCTCGACGTTCCTGACGTTGCTGGTCGTGCCTTTGTTTTATACGTTGCTCGACGATTTGCGTCTGGCGATTCGACGTTTGGGTGCTGGCGTGTTTGCCTCTCGCGCGGGTGATGAGGCTTATGATACGGCTGATGATGATTGATAACGACAGTTTGGACAAACGCCCGCTGATGGGTATTACGATGGGCGATCCATGTGGTATAGGACCGGAAGTGATTTTGAAGGCTCTGGCGCGTGAGGAAAGCTATCGCGTTTGCAGACCACTGGTTATTGGGCATCCGAAAATTTTGAAGCGCGATATGGGTATGGCTGGTGTGCAACTGGATGTGCGAGTTGTGGAGCGACCCGAAGATGGTGCGTTTGAATTTGGGGGCGTTGATATCTGGTGTCCGGTGGATGTGGATGTGGGTCAGATCGCAATGGGCGAGGTGTGTTGTGAGGCGGGTAGAGCAGCGGCTGAGTGGGTGATTCGCGCGGTTGATCTGGCGATGGCGGATCGCATTGACGGGATTGTGACGGCGCCTTTGAATAAGGAGGCGATGAATCTGGCGGGCTATCCCTACGCGGGGCATACGGAATTGTTGGCTGAAAAATCGGGCGCAGAGCGCGCACATCTCATGCTGACATCTGATCGCATGAATGTGTCGCATGTGACGGGGCATATTGCGTTGCACGAGGTTCCCGATAGGCTTACGGTCGATTTGATTTACAATACTGTTCGGCTTACCCGCGATGTGCTCGTTGGTCTGGGCAAAATAGAGCCGAGGATTGCTGTGTGTGGGTTAAATCCACATGCGGGTGAAAATGGCCTGTTCGGTAGCGAGGACGCGGAGATCATCCATCCCGCAGTTGAAAAGGCTCTGGATAAGGGCTGGCGCGTTGACGGTCCGTTGCCCGCAGATACGACTTTTCTAAAGGTTTATAATGGGCTGTACGACGGGGTGGTGGCGATGTATCACGATCAAGGCCATGTGCCCGCAAAGCTGGTGGCGTTTGATGAGGCCGTCAATGTGACGCTGGGCTTGCCGATTGTGCGGGCGTCTGTGGATCACGGTACGGCTTATGATATCGCGGGCAAAGGCGTTGCCAAAGCCGTAAATATGTTGCAGGCAATCCGTGTGGGGAGTAAGTTGGCGGTTCAGATTACTCCATCCCCGCGATGACGTCGAGGAGTACCAGATGTGCGCCAGTATCGCCAAAGATGGGTGTGCGCGTGGGTGCGTTTTCTGGGAAAAATTCGGCGTAGGCGTCGTTGAAGTCCGAGAAAAGAGAGCGATCCTGGAGGATGACTGTTACTTTTAGAACGTTGTCGAGCGATGTTCCCGCGTCTTCGAGGATGCCCGATATATTGGTGAGTATGCACCGGGTTTGCGTTTTGACATCGTCTCCGACAATTTCATCGGTTTCTGGGTCAACCGGGGGTTGGGCAGAGATGAAGATGAGGTCGCCGTAGATTATGGCTTGCGAGTAGGGAAATTTGGGGATGTTGCCGCGTTTGCTGGTGAAGGGTTGTTTTTTCATTGTGGTCTCCTTTTGGGAATGAATGGTGAACGTTTAAATATAATTCTCTATAAAAAAATAAAAAGGGTTAGATGAGGGATGATAGGTGGGAACGTTCTGGCGTATTGGGTGGTCTAAGGATTAGTGAATAAAAAATAGGAATGCGTTTTGGATATTTCAACCCAACGATCTCGACGAGAAGACGCCGACCTGCTTCGGCGTTTTGTTCTCGCTATTTTGATAATGGGAATTGTCGGCACGGGAGCCGAGCTTGTTCTCCTTGAACATATGGAGGATTTCTGGCAGTGGGTGCCCCTCGTGCTCTTTGTGGTGGCACTTCCGTGCGCCAGTTGGCTTCTTGTCGCGCCTGGCGTGGTGAGTGTTCGCCTTTTTCAGATTTTGATGGTGCTGTTCGTTGTTTCGGGTTTTGTCGGTCAGTGGCTTCACTACAAGGGAAACGTCGAGTTCGAGTTGGAGATGTATCCATCCCGCAGTGGGCTTGAGCTTGTTTGGGAAGCTTTGGGCGGTGCCACCCCGTCGCTGGCACCAGGGACGATGACACTTCTCGGATTGCTCGGTTTAGCAATTTGTTTTCGCCACCCCGGCTTGCGGGCTGGTGAAGTGAGAAATTCTCAGGAGGGAACATGAGTATTTGCGGAGGGAGAGTGAATTTTACTAACTCGACAGTATTACTGGTGTGTTTTGCGATGCTCTGGGGTTGTGGTGGGTCGAATGTGGATGAGACACCTGTCTCCGACGCTCCCGCAGAAGAAGCCGCGAGTAGCGCGGTGGTCGTCAATCCCAATCTCGCAGGAGCCGATGAACTCGGCGCGCTTTCTGGGATGAGCAAGGAACTCGTTGATGCGATTATGGCACAGCGTCCGTTCCTCGGTATGGAAGCGTTGCACCTGGTCGTCTCGCAACATCACGGCGAGGAGGAGGTCGAGAAGCTCTACGTTCAGATGTTCATTCCGATTAATCTGAATACCGCCAGCGAGGGGGAGATTCTTCTGGTGCCTGGTGTAGGCAAAAAGATGGCGCACGAGTTTGAGGAGTACCGTCCTTATACGGCTATCGCCCAATGGCGCCGTGAGATGGGCAAATACGTAGATGATACCGAGGTTGCGCGAATGGAGCAGTATGTTTTTGTGCCTATTGACTTGAACACGGCTACCGAGGATGAGATCCTCGCCATTCCCGGCGTGGGAAAGCGGATGGCACACGAGTTTGAGGAATACCGTCCGTATTCAAACATGGAGCAGTTCCGGCGTGAGATTGGCAAGTACGTCGATGATGGCGAAGTTGCACGTCTGGAACGGTATGTGGAAATAAGGAGGCCATGATGTCTGTTAATCGCCGACATTTTCTGTATCAATCCGCTGCATTGGGTGCGGCGGTTTTTGTGACGCCAGGGGTTTTTGCCGAGCAATTGACGCTTACACCCCGGCAGACCGAGGGTCCGTTTTATCCGGATAAGATGCCGCTGGATGTCGATAATGATCTCGTGATAATCAACGATGCGATTACGCCAGCCGTGGGAGATATTACGCATTTGACCGGGCGCGTTTTGGACGTGAATGCCAATCCCGTAAAGAATGCCATCGTGGAGATCTGGCAGGTTGATCGCAATGGGGTTTATATTCATTCTGAGGCCCCGAGGCGCAATAGGCGAGATACGAATTTTCAGGGTTTTGGGCGTTTTGAGACGGGATCTACAGGGGAGTATCGCTTTCGGACGATTAAGCCCGTGCGGTACGGGGGGTCGCGAACCGCTCATATTCATTTTGCGATTAATAAAAATGGACATCGACTTTTGACGTCGCAGATGTACGTGAAAGACAATCCGGACAATGAGTGGGATTCTATTTTCAGGAATACTGGTCGCGCGTCTCACGATTTACTGTCCGTGCCGTTTAAGCCATTGCCCGGGTCTGAGATTGGCGAATTGACGGCAAATTTTGATATTGTGATTGGCGAGATACCCGAAGATCGGGAAAATGACCGCGGTCGGCGAGGCCGACGGCGCGGGTGGTGGTAAAAAGATACGCGTCTTGACGAAATAATCGCTTTTGGTTACTTTTTGAAAAGTTTTCCAACTTTTGGAGATTGAACTGTGTTTCGTCGTTTTGCTCACATTGTTACTGTTGCGCTAATGGTCATTGGAACGGTTGCGCCCTGTCTGTGCTGGGCGCATCAGGCTTCGATGCCAGAGTGTCATGCTGCGGCAGAGATGAAAGATTGCTGTTGTAGCAAAGAGGCGACAGTTGATCAGCAGATGCCTGCGCGCGATCTGGCTGTTTTGCCGGGTGAATGGCAAAATCCAAAGTTGGATTTGACTTGTGTGACGTTGTATCCTTCTGTTGTTCTTTCTCAGAATGATTTCCTTCCTTTTAAGGTATATGATCGGCAGAAAGCTTTGCGATCACCGCCCGATCTGTACCTTCTCCACGCTGCATTTCTCATCTGATTTTTCCTGCCTGCGCTTGAACGGCGTTTGGGGATAGGTGTGTACAAATCGTTCTCAAATGGTCGTTTTTCCTGCCGCATGTTTTGCAGCATTTTTCCTTTTTGAATAAAAAATAAATACAAATTTTCTGGAGGTGGCTTGTGTATGCTATCCGAGCCATGATCGGACTATGCCTTATAGGTATATCTATTTTGCCTGTGCGGGCAGATGAACTGGATCTGGATGCGCTGATTCAGGAGGCTTTGAAAAATAATCCCAATTTGTCGGTTTTGCGGGCGCGTTTGGCGGCTTTTGAATCAAAAATTCCCCAGGCGGGCGCGCTGGAAGATCCGTCTTTTCGCTTTGAGGTGAGCAATGTGCCGTTGAGTGACTTCAATTTGAGCAGTACGCCGATGAGTGGGAATCAATTTGTGCTCAGCCAGAAGTTTTCTTTGCCGGGAAAACAGCGGGCGCGCGAGCGTTCAGTCCAGTTTGCCTCAGAGTCTGTTGCCTGGCTGTTGCGCGATCGAGAACTGGCAATTGCCAATGCGGTCAAGCAGCCTTTTTTTGATCTGGCTTATGTGATCCGTGCCATTGCGATTATGAAAAAGAATCGGGTGTTGTTGCAAGACCTGATTCGCACTGCCCGCACGAAATACGCCGTTGGAAAGGGGTTGCAACAGGATGTGTTGAAAGCTCAGGTTTCGCTTTCGGCACTGGATACGGAGTTGATTGCTCTTCGAGCAGAGAAACAATTGGCAGAGGCGCGTTTGAATCTGGTGTTGAACCGGTCTCCGCAAAGTCCTCTGGGCGTGCCGCCAGATACTATTGGTCTTTCGAGTGTGCCGCTGGCGGTTGATGCCTTGCTAGCGCAGGCCGATGAGGCACATCCATCTCTGAAGGCGATGGATCAATCGATTTTGATGTGGCAGGCGCAGGTTGAGGTGGCGAGAAGAAATTTTTGGCCGGATATGACGGTGAATTTGGGATATCGCCAGCGTGCGTTTGCGCCCAATGATCCAGTGGGGGGAAGTGATTTTATATCTGTTGGTATTGGTATTCCACTTCCCGTGTTTGGCGGGCGCAAGCAACGCCAGCAGATTGCAGAAGCGCGGGCCAATATGCGGGAGACTGAGGCGCAAAAGGCCGTTGAACGCCAGGAGATTCACTACGAAATTCAGCGTTTGGTTATTGAGGTCAGACAACACCGGGAAAGTGCCGAGTTGTTTCGCTCTGCGATGTTGCCCCAGGCAGAGCAGTCGCTGGCGTCGGCATTGTCGGGATATCGGGTGGATAAGGTGGATTTTTTGACGTTGTTGAATAATCAGATGACGCTGTTGAATTTTGAGATGGCATATTATCGACATGTGATTGAGCATGAAAAACGGGTGGCAGATCTGGTGGCGGCAGTGGGGCGTTAGGTGCGAGGTAGGGGCGTGAACCCATGCCTGAAAGGAGTTTTGGAGATGAAATACGTCCTTCTAACTTTAGCATTGATCGTGGGATTTGCTGGTGGTGTCTGGATTGCGGGAGATACGGATACAGAGCAGGTGCAGGCGTTGAAAACATATATTTGTCCGATGCACCCGACGGTGGTGTCTGATAAGCCGGGGTCTTGTCCAATCTGCGGTATGGATCTGGTGGTGAAGGAGGTGGATGGCGGGCACGGGCATGAGATGCATGCGGATCACGAAACATATATCTGTCCGATGCATCCGACAGTGGTGTCGGATAAGCAGGGCAGTTGTCCCATTTGTGGTATGGATCTGGTTCAGAAGGAGGCTGATGCGTCGTCAGTTCAGGATGGAAGCGTGCAGATCGATCCCGTGACGATTCAGAATATTGGTGTGAAGACAATGGTGGTGGAAAAGCAGCCTTTGAAGCGTACGGTGCGCGCGGTGGGCAGGGTGGATTATGACGAGACGCGGATTATGGATGTGAATAGCAAGATCGCCGGGTGGGTTGAAGAGTTATATGTGGATTATACCGGTCAGTGGGTGAAAAAGGGACAGCCTTTGCTCGCGCTTTATAGTCCGGAACTGGTCGCGGCGCAGGAGGAGTATTTGACGGCTCTGGATTATGCGGAGAGAATGCGCGATGGTGCAATGAGAGATGCGGCGCAAAATGCCGAAGACTTGCTCGTTGCTGCGCGGCAAAGGTTGTTGTATTGGGATATTTCGACGGGGCAGATTGCGAAGTTGGAAAAAACGCGACAGGTTGGGCGGGCAATGCCCATTCTGGCGCCTCGGTCGGGCATTGTGACGCATAAAGATGTGCTGGAGGGCGCGTATATCGGATCGGGGCAACATCTGTATCGCATTGCGGATCTGTCGGTGGTGTGGATTTATGCAGATGTGTACGAATACGAGATGCCGTGGGTTTCCAAAGGGCAGCGCGCAGAGGTGTCGTTGTCTTATTTGCCGGGTGAGCAATTTGAGGGAAAAGTGGATTATATTTTTCCCTTTATGAATGAAAAGACGCGCACGGTGCAGGTGCGGATGGTTTTTGACAATGCAGATGGCGCGCTTAAACCGGATATGTATGCCGATGTGGTGATTCGCCCCGAGGTGGGGCGTGAGGGGATTGTGATTCCCGTGCAGGCGGTGATTCATTCGGGGACGCGCAGACTTGTTGTGATGGCGCATGGAGACGGCAGGTTTGAACCGCGCGAGATTCATACCGGGGTCGAGACCGAGGATGGCTATGAGGTCATGAACGGACTAAATCCGGGAGATCGGATTGTGACTTCAGCGCAATTTTTGATTGATTCGGAGAGCAATTTGAAGGCTGCAATTGCGGGGATGCGTGGAGATCCTGTGAAACATGGTGGACATAGTGGGCATGGTGGACATTGAGGCGCGTATTTTAGGAGGATTGGAACGCGATGCTAAATCGAATTATTGAAGCGAGTGTCGAGAATCGATTTCTGGTGGTGATCGCCACTTTGATGGTGATTGGATGGGGGGTGTACGCGATGCTGAATACGCCACTGGATGCGATTCCCGATTTGTCAGATGTGCAGGTGATCGTGTTTAGCGAATATCCGGGGCAGGCGCCGCAGGTGGTGGAGGATCAGGTGACGTATCCGCTGACGACGGCGATGCTGTCCGTTCCCTATGCAAAGACGGTGCGGGGATATTCGTTTTTTGGCATTTCTTATGTGTATGTGATTTTTGAAGATGGTACGGATATGTACTGGGCGCGCAGTCGGGTGTTGGAGTATCTCGATTCCGCGTCTGATAGATTGCCGCAGGGGGTGACGCCAAAGCTGGGGCCAGATGCGACAGGTGTGGGGTGGGTTTATCAATATACGGTGCTGGATACGACTGGAAGATACGATCTTTCAGAATTGCGCTCGATTCAGGATTGGTATTTGCGTTATGAGTTGAGCAGTGTGCAGGGTGTGTCGGAAGTGGCGTCTGTGGGTGGATTTGTGAAGCAGTATCAGGTGGTTGTGGATCCCAATCGCTTGCTGGCATACAATATTCCTTTGCAGAAAATTCGGACGGCGATTCAGCGAAGCAATAGCAATGTGGGAGGGCGATTGGTCGAGCTGGCAGAGACGGAGTTTATGGTGCGTGGGTTGGGGTATATCCAATCTGTGGCGGATATTGAGCAGATTGCCCTGGGTGTGGATGAACACGGTACACCAATTCGCGTAAAAGATATTGCGACTGTGCAGGTGGGGCCAGAGCTTAGAAGGGGATTGGCCGAGTGGAATGGCGAGGGGGAGGTGGTGGGCGGTATTGTGGTGATGCGGTATGGGGAGAATGCGCTCAAAGTTATCGATCGGGTGAAAGAGAAGATGGAATCGCTCAAACCCGGTCTTCCCGAGGGCGTGGTGGTGGTCGCCAATTACGATCGCTCGGCACTTATTCTGCGCGCGGTTGATCATTTGCAGAAGAAGCTGATTGAAGAGATCGCGATCGTGGCTGTGGTGTGTATGGTTTTTTTGCTCCATTTTCGCAGTGCTTTTGTGGCTATTTTCACATTGCCGATGGGGATTTTGATTGCGTTTGCCGCGATGTATCACCAGGGTGTCAATTCGAATATTATGTCTCTTGGAGGCATTGCGATTGCTATTGGGGCAATGGTGGATGCAGCTATTGTGATGATCGAAAATGCACACAAGCATATTGAAAAACTGACAACTGAACGCTATGGACGTCCCGGTACGGCCCTCGTGACGGTTGAAAATGTACCCAATATCGAACGCGATGGCGGGGCGGTGTCGCATAGCGAGATGATTATTGCCGCTTCGAAAGAGGTGGGACCTGCGCTGTTTTTTTCGCTGTTGATTATTACGCTGTCGTTTTTGCCGGTTTTTACACTGGAGGCACAGGAGGGACGGTTGTTTAAGCCGCTCGCCTATACCAAGACTTATGCTATGGCGGCGGCGGCATTTTTGGCGATTACGGTTGTGCCGGTGCTGATGACTTTTTTTGTGCGGGGTAAAATTCGTTCTGAGGCGCAGAATCCCGTCAGTCGCGTGTTGATTTATTTGTATCGGCCCGTGATTGATTGGGTGTTGCGACATCGGGTGCTGACTGTGGTGTTGGGGGGGCTGGTGTTGTTTGTGACGGTGTTTCCATTCCGGGATATTGTGGTGTCGCGTTTTTCAGACCGACCACGGAGTTTGACTTATAAGGCACTGGTGAAGTTGGACGCGCTGTTTCCGCTGGAAAAAATTGGATCGGAATTTATGCCGCCTCTGTACGAGGGCGATCTGTTGTATATGCCCACGACATTGCCGGGGGTGTCGATTACGAAGGCGCGGGCGTTGTTGCAACAGACCGATAAGATTATTCGCACTTTCCCGGAGGTCGAACACGTATTTGGCAAGATTGGTCGGGCAGAGACTGCGACAGACCCGGCACCGCTGTCGATGATTGAGACGACGATTATGCTCAAGCCCGAGTCCGAGTGGCGAGAAGGCATGACGCCTCAAAAGTTAATTCGAGAATTGAATCAGGCGGTAAAATTTCCGGGGTTGACCAATGCGTGGACTATGCCGATTAAGACGCGCATCGATATGCTTTCGACGGGTATTAAGACGCCTGTGGGTATTAAGGTCGTGGGGGATGATCTCGAGACATTGCAGATGCTGGGTGAGAAAATTGAGACGGTGGTGCGCGATTTGCCGGGTACGCTGAGTGTGTTTGCCGAGCGCGCTGCGGGTGGCAATTATCTGGATTTTGAGATCGATAGACAGGCTGCTGCGCGTTATGGGCTGACGGTTGGAGATGTGCAGGATGTTATTATGTCGGCATTGGGCGGGATGAATATCACGCATACTGTGGAGGGTTTGGAGCGCTATCCGGTGAATTTGCGTTATGGGCGGGAGTTGCGGGACAATTTGCCTGCGCTTCGGCGCGTGCTGGTGCCCACGCCAATGGGGGCGCAGATTCCCATTGGGCAATTGGCAGATCTGCGCATTCGGAAGGGTCCTCCGGGTATTAAGAGCGAGAATGCGCGGTTAAATGCGTGGGTTTATGTCGATATTGAAGGCGTGGATGTGGGGACTTATGTCGCGCGGGCGCAACAGGCGGTGTTGGAACAAGTGCAGATGCCGCCTGGTTATACCGCGATCTGGAGCGGTCAGTACGAATATATGTTGCGGGCAGAGAAAAAGCTGAAGGTTGTGGTGCCCGTGACGCTGGCGATCATTTTTGTGCTGTTGTATCTGAATTTTAGAAATGTGGCTGAGACCGCGATTGTGATGCTTTCTCTGCCTTTTGCACTGGTCGGTGGGATATGGTTGCTGTATATTTTGGATTACGATATGAGCATTGCCGTGGGTGTTGGGTTTATCGCGCTGGCGGGATTGGCTGCCGAGACGGGGGTGGTGATGCTGATTTATCTGGATCAGGCTTATGAGAGTATCAAGCGCGAAAAAGGCGATGTTTTGAGGCTGGCGGACTTAAATCAGGCGGTGATGGCCGGTGCTGTGGAGCGGGTGCGGCCCAAGTTGATGACGGTGTTTTCGACGATGATGGGTCTGTTGCCGATTATGTGGTCAACGGGTACGGGGTCCGAGGCGATGAAGCGCATTGCGGCGCCTATGGTGGGGGGGATGGTGTCTTCGACGATTTTGACGCTGCTGGTGATTCCGGCGATTTATGCGTTGTGGAAAGAGAGGGGAGTATCCGCAGATGACGCAGAAAAAACGCGAGTAATTTGAGCGTTTTACGCAGATGAAAGGCAAAATGTAGGGGCGGGTTTGTAACCCGCCCGATGTAAACCCCGAATCATTCATTTTTCAGGAGGTGTGTTATGAAGTCTCGTATTTTTGCATTATTGGTCATTGGCGCGACAGCTATAGGTATGGCGGGATGGGTTGGCTGTTCGTCAGAGTCGGAGGCGAAGACTGTTGAAGTGAAGTTGTCAACGATGCAGTGTTCTATGTGCTCGAATACCATCGAGAATGCACTGAAAGAGGTCGATGGTGTTCAGAGCGTGGAAGTCAATCTGGAGGCGAAAACAGCGAAGGTGACGTTTGATGACAAGGTGACCAGTGTTCCCGCTCTGGAGCAAGCCGTTACTAAGACGGGTTATGCGGCGAATGACAAAAAGGCCGATGCCGATGCGTATGCAAAGTTGCCCAGTTGCTGCCAAGTTCCTGAGTAATAATTGTTGGATCAAAGCCCCGGATGTTTGATAAATTCGGGGCTTGTTTTTATAACTGTGCAACACCCAGTCCCAGCAATGCCAGAGTGATGGCCGATAAGACACCCAATATCACCGGTTTTATACCGCCTGCTTTCATTGCAGCAAATGCCGTAGATAATCCAACTCCGGCCATCGCGCACGTAATAATCCACTTGCCGCTCTGACTCAATAAGCCAGATAGATCAATATGCCGGTCGCCTGCACCAAACACAAATTGTTCAGATAAATGTAGTGTTACTTCCGGTAAAAAACCCAGGGTTCGCAGCAGGGCCATGGCCAGGAACAACACGACAAAACCCGGTACCAGTTTGGAATAACGCACTGGTTCATCGATATAAACCGTCTGTCGCTGCGTATAAGCAAACCACGCCCCCAGCACAAATACGACAGGTCCCAAAAGTGAAATGCGTACCAGTTTTACAATGGTCGCCATTTCCCCCGCTGTCTGCCCATCTCCTGCATGCGCGAATCCCGCGGCAATGACCTGTGGTGTTGCGTGAATGCCCAATCCACACCAGATGCCATATACTTCTGCATCTATCATCGCCAGAGATCCAACCACGGGAAATAGCAGCATCGCCACTACGCCCAGCAGATTAATTACCCCGACCGAATATGTTATTTCTTCGTTGTTGGCTCTGATCACAGGTGCAAGGGCTACAATGGCAGAACTTCCGCAAATCCCTGTGCCCACACCAATCAACAGCCCCATTTTTTTTTCGATGTTAAACCAGCGCGACATGAGATGGGTGAATGCAACAATTATTGCAATCAACACAGCCGCACCTATCAGGACCTGTACAGCGACGCGAATCAAATCGTAAAAATCCAACCGCGCACCCAGGAGCACAATTCCAACGGGCAGCCACTTTTGCACGACTGTATCTATGCCGAGCTTTAATTTTGTTGTTGACGGCATTACATTGCACAATAGTATGCCTAACAACAATGCCAGTAATACTGCGCTCAAAGGATGCTGGCCCGAAGATAGTGTAAACGGGGGAAAGGGCAATGTGTTTAGATATATTGCTGCCCACGATAAGGCCACGCACACCCCAATGCCCGGCCAGGGACTTTCTTTGGGCCATATAGAGAGTTTTTTGCGAAATTGCGCTTCAAATGATCGCTCTTTCCCGCTCAGATTCATACTTTCATTTCCCTATAGAAGCGCATTTACATTTTGCACTTCGTCGCGTCTGAAATATTCTTCAATACTGAAATATCGGGTTCCCGTATCACACAGTACTGTGACGACTATGTCATCGCTCGAAAGTCTCTGCGCCACACGCCGGGCTGCCAGTACATTTGCCCCCGAAGATATTCCGACCAACAGTGCTTCTTCTCGCGCCAGAGTTTCCGTCATGTCAAATGCTTCGCGATCCTCTATTGTGATTACTTCGTCCAGTATATTACAATTCAAAATTGATGGAATAAATCCCGCTCCAATTCCCTCGATCGCGTGAGGCCCCCGGCTTTTGCCACTCAATACAGCCGAACCCGCAGGCTCAACAGCTATCACTTTTGCATCTGGCACTTCTGCTTTGAGGACCTCGCCCACTCCCGTAATTGTCCCCCCTGTCCCTACTCCCGACACAAAAGCCGTTATCTTTCCCCCTGTTGCTTTTACTATTTCTGGCCCTGTGGTCTGTCGATGCGCCTCCGGATTGGCCGGATTGTCGAACTGCTTTAATTCGATACAATTTGCATTCTTTTTTACGATCTCCTGTGCCCGCTGTTTTGCGCCATCCATATCGCCTGAGCCGGGTGTTATGACCACTTCGGCTCCGTATCTGGTTACCAGTGCCCGTCGTTCAAAACTCATTGTTTCAGGCATTGTCAATACCAGCCGATATTTGAGTTTGGCACATAACATCGCCAGGCCGATCCCGGTATTTCCACTGGTCGCCTCTACAATGGTCATGCCGGGGTTGAGTGTTCCGGCTTTTTCTGCATCTCGGATCATACTCAGCGCAATGCGGTCTTTTACGCTGCCACCCGGATTGAGATATTCCATTTTGGCCAGAATGGTAGCGCCCCTCGCTGGCGACAAGTTTTCTAACCGAACCATCGGCGTTCCACCAATGATATCGGAAACGCGACCCACAATAGTATCTGGCATAGTATCCTCCCTTGAAGGACATAATCCGGTGTATCCGACGCAATGGGTTGAGAAATACGAGGTGTACGCCGGTGTGACAATATAATTCTCGATGTCAAAAAATAAAGTGGTTTAGGGTTATTTGAGTTTGAGAGATTTTTGAATCAGTTGTGTCTTGAATTATTCGCAGGTGATGAGTATATTCGATTTGAAATATTCTTCTGTATTATTCTCAATTTTAAGTCAGAGAAATAGAAAATGGATACCAAGCCTTTAGCTATTAGTCTCTTTGCAGGCGCAGGCGGTTGCTCTTTGGGATTCAAACGCGCTGGCTATAATATTCTCTACGCAATAGATATAAACGAAAATGTTGTGGAAACTTACAGACATAACTTTCCTGAGACCCAATGTGAAATGGGGGATATTATGTCTTGTAATTTTGAAAAACTTCTTAAAAATTTGAGGTTAAAAACGGGTGAGTTAGATATTCTTATTGGTGGGCCTCCATGTCAGGGCTTTAGCACAGCGGGTATGCGGTTTTGGGACGATCCAAGAAATGGATTATTGAAGCATTACGTCAACGCCTTAGCCATCTTACGTCCCAAATGGTTTATTATGGAAAATGTTGAGGGTCTGCTTACGGCTAAAGGTGGTATATATGTCTATGAAGCAGCAAGAGCCTTTATCAAATTGGGATATTCGATAAGAATTGATAAAATTTATGCACAGGAATACGGGATACCACAAAGACGAAAGAGAACTTTCGTTATTGGAAATAGCCGGGGTATGGAATTTAATTTGCCAGAACCAATTGTGCCTGTGTATGGTCGCATTTTTAAGAATGCCGATGTTACACTTAGACATACGATTGGAGAGCTTCCCAATCCGACACTGGATAAGAGCAGTCCTATCTGTTACAGCAACAAGCCCAAAAATGAGTGGGAAGAACAATTGCGTGATGGAAATAAAAAATTATATGATCACTTTACACCCAAAATTGAGGGTGTCCAACTTAAGAGAATTAAAAATTTAAAACCGGGGCAATCGATGAAGGATCTGCCAGAGTCGCTTCATCATGAATCATTTAGAAGAAGAGCCAATCGACGTGTTCTGGATGGAACGCCCACGGAAAGACGAGGAGGTGCGCCATCGGGTATTAAGCGGTTGATTTTTGACGAACCGAGTTTAACTATTACAGGTGCTGCTATAAGAGAATTTATACATCCAGAAGACAATCGCCCATTAACTTTGCGTGAATGCGCTCGAATACAAACATTTCCCGATTGGTTCAGATTTCAAGGAAATACGTCAGAGAGGATCAAGCAGATAGGGAATGCGATTCCCCCGTTATTAGCAGAGATTTTTGCAGTGCATTTACTGGTTAATTATGGTTTTGGAGAAACGAAGCGCACTTCACCGGGTAGATTATTTGCTCATACTTTAACAAAAGCAACTGCTATGAGTCCAGCTCTCACAAGAACGGATAATATGCTTCAGGAATTGTATAAAAGAAAGAATCCTCAACTCAGTCTTTTTGGATAATTATTATGGCGAGTATTACAATTCAGAATTTACTCTCAGAATGTAAGGTTCACGGAAGTGGCAAAGCTCAGGTTACTCTGGAAGATTCTGAAATATATGCATTATTTTGCATTGGTTTAGGTGATTTAGGGTGGGATTTCAATGCCATTGGAGTTGAGGATATTGAAATGCCTGACGATGACTATTTTAAGATTCCAATAAAATGGTTCAATGAACTTCAGCTTTCGCACGTTACTCCAAAGATTCTCTTAGATGTTCTTGCAAGAGCCTGCGCTATCAATGAAGATTTCGGGTTATATATAAGAAATCTCTGTGCGTTACATCGCAGACGAGTGAAATACCAACGCATCCTCTCCGCTCAACCATTGCCACAGATGGATCAAATAGGTCCGCGTTCTTTATTGGAATACGGAGAATGCGATGATGAACTTTTATCGGGATGGATGTCTTGGAGAAAATGGATCTATGATATAGATAATCGTTCTGCACAGGAAACGGGATATCTGTTTGAGCCTGTGTTGGCAAGTTGTCTGGGAGGTACACCTGTTGGTGCGAGAAATTCACCTGTAAAACGAGTTGATGGTAACGGAAATCAGACATCAAAAGGCAGGCAAATTGATTGCTTTGTGGCTGGAGAAAACCTCGCCTATGAATTCAAAATGAGGGTAACAATTGCTGCGAGTGGGCAAGGCCGATTCGGCGAAGAATTATCGTTTCCCTTTGAATGTCAGGTTGCGGGTTTCAAACCTATTCTCATAGTGATCGATCCCACGCCCTCTCCAAGGCTTGATGAACTGAGAACAGCTTTTGAACAGGCGGCTGGCTCTTCATATATTGGAGAGAAAGCCTGGGGGCATATAAATGAAAAATCGGGGGAAATTTTGTCCATATTTGTAGAAAAATATATCAGACCACCTATAGAATCCATTGAGAGTCTTCATCAAAATATCCCACCTGATTTATATTTGCAATGGCGGGATAGCGCAGTTTTGATAAAATCACCCTCAAGTGAGTATTTGATAGAACGAAATGCGAACCCAGATCAAGAACTTCAATAACTGATATAGATAATACCTACGGGTCAAAGGAGGGATTTATGGCTCTTGCGATGACAGAGCAGCAAGTGAGAGATTTTGATGAAAAGGGATTTATTATTCTCGAGGATTTTTTTACTCAGGATGAGATCAATCGGCTTTTGCTGGCTATTGATGAGGTGGCAGAGCGGATTCGAGAGGCCGAGGGGCTGGGACCTGATGATCCTTTTGCCGTGCGAAATGCCCTGTCGCAGCACGAGGCTTTTCTCGATTTGGTCGATCATCCGCGCATGTTGCCTCTGGTGGTGGATGCGATTGGCTGGAATATTCAGATCCGAACCACGCATCTGGACTATCGACCGCCGTATCCCGAGGGTTTGAAAGCAGGTGATGTGGGCGTTGGCAAGGGCGAAGACCAGGAGGTTGGGTACCGCAATGTGGCATGGCATCCCGATTTGGCGAGCGATATGCTGTTTCTGGGTCCTTCGCTGGATGGACGTCTTCCGTTTATGGAGATCAAGATTTTTTACGTACTTTACGATATGACCGAATCCAATTGCGGCAATTTGTGGTTGGTGCCGGGCAGTCATAAGCGCAAGCCCGAAGAGTTGCGGGCAATGGGGCGCGAGGTCAATCCAGACGAGGCGGTTGAGCTTAAGTTGCGGGCTGGTTCTGCGGTGTTGTGGCGAACCGCTGTTTGGCATTGCGTGGGACCCAATTTGTCGAGAAAGACGCGAAAGATTATGCATGTGGGTTATAATTATCGGTGGCTTCGTCCAACTGATTATATCGAGCAAGATGCGGAGCTTATTAAACGGAGTTCGCCAATTCGGCGTCAGTTGTTGGGCGCGCTGGCATCGGGAAAAGACCCGCTGGGACCAGAACCGGATTTTCACCCTTCGTCGCAATACTGGCTGACAAAGAATTGGGATGATGTTCCGTTGCGAGCCTGGGCACAGGAACAAGAGACGAGCCAAAAGCAACCACATGTGAACGGCTATCGTAGTCGCACACCGGTTGTAAAGTAAGAGGCAAGAGGTGTGAGTGTAGGGATGTACTCCTGTGCATGTCCCAAGAGATAGGATTAGAATGCAAAAATATCAAGCCGAAGTCTTATTGAGACGTGCTGTCGGTGATCCCAACGCCCGTTTTCGAACGGGTCAATGGGAAGCTATTGACGCGCTGGTCAACTACCGCCGCAAGTTGATGGTGGTACAGCGCACTGGCTGGGGCAAAAGCTCGGTTTACTTCATTGGCACGCGCATATTGCGTGATCAAGGGAGCGGAGTAACAGTGATTGTGTCCCCACTTCTTGCGCTGATGCGCAATCAAATTGAAGCGGCCAATCGACTTGGTATTCGTGCAGAGACGATCAATTCCACAAACCAGGATAACTGGCCAGAGATCAGCCATGCCATGTTAGCCGATCAGGTTGATGCCATTCTGATTTCGCCTGAACGTCTCGCGAACGAGACATTTGTCGAAGAAGTTTTGATACCGGTAGCTGATCGCGTTGGTTTGTTCGTAGTTGATGAAGTACATTGCATTTCTGACTGGGGCCACGACTTTCGCCCGGATTATCAACGACTGATCAATGTGTTACAACAAATGCCGCCGAATATGCCGGTACTGGGCACAACTGCCACCGCCAATGACCGGGTGATTGAGGACGTAAAGACACAACTCAGCGATATCGAGATTCAGCGCGGTACACTGGTTCGGGATAGTCTGGCACTGCAAACACTTCGATTACCCGATCAAGCGTCTCGGCTGGCTTGGCTGGCACAACATATTCCAGAATTACCGGGTACCGGGATCGTCTATGTGCTGACGATTCGGGACGCTGAACAGGTGGCAGACTGGCTAAAGCAGCAGGGGATAGAGGCGTACGCCTACTATAGCTATGTCCAGCATGAAGACTTCGAGGACAGCAACGAGTACCGACAACATCTCGAAGACCTGCTGTTGAGAAATAAGATAAAGGTGCTGGTAGCGACTACTGCATTAGGCATGGGTTACGACAAGCCTGACCTTAGCTTTGTCATTCATTACCAGGCTCCCGGTTCAGTGGTGGCCTATTACCAACAGGTCGGTCGAGCTGGAAGAGCAATCGACAATGCTTATGGTGTGTTGCTGGCGGGCCGGGAGGACGAAGATATCCACGAGTACTTCCGCAGTAGCGCGTTCCCTAATGAGCAAGACGTGAACAGAATCCTGGATGTGCTGGCCGACCACGATGAATTATCTATATTTCAACTTCAACAGTATCTCAATTTGAGGCATGGACAAATTGAAAAAGTCTTAAAAATTCTCAGTGTTGAGAACCCATCTCCTGTAATCAATCAGGGTAGCAGGTGGCGTCGGACACCTGTTCTATACCGTATGGACCACGCGCGAATTGAACGTTTGACACAGCAAAGAGAAATCGAGTGGCAAGAGGTTCAAGATTATATCGACACGGATGCTTGTCTCATGGCCTATTTGAGAAATGCCCTTGATGATCCAGAAAACGATGCGTGTGGTCGGTGTGCTGTTTGTCTGGGCGGACCAGTTGTGGATATAGATACGGAACACTCCCTTGTCATTGATGCAACTCGGTTTTTGAGGCAGGCGGAAATGCCCTTCAAACCGAATAGACAGGTAGCTACTGGTGCGTTTCCCATATATGACTTTCGAGGCAACCTGCGGCCTGAACTTCAGGCATCAGAAGGACGGATATTATCGCGATGGGGTGATGCTGGTTGGGGTCAACTGGTGTCCACTGATAAGCATGCAGGTCGCTTTCGGGATGCGTTGGTGGAAGCTATGGCTGAGATGATCAAGCAACGATGGCAACCAGATCCCGCCCCGAAATGGGTGACCTGTGTTCCTTCTATCAGCCATCGTACGCTGGTGCCGGACTTTGCACAGCGACTCGCAATCCAATTGCAATTGCCTTTTGTGGACGCCATTCATAAAATAAAGAATAACGAACCGCAAAAGAACCAGCAGAACCGTTTCCATCAATGCCAAAATCTGGATGGCGTGTTCGAAATTTCGGGAAATATTCCTGAAACACCTGTGCTACTGGTGGATGATATAATAGATTCTGGATGGACGGTCACCGTACTTGCTGCCTTGTTGCGGCAGGCGGGAAGTGGGCCGGTCTTTCCGGTGGCATTAGCCTCGACGAGTGCGGGGGATTAAATGTCGGTATCACATAATACACAGGCGATTTTATTGTTGACGGCGCATTTTTCCAAAGCGAAAAATAAGGCGGTTAAACCGCTGACGATAAAAGAATGGGGGCGTTTTACATGGTGGCTTAGGAAGCGGTCCCTGACCCCAGAGGACCTGATGACCGGGCGACTTGATGAACTCTTAAATGGGTGGTCAGACAAGACGATTACCCTGGAGCGTGTCGAAGGCCTGATGCATCGCGGTTCAGCACTTGCGTTGGCCCTGGAGAAATGGTTTCGTGCGGGTCTATGGGTTATGACAAGATCGGATCCAGATTACCCGACGCGATTCAAGCAACGTCTGGGAATTGACTCACCTGCCGTCGTGTTTGGTTGCGGCAACAGAGCCTTACTCAATAGCGGTGGCTTGGCAGTCATAGGCTCTCGCAATGCAACGGAAGAGGATTTGGCATATAGTCGTGATCTGGGTGCCCTGGCTGCGAACACTGGTTATTCGATTGTTTCGGGAGGTGCGAGAGGGGTTGATGAGGCATCTATGCTTGGAGCACTCGAAGAAGAAGGCACTGTGATTGGTGTGCTTGCGGATAGCCTTATGAAAGCCTGCTCAGGTGTCAAGTATCGCAAACACTTGATGGCAAATAATCTTGTACTTATTTCGACTTTTTATCCCGAAGCTGGGTTCAACGTGGGCCATGCCATGCAGCGTAACAAGTACATTTATTGCCTTTCTGATGCAGCTTTGGTGGTTCACTCCGGTACAAGGGGCGGTACTTGGAGCGGCGCGAGGGAAAATCTCAAGAAGCAATGGGTACCGCTTTGGGTAAAAAGGACTATCGAAACAAGAACCGGGAATGCAGCTATTGTCAGGACTGGTGCAACATGGGTACCGGAGAATATCGAGAACGTTGATCTCAAAGCATTGTTTACGACATATCGGAAAGAAAAATCCCCGCAACAAATGACGCTGACGAAATCAGATCAGTTCGTCCAAGTTGTTAAGGAGGATGCTGAGACATACTCTTCAGTCGAGGATATTGGATTCTATGATCTATTTCTCTCAAAAGCTCAGATTCTGTGTAAAGATGTCTCAAAGACTCCTGATGAATTAGCTGAAGCATTGCAAGTTCACAAGACCCAACTCAATATCTGGCTCAAACGGGCCACCGCTGATCAGAAATTGGAGAAATTGTACAAACCGGTTCGTTATCAGTGGATCACTACGCAGCAGGGCGCGTTATCCGTATAAAAAATGAGATTTACCGCACAGCAGATATTTCTATTATGTATGCAGATTTGATATGAACCAGAAAACCCCAGGAGCGTTCTTCTGGGGTTTGTGGTGTGTCGGGAGCTATCAGGAGGGATCAAATTTGTAGCCGACACCGCGCACTGTGGTAATGGCTTTGCCGGATTCGCCGAGTTTGGAGCGCAAGCGGCGAATGTGGACGTCAACGGTGCGCATGCCGCCGTAATAGTCATATCCCCAGATGCTGTCGAGCAGGTCTGATCGGGTAAATACGCGAGTCTCGTGGGTAACCAGGTGTTTGAGTAGTTCGTATTCTTTGAGTGTGAGTTCGACAACGCTGCCCTTGACGCGCACTTCGTAGCGCGCCATATTGATGACGAGGTCGTCTATTTTTAGGGTGTGGTCGTCGGGGGGATGGTCGTCGTTCCAAAGGGCCAGGCGCAGGCGCGCTTCGAACTCGCGCAGACTATAGGGCTTGATGACAAAATCTGAAATGCCGAGTGAAAAATCGAGGTTGAGTGCGGTCATTTCATCGGTGATGACGAGCAGGGAATAGTCGTTGGCAGGGTGCTGTTGTTGAAGGTGCGCAATGGCCTGTGTGAGGCGATCGAGGGAGGATTCGGGGTCAATGATGGTCAAATCAATGCCGTTGGCAGGTATAGGAGGCAGATTGCTCCGCCCGCTCAGGATTACGTGTTCAACCTGATGCCCGATGTATTCGAGGTCCGATTTGAGACGCGCGCCGTAGGCTTCGTCCGCGAGAAGAAGTATAGTTGCCATTGGAGACGAAATTGGGAATAAGGAAGGAACTGATATTACGCATTTTAATGCGCCCGTGTGTAATATCAGTACTGAAAACAGAAAGCCGAAAATTAGTAGCCTCATGGCATTTTGTCAAGGTGTATCTAAGAATACGGGCGCGGGCGTTAGTAAAACACTTTAATCAAAATCGTATCAGGAGTATGTTATGTCTTCTCCGCATGCTATTACCCATCCCGCTTTCAGGCCATCCATTATGGGCAGAAATGGCGTGGTCACATCGGGACACCATCTCGCTTCTCAAGCAGGTATTCAAGTTATGATGGCAGGAGGCAATGCCATTGATGCCGCTATTGCCACAGCCGCTGCGCTCGGCGTGGTTGAACCGCAATCTTCAGGTGCAGGCGGCGATGGTTTTATCTTGATCTATTCAGCCAAGACGGGCACGGTATCTGCCATTAATGCCACGGGCGCAGCGCCAACGGGCGCAACCCGGGAATTTTATCTCAAACGCGGTGGTATCCCGATGAAGGGGATTCTGAGCGTTTCTATCCCCGGTCTGGTGGATGGCTGGCTCGTTGCTCACGAGCACTTTGGCACGCGCCCGCTCGAAGATATTTTTGCGCCGGCAATCGCCCTTTGTGAAGAGGGTTTCCCACTCAGTCACAAATTGGCGGATAGCTTGCGGGGGGAAACAAAACGCTTTGCTTCCGATCCATATACGCGGGCGGTTTTCACAAATGATGGTCAACCTCACAATCCTGGAGATATTGTCTATCAGAAAAATCTGGGTAAGACCTTACGGCAAATCGCCGCAGATGGGCGCGATGCCTATCGCACGGGTGAAATAGCCCGGGCACTTGTTGCATTCAGCCAGTCGCGAGGTGGTTTGCTCACCGAAGCAGATTTAAAGAATCATTGCGCCCGCATTGGCGATCCCATTGCAGTGACTTATAAAGATTATACTGTATATGAAACGCCGCCCAATTCGAGTGGGCATATTTTACTTCAGGAACTCAATATTGTTGAAAATTTTGATCTTCTGGCATTGGGCTGCAATACTGCCGAGAGTATCCACCTTATGGTTGAGGCGAAAAAGCTCGCTTTTGCTGATCGGGAAAAATACGTGGCTGATCCAGATTGGATCAATGTGCCAATTGATGGACTTCTTTCGAAAGAGTATGCAAAAGAGCGCGCTTCAGGCATTGACCTCGAACGCGCTGCTATCGATGTCTCTCCCGGTATCCCAGAATCGGTCGAAGATACGACATGTTTCTGCGTAGCTGACAGTGAGGGCAATGCAGTTTGTCAACTGCAGAGTATTCAGTCTGGCTGGGGGTCGAGTCTTATTGCGGGGGATACCGGTATTCTTCTCAATAACCGGATGACTTACTGGCATCTGGAAAAAGATCACCCCAATTGTCTGATGCCCGGAAAGAGAGTTCGGCATACCATGAATCCCGTTATTGTCACGAAAGACGGCAAGCCCGTTTTGATATGTGGCACGCCGGGCGCAGATACACAGGTGCAGACCAATTTGCAACTGGTGACGCATATTCTGGAATTTGGCATGACGCCTCAAGAGGCTGTTGAAGCCCCGCGCTGGCGTTCTCTGCAAAATCCTATGGAATCCACGGTTCCACATACTTGTGAAGATGTGCTGCAACTCGAAACCCGATTTCCCACAATTGAGTGCGAAGCTCTGGCTCGGAAAGGTCACGACCTTCGCTATCTCTCACATTGGGGTGGTCCGGGAAATGCACAGGCCATTCAGATCAATCCCGAGACCGGTACCCTGATGGGCGGTTCAGATCCCAGACGAGATGGTTATGCCATCGCTTTTTAAGAGGACCAATTATGAAAATTAAAGATATTCGCGCAGTTGCCGTCAATATTTCTCCTGCTCAAAAAACAGAACCTCGCGTTCCGAAGTTGCCCACAGATGGCTTTATCAGCCCTATGGCGCGATATCCCGATCTCAAAAGATCGGAGTGGAATACAAATTGGACCCGCACGGCCTGTGTCGTGACCGCGCAAGACGGCACCTGGGGGGTGGGGTTTACCAATCACAGTGGTCCAGTGCTCAGTATTATCAACGATAATTTTGCCTCTTTGCTCGAGGGACAAAATTGCATGGCGACCGAAAAGCTGTGGGACATGATGCGTCGGGCTTCCTCGCCTTATCATACGGCGGGTTTGTCCAGCTATGCCATCAGTGCTGTGGATAATGCCCTGTGGGATTTAAAGGGAAAAATTTTGCAGCGTCCTGTTTACGAGCTTTTGGGCGGTCCGCAAAAAGATAAAATTTTCTGTTATGCGAGTAATACAGATATATCTTATGGTACGGAAAACAGCATTGAATGGTTTCTCGAATTGGGTTTTAAGGCGGTCAAGCTCTTTGCGCGATACGGACCGGAGTCCGGTATTGAAGGGATAAATAAGACTGAAGAACTCGTTGCCAAAACGCGCGAGCAGATTGGCGATGATGTCGAACTTATGCTCGATGCATGGATGTCGCTCAATGTCGAGTACACGGTTCGCCTCGTCGAAGCATTAAGACCGTATCGCCTCAAGTGGCTCGAAGATTATGTGCTGCCCGAAGATATGGAGAGCTATGTGAAAGTGCGCCAACGCGTCTCCGGGCAAATTCTCGCTACGGGCGAACACTGGTACACCATCCATCCCTTTGCCACAGCCGCGAGCCAGGGACTTGTCGATATTTTGCAGCCCGATATTCAGTGGGCAGGTGGTGTCACGACTTTGATGCGGATATGCCATATTGCCGAGGCGCATGGGCTAACGGTTATCAGCCATGCGGGTATGAATTATCCCTATGGGCAGCATCTCTCTTATGCTATGCCGGCGATACAGTGGGGCGAGCGTTCCGAAGGGGTGTCGCCTCCGGGTGTCCCACTCGAAGAACGCGTTGCGCTGCCGGGAACTCCTGTGATCAAAGACGGTTATCTCATTCCGAGCGATGCGCCCGGTTTTGGTCTTGAAATCACGAAAGACTGGTTGGAAGAAAAGGTTGTATAACCATTGGAGACGATATGGCACAAGAGTGGAAACACTTGCTCAAGTTTCGCTGCACTCGCTGTGGAAATTGCTGTCGAGACCCCATTGTGCTGGTAACAGACGAAGATGTGCGCCGCATTATTGAGGGTACAAATCAGGCAGCTTGTGATGTTGTCGATTTTTATAAGCCCAGCGAGATTGAATGGGGTGAGGATCAGCCCGGCTGGATACGTTTGAAGTCTGGCCAACGCATTATGGGATTGCGTCGAACCGAGAGCGGATGCCAGTATCTGGGTGAAGACGATTTGTGTCGTATCTATGACTATCGCCCGGTGACCTGCCGAAGGTATCCATTTGATCTCGAGTTTGACGAAGCGGGCGATATCGAGTTGCTCAGTATTAGCCAATCTACCGATTGTCCGTATGAACTCGACGGGTACACACCATTGGGTGAAATTAAGGCTATTGCTAAATGGGAAGCGTGGGAAGAAGAACCCTATTATGCCAGGGTTGATGCGTGGAATGCGCGCAAAGAGACGGGTGGAAAAAAGACATTTCTCAAATTTATTGGATTGGGGTGAGAGAGAATATAGTCTATGAGTGCTACAATTTTTGATCGTGCGGAAGAGTTTATCTATAATAATGCTCGGTTGCTCGAGCGGCAGTTGTTTGCCTATCATTTCAAAGGCGGTTCGCGGGAGCAGGTGCTCACAGCGCTCCGCGCCTATCAAAATGAAGATGGCGGATTTGGGCATGCGCTTGAACCGGATATTCGCTGTCCAGAAAGCCAACCAGTGCCGGTGCAGCACGCGCTTGAGTTTCTCGATGTCGTGGGTTTTGATGCTGAGTTGGTGCAGTGTGCCTGTGATTATCTGATGGCGATTACAACGCCTGAAGGTGGTGTTCCGTGGTTGTTGCCTTCTGCACATCGCTATCCACGAGCATCATGGTGGAATACAGTTGAAGATCCACCGGCATCTCTGAATCCAACGGCTGCAATTGCCGGTTTGTTACACAAGAATCGCGTTCAACATGCGTGGGTAGATCGCGCGACTGCGTACTGCTGGTCAAAAATTGCCGATTTGCAGCCCGTAGAGATGCACGAAATGGGTGTGGTTTTGACGTTTCTCTACCATGTGTCAGACCGGGTGAAAGCAGAGCGCGAACTCGACCGTCTGGTCGGTGAGATGTTCTCTACGGGTCTCGTTGCCGATGTAAATGCCACGGGCTATGTCCGCAAGCCGCTCGACTGGGCGAGTACGCCCGAACATCCGCTTCGCAAGTACTTTCGAGAAGAGGATATCGCGGCAAATCTCGACGCAATTGTTGCCGAACAACAGGCGGATGGAGGGTGGAATATCACCTGGCAAGCCGTGAGTCCGAGTTGTGAACTCGAATGGCGCGGCTGGGTGACGCTGGGGACACTGCTCACGCTCAGGGCGAATGGGCGGTTGTAATTGTACAGAGAGTTATTATGTTGATTGCCAAGCCCGAAGGGCACTACCATTTTCTCAAAGGGATTGACCCCTATTCCTGCGGCGTTATTGCCGATTCCGACTGGGAGATCGTCCACGTGACACTGGAACAGGCTTTGCCCTGGCGGCGGGGTTTTGAACGGATCGAGGCGCATTTGTATGAGGTTGGGCGAGATCGGCAGGCGTTGTGCGGTATAGAATTGCGCTCGCCAGCGCCCTTTACTATGGCGGGGTTCATTGCCTTTAATCGGGATTATTGTCGGGTGCTCAGGGCATGGGATTTGTATGCGGGGGAATTGAATCCAGTGGCTCGCACCAATGTGGCACCGCTGTTCGATCCGCCCGAAGAACCAGTGTTGCACGCATTTTCCTATACGGTGCCGGCAGCGGTTGATGCACCGCGGACTCTGGTGATCGCTGGAGCGGGGGAATTGCGCGAGGGGATACTTGTCGAGCAGGGGATTGTCCGCTGTGGGGATACCGGTGAAGACGCTATGCGAGAGAAGGTTAGTTATGTGGTGGATGTAATGGTTGAGCGTCTGTTCGGTCTGGGGGGATCGTGGGGATTGGTCGATGTTGTGGATGTGTACACGGTGCATTCTCTGGACGGGCTGGTAGAGGATATTTTGCTCAATCGCATGGGACCTGCCCGACGGCACGGCTTCCGCTGGCACTTTACCCGACCACCGGTGGTCGATATTGAATTTGAGATGGATATGCGCGGGGTGCGGCGGGATCTGGTGATATAAGATTGGGATAGGGATGAGGTGGGCTGACCGCGAAATAATATTTTTCCTTGACATATTCCACTGAGATTGCGTAAGTTATTCAGTCTCAAACACATTATCAATTTTATTTTTAAGTCTTCTACTATGCGCTCAATTTCCACATTGGCGATTTCCACAATGCGAGGCGGTGTACAACTGCGTATCCGTTCTTTGCGCCTTTCTATTGCGGTACGAGCTTTGCTCATTCTGCACCTTCTCCTGCTTTTGAGCCTTTCTCTATCTATTCTCGCTCATTAGTTTCAGGCTCTTTCCCCAACTCTTGCGACAACACCCACAAAAGGACAGAGCCTGTGATTTGCTCATAGGTCGTTGTCACTTCATGTATTCAGGAAATTTTTAATGACTCAAAAACACACGATAAGTGCTCTGGTTGAAAATCATTTTGGCGTTCTGTGTCGCGTTGCGGGCCTTTTTTCCAGTCGCGGATTCAATATCGATAGTCTGTCCGTTGGCGAGACAGAAGACCCGAGTATTTCTCGCATGACCATTGTCGTCGGTGGCGACGATAGCGTGCTCGAGCAAGTGGTCAAGCAATTGGACCGCCTTATTGATGTCATTCGCGTGATCGATATTACACAGGGCGCATTTGTCGAACGCGAACTCATGCTGATCAAAGTCAAAGCCGATACATCAACGCGTGCAGAAATTATCCAAATTGCCGAAGTGTTTCGCGCACATATCGTCGATGTATGTCCCCGATCGATGACCATAGAGGTTACGGGCAAAAATGATAAGATTCAGGCTATCATTGGCATGCTCAGTTCTTTTGGTATCGAAGAAATCGCGCGCACAGGCACGGTTGCCCTGTTGCGAGATTCCGCTACACAATAAGGAGGTGATGCAGATGGATCCCGATCTCGGTGATCTTACCGAAGAACTCGTTCTCGCTTGGCAGATGGGAAAAGACCGCCAGAGCGTTCCATCTGCCCATTTCCACTTCGATTCTGGCATGTTTGAGGAATAACAATGTCAAACGCCAAAAACAAAGACCGCGTCATTATTTTTGATACCACTTTGAGAGATGCGGAACAGACACCAGGGGCTACGCTCGCGTTGCGCGAAAAAGTTGAAATTGCCCATCAACTCGCGCGGCTCAATGTCGATGTTATCGAGGCGGGATTTCCCATATCGTCCGATCAGGATTACAATGCTGTGCGGCGCATTGCACACGAGGTCGAAGGCCCTGTTATTTGCGGTCTGTCTCGCGCAATTTTCAAAGATATTGACCGCGCAGGTGAAGCCCTAAAAGATGCGCCAAGACCGCGCATTCACACGTTTATCGGGACATCTCCGCTCCATATTTCTATGGTGGGCAAAACGCCCGATCAGGTCCTGCAAATGGCCGTTGATGCAGTTGCAAGAGCCAGGTCGCATTGCGAGGATGTGGAGTTTTCGCCGATGGATGCCGCGCGTACAGAGCCGCAATACCTCCTCGACGTGATCGAAGCTACTATTGAGGCGGGTGCTACAACCATCAATATTCCCGATACTGTGGGCTACGCAGTTCCGGGTCAGTTTGGCCGCATTATTCGCAATATTTGCGAGAAAGTGCCCAATGTCGATCAGGCCGTTATCAGTGTCCATTGCCACGACGATTTGGGGATGGCGACCATCAATGCTCTCGAAGCACTCAGAAACGGCGCGCGTCAGGTCGAATGCACCGTCAATGGATTGGGTGAACGCGCGGGCAATACCTCGCTCGAGGAAGTGGTCATGGCCGTTAAAACGCGTGGGGATTACTTCGATCTCTATACGGATATCAATACGCGCGAAATCGTAAATACGAGCCGTCTGGTCAGCCGTCTTATGGGTATTGTCGTTCCACCCAACAAGCCTATTGTGGGGGCCAATGCATTTGCACATAGTTCGGGTATTCACCAGGATGGGGTGCTCAAAGATCGCGAAAATTTCGAAATTATCGATCCCAGGTCTGTGGGCTGGGAAGAGTCGAGCATTGTGCTTACGGCGCGTTCTGGTCGCCACGCATTGCGCCATCGTTTGGAAGAACTCGGCTATCATCTCAATCAGGATGAATTAAATATCGCTTATGAGCGATTTGTCAAAGTTGCCGATAAGAAGAAGGAAGTTTATGACGAAGACCTCATGGCTATTGTGGAGGATGAAATTCGAGATTTTCCCACGCGTTTCGCGCTGGACTATTTGCATACTGTGAGCGGTACTGGCACGGTTCCCTCTGCGACGGTTCGCATTGGTATTGACGGCAAAAACCACGTTCAGGAGTCTGCCTGGGGCGATGGGCCGGTAGATGCGACGTATCAGGCGATTAAGAAAGCCACGGATAATACAAATACAAAAGTGAAAGACTATACTATTCGCAGCGTTACTGGAGGTGCCGAAGCGATGGGCGAAGTCACGGTCAATGTGTCTTGCAATGGTCGCATAACCAGAGGGCGTGGCGTTTCAACCGATATTATTGAAGCCAGTGCCAAGGCTTTTCTCGACGCTCTCAATCGCCTGGCGATTCAGCAGGACAATCACAAGGAGCGAGAACCAACCGTTTAGTATCCGCAGATGGACGCAGATGGGCACAGATGAAATGCAGGAGCAGTGCCTCGTGCCTACCCGTCTGTGGTTCTATAGAGTTTTAAGAAAAGAGGCCATAGATGGGGCAAAGTTTATTTCACAAAGTATGGGACGCGCATGCGGTGCGAACGCTGCCGTCGGGGCAAACGCAGTTGTTTATCGGTCTGCATCTCGTTCACGAGGTTACCAGCCCGCAGGCTTTTGATATGCTCAGAGAGCGCGGTCTTACTATTGCGTATCCAGAACGCACATTTGCCACGGTTGATCACATTGTGCCCACAAGCGATGTTGTCCGTCCATTTGCCGATGAGATGGCCGAGGACATGATGATCGCCATTGAAGAAAATGCCCAACAGTTTGGCCTTTCTTTTTTTGGTCTCGACGACGAGCGTCAGGGTATTGTCCACGTTATTGGTCCAGAACTGGGTCTGACACAGCCGGGGATGACCATTGCCTGCGGCGATAGCCACACCTCAACGCACGGGGCTTATGGGGCTATTGCATTTGGCATTGGTACCTCGCAGGTGCGCGATGTGCTCGCCACACAGTGTTTGGCGATGGATCCCCTCAAAGTGCGCCGCATTGAAGTGTCCGGTACGCTGGGTGATGGGGTTTATGCCAAAGATGTCATTCTCAATATTATTCGCAATCTCGGCGTAAAAGGCGGTACGGGCTATGCTTACGAATATGCCGGATCCGCTATTGAAGCTATGGATATGGAAGCGCGCATGTCGGTGTGCAATATGTCCATTGAAGGCGGCGCGCGTGCGGGGTACGTGAATCCCGATCAGACGACTTATGACTATCTGCGGGGACGCCCTTATGCGCCTTCGGGCGCAGCTTTTGATCGCGCGGTTTCCTGGTGGCGTTCTATGGCTTCCGATGCCGATGCCGATTACGACGATGTTTATCACCTCGATGGTTCTGCCCTTGAACCTACCGTGACCTGGGGTATTACGCCGGGGCAGGCGCTCTTTGTAACGGAAAAAGTGCCTGCTTTGACGGATTTGCCCGACGATGAGCGCGATGTTGCAGCCGAAGCGTATGATTATATGGACTTAAAACCGGGTACGGCTATATCTGGTATGCCCATTGACGTGGCATTTGTGGGGTCGTGTACCAATAGCCGTATCTCCGACCTCAGAGAAGCTGCCAGAGTTGTCGAGGGGTATAAGGTGGCCGATGGCGTCAAAGCGCTGGTCGTGCCGGGGTCCAAATCCGTTCTCAAGACAGCCGAAGCCGAAGGCTTGCACCACGTTTTTGAAGATGCGGGTTTTGAATGGCGCGGTGCGGGATGTTCGATGTGTTTGGCTATGAATCCCGACAAATTGCAGGGACGCGAAGTGTGCGCGTCGTCGAGCAATCGCAATTTCAAAGGGCGTCAGGGCAGTCCCACGGGTCGCACGCTCTTGATGAGTCCCGCAATGGTCGCAGCCGCGGCTGTCGCCGGTGAGGTTATTGACGTACGCGGGATGTAAAGGAAGGGTTATTTATGAATTCATCTGTGATCCAGGAAGTAGAAGGACGCGCGATTCCCGTTCGGGGAAATGATATCGATACCGATCGCATTATTCCCGCGCGGTATCTTCGCGCTATTACGTTTGATGGTCTGGGTGAGCACGCCTTTGAAGACGACCGCAAATCAAATCCCGATCACCCATTTGATGATTCGCGCTATCAGGGCGCGTCCATCCTTATTGCCAATGGCAATTTCGGGTGTGGGTCTTCGAGAGAACACGCGCCCCAGGCTCTGATGCGCTGGGGAATTGTAGCCATTGTAGGCGAATCTTTTGCCGAGATTTTTCTGGGTAATTGCACGGCTATGGGCGTGCCTTGTCTGACGGCCTCAACCGGGGAGATTGCCAAAATACAGGACGCGGCCGAAGCAGACCCACAACGAAAAATGACGGTTGATCTAAAAGAAAAAAAATTGATATTTGGCGATATAGAAGTCGATCTCCAAATTGCAGAAGGCAATCGGCTCCAACTTATCGAAGGCGCGTGGGATGCAACTGGTATGCTTATCGAAGGCCGCAATGCGGTGCGGGAGATTGCCGATAAACTTCCCTATGTTACGGGCTTTTAATCTTTTTTACGCCCGCTTCTCGCGGGCTTTTTTGCGAGTTATTATGCATTCTCATATGCGAACAGGCAGGAGATATTATCCGGGCATTCGTTGCCCGGAGGCCATTGGTTTGGGAGTTGGATCGTTTTGCATGGCCGCTCTTTTTTAACCCCAAACCAGAGGAAATCACATGTCTGAACTTGTACAAATCTACGATTCGACCCTTCGAGACGGCGCGCAGGCCGAGGGTATTTCGTTTTCGGCTGAAGATAAAACCATGATTGCACAGCATCTCGATGCGATGGGCATTCACTATGTCGAAGGCGGTTGGCCCAATCCGACGAATCCCAAGGATCTCGAATTTTTTGACCGCGTGCGCGATCTCGATTTTCAAAATACCAAAATTGTCGCTTTTGGCAGTACCTGCAGGGTTGAAAATCCACCCGAAGACGATCCCACTCTCACCACTTTGCTCAAGGCGGGAACAGAGGTCATCACGCTCTTCGGGAAAAGCTGGACGCTTCACGTGACAGATGTGTTGCGGGCGACACTGGAAGAGAATTTGCAAATTATCAGGGATTCTTGCGCCTGGCTCAGGGAAAACGGGCGAGAAGTTATTTACGATGCCGAGCACTTTTTTGACGGTTACAAAGCCGATCCCGAATATGCACTGGAAACACTGTTGGCCGCGCAAGAAGGCGGGGCAGAGGTACTCGTTTTGTGCGATACCAATGGCGGCGCAATGCCGTATCAGGTACAGGAGATTATCAGTGCTATTCACCCCAGGCTCGATGTGCCTTTGGGCATTCACACGCACAATGACGCGGGTATGGCTGTGGCCAATAGCATTGTCGCACTCGAAATGGGTGCCACACATGTGCAGGGGACTATCAATGGATATGGGGAACGCTGTGGCAATGCCAATCTGTGTTCGGTGATTCCAAATATTGAATTTAAGTTGGGGAAGACAGCTATTGGCGCGACAAATCTCAAAAGACTGATGGAATTATCGCGCTTTGTCAGCGAAATAGCCAATGTCTATCACGACCACCGCCAACCTTATGTGGGCGAGAGTGCTTTTGCGCATAAAGCGGGTGTTCACGTAGATGCGATGCTCAAACAACCCGTCGCGTATGAACACTGCGATGCAGAATCTGTGGGCAATCAGCGCCGTTTTCTGCTTTCAGAACAATCGGGCGGCGGGGCTGTTGCCGCCAAATTGCACCATTTGATTCCGGGGTTGGACAAGCGCCATCCAACGGTTCAAAAATTGCTGCAAAAAATTAAGCAACTCGAACACGAGGGCTATGTTTTTGAAGCCGCCGAAGCGTCGTTTGAAATTATCGCCCGTCAGATATTGGGTAGTATTCGCAAGCCGTTCAAGCTCATAAATTACAGGACGATCAATCGCAAAAGTGCTGCAGGCTCTGAAGTAGAAGCCATTGTGAAAATAGATATCGAAGGACAGATCTACCACACGGTTGGCGAAGGCAATGGTCCCGTCAATGCCCTTGACTCGGCTTTGCGTCGGGCACTTGAAGGCGTGTATCCCACGCTTAAAGACGTGCGCCTTGAAGACTACAAAGTGCGCGTGTTATCCAGTGCCGAAGGCACAGCAGCCAAAATAAGGGTGCTGATCGAGTCTTCTGACCGGCGGCGCGTGTGGAATACTGTGGGTGTATCCGAAAATATCATCGAAGCCAGTTGGACAGCACTGGTCGATAGTTTGATCTATAAGTTGCTGCTCGACGGCGTTATCGTCGTTGACTAATCCTTTTCAAAGAGTATTGTATGCAAATCAATTCTCGCCGCATTGAACGCTTGCCGCCCTATGTTTTTCACGAGGTCAATGCCCGCAAAATGGACCTGCGGCGCAAGGGTGTCGATATTATCGATCTGGGTATGGGCAATCCCGATCAGCCGACACCTCCGCACATTATTGACAAACTTACCGAAGTTGTCCGCGACCCCAAGACGCATGGGTATTCGCCATCGGCGGGCCTTCCGGCGTTGAGGCGGGCGATTTGTCGCCATTACAAACGCCGTTTTGACGTTGATCTCGATCCGGAGACTGAAGCGATTGTCACGATTGGCTCGAAAGAGGGATTGGCGCATATTTGCCTCGCGCTTCTCGATCCAGGCGATCTCGCCATTGTGCCAAATCCGGCGTATCCCCTGCATCTCTATGGCGTTGCGATTGCCAATGGCAATGTCTTCAGCATGCCATTGCGTCCGGAAAAAGAATTTGTGCCAGATCTGCAAATGATTCCGCGGGAACTGTGGCCCAAACCCAAAGTGATGATTTTCAATTTTCCTCACAATCCCACCACAGCTACTGTCGATATTTCTTTTTTTGAGGAGATCGTGGCTTTTGCTCGCCGCCAAAATATCATTGTTATTCACGATATGGCTTATTCGGATATCGCGTTTGACGATACCTGCGTGCCCAGTCTTTTACAGGTTAAAGGTGCAAAAGAGGTGGGGGTCGAATTTTATACGATGTCCAAGTCCTACAATATGGCTGGTTGGCGCGTCGGGTTTTGCCTTGGAAATCCAGATGTGATTAAAGCGCTTTCCGTGATCAAGAATTACTACGACTACGGCGTTTTTACCCCCATACAGGTCGCTGCAATTTCCGCGCTTGACGGCCCACAAGACTGCGTGCGGGAATCGGCCGCTATGTACCAGAGCCGGAGGGATACGCTGGTAGATGGGCTCAATCGCATTGGGTGGCCCGTAAACAAGCCCAGAGCGTCGATGTTTGTTTGGGCGCCTATTCCAGAAAAGTATCGGTATCTCGGTTCTATGAATTTTTCCCTCAAGCTCATGGAAGAGGCCGAGTTGGCGGTTTCTCCCGGTATTGGTTTTGGCGATATGGGCGAGGGATATGTACGCATTTCACTGGTCGAAAATGAACACCGAATCCGCCAGGCTGTTCGCAATGTCAAACGCGCGCTTTTCTAATGGAAAGAAGGTTTATTGTGGCGATTAATGAAAAAACTATCTATCCCCCAAAAGGTTATGTGGCCGCGGGGCTTCATTGCGGTCTCAAAGATGGGGATGAGAAAGACCTCGCGCTTATTGTGTCTGATCGAGCGGCTTCGGCGGCGGGGATGTTTACGACAAATCGCGTGTGTGCAGCACCCGTGCATCTCAATCGGGAACATTTGCGAAATGGACGGGCGCGAGCCGTTGTGGTCAATAGCAAGAATGCCAATGCGTGTACCGGAGATCAGGGCATGGCCGATGCGCGCCAGATGGCGCAATGGGTGGGGTGTGGATTGGATATTGCACCAGAAGACGCGCTCGTCAATTCGACGGGGGTCATCGGTGTGCCGCTTCCGATGGAATGCCTTGAAGCGGGTATCCGAAATATTATTCCGCAACTCGATGTCAGTGGATGGGATGATGCTTCAGAGGCGATTATGACGACTGATACTGTGCCTAAAAAAGCATCTGTGCGGTGTGAAATAGATGGTTGTGAAATTACCATTGCCGGGATCGCTAAGGGCGCGGGTATGATTGCGCCAAATATGGCGACTATGCTCGCTTTTGTGCTTACAGATGCAGTCCTTTCCCCGGGGGTACTCCAGGACGCGCTTTGTGAGGCTGTTACACAGTCTTTTAATTGCATTACCGTTGACGGCGATATGAGTACCAATGATACGGTTCTGGCTCTGGCAAATGGCGCGGCGAGCAAGCGCGAGCTCACAGGCGAAGGCCTCCGTGCTTTCCAGGCTGCGCTCAATGGTGTCTGTATTAGTCTGGCCAAACAAATTGCACGCGATGGCGAGGGGGCGACCAAACTTATCACCGTTCGCGTTGATGGTGCAGCTACTGCGGCTGATGCACGCACTGTGGGGCTGTCTGTCGCCAACTCGAATTTGGTCAAGACCGCCGTTTTTGGGCGCGATCCCAACTGGGGGCGAATTTTGTGTGCGGTGGGTTATGCCGGCGTGGCTATGGATCCCGACCACACGGCCGTTTCAATGGCCGGTATTCCCATTTATAATAATGGTAGTGGTCTGCCTTTTGACCAGGATTGCGCTATCGAAGCCCTGGGTGCTTCCGATATAGATATTGACATCAATTTGAACATCGGCGAGGCATCGGCTACTATTTATACGTGTGATCTGACTTACGACTACGTCCGCATAAATGCGGAGTACACGACATAACTTCACATGCCCAAATCTCCTTTTACACAGCGCGTTCTCAATATCCAGGCTTCTGCGACGGTTTCGGCTTTTGCCAGGGCAGGAGAACTGAAACGACAGGGCGTTGATCTCATTTCTCTCGTTGCAGGGGAACCCGATTTTGAGACCCCTGAACATATACGCGATGCTGCGATTCGCGCTATTAATGCGGGTCATACGCGATATACCAATCCCGCGTCGGGTATTCCAGAACTCAAAGACGCGATCTGTGACAAATTTGAGCGCGACAATAATTTGCATTATGCTCCCTCACAAATTATTGTGACGTGTGGGGCAAAACAAACGATTTTTGATGCCATTATCGTTTTGATAGAGGAAGGGGACGAAGCCATTATTCCCGCTCCTTATTGGACGAGCTATGCCGATCAGGTGCGCTTAATGGGAGGCAATCCGATTATTGTGCCGACTACGCAAGACTCGGATTTTTGCATGACGGCGAAGCAACTTCAAGATGCCATTACCCCAAGAACAAAATTTGTTCTCTTAAATAGTCCCTGCAATCCGACGGGTAGTGTTTATACCCGTGAAAGTCTGAATGCGCTGGCCGATGTGATTGCGGGTGCTAATATTTATGTGATTGCCGATGAAATCTACGAGAAGCTTCTCTACGAAGATGCCGAGCATGTGTCTATCGCGGCTTTGTTGCCGGGATTGGCAGATAAAACGCTGACGGTCAATGGCGTATCAAAAACCTATGCGATGACGGGTTGGCGCGTCGGGTACGGCGCAGGGCCTCAGAATTTGATTGATCTGATGATCAAAGTTCAGACCCAGGAAACTACAAATACGTGTTCGATTTCTCAATACGCCGCGTTGGAAGCTCTTACAGGTCCTCAAGATTGTGTCGAAGTGATGCGGCGTGCTTATGTCAAACGACGCAATCAAATCGTTTCTCGTCTCAATCAGATGCCGGGCGTGTCTTGCAATATGCCCCGGGGCGCGTTTTATGTCTTTCCCGATATCTCTGAATATATTGGCAAGTCGTCATCATGCGGGCATATTGACAGCGATGTTGCGCTTTGCAATTTCCTGCTCGAAGAAGCGCGTGTTGCCTGCGTTCCCGGCACGGGTTTTGGAGCGCCGGGATATCTGCGGTTTTCCTATGCCGCGTCACCCGAGCAAATCACCCGGGGCATGGACCGCATTGAAGCGGCGTTGACCGCACTTTTATAAAGGACGATCATTCATGAGCGACCGATCTTATCTCGATTTTGAACAGCCACTGGCCGAGTTGGAGGAGAAAATCGCCGCGCTTCGGGAACGGGCCAAAGCGGAAGGTCTGGATGTGACTGACGCTATTGAAGTTCTCGAGAAACGCCACGAGAAACTCGAACGCGAGATTTTTCGCAATCTCACGCGGTGGCAAAAATACCAGCTATCGCGCCACCCTCAGCGACCGTATTCGCTGGACTATATCGACCGTATAACTTCTGATTTTATCGAATTGCACGGCGATCGCTGTAGTGGAAATGATCAGGCCATTATCGGGGGATTGGCGTATTTTGAAGACCAGCCCATCGTCGTGATCGGACAACAAAAAGGGCGCAATACCAAAGAGAACCTCAAGCGCAATTTTGGCCTTCCACATCCGGAGGGATATCGCAAAGCTTTGAGGTTGATGCAGTTGGCTGCCAAATTTGGTCGGCCCGTGCTTTGTATGGTCGATACGCCGGGTGCGTTTCCAGGTCTGGCCTCGGAACAGCGAAGCATATCAGAAGCCATTGCTCGCAACCTTTTTGAGATGGCACGGCTACCCGTTCCCATTGTCGTAGCTATCATCGGTGAAGGTGCGAGCGGAGGGGCACTGGGCATTGGGGTAGGCGACCAAATTCTCATGCTCGAAAATGCCTGGTATTCCGTGATCAATCCCGAATCCTGTTCGCTTATTCTCTGGCGCAACCGCGACAAGCGCACAGAAGCCGCAGAAGCCATGAGAATTTCGGCTGAAGATCTCCTGGACCTCGGTGTCATTGATAGCATTGTGCCAGAGCCTTATGGGGGGGCGCATCGCAACTTTGAACTGGCCGCACAAAATCTCAGAAAAGCCATTTCGGACGCACTTGCAGAGATTGTTAAAATACCCACTGAAAATCTTCCCAAATTGCGGGTTGAAAAGTTCAATCGAATGGGGATTTGGGAAGAATCTCATAAATAGTGGGATCCGTACTTTCGGTCCGAATATCCGTGCTAAAAAAACCTGCAAAAAATTTTTTTATAGCGATGTTCTTAAGTTTCAAGACCTTATTTCAATCACTGAAAAAAAACCGACATTAAAGGTCAATTTAGTAGTTGACGAGCGGACTTTCACTATATATATTCTATGTGTAATCCGAAAGCAAAATTTTCTCTATCTCTATATTTTTAATATGGTTATAGGTGTATTTATTTTAGATGGATGGAGGTTGCTCTAACCTTCCAGCCCTGAATTGGTCCAGGAGGAATTTGGGTTGGCCTTTAACGGTCAAACTATGGTATTACCGGGGGAGATAATACTATGGTACCGACCGACAAACTGAAGAAACCACATCCCTATTTTGGTGCACCCCAATCAGCTAAGGCTGATGGGAAAGAACCCTTCATCCATCATAATAAAAAAAGCGATCCTATCTGGATCGCTTTTTTTATGTATTAACTCACGTATCGCGTCATTCCTTATTTTTTATCCAGGGCACGATATCGATGTGTCCGCGGTCTATCCTCGCTGTAATTGCACCCGAATGATCGGTTCGCCAAATTTGTATCCCCATATCGCGAAGGCGCTGTATAACTTCTGGCGAAGGATGTCGGAACTTGTTGTTTATTCCACACGATATGGCCACAATTCCGGGCGTGACACCCGCGAGAAATTCGGGTGTGGAGGAAGTGCGCGAGCCGTGGTGCGCAGCTTTGAGGATGTCTGAGCGCAGGCGATGGCCCCAGCGCATCAGGTCGCCATCTGTCTCGTGCTCTATATCTCCGGTCAATAATATCGATGTCCCCTGATGGACGATTCGAATGACGACCGAACCATTATTCATGCCATCGGGTGCAGGTCCCGAGGCGGAAACATAAGCCGGGGTCGGATGTAGTACCAGGCCACCAATGCCCACCAGACTGTCTCCCGCAGCTACTGTCTGATATCTGATGCCTTTTGTCTTTACGACCTCTTGAAGCTGTTTGCCCGTAAAAGAATCGACGTGCTGGCCCGCGTCGAGATAATGACTGACCGACACCTGCTCCAAAACAGATATCAGGCCACCAATATGATCGGCATGTGGATGAGACCCGACTACGACATCGATATGGTCAATGCGCTGACTTTTGAGAAATGGTAGAATGACGCGTTTTCCCATGTCGGTGTATTGCGTGCGAATACCGCCATCGACCAGGAGCGTTCGTCCATTTGGATATTTGCAAAAGATCGCATCGCCTTGACCGACATCGAGGAAATAGATTTCAAGGGCTGATTCTGTTTGCCAGATATTTTTCCAAATTCCTATATTTGCCAGAATAAGGGCAATTATGAGACAATAAGTACTCCAGAGTCGTCTGGCAGTAGGGTGAATCAGGGGGATCAGGACCAGATAAATCGGAAATATAACCCAGGAGGGAAGCACAACTTCAAAGGCAGCCCATTCTGGTTCGGCCATAAGTTCTGCACATTTGATTGCTCCGCTCAAAATCAGCCAATTTGCAGCGTTTAATATCGTTGCCAGGGGTTCCCAACAGGCGAAAGCCAATACGGTCAGGAGTCCCAGTCCAACGCCAATGCCTATGATAGGTACGACAATCAAATTTGCAATTAAGCCAATGACCGACACCAGCCCGAAATATGCGACAATAAAGGGAAGGGTCGTTGCCTGAGCGGCGATAGAAACCGCCAGAGGTCCTGCGACACAGGTGTCGTACCATCCCTTTTTTTGCGGTAACAAATCGCGCAATGGCCGATAAAAAATCAAAATACCGCCCGTGGCTACAAATGACAGTTGAAAACCCACGTCGAATAAATCCTGCGGTCGGGCGATTAACAATCCCAAACCCGCTATGCCCAGGATGTTTCCACCGTCTATATCGCGTTGTCCCACTATGCCCAGGAGTGCGACACAGCCCATCGTCGAAGCGCGTACGACTGAAGGCGGCAATCCGGTTATCAGCGCGTAAAATATCAGCGCGCAGATCGTCAATGCGGCAGTGATACCCCGCCCGATCCCCAGTATTTTCAGCATAAAAAATACAGTTCCAGCAATCAATCCCACGTGAAGCCCAGATACCGCTAAGACGTGATTGACACCCGTTTGCGCGAATGTGGTTTTAATTTCTTCGGGCACAGCATGCTTTGCACCCAAGAGCACCCCTTTTAAGAGGCCAGCGGGTCCGCCGGAAAGATTCTGCTCAATTGCCCGGCGAATGAGATTCCTGACGGGCAATACGATCTTTGCCCACCAATCGTCTTTTTCATGTCGATGTGCAATAATCTGAGAACGCTTTTGCACTGTGCCGAGGGCATCAATGCCCTTGCGTTTCAGAAAATCCCGGTAATCAAATGTGCCCGGATTTCGCGGGGGACCTGGTTGATAAAGCTGTATCTGCAGTTGCATTCGATCCCTGTAGGCGGGCGATGCGGTACCCGCCTTAAACCTGATTAGTGCCCTGCCACTTACAGCGCGCACCGTGTCTTTGACGATGAGTTGAAGTACGTCAAAGACGATGCGACAGTCGCCATCGATGCGTTCGGGATCCGACGAGACCAATCCTTCGACTTCGACAAGTGTACGGTCTGCAGGTAAGAACAGGGCAAAGTGATCTACAGCGCGTTCCAGACTCTGTGCACTTCTCAATGCACCCAGCAAAACGAGAAGGCCCGCAAAAAGGATGCTCATGTTCCTCTTATTCCATTGCCACCACAGTCCTGTGCCACAAGTACAGATAACCACCAAAGCACAGAGCAGGGTGGGTAATGGAAACACCCCAATATATCTGTGCAAACCGATTCCCAAAGCAAAGTACAGCGCAGTCCACAATGCGGGTCTTCTCATGTTTTTTCCTTTCTCTATCCCGTATTGTGGCAATTTTCGTGCCATCTCTCATGACGCGCTTATTCCGCTGTTTGAGAAAAAGATTGTTCACATGTGTGTAAAAAATGTTCCCCCTTTTCGTCATTGACTTTACCCATGTGAGATGGTATATTTGCAAAACTGTTCGGAACTGAGTTTCAACTTTACGCTTTTTGTGGAAGTTGGGATCGTTCCCTCTTCGCGTTTGGGTCGTTATCATGCAGATTCGCCTGACGCTCGAATACGATGGAACCGACTTTAAGGGTTGGCAAATTCAGCCCGATCAGCGCACGGTCCAGGGCGAACTTCAGGCACGCCTTGAGCAACTCTATGGCGCACCGATCTCGGTTACGGCGTCTGGCCGCACAGATGCAGGCGTTCACGCACTCGGGCAGGTCGTCAATTTTTTGCCCACGCGCGATATTTCGCTCGATCGCTTGCAGCATGCGCTCAATGGCATGTTACCGCCCGATGTCGCCGTCAAAAGGGCCGATTATGTCGGTCCTGAATTTCACGCGCGTTTCGATGCTCAGTGCCGCCATTATTTTTATCGCATTCGTTATAATAAACAGCCCATCGGTCGGCACTATGCGTGGTATATGCGCGGCGAACTCGATTTGAATGTCATAAAACGGGCGAGCAAAATTCTCATTGGTCGGCGCGACTTCACGTCCTTTTGCGTGGCGGCTAATGAAAAAGAAAATCGAGTCTGTCAGGTCTATACCTGCGATTGGCAACAGCAGGGTGACGAACTCATATTTCATATTTCCGGCGATCGCTTTTTACGCGCAATGGTGCGCAGCATCGTTGGCACTCTCGCAGAAATGGGTCGAGGGGCGCGACCTGCCGAATCTATGCACGATATTCTCGGTGCTCGCAACCGTCAAAGTGCCGGAGAATCCGCTCCTGCTCAGGGCTTGTTTCTCGAAAGGGTAATTTACGACGATGAACTCCCGTGAGGATGAGTGCCGTGAAGCACCCCCTGCTGATTTTGCTATTGGGCCTGTGCATTGGTCTGGCACTATTTCTCCTGCTCAATCGGTCTTCGTCCAACACGAGCGCAATAAGTACAAGTATTGAGACGTCGCGCCGAAATGCCCTTGTTCGAGCAATTGAAAATGTGGCGCCAGCGGTCGTTAGCATCAATACGGTTTACGATCGGGATTATCCCCGATATCCCGACCGTTTTTTTGAACCCTTTGAACCCTTTTCCAACAGGCAACGCATTCCCGGAATCGGTTCGGGGTTCGTGATTCAGACCGATGGTTATATCCTGACCAGTAGCCATGTCGTCGATGGTGCTCAGGAAATTTTTGTAATCTTTCCCGACGGTCGTCGCTTTGATGTCCTCGACGTTTTTATCGATCGTCAATGGGACCTTGCAGTTGTGCAGATCGATGCCGATAGCCTCTATGTTCCCGAGATTGGGACATCCGAAAACGTCATTATTGGCGAATGGGCAATCGCGCTTGGAAATCCTTTTGGCCTGCACTTTGAAGATCTCAATCCCACCGTTACGGTTGGTGTTATTAGTGCAGTAGATCGCATTGTTCGCCCAGAGCAAAATGAGCGCGCCTATAAAGGCATGATTCAAACGGACGCTTCGATTAACCCGGGCAACAGCGGCGGTCCTCTGGTGAATAGCCTCGGTCGCGTTATTGGCATTAATTCATTTATTTTTTCACAGGGTGGATCGCTGGGCATTGGTTTTGCAGTGCCCATTGACCGCGCAATCCAGGTGGCCTGCCAGCTCATTGATCAGGGTAGCCGCGAGTTCTGGACCGGGCTGGATATTCACAATCTCAACTCGCACATTGCGCGCACCCTTGGGGTTCACACGCTTAAAGGTGCTTTGATCACTGTCGTCGATCCCCTCAGTCCTGGCGAAAGTGCTGGCTTGTTGCCCGGTGATGTGATTGTGATGGTCAATGAGAAAAATACCAGTAGTGCTGATGATGTCGTAGATGCTTTTCGATACGCGGCTGTTGGCGATATATTTAGTCTCAAAGTTTTGCGTGGTCGAGGCCATGTCTTTGATACCCAACTCGTCTTAGAAGCCGACCCGCGCAACGAGTAATTCCCGATTGGAGTCTATGTCAATGAATGCCAAAGCAGCCCTGCCCAGCCTGTTTACCATTAGCAGTTTATTTTGTGGCTTTTTATCTATGTACTACGCTGTGGATGGGCGTTTTATCGGTGCAGCACTTCTCATCGTTATTGCGGGATTTCTCGATGCGTGCGACGGAAAAATTGCGCGATACTTCCATACGTCCAGCAATTTTGGCGTCCAATTTGATTCCATTGTCGATGTCTGCTCTTTTGGCGTGGCCCCGGCTCTGCTTATGTTGTATTATCTCAAGCCGTACTATCTCAATGTCTTGCCAGCTATTCCCTGGTTGCATTTTGTCGTTTGTTTTTTGTTTCTCCTGTGTGGTGCGCTGAGGCTGGCGCGTTTCAATACACAATTAAAGGGATTTGACAAAGAGAATTTCTCCGGCCTCCCTATTCCGACAGCAGCAGGTACTCTGGCCGCATATATTCTTTTTGCAGAACGGGTGTGGCAGAGTAGTACCCACGCGCCTCATATTGCCATTGCCCTGTGCGTTGTGCTTTCATTTCTCATGATCAGCACAATCGAATACAGCGCATTTTCGAGGTTATCTATTGAAACCAGACGCGGTCGCGTTCGCTTAATTTTTTTATTATGTGTTATTGTGCTTATGTTTTTCTATACTTATGAAGTATTCTTTCCCATAGCACTCGTCATTTCCTTGTCTGGCCTGTTCAGATGGTTGTATTACACGATCACAGACCGCGAAGTGGCAGATGTACGGGACTAAAAATTCACCTTTATAAAAAGCGCGGTTATGGGTCGAAAAAGTCTGGGGATTCTCATTGTTGCGATTGTTATCGGCATTCTTGCCGGTAACGTGGTTGGTCAGGTTCTTGCTGTTATTTTTGACAGCCTTGGCCTGGAAAATAATGTGGTAGAAAAAGTACTTATTGAATCTTATGTCTATAAGCTCAATCCCGTCGAGATCAACTTGATCGTTATGACCCTTACATTTGGTTTTTCGCTCAGCTTCAATGTGTTGAGCTTTCTCGGTATTGGGATAGCCTGGTACTACGTCAAGTATTCCTATTGAGTTAATTTCTGGAGGTGCGATATGTTCGGCATGGGACCATGGGAAATCGTGATGATTTTGGTCGTTGTTTTGCTGGTGTTTGGTGCAAAACGCATTCCCGAAATTGCCCAGTCACTGGGCAAGGGCATTACCGAATTTAAGCGTGGCGTGAAAGACGTTCAGACCGAAATAGAAACTAACGTCAATATTGATCCGCCCCCTGAACAGCAACCCGCGCAGACCGCGCAGACCACACAGACCACATCGGGTACAGAAACAAAATCGTAATCTGGAGGCAGGGTGTCTGACGACTCTGTTTTTTCCGCCCAAACAGCGCGGGAGCTTGTACAGGGCATTCGCAGGGGTACGCACACAGCCCGCGAAATAACGGAAAAAATCCTCGCGCACATCCAAAATACAAATCCCGATATCAATGCCTTCATCACCATTGATGACGAAGGCGCGCTCAAAGCAGCAGACGCCGTCGATCAAAAGGCCGCGGAGGGCCAGGTCCTCGGTCCTCTCGCAGGCGTCCCGGTTGCTCTGAAAGATGTGTTGTGTACCAAAGGGTTACGCACGACCTGCGCTTCAAAAATTCTCGACAATTTCATCCCACCTTATGACGCAACCGTTGTTACCCGTCTGCGTCAAGCCGATGCAATCATCCTGGGCAAACTCAATATGGATGAGTTTGCCATGGGTTCTTCCAGTGAAAATTCCCATTTTGGTGCGGTCAAAAATCCACGCGATCAAACCCGTGTAACGGGCGGGTCCAGCGGTGGCTCTGCTGCTGCTGTTGCTGCCGATCAGGCTCTTATGACGCTGGGGTCTGATACGGGGGGATCTATTCGTTTGCCCGCGTCTTTTTGCGGGGTGGTGGGTCTCAAACCCACTTATGGTCGCGTTTCGCGTTATGGCCTGATCGCTTATGCTTCTTCGCTCGACCAGATTGGTCCATTTGCGCGTACTGTCGAGGATGCCGCCACCCTGCTCGGCGTTATTGCCGGGCACGATTCCCGCGATTCTACCTCTGCCCATGTACCGGTGCCCGATTACCTTTTGGCCTGCCAAAGAGGCGTTGATGGTCTCACCATTGGCTTGCCGACAGAGTTTTTCGGTGAGGGTCTGCAGTCTGATGTTCGCGATGCCGTTATGCAGGGGGTTGACATTCTGAAAAAAAATGGCGCGTCTATTCGCGAAGTTTCGCTGCCAACTGCTGGACATCCCGCCTTTGCTATTGCCGCCTATTATATTATCGCCACGGCTGAGGCATCGTCAAATCTATCGCGTTATGATGGGGTGAAATACGGCTTTCGCGATGAGGCAGAAAACCTGATTGATATGTATGTTCAAACGCGCAGCAAGGGTTTTGGCGCAGAGGTCAAGCGTCGCATTATGCTGGGTACTTACGCGCTGAGCGCGGGGTATTACGATGCGTATTACCGCAAGGCACAACAGGTGCGTACGCTTATTCGTCGGGATTTTGACCGCGCGTTCGAATCCTGCGATCTCCTCGCTTCGCCCGTATCGCCTACCCCGGCATTTAAGCTGGGTGAAAAACTCGACGATCCGTTACAGATGTATCTTTCCGATATTTATACCGTTTCTGTGAATCTCGCGGGTATTCCCGGCATTTCAGTGCCATGTGGCATAGCGACGGAAGGTCTGCCCGTGGGCTTGCAGTTGCTCGGCAATGCCTTTGCCGAAGAGACCATTTTGAGCGCGGCTGCGGTTGTTGAAAGAGAATTGGCGTTATGAATTACGAATCCGTCATCGGTCTGGAAGTGCATGCCCAACTTGCGACTACGACCAAAATTTTTTGTGGATGCAGTGCCGAGTTTGGCGCCGATCCCAATACCCATGTCTGTCCGGTGTGTTTGGGCTTGCCGGGCGCGCTTCCCGTGCTGAATCAGAATGTCGTTGAGTTGGCGATGCACATTGCGCTGGCCGCAGGTTGCACGATTCAACCGCGCAGTCGTTTTTTGCGGAAGAATTATTTTTATCCCGATCTGCCCAAGGGGTATCAGATTTCGCAGTTTCAGTCCAATGAAGAGATGCCTCTGGCTACTGGTGGGGGTGTTGATGTGCCCACAGAAGATGGTGGTACAAAGACCATTCGCCTCACGCGTATCCACATGGAAGAAGATGCTGGTAAGAGTATCCATCAGGAAGATTTTGTCGCATCGGGGGAGTCTCTCGTGGATGTCAATCGCTGTGGGGTGCCGCTTATCGAGATTGTGAGTGAGCCGGATCTTTCGACCTCGGAAGAGGCTTTTCACTATCTGACGAGTTTGCATCAATTGCTGGTGTACACAGGGGTGTCTGAAGGCGATATGGAAAAAGGACATATGCGGATTGATGCCAATGTGTCGATTCGGCCCGTTGGAGAAACGCGACTCGGCACGAAGGTTGAGATCAAGAATGTCAATTCTTTTCGCAATTGCCAGCGCGCTATCGAGTCCGAGATTCAGCGGCAGATTGGTTTGCTCGAAACTGGTGGTGAGATTGAACAGGCGACGATGCTCTATGATCCCGATCGCAATATTTTGCGGGCTATGCGTACAAAAGAGGAATCGGATGATTATCGCTATTTTCCCGATCCGGATCTGGTTCCCCTTGTCGTAGATCATGCCTGGGTTGAGCGCGTCCAGAACCAGATTCCAGAGTTGCCAGAAGCCAAACGCGCGCGTTTTGCAGAAGATTACGATATGTCTGCCGATCAGATTGAGGTGCTTACTGCAGGTCGAGATGTTGCGGATTATTTTGAAGCTACGGTTGCGGCGGGTGTGCAGAGCAGGATTGCGGCCAATTGGATACAGGGCGATGTGATGCGCGTTCTCAATGATCGGAAGATCGCGATTGGCGATTTGCGTGTCTCGGCTGAATCTCTCGCAGAATTGATTGGTTTGATCGATAAGGGCGATATCAGTACCAATATCGCCAGGACGGTTTTCGACGATATGGTGGAGACAGGGGAGAGTCCTGCGGCTATTGTGGAGAAGAAGGGGCTTGTGCAGATCAGCGATGCGGGCGAACTCGATGGCGTGATCGATCAGATTATAGCGGATAATCCCGACGAGGTTGAACGGTTTAAAGGCGGGGACCAGAAGCTTATGGGGTTCTTTATGGGCCAGCTTATGAGAGCTACAAAAGGCCAGGCCAATCCTCAAAAAGCCAGTCAGTTGTTGCGGGAGAAATTGGGATGAAATACGCGGGAATATCAGGGTGCGGTTTGTCGTACGGCTGTTGAGGAGGGACTTATGGACCTCGAGTTAAAAATTCAGAATTTTGGGCCTATTGATGAGGCGACCATCCAGGTGGGCCGGTTCACGGTCTTCGCTGGGCCAAACAATACTGGCAAGACCTTTGTGGCGAAGATGCTCTATTCGATGCTTGGGACGATAAACGCGAATCCTGCGCTCGTGTGTTTTGAAGCGCATGCCAGTGTGATTTACCGCATCTTAGAATTGAATAGAGATTTTGGTGCGGCAGGAGAACGCGCCAAGTCTATTATTAGAAGGGCATTGCAAAAAATCGACTCTCTCTTGCGGGAAGCGGCCTCAAGTCGTGTGAGCCAAAATGAACTCGATGTTTTCAAGTCGGTACAATCCGAAATAATAGCTGAAATCGAGGCGATGAATACCCATCTTCAAACCCTGAAAAACAACATTGAAAGAGACGAAGACCGTTTCGAGGTATTAGAGATTCACGGATACATCAAAGATAGCATAGATAATTTGGAAGAGACTCTCAGAAATGAGAAACTGGTGATTGATTTCGGATGGGCCTGGAAGTTTAGCCAGAATGTAAGCGGAAATTTTCAAGTATATGATATTTCACAGCTCAAAGGAGTCAGTGATTCCCCCTTGTCTTTCAGCGTCCAAGGATTAGGGGTTTTGGAAGAAGCAAACCAATTCGAGTTCAGTCCCGATCCGCAAATCGTTCAAAATCCGCAATCATTTCCCAAAGCCTTCTATTTAGAGTCCCAACTCTATTGGAAGCTGAAAAATCCTCTGGAATCAATTAAGCTCGACTCGCGTTCCTCTTCCTCGGTCTCCTTGAACGGAGTCCCATCTTATTTTTACGATGTGGTCGTCGCTCTCAGAAGACAGCGCGTTGATCATCCTTTCGCCGAGATTCACAAAGGTCTGCACAGTGCGATTGGAGGAAAAATTGTGCTGAGTGAGGCGGGCGATCTCGAATTTCAAACAAGCGGCAGGTCATTACCGCTCTCTCTTACGTCGGCTGGGGTTGCCAACATGGGTATGCTGGCGTTGCTCATTGAACGCGGGGCATTAGAACCCGGTTCTTTCCTGTTTATTGATGAACCCGAGGCGAATCTGCATCCAGCCTGGCAGGTTGAGATGGCGGAGTTCCTTTTTGAGTTGGCTCGTCAGGGGGTCCATGTGGTGATCTCCACCCACAGCATGACGATTCTCAAGTGGCTTGAGGTGCATCTAAAGAAAGAACCGGAAGACCGGGCACTCGTCAGGTTGAATAAGTTTCCGCCGGATGCCGAATGGAATGACGATATGGACTCGGTGATGGCAGAAGCCAAACAATCGCTGACTCAGCCTTTTTCCGACCTCTACATCACGGGGTTGTAGAATGCGCTTATCCCAATTTGCTGAGGAAATTGAGTCTGCCAGCGGCTTCAAAGCATATCGGATGGACAACACAGCAAACGACATGCGCCACGCCGCCGGGCTTGGAACCTGTGAGTGCTGCGACTATGTGACGGTCAGCAAGGATGGACAAAGCGTCGTTTTGATTGAGGAAACCGATTTAGGACGGACGATAGTTGATTTCAAACAAAGACATGCCTACCTTAATGACGAAGACCAAACTGCCTTGCTTTACGAAAATGTTCTCAGAGAGCACCGCCTTAAACTTTACGGTTCCATGTTGGTCCTTTGTCGCCTGTCCAGTTTGTGGGCGCGAGTAAAAGCGTTTTTGCCAGAGAATCAATTTCACTACTGGCTCATAACGACTACGGATTCGTCGGATTCTCCTGTTCTGCTGGACCACCTGAGAGACAAGCTGCGAAACTTTCTAAAAAGTACATTGAAGAAAGAGATGCTGACAGAGGTCGATATTATTCCGTCAACTGAGTTGGATCGAAAACTTTCGGATGCTGTCATTCAAATAGACTGACCTTTCTCAGACCATTTCCAAGACCAACGAAATCGCCCAACATAAAACGAAGAAAGGCACTGAAAAATGACTCCTTCAAATGTCTCTACAGAAGCAACAAAAGTTGCCGATTTAACTATTGATGAGTTTAGAAAACTTGTACAGGAAGTTGTTATACAAACGCTCTCGGAAATGATGGTTGACCCTGATGAGGGGCTGGAATTGCGCGATGACTTCGTCGAAGAACTGAAGCAATCCCTTGCTGATGTGAAAGCTGGTGGCAAAACTGTACCTGCACAGAAAGTCGCTGAAAGACTGGGGCTTTTGCAGTCAGCAATGAATAACTCGACACAGCTATCTGATGATAAATTTGAGGCCCTGGCCGATGCGTTGGCTGACGAATTTATGGAATATGTCGGTCCTGATTGCCTTCCTTTATCCGATTACGCGGTTAGCCGAGAAGGGCTTTACGGAGATCATTTATAGTCGTGATTTATCTGACCGATACCAATATTTTGTTGCGGTTTTTATATCGCGCTGATCCAGGTTATCCCATCGTTCGAACCGCTGTGCGTAAATTGCGGGCAAATGACCATCAACTATATGCCACATCACAGAATTTCACAGAATTTTGGAACGCATCAACTCGTCCTATTAACCGCAATGGTTTTGGACTTACGCCATTGGAAACAGATAGGCTTTTGCGGCGTGCAGAGAGACTTTTTCCTTTGCTTCCAGATTTGCCAGCCACGTATTCCGAATGGAGACGGCTTGTTATGACTTATGGTGTATCAGGGGTTCAAGTTCACGATGCTCGATTGGTTGCGGCGATGATTTCTCATGGTGCAACGCATATCCTGACCTTCAACACAGCAGACTTTGCCCGCTATGCACCCGAAGGAATTATGGCTGTTGATCCAGCGACGGTTTAGATGATTGTGGCATACGAAAAATCGTCCTGAATGACACAGACCAGAAATTGCGGGATTATTTGTTAGATTTGCGGGGATATTTGCTCCTGGAAGGGCAGATACTTGCGGTCATTATGTTATACGCAAGGAAAATAAAAAAGGCACATTTTCAGGCGTCAAAGTATAATGGTGTGACAGCTACTTCTTATACCCCTTAAAGAGGTGAAGCCAAGTATGTTCAAATTCAGATTGCTACTCGGAGTTATTTTGTTGTTGTCCTTTGCGGGTCAGGCTTCTGCTGGTCCCAATGCAAATGCGACGGTGTCGATTGATTTGATTGCCGATAGCGGGGCAGGGAATATGATGGATGAAGGTGTTCATTCTGGCATTGTTGCTGGTATGGGCACGAAAATTGCCGTT
>JAJEDY010000099.1 GCA_022821275.1 Candidatus Latescibacterota bacterium | reverse complement strand
GCTCGCATTTGCCGTAATGCTTTTTGCGTATTCGACGATGATCTCCTGGTCTTATTACGGCGAGCGAGCGTGGGAATATCTTTTTGGTATAAAATCCATTCTGGCTTATCGCATTATTTTTGTGTGTTTTGTGTTTATCGGGGCTGTTACGGCATTACAGAGTGTGCTCGATTTTTCCGATGCGATGATCCTGGGCATGGCATTCCCGAATATTATTGGCGGCATTATCTTAAGCCCGCAAATCAAGGCTGTGCTCAAAGAATACTGGGGACGTTACAAGGCGGGTGAGTTGACGGTGTATAAATAATTGAGCCGTGCGGCAAGATAGAACGGGTTCTCCTTAAAGGCGAACCCGTTTTCTATATGGGAAACAGAGATGAGTAATTTTTCAAATATCGCTGTGATTGGTGCGGGTATTGTAGGGGCGTCAATCGCATTTCACCTGGCGAGACGCAATGCAAAGGTCACGCTGATTGATGCGGGTGAACCCGGGAGGAGATCAGCCGTTCAACCGGCAACCGCGGTATCTTTTGCGTGGATGAACGCACGCGATAAAAATCCCAGACATTATCACCTTTTCAACCGACGTTCGCTGGATATGTGGGCGCGGTTTGTCGAGCGGCTGGGTTGCCCGCAAAGCGCGACATGGGGCGGTGAATTGCGGTGGGCTTCTACGGATGACGGCGCGCGAGAAATTGTGGAGCGCGCGGGCGTTTTGCAGTCGTGGGGATATCCCATTCGTCTGTTGAATGGGAAGGAGATTGAAGCGTTGGAGCCGCGTTTGACCCCGGGCGTTGTGACGGCAGCTTCTTATACGGACATAGAAGGACACGCGGATACGGGAGCTGTTGTTGGGGCGTGTGTTGAACGGTTAAAGGAGTGGGGCGCAGATATTTTGTTTCAGACGCGCGTCACAGGGCTGGCGCGTTCGAGGGCGGATATTGCGGCTGTGGTGACGGACAGGGGAGAGATCGCATGTGATGCGGTCGTGCTTGCAGGGGGAGCAGATACGGCAAGTCTCGCGGCAATGGCAGATGTTGATGTGCCGATGTATTATACGTTTGGATGTACGATTTTGACAGAGCCAGTGCCACCTGTTTTTGAAACCGTATCGGTGGTGCATTCGCCCCGCGATTGTCCTCCACAGACCAATTTCAGGCAGTTGCCCAATGGTTCGGTGATGCTTCACGGCGGGGCGCACGGTCGCGTGTACGATGGCGGTTCGCTGGGGCAGGATGATCGAGAAGTGCAGCGGGTGGTCGATGCTGTGGCGCGTTTTTTGCCTGCGATTGAAGGCGTGCCCGTGCGCGAGGTGCGGCGCGGGCGCCGTCCTATTCCAAAGGACGGACACCCGATTCTCGGATTTTCCCAACGGGTTCCCAATCTCTATTTGTCTGTGACACACAGTGGGGTTACGCTCGCGCCTCTAATTGGCGAATGCGCGGCGATTGAGATTTTGGATGGCGCTCGAATAGATTTTTTGAGACGCTATCGCCTCGAGCGGTTTTTTCAGTGATTCCTCACATATCCGATATTTGAACGACTTCGCCCGTTTCTATTGAGCGGTTTACAGCCATGACGACTTCTTGTGTTTTGACGGCATCGGCGTACGTGGTTTTGAGTGTGGAGTCGTCGCCTTTTCGCACGGCATCTATGAAGTCATTGTCCATGTCTTGCCAGAAATCATTTTGCACTTCGACGAGTTCTGAATTGCCATCTTGAATGATGGTGATGGATCTGCGCTCGCGATATTCGATGTTCAGGTCTTTGGTGAAGATGTCAATGCCGCCTCTGCCTCGTCCTCCCGATAGAAAACACGCCGAGAAGATGGTGGCTGCCAGACCGCTTTCAAAGACGAGCGTGGCTGCGCTGCTGTCTTCGATGTTGTAGTCAGGCACATCGGTCATTAAACCCGTGCGCCCAGCCGCATAGACGGATTTTACTTCGCCAAAGAGGTACCGCGCCATATCGGTGACGTGAATGGTTTGCTCAACGGCCTGTCCCCCCGACATTTCTTTGCGCCGCCACCAGGGCACTTGCGGCATTCCTCCCATCCAGTATCCCATTGCCAGTCCAACGGGACGGTCTTTGAGCAGGTCTTTTGTCTGTGCGATAATGTCTAAATAGCGCCCCTGGAATCCAACACACGATACGACGTTGTTTTTGCGAATGGCTGCATCGACTTCGCGGGCTTTTTCCATTGTGACAGACACGGGTTTTTCCACGAAGAGGGCAATGCCTTTTTCGGCGGCCATGATTTCCTGCTCTTCGTGTGCAAAGGGCGGTATGCACACGTATAGCGCGTCCATTTCTTCGTTTTCGAGCATTGTTTTGTAATCTGTATAGATAGCTGCATTCCATTCTTCGGCGGCTTCTGCGACGCGGTCTTCTTCCAGGTCGCACATTGCCACTACTTCTACGTCATCCATACTTTTGAGATGTTTCCGGTGGGGGCGCGATATGCCGCCTGTTCCGATGAATCCTACTTTTACAGCCATTTTTTTCCTTTCTATGAAGTCATAGAAAACATGGATAGACGAGATTGTTCTGTCTATCCATGTTTGAGTTGAGAGAAATGGACTGGAGAGCTTATTTCTCCAGCGTCTTTTTCAATTCGAGAATCGATTTTTCCAGCTGTTTCATCGCTTCGCCCGCGGTTGTCCAATCCCACTTTTGAAGCGATTCCCGCACGCGCTGGAATTGCATATCTGCTTCTGAGGCCAACGCTGCTGCGGTGCGTTCAGCGGGTTGTTCTGATGTTGTAGCAGGTATTTCTTCGGAACCTGGTGTCTCCAGGGTTTTCCCCGCGCCAGAGCCAAACAGGTCGTTGAGGGCCTGTTCAAATGTATCGCGCATGATGACCTGTCCGCCAAATGCGACGATCACTTGCTTGAGTTCGGGGATGGCAGTGCTTTGCTGGAGTTGACGCGGTGGTTGCCCTTGCTGCGGCTGTCCACCGCCTTCGCCTTCAAAACCCTGTTGCTGGAATTGCTCGGATTCCTGACGGGCTTGCAGGTAGATGGGTTCGACGTACAGGAAAGATGATTCGATGGGTACGGCCAAAAGGTTGCCGCGAATGACTTCGGAGCCGCCCTGTCCCCACAGGGTGAGTTGGCTCGATATATCTGGTTGCTGATCGATGCGTGCTTCGAGCTGCATGGGACCAAAGATGAGTTTTTCTTTGGGCAGGGTATAGACGAGCAAGTCGCCGTAGTTTTCTCCATCGCATCGGGCGGCCAGCCAACCGATCATGTTGTCCTTTTGGGCGGGTGTGAAGGGCACGAGCAGCAGAAATTCTTCGCGTTGTTCACCGGGGAACTTGACGATGATATAATACGGTTCCATCGGCTGTGTGCGGTCGTTTTGGCCGTAGATCTCATTTGGGATTTCCCACAGGTCTTCCTGGTTGTAAAACACCTGTACTTCCTGCATGTGGTATTCGCGATACATCGTCGCTTGAATGCGGAAGAGATCGACGGGATACCGCACATGGGCGCGCAAATCAGCAGGCATAGTGTCAATTGATTTGAACAGAGTGGGGAATATCGCGGCATAAGCGGCAATTACGGGTTCATCTTCAGCCTGATAAAAGGTGACGGAACCGTGATAGGCATCCATAACGACCTTGACCGAGTTGCGGATGTAGTTGATCTGCGACCGCCCCATGCGTTTGGAATAGGGATACATGTTGGTGGTTGTGTACGCATCTAATATCCAGTACAGACGGCCTTCGGAGATAACGAGATAGGGGTCGGAGTCGAAGAAGAGAAAAGGTGCGATCTCGCGTGCGCGTTGGGCGATCTGCCGATGGTACATAATTTTGCTCTCAGGCAGGATGTAGCTACTCAAGAGCAGATTGGGGTCCATCATGCGAATGGTATATGCCAGGCGGTTGATGAAACTGCCCATGGGCACTCCGCCATTGCCTTTGTAGGTGGTAAACGCATTGCCATCGCGCTGGGGATAGTCAAATTCTTCGGCGCTGGTTTTGACGACCACATTGCCGTAGGTGCGTTCGCCATAGTAGATTTCCGGACGGGTAATTTGTAGCTCTGCCGCGTCGGATACCGGGGGTATATCTTTGATCATAAATGCTGGCAGACCCTCGGGGGTGACGTGCGTAACCGGGCTCATGGCAACGCCGTATCCGTGTGTGTATTGCAGGGTTTCATTAACCCAGTTGCGCGCCTGTGCAGGCAGGCGATTGGTGTCGAGTTCGCGTCCTGAGAGCATCACCTGGCGGTAAACGCCGTCAACGGTATAGCGATCCACATCAACGCTGGGAAAGACATAATAGGGGCGAATTTCCTGGACTTGCTGATAGGTTTGCACCATTGGGCGCTCGTCCCAGATGCGGATGTTGCGAATGGTCAAAGGATTGGCGGCGATGTCCGCTGCGGTGAGATTTTCGGATGCCTCAAAAGGTTGTTCTACAATCCTGTCGAGTGCGTATGCTTTTCGCGTGAATTCAATATTGTTTTTGATGTAGGGACTTTCGCGCTGGAGTTCGGTGGGATCTACGATGAGTTTTTGCACAATTGCACCCGGAATACTGCCCAGCCCTATGGTTCCAACGAGAAAGACGCCAACACCGATGAGGAGTGGGCGCGCTTCACGTGCTTTGATATTTCGCAAGAGCATGATGCCAGTTGCGACAAAGGCGATGATGAGGATCCAATATATCCAGCGTTGGATATTGACATCGACAAATCCAGCACCGAAAAAGACGTCGCCAGGAGAATAGAGCAAGCCGTAGATTTTGAGGTAATAATTGATAGCCGAAAACAGCAAGAATAGCCCGGCAAGGGCAGATAGGTGTGCGACGGGGCGCGGCATGACCTGAATGCGTTCTTGCAGGCTAATACCGCCTGTGGCCATGTAAATAACGCCTGATGCGAGGGCTGATACGATTACTGTGCCGACGAGAAACCCGACTGTGAACTGGTAAAAGGGCAAATCAAAGACATAAAACCCCACGTCGCGTCCAAAGATGGGATCGGCAGTGCCAAATGATCCGCCGTACCAGTAACGCAACAGGGTGGGCCACTGGGAGGATCCGACATTGCCCATAATGAGGACGAGGACAGCGGCGATTAACATATAGCCAGTATTTGAGCGCAGCAGGCTTGCGCCGGGCATTTCGCCTTCGTAAAGTGAGGCGTCTGCTTCGAGCGCGGAGCGGGTGAATCGACCGACATAATGGAGATTGATTCCAATGACCACAGCGGCAATTAGACCGTAAAATATGCCGGAGAGGAAACGCGCTTTCAAGGTGGTCCAGAAGACAGCCTGAAAATCGAGACTCGAGAACCACAGCCAGTCGGTGTAATAGGATGATAACCACGCGAGCCCGATGACAATGACAAATATGGTTGGGATTAAAAACTTGCGTTGCATAAATATGCCCTCTGTTAAAAATAGCTCGAAAAACTATTCAGCTAAAAAGGTGGTATAATGCGACAACGGATAATTCAAGGGTGTTAAAGTAAAGTAAAAAAGAATCATTTGTCACTTAAAATAAAAGGCGCGAGACGTAAGATGTAAGCCGTGAGACGACCACCCAACCCCACAGGCTCCAGTCTCTCTTTGCCTCTCGTCTCACTATCTGTGTTCATCGGTGTTCATCGGTGGTTGCTTTTGCCTCTCGCTTCACAGACATTCAATATCTTCGGCATCATCGGGCACCGGGACGCTGTCGGGCAGGGTGGGTTGAATGGCCTGTCCCCAGCGGGTAATCAGGCGTATGTCGCGGTCGATATCCGCGCATTCTCTGAGTACATACTCGGGATCCCAGTGTTCAAAAATGCGGGATACGAGGCGGGTGCGGATGGGTTCATAATTTGGGTCGCTGCCCAGGTTGTGCATTTCATCGGGATCGTCTTCGAGGTTGTATAGAACGGGTGCGGTATCGTCGTGATATGTGTAACATTTCCAGGGACCGGTTCGGATCATACACGAGGGTGTGCGTTCTATCCCCAGGTGTTCGCTAAATGTTTCGTTGGGATGATCGCCTGCATCTCGATCCGCGAGCAACGGCCAGAGCGAGTGTCCGTGAATGTCCGGCATGGGATCTCCTTCTGCCATGTCGAGCAGGGTGGGACCAATGTCCATTAGATTACATATCTGATTGCTTTCCGCGTTTGGCGCGATCACGCCGGGGAGGCTTGCGATGAGGGGGACGCCGACAGATCCTTCGTAGTAACTGCTTTTCCACCAGCAGCCGTGTTCTCCGGCCATTTCGCCGTGGTCCGAGCAATAAATGACCAGGGTATTGCGGTCGAGGCCCGTTTCTCGCAGGGTTTGAAGGATGCATCCAATTTGCAGGTCGAGGTATTCGCACATGCCAAAATAAGCGGCGCGGGCAACGCGGATGCGTTCTTCGTCAAGGGGGGGATAGAGGCCGCGAAGCTGTTTGAATTTGCGAATAGCTCCGGGTTCATTGGGCGTGTGTTGGGGAATATCGACGCGATCGTAGTAATAATCAAAAAGCTCTTTGTGCGCGATGAAGGGACAGTGGGGCAAGAGGAATCCCGCTACGGCAGCAAAGGGGCGATCGCCGGGATTTTGCGCTTTGTCGCGCAGATACGCGCTGGTTCTTTCAGCGACCATTTCGTCAAAGACGTGATATGAACCATATCCCCGTCCAGCAACTTCAACAGCCGTGCGATTTTGTCCGGTGGTCGCCGTTGAAATGCTTTTGAAGAGGGGCGCGCCCTGCCTGTCTGCACCCGGATGTGTGGCACCGTATTCGCCAAGGGGACGATTTTCAAAGCCGTGTCGCTGGTCGTGTCCGTTGAAGTGCATTCGCCCAATAAGCGATGTTTCATACCCGGCCAGCCCCATGGCATGTGCCCAGGTGGGAATGCCCGAATGCAGCAGATGATTGTTGTTCCACACGCGATTGGCCGAAGGCATGCGACACGTCATAAATGACATGCGGCTGGGCACGCAGACGGGCGAGGCGCAATACGCGCTGGTAAAGCGCGTGCCGTTTTCTGCGAGTTGGTCGAGATGGGGCGTACGCACGAGGGGGTCGCCATAAGCACCAATGTGATATTTGCTGTGCTGATCGGAGATCATCAGGAGAATATTGTATTTTTCAGACATGGATCGGGATTCCTATGATTAAAGGGTGTACAGGATTACTCCGAGTTGTCAGTAGCCAGTAGTCGGGCCGTCTAACCCAACCAGTCCCCTATTTGCGCGTTGTGAGAAGCGTGATAATCCCAATTGCGCCAAAGATCGCATTTGCCCCCCAGGCACCCCATACAGGGGGAAGCACATCGTTCCAACCCATCGCGCGCCCGAGTTGAATGCACCCGTAAAATGCAAAACAGATTAGCAAGCACATGCCAATTTGGATGGGGCGTCCCGTTCTCTGCATGCGAGAGGCCAGAGGCAGGCCAAAAAGAGCGATAACAAAGTTCGCAAAAGGAAAGGCCAAGCGCATGTGAAGCGCCACAGATTCTCGGAGCGTCTGGCTACCGTTGCGCGATTTGCGATGGATAAAATCCATCAGTTCAGAATACGTCATCTGGTCTTCGGGGATGACATCGCGTACGAGGTCTTCAGGGGTGAGGGTTACATCTTTTGCCGCCCATACGCGAAATGCGCGGTAAAATTCTTTTCCATCTGAAAATACGCGCCGATCTCCGTTCATAAAATGCCATTCTGAAGTGGCCCAAACAGCTTCTTCGGCGCGAACGCGCTCTGCGAGTGACCCGCCTTTATATTTGTCGAGCACGACCTGCCGCCCTTTCATGGCCTGGGCGTCGTATTCTCTCATTGACAAAACGCGCCTGCCCGTATCCCGCAGCGCGATCTGCACGCGGATAGATTGAGGCCCAACCGCTGATCGGCGCGGTTGCTCGATTTTCGACCGCGCCCGATTTGCTCGCGGCACGACTTGATCTGCCATTGCAGTAGCCAAAATACTGATTCCAAGAGCCAGTATTTGCAATGGGATCACCACTTGATAAAGGCTTATGCCGGCACTTTTCAGCGCCAGCAATTCTCCGCGCTGTATCAGCCCGCCCATGCAGAATAATCCCGCGAGCAAGACTGCCATGGGAAGCACGAGGACGACAATATAGGGCAAATAGCAGAAATAATAAGACAGAATTGTTCCCAGGCCGACTTCGCGGTCTATAAACGCGCTGAGGCGATCTACCAGATCAATTACGACAAAAACAGCGGTAAAAGCCAGCGTGCTGAGGCCGAAAGGCAGGGTAAATTGGACGACGATATAGCGGCTTAAAATACGCACGATCATCTCCTTTTTACGCCCCACTCGCAGATAATCCGAGCAGATAGAACAACGCCTACGAGGGCGGTTAATACATTGGGCATCCACATCGCAAACCAGGGCATGATCGCCCCGCGGTCAGCCAACTTTTCACCGCCGATGAGAAAAATCCACCACGCCAAAAAAAAGCCAATGCTGATTGCCGCGCCAATTGCCGCACTGCTGCTGCGCGCCCACACGCCGATGGGTGCGCCCACCAGCACAAATGCCACACAGGCTGCGGGGATTGAAAATTTTTTGTGTACCTCCACGCGCAACCGGTCTGCTGCTCTCGACTTATGGCGCGCAATCCGCGTATCGGCTGCCACGCGCCCCAATATAGCGCGCAGTGATAGTACGGGGTTTGTATCTGTAGAATCTATTAATACTTCGCGCACAAACGCATTCAGGAGATTTGCTCTTTTGACCCTCGCCTGATGTAATTCGCCTTCGTAATGTGCAATTTTGTTCTGCATGGTGGCGATATCCATTTCTCGATCATTGCGGTAAGCCGATGACGACCGCGACAGCTGTTGGCCCGCATCTCCGAGCCGCAATCTGGCTTTGGCAAATGTCGTGAGTGCATAGACTGTGGAATCGTCTGGATCAATGCGGTGCATTTCCCCATCAAAGAGATAGAGCAGGGCCTCGTCTCGCGCTTCGTCAAATTCGACAACGCCGGAATCGGCAATCGCTGTTTCGGGAAAGCCATCGTTATTAAAGCTATATACCAGCACGTCGTGGAGGATATTTCCGCCCGCATCGGCACGATCAAATAAAATCTGGTAATTTTTGAAATCGCCGATCATTATACCGGCTTTGTCGGCGAGTGCGACTGTGGGGCGTTTGCGGTGAATATCTGTCATCAAAACGCGGGCGCGGTGATTAAATTCGGGCAAAATGCGATCATTAAAAATTACCAGTCCAATTCCCAGCAGCGCGGCGACGATCAGAACCGGCACGACAACCTGATGTATTCCAATGCCCAATGCGCGCATGGCCACAATTTCGCCCGCGGCACTCAAGCGACCAAATGCCAGCAGGGTACTGACCAGCACAGCCATTGGAACGGCGAGGGCAATCATCCAGGCCGTGTTTAAAAAAAATAACTCAAGAACCACACCTATGGGTACGCCTTTTCCCAGAATGCGGTCGAGCATTTGCAAAATGAGATCGATGACGAGAAGGAAGATGATCACGGAAAAACTGAATAAGAACGGCGTTATCAGTTCGGATATCACATACCGGCGCAATCGCATGAGGAACCTTTTCAGAAAAAATAAGTTTAACGAAAAGCGAATAGACGAATCAGCGAATAGACGAATATAAGGCTTTTTACCTCTAAAAAAAAGATGCGCTTACCGATGTTTATCTCCCGCCAATTTCTGCGGATTTTACCTTGACTTTCATGTGGCTTATGCTATTATGTACTTTGTTCAACGACCTATCACCCACACGCTAATACAACTTTCCGACTGTTTCCCAAAGTCCCTATGAAGTTTATTCACGTTCACCTGTGGTCGCGCGGCCTCAGTGTTTTGTTTTATCTCGCGTTGCTCTGCCCGAGTATTGCTCTTGCCTCGCCGGGTGTGCGCCCGAAAATAGGTGTATCAACGCTTGAATCCTTTTTGCGGGATACCCGGGTATCTACTTCTTATTTTCCCAGAAGACGCCCCTATGCAACTCCTACGGCGCAACTGATAGAAACAGAAGCTCAATATACACTCAGGATGTTCCGCGATCTGGGCGGTACGCCTTACGGCCTTCCGGTGATTATCAGTCTGGGTGACTTTATGCGCTACAAGTTCTACCACGATACCCTTCGCCTTGCGCAGGAGCGACTGGGAGGTCGTCTGGATGAAGAGGGGGAAGGCGAGGGCATTATTGATGTTAAAATACCGCTTCGCGTTCCCCAGCGGTTGAGTGCGATTACTGGGGAAGGGGCTGCCAATCTCACCATACGAGGGTACCGCCGCATCGAATTGTCGGGCATCTCGCAATACACGTTGGGACAGGCGCAAGCGGCTCTCACGCGCACATCGCGTTTTCCCACCATCAATTTTGAGCAAGAAGCCCGACTCACTGTTGAAGGCTCCATTGGCGATCGGATACTGGTTTCGCTGGAACAAGATAGCGAACGACAAAGCTTTGATCTGACCGAGGGCCTGCGCCTGCAATATAAAGGCGATGAGGACGGCATTATTGAAACCATAGAAGCTGGGAACACGTCACTGGCTTTGCCCGGCACGCGACTGATTGGTTTTAGCGGCGGCAATAGAGGCGGGCTGTTTGGCATCAAAACGCGGGGGCGGGTTGGCGCCATCAATTTTACGGTTGTCACATCTCAAGACAAATCGTCGAGTGGTCGCAAAACCTTTACGGGGCAAGGGGATACGGGACAAGGGCAAGGAAGGGCGGATGCAATCCCCGATTACAGGTACGTCGAAAATACCTACTTTTTTCTCGATAACATTTATCGAGAAAATTTTCGCAACGGCTTGTTCCCCGCGCCGGGTGCTCGCGTCAATGAGCAAAGCGTGCGCGTATTCATAAACGACTACAACGCGCAAAACGACCTCGAAGACTCGGCCATTCCCGGCATCGCATATCTCGTGTGGAATAATGGATCGCCCGATGATGGGGCGTCGCGCGGTTTTGACAAGGGCGTTGAAGAAGGGACTTTTCACGAACTCGATCCCACCGAATTTACGGCTTTACCCGAAGGCTATCTCATCCATAATCGCGGTGCGATTTCGCGGGGCTACACGCTTGCGGTAGCTTATCAAACCGCGTCGGGTGAAAATTTTGGCGACATACAATTTATTCCCGATCCGGGAAATCCAGATAAAAAAATACAACTCAAGCTCATCAAAGCCAGACAACAACGCCCCACAGACCCGACCTGGCGGCTTGCGTGGCGCAATGTCTATCGCCTCGGCGGGCGCAACATCGAGCGCGAAGGCCTGTTCGTCGGTATCTTCCGCAATGTGCCGGGTGAAAGTCCGCAGGATAATCAGGAAGGCAGGTCATATCTGGAAATTTTTGGCCTCGACAGGCACACCAACGGGTCTTCTGAATCTTCTCCTCCAGATCAACTCATCGATATTGGCTCGGGCAATGAGATCCCCGGTCTGAATCTCGCCAGAGGACATCTCGTCTTTCCCTTTCTCGAACCTTTTGGCGAGGAGGGTTTGGGGGCACCCGACCTCGAGGTGCGCGTGCCGGGCATTTACAATGAGACCAACACGTCTAACCGCCAGGAAGCGGGGCGATATGAGTTGCGGGTGAGTTCGACGAGCAAATCGACCGAATACAACCTCGGATTTGGTGGGCTGCTTGAAGACAGCGAAGTCGTGCGGCTGAACAACCGCACCTTAACACGCGATACCGACTACACGATAAATTATTTGACAGGCCGTTTGAAATTTATTGGCGATGCGGAAAACGAGGTTTCGGATCCTTCCTCTGATCTGGACATCTCGTATCAAACAAAAGACCAGTTTGGTTTTGGACAGTCCAAAAGCCTTTTGGGCGTGCGTCTCGAGCGCCCCTTTGACGATCAGTATTCGCTTATTGGCATGACCTTGCTCTACGGCAGTCAAAGTACGGCCTCGCCGCGCGTGCGGGTCGGGCAGGAACCCACGCGCACTATTTTGTGGGATGCCAATGCGCGCTTCAGATTGCAACCCAAACTGTTGGGCGACCTCGTCAATTCAATTCCCCTCGTGAATACGCAGGCACCGTCGTCTATCGACATGGACTTTGAAATCGCGCAGAGTTTGCCGAATCCCAATACCAAAAATGTGGCCTATATCGATGATTTTGAAGGTGCTCTGAACAGTACGGCATTTTCGATTGGCAAAATAGGGTGGAATCGGGCAAGTGTTCCCCTCCGCAACAGCAGAATGCTCACATTGCCACAGGGGCGGCTCACGTGGTATAACCCCATCGACCGCGACAGGGCATCTCTTTCCCGAATTCAGCCCACCCGCGATGACATAAGCGCGGAACAAGATATTGTCGATATTCTCAAACTGAGATTTGATCCGGCGCGCAGCAATGGATTTCCCATTCGCTCGCAGAACAACACAAATGGCATTCCCCAACAATCATGGGCGGGGATTATGCGCTATGTCAATGGTCTGGATTTGTCGCGGTCGAAATTTCTCGAACTCTGGATTCGAGGAGACGACGGGCATTTGCACATCGATTTGGGCGATGTTTCTGAGCGCGTCCTCCTGCCTCTCGACCACCCCATGTACAATGATCCCGGTGATCGGGAGCGATTTCCAAGTGGTTTTCGCACAGAAGACAAACCCATCGGCGGTTTGCCCACAGGCGATGACATCGTCATTGAGGAGGAGGATATTGGCCTGGACGGATTGAGCGATGCCGAAGAAGCCGAGGTCTTTCGAAAGATATTCCCGGGTGTAACCGTGCCCAGCGATCCCTCGGGAGATAATTTTGAAGATGTGGATCAAAACACGACGGATATCCTGCGTCGCTATCCCTCTGGTCTCAATGGCACAGAGGGCAACAGGGCAGAGCGCCAATCTCGACCCGATACCGAAGATCTCAATGGCAATGGTTTTCTCGACCAGCGCGAAAGTTTTATCCGATACAGCGTCGATTTGTCCAGCAATAGGGGCCTGTCTTCCACATCGGGCACCTTTACCGGTCCATCTACGCTTGTGCCCGGCACCGAATCCGACCTCTTTCCCGAATTGGGCGGTATTACAGATCCCCCGTGGCGTTTATTGCGCATTCCCCTCAAAGGGCAAGACGCGCCCCGTACCTTTGAGGGTAGTCCCGACACCACATTTGCCAGCGAGATTGACTTTGTGCGCGTCTGGTTCGAACACAACGACACCACCTCTGTCGAAATCTATACATTTAGTGCGACTGGCAGTGAATGGCAGGAAGACCCGGTCGCGTTCGGGCAGTTATCGGGCGATTTTCAGGTTTCGACTATCGGGACAAACAACTCCTTTTACGAATCTCCTCCGGGTCTCGAGCGAGAAATTGACCCCACCACAGGTATTCGTTTGTCTGAAAATTCTCTGGTGCTCGAATTTGTCGATCTCTACCCGGGCGAATCCATCTCTGCATCCCGCAGTTTCGCCGCTGGCGAGGACTATACCGAATACGGTGTTATGACGCTGTTTTTGCACGGCGGCAACCCGGCCGATCCGACGTATAGCACCAATTTTTCAGACGCCGCAGATTCCTTGAGTACGGGCCCCAGTCCCATCGAATTTTTTATGCGTTTTGCCCCCATCAATGACGATTCTCTCAACTATTACGAATACCGCTCGCGGGTTTATCGCGGTTGGGCAGAAGAAACCAATACCGTCCGTTTAGACCTCGAGATTATGTCGCAACTCAAAGGCCAATTGCTGGGTCTTCAAGCCACCGAGCAAGTGTCCGATACCGTTCGTGTCGCGCTTCGCCGTGGCGATTTTCTCGCTCGCTACGACAAAGAGGGCAATCGCATAGAGATCGATGTGGATGGTCGCACCTATATCGTGCGCGGCAATCCCGCGTTGGCTTCGATCCGAGCCTTTACCGTGGGGATTCGCAACCGCGGCGATGAGATTCTCATTGGCGAAAACGAAGTTTGGCTGGATGAATTGCGCGTTGATGATATCCGCAAAAAACCCGCCATATCTGCACTGGCGGATACGCGCATAACCCTCGCCGATCTGGGTAATCTGACGGTCAATCTGGAACGTCGAAGCGGTGATTTTCAAGATCTGCAAGGCAGGGCTTCGGGCAACACCACCACGCGGTTTAACTTTGACAGCCAGCTCAACATCGATAAATTCTTTCCCAAAGAATGGAATACCTCCCTACCCGTCCGATTCAGCTATAACCGCTATACATCAAGCCCCCGCATACGCCCGGGCTCGGATATTGTGCTCACTCCCGAACAAAAAATCAACGAGAGCGATGTGCGCTCTCAGACGCGCTTTACCATGTCGCTGAGAAAGCGACCCGCGCGCGAAGACCCGAGTCTGCTGTCTCGCATTTTTTTTGACAAAGCTTCCACGTCACTCAACTACAGTTCTGACGCATCGACAACGGGTGCGATTACACAGCGCAGGCGGAGCCTGAATCAGAACTTAAACGGCAATATGACCTATAATCAGGTGTGGTCTCAGCGCGAAGCGCTCGCTATTTTCAAGTGGGTGCCCTTTTACAAACCGCTCAAAGAGGCGCAGTTTTTTTACCTGCCCTCCAGCATCAATTACAGCTTGCGTTTTAACCGCGGGGTATCGGATCAAACCTCATTCCGCGCCATCGCAGGCGACACGTCGAATGTGATTGATACTGTGCGAGAGACTTTTAATTTGACCGAAAGTTATGCGATCAAACTCTCGCCATTTCGCAGTCTAAATGCCGATTATTCGCTCACGATTAACCGCGATTTGCGAAATGGATACGCTCTGACTCAACTTCAATTTGGACGCGAAATATCGCGCAATCAATCGATCAACTTCAGATTTACGCCGCGTATCACAACCTGGATTACCGTGAATCCGTCGTATTCGGCGACGTACACAGATCGCTTTGAAATCGGTGGGGAACGCGTACAATACGGCAGCATTCGGCGCGGGCTGACGGTCAATAGCCAGCAAACGGCGAATGCGCGGATCAATCTCAACCTGCCCGGCTTGTTTCAACGCTGGACGCGCAGGTCCGGTAAAGATGGTTTTTCTATTTTGCAATGGGTTGGAAAATTGGGGGGGCGCCTTCAGAATGTGACGAGCAGTGTTTCTCGCAACAAATCAGATAATTTGTTTGGCCTTACGTCGCGGCCCGCATTGGCATATCAATTTGGCTTTCGAGATACGCTTGAGGTCCCCATTGTGGTCGCGACTACGGGAACGAGGACCAATGCCAGCAATGTGCGAAGACAGGCACAGGTATCCAGTGGTATTCGGCTGCCTCTGGGCCTGAATTTCAATACCTCTGCCAATTATTCCGAAAACGAACGCACTGGCAATATACTCGGCAAAGACGATCAGGTCATCTTTCCCAAATTTGACGCGAGTTGGCGCGGCCTTGAGCGCATACCTTTGATCGGCTGGTTTTGGGTCAGTTCCAATGCCACTTTTGGATATCAAGAATCGCGCACGCGACGGGGTGATGGCAGCCTCAGTCTCTCGTCGCGTTATCTGACGAGTGATGCAAGAGAAATCGCGTACAATCCGCTTTTTCAGTGGAGCGCGCGCTGGAAAGGCGATGTGAATACGACATTTAGTCGCCGCCAGAGCAACAATGATGAAATCCGCTATCAGCGCAATGTGACTGTCGATACGGTATCTGTTCAACCGACCCTTGCCGATCGCCTGATTGGAACTACTTTGACGGAAAACGGCACATTGCAAGCAGATGTGCGCTATTCATTGCGCGGAAGATTTCAGCGCACGCTCGACCTCACGCTTTCTTTTTCGCGCAATTTGAATACGCAAACCGAAATGCCCCGAAGTGCAGAACCCGATGTGCCAGCCGAACCCATTATCCGTCAAAACTCGACATCCTGGTCTGTGAGCCTGGGTACGCAATATGCCTTTAGCTCGCGGTTTACCGGCGGCACCACCTTTCGCCATGAAAGGCGCCAGGACCACCTGCGCGACCTCACCAATGTGACCTGGGATTTTCGCTTCTGGGGTGAAATCGGATTTCAATAATAGGGCTTTCCATGTTCACTTTTAATCGCAACGAACAAATTATTCTGTTGCTGCTTTGCGGCGTTCTTATTGTGGGGATCGTTATCAGTTATCTCGATAGTAAGGATTCGGATCGCATTCCCGATTTTGAGGTGCGTAAAAATGCCGTGGAAGTTCCACCTCAAAAGGAAGTAGAAGTTTCCCAATATTTACCGCCAGCCGAAGCGGAAGGAAAAGAGGACGCCTCCCAGGCGAGGGTATTGATCGATATCAACTCGGCAACGGCAAAAGAGTTTGAGCGTCTGCCCCGTATTGGGCCTCAAATTGCGGGACGCATTGTGGCTTATCGCGAAAAGAATGGGGCTTTTAAGCGCATTGACGATATTGCAAGGGTCAGGGGTATTGGTCCAAAAACGCTCGAACGTTTGCGTCCGCACCTTACGGTGAGCATGCCATGAGTACAGCGACGGGCATTCATATTTCGGGCAACACCTTGCGCGTGGTCCATCTTGAAAAATTGGATAATACATATTATCTCAGGGGACTTATTAACCAGCGCGTATCGGAGGCTTTTGATTTTGATCCCGAAAAAGAAGTGTCAGAATCCTTTGTTGAGGAATTGGGTCAAGCACTTGAAAGCCTGCCAAAACCGATTGGCACGCTTTCTTTTTGTCTTTCGGGTGGCCTGTATCACATCCAAAAAATTCCTCTCGAAGTCGCGGGGGAAGAAGACCGCCGCGAGCAGATTTTTTGGGAAGCATCACAGGCGCTTATTTCTCCTATCGACAATAGCGTGATCGACTTTATTGCAGTGGGGCGCGCGGCTTTTTGGACCGCAGTACGCAATGGGGTGATTGACGCACACGAAGCCCTGTGTTCCGCACTGGGCGAAACCCACCTGCATCTCTCCGTCGCCCCACTATCTCTATTTTGTGCGGGCATACCCGCTCGCATATGGGAAACTGGTAGAAAAATGGCTATTCACAGCGATCCCTATGAGTCTTTTTATGTTTCCGTTGAAAATGGTATTTTAATCGGTGTTGACACGGCTATTCCCGATTCTTCCAGCTTGCACCGCTGGTTCTCTCTCGCCAGTTCTCGACACCGCCCCTACCAACGGGTTTATCTGTCGGGGGACATACCGCGCATCGATCCGCCAGCCGATCTCAGCCTTGCGGAATATCCCATATTTCTCGGTATAGACACTGCGCAGTTGCCAAAACGCGATCGCGAAAAACTCGGACAGGCGAGCCAATTTGCCCTCGCCCTTGGCGCTGGGATACACAAACTAATATCGGAGACTCCATAACAAATGGCAGATTTTAAAGATCAGATTGTTCAAATACAAGAGGCAATAGCGCGTATTGAGCAAAAATTAGATCAGATTAATATCGCACAGGCTCTAATTCGAGACCTTAGAGAAATTAAGAATAGGGTCTATAAAGAAGCTATTAGCGGAGCGCGAGAACGCCGAGAAATTTTTGCTACTCTCGATGCTATTCAAAAAAATATCGCGGCTCTACAGACCAATGTCCGCACCCGGTTAGATCGGCGTACAGACATCCCCATGACCGAATTGCGGGTTGGGATATTTGTCGATGTCCAGAATATTTTTTATGCTGCAAAACCGTTTAATGCGCGTCTCGATTTTGAAAAACTGCTGGAACTCAGTGTGGGCAAACGCCGCTTGATCCGCGCAATTGCCTATGTCGTGCAATCGCCAGATGTTGACCAGAGTAATTTTATCTCAATGCTCCAACAAAAGAGCTATGAAGCAAAAATAAAAGATTTGCGGCAGCGCAGCGATGGATCGGCCAAAGGCGATTGGGATATGGGCATGGCCATTGATATCATGAGATTTGTCGATAAACTCGATGTCGTGGTGCTCGTGAGTGGTGATGGTGATTTTGTACCTCTGGTCGATCTCGTTAAAACTCTGGGACCGCGCGTTGAGGTCATTTCCTTTACCTATAATACGGCGCGGGATCTCATCAACAGCGCAGATGAGCACATTCCCATTGAAGATGCTCTGCTTTTGAGAAATAGCCCACAGGCAGAGTCGAAAACATAGCGTCAGTTCGGTCAATTTTCCCATGTTTGTCGATCTAACCAGAATTTATGCCCGTTCGGGCAACGGCGGCAATGGATGCAAAAGCTTTCGCCGAGAAAAGCACGTACCGCGAGGGGGGCCAGATGGCGGCGATGGCGGTCGTGGTGGCGATGTCGCCTTTATAGCGGATCCGCGCCTTTCCACACTGCTCGATTATCGGTATCGACAACACCTGAGCGCAGGGCATGGCGGACCTGGATCGGGGCAAAAGAAAGCGGGGAGGCGGGGCGATGATGCTGAAATTCCCGTACCGGTTGGGACGCTCATAAAGGATACAGAAACGGGCGAAATTCTCGCGGATTTGACCGAACCCGGTCAGCGCGTTGTTTTGATTGCGGGCGGTCGTGGTGGTCGAGGCAATGCGCGTTTTGCCACGCCGACAAATAGAGCGCCAGAGTATGTCCAGCCCGGAGAATCGGGACGAGAACGCCATCTGGAACTCGAGCTCAAACTCATCGCCGATGTCGGGCTGGTCGGCCATCCAAATGCGGGTAAATCGACCCTTTTATCAAGAGTGTCTGCGGCGAGACCCAAAATCGCAGATTATCCCTTTACGACTCTGCAACCCAATCTGGGGATTGTCAAATGCGGCGATTACGATAGCTTTGTTATGGCAGATATTCCCGGCCTGATCGAAGGGGCACATCGCGGTAAAGGGCTTGGGTTTCAGTTTTTGCGCCATATTGAACGCACGCGCGTTCTCCTTTTTATGGTCGATGTCACCAGCCCGGATCCCGAATACGATTTAACAGTTTTGAGGGAAGAACTCGAGCGTTTCAGTCCCAAATTGCGCGAGAAGCCCGCGATGCTTATTGCCACCAAACTGGATTTGTTGTCTCCGGAACACCGCAAGGGACCATTTTTTCAAGGTCAAACAGATATGGGAATTTCCTCTGTCACAGGCCAGGGGCTGGACGCGCTGATTCTGGCGTTGCGGGATTTGATAAGACAGATAGACGCATAGGGATAAAAAAACGAAAAAATGGGGCGAGAGTCGTTTGTGACTCTCGCCCCATTGGTTGTGGTGCGACATACAGGATTCGAACCTGTGACCTCTGGTTCCGGAGACCAGTGCTCTATCCAACTGAGCTAATGCCGCAGATGATCTCTCTGGCGGACAGACTATGGATAGGCCCCTGCCCTCATGGTCTATACCAGAGCGTAAAACACCGGCATATCCAGGGTCGGGGGATAGGTCCATAACATCCGTATGCCTGGCAAATATCTCGCCTTTAGATCCTCTTTTTATGTCGGTCTCTTCGGCGCCTTTTTTTTCGTTTATGCGTTGCGATTTTTGCGCGTTTGCGCTTTTTTCCGCTGGGCAAGAGCTACCTCCTGTGGGTGCATTAGCTGGATGGAAGAACAGAAACCTCAGAAATAGAATTGCGCAGTTCACGTGAGGGTTTGAACACGGGCATTGCGCGCGAGGGAATTTTGACCACCTCACCCGTTTTGGGATTGCGACCTGTGCGCGGTGCGCGATGCACGACTTTAAACGTGCCAAAGCCGCGAATCTCGATGTGTTCACCCTGCTCCATTGCCGCAATGAGCGAGGCGAGAAAACCCTCTACAACGACAGAGGTATCAGTTTTGGTCAACCCCGTGGCGTTGGCGATCTGATTGACAATATCTGCTTTGGTCACTGCATCCCCTTTCTCAGTGTTTACAAATGTATTTCTCCCCTGAGCGCGTGAATGATAAAAAAACCGATTATCCTTGTCAATACACAAATTTGCAACTCTTGTCGGTGATATTACATTCGGGCCTTAAAAATCTGCTTCCCACCTGTAAATTTCGAGATCGACGCGGCCATTGACGAATGCGATGCCTTCTCGTTCGAGGCGGGCTTCCTGGTCGTGATGCGCCATGTGATTCCCGCTGCGAATGGACACCATTCCCCGCGCATTGATGACCCGATGCCAGGGATAGGGTGTGTGCGGTGGCAATTCCGACAATGCTTTGCCCACTTCGCGAGGTCCACATCCAATCCGCTCGGCAATTTGCCCATAAGTTGCCACGGTACCTTCGGGTATTTTGGCAACCTCTCTGTAGATCCGCTCGTATTTTTGGGCGATCTTATTTTTCATGGATACTTTTTAAGGAGATATTGGACGAGTATTTTTCGCCGTGCAGGTGAGATTTCAAGTTTGGGCATTGGCGTTGGGTATTTTTTTATGTACGCCAGCAATCGGGCATTGTCTTTTGCGTACGCAGGGGGATCAGTCAAAAATTCTTCCAGCGATTCGGGCGTCCACTTGTTTTGTAAGCCCTCTAATCGCGGTCCTTGAGATCCGCCAGATCCATCGATTTCATGGCATCTTGTACAACCCGATTCGATAAATACGGTTTTGCCATCGGGGGGTGCAGAACAGGCCATCATGAGGATTAATGTACACAAAATACTACACGGGGCAATGGCGATTAAATATTTCATTCCACCTCTTATTTTTTGCATTATTTCTCGTTCTGAATGTATCTTGGATAGTCTTGAAAAATGGAGGAATGACTATGAAACACATTTATATTACCGGGAGCAAGCGCACGGCTATTGGTGGATTTATGGGCGGCTTTTCCGAGGTGTCTGCACCTGAATTGGGCAGTGCTGTCGCGGTGGCTTCAATAGCGCAAGCGGGCATAATCGGCGATGATGTCGATGAAGTGATTTTTGGCAATGTGCTCAGTGCGGGTCTGGGCCAAAATGTCGCGCGTCAGGTTGCGATTGGCGCGGGTCTCAATACGTCGGTGGGGGCGACTACGATCAACAAAGTTTGTGGTTCGGGCCTCAAATCCGTTATGCTCGCCGCCCAGGCTATCCAGTGTGGTGATGCCGATCTGGTTCTCGCAGGCGGCACGGAAAACATGAGCCGCGCACCCTACCTTCTGGAAAAAGCGCGGACGGGTTATAGACTGGGGACAGGCGAACTCGTCGATTCAATGATCCGCGATGGCTTATGGGATGTGTACAATGACCTGCATATGGGTACATGTGGCGACCGATGTGCAGAGCGCTACGATTTTTCGCGCGAGGACCAGGATGATTTTGCTATCACCAGTTACAAAAGGGCACTTCGCGCCGATAGTGAAGGTCGATTTCGCAGCGAGCTTGTACCCGTTGAAGCACCTGCTGGCAAGACAATGACAACCATAGACCGGGATGAGGAACACCTGAGATTTGATGAAGACAAACTCCGGCAACTACGCCCTGCGTTTTCAAAAGATGGCACTGTGACGCCCGGAAATGCGTCGAGTATCAACGATGGTGCGGCGTCTGTTATCGTCCTTTCGGACGAAAAAGCAGAGGATTGCGGTATCGCACCCGAAGCTGAGATTTTGGGTTATGCCACACACGCACAGGAGCCGGAGTGGTTCACGCTCGCGCCTATTGGCGCCATCTCCAATCTTTTGTCCAAACTCTCCCTTACGGTCTCGGATATCGATCTGTTTGAAATCAACGAAGCCTTTTCCGGCGTTCCAATGGCGGCGGCCCATGACCTGGACATCCCGGCAGAAAAACTCAATGTCAATGGCGGTGCTGTCGCACTGGGACACCCCATTGGGGCGAGCGGCACGCGCATTCTCGTAACTCTTATTCACGCTTTGAAACGCGCCGATAAGCGCATTGGCATTGCCGCCCTCTGCATTGGCGGCGGCGAGGCCGTCGCACTGGCTGTTAGACGAATTTAAATTCCTCACAGACCCAGGAGATAGGAGAGCTTGAGGAGGACTGAGCGGTTTCGCCGGGTTAAAGTCGGATCGGTGCCATAAGCGCTGTCGAAGACGAGAAAGATGTCGCTGCCGGGGCGATATCGGTAGTTGAGGAGAAAATTCGCGCTTGCAAATTCTTTGTCGTTGTTCCACTGCACAAAGAGTTTGACAAAAAAGTCTGTGGAAAAGGAGTACTGCAGGCGATTGCTGAGTGTGTGGATGTTAAAGTTCCCCTGCGGAAGTCGGATCCAGTCGCCCTGATATTCCGCTTCATAAGACAGTCGGCCAGAGGGGCGAAAAGAGCTTTCCGAGCGGATGGTATAGCGTCTTCCCGTGTAGTATGTGCCAGCCTCGAAGACAATGCCGGGGCGCAATTTTCTGGCCCGGCTGGGACGCGGTCCCGTGGCAAATGTCGTGAAGGTATATTTTCCGGCGGGAATGCTCACATCTTTGCGGCGTGCGGATGGCTCGAATGCCTCATCGACCACGTCGTAAGTACGCTTTAATTCGAACCGCCAGTAGTCGGCTGTGTTAAAGATGGTAAATGCCGAGAATTCGGCTGTCCAGTATTTCACATTGTTGTTTTGGTCTGTATAGATCTGCGCTTCGGGACCGATTGACATATAGCGAATATTGGCGAATTTCGGTCTGGGGCGGTAGCGTGCATAGAGGTCATAGCGCCTGAAACCCTCCAATCCACTTCTGCGATTGATGAATCCTACAGCGGGTTCAAATTGTTCCTCGACATCGAGAAATTTGAGCCGCGCCCAATACTTGGTGCCGCGATAGTTCATAGATACAAATCGCGCATCGTCTGCGTTTTCAACTTGTGAATCCCATGTTCGCGCTACAAATGCCTGAAAATTCAGGTTTGTAGTTGGGGAATAGTTGAAATCAATGCCGCCTGCGCGGTTGTACTGGTTCCATCCCTCGTGGGGGTCATCAATTTGTTTGTTGACCATGATGAAACCGAAGTTTGACCGCGCGAATACGTCGCGTCTTACGCTGAGGACCGAGTAATTGGTGCGGTGTACCTGGACTGTGTCGCCATCTTCTGCGAATAATGCTGCATCGGTCAGCACATTGAGGCCGCCAATACTTGTTCGCCCTTCTTTTCCGGCGATTTTTGATCCGACGATAATCGGGATTTTTTTTCCTTTTTCAAGGCCGATGCGTCTGGTATAAAAAAGGAGGGTGGGCGGTCTGGTGCCGCTACCGGTTACTCGCGCCAGTTCGCCAAATTGGAAGAGGTTGGCGCCCTCGAGGAAGAACTCGCGTTTCTCGGGGAAGAAGAGGCGGAACTGCGTCAGGTTGGTTTGTTCCTGGTCGCCTTCTACCTGTGCGAAGTCGGTGTTGTAGGATAAGTCGAGCGAGATATTTGACGTGATGCCATAGCGCAGATCGAGGCCCGTTTCAAAGGTGCGGCTTTCAGAGGGGCTGGTTGCCTGATCGTCGATGGTCGTGCCCGGCAGGGCATAGGGTTTGAGGTATATCGGGCGTCTGGCGCGAATGTGCTGGAGGCCGTGCAGTTCGCCGATGTCCGCCATGCGATACCGCTCTGTGGATGAGGAACTTTGCAGACCGACGACGAGTTGGGTCGCCAGATTTTTCCGGGCAAGATAACGCGCGAGGTTGATGCCCCATGTGACGTCGTCTGCTTGCTTAAACCGCAGTTGACTAAACGGGATTTCGATTTCGACTGTCCATCGGTCGGGATAGTGTTTGGTGCGTGCCACCCAATTGCAATCCCAATCGCGGTTATAGGTTCGCCCCTCGTTGGAGAGCATTAAGTCGCTTTGCGCCCCAAGGGGATTGACAGAGAAAAAGAAGCCATTTTGCCGATCATTGTACGTGTCGAGCAGGATTTGAATATTGTCATCGCCGCGGATTTCGGAATCTCGCCGCATGTTGTTTGCGATTAATTGAGAGGAGTCCGGGACGAGGCATTCAAAGCCAAAGTAGATGCTCTTGTCCGTATAGATAATTCGCACGACCGTTTGTTCGGGACTCGGCATCCAGTAGTTTGGGTCGCGCTGGACAAAGCCTCTGATCGGCGTCGCCTGCGACCATATGTCGTCGTCCAGTACGCCATCTACAGTTGGATTTTTGTCAACGCGGGTAGCGTAAACAATCCGCCTGGCTTTCCGCGCTGATGCATCTGATTGTGTGCTGTTCAGCACCACCGCATCGCCGGTATTCACCGCTGTTCCGTTGGTCTCTACGATTCTCGTCACGACCAGTTCTGGCAATTCTTTGATGACTTCGAGTCTTGCGCCTGTCTCCTGTCCGTTTTGCACTGTGAGATTCGACCACAGAGGAGCCAAACCGTTCATGCCCGTGACGTAAACGAGGTCTCCCGAGACTTGCTGTACTGTGCCCTCATTCGCCAGCAGGTTTGTGGTGGTCAAGAGGACAAGGCATATCGTTATAGTGTGGATTTTTTGCATGAGTAAAGAGGTGAGATCACCTGTTAGAGCGAATGATCAACACCGAGTTTAATCCCCGTTTCGGGGTGTTCGTTCATTTGCATATAGGCTTCGGCAACGCGATCGAGTGAAACGATGGGGTCGATTAAGCCCTCGGCGTTTAGACGGCCTTCAACGAGCAGGTCGTAGGCTTCTTTATTTCCGCGCTTTTTGTCCCATCCGTAATCCAGCCAGGGTTCGCTGTCGGATCTCACGGATATAATGCGAATCCGATTGCGGTGCCATTCGCCAGTCAAATGCAGGTTTTGCATGGGGGCATTGTAATAGGCCGTGGATACAACGGTGCCCTGATAGCGCGTTGAGCGCAGTGCGTCGGTCATTGCGGCGGACGATCCACTGGTTTCCATGGATACATCGACGCCGAGTTTTGCGGTGGCTTGCTTAATGACCATGCCCACATCGGCTTCGCGCGGGTCCAGGACGAGGTCCGCACCATAGGCCTCGGATATCAAGCATCGCTTTTCAATGGGGTCAATTGCCGCGACCCAGCGCGCGCCGGCGATGCGGGCGAGTTGTACGGTCATCAATCCAATCGCCCCCAGACCAAAGACCGCGACGCGATCCCCAATGCGAATATTGGCATCTCTGACGCCGCCGAGGGCAACGCCCGCAGGGTCTGTAGCCATCAGAGCCTGCCAGGAGACGCCTTTCGGTGCTTTTTCTACGCGATCCGCTGAAAGTGTATGCGTCTCTCGAACGGGACCATGGCCAAAAACCCGATCTCCTGCCCGAATATTTGACACGTCTTGCCCCACGTCTGTCACTTCGGCGACGTACATATTGCCCAGCCGTTTTGGAAACGCATCTTTCTGTTTTTGTCCGCGCATGTGCATGCGCCATTCCCAGCTAAAAACATCGGATGCGTCGCGTGTATTGGCTTGAAAACCCCGGAACTCCGTGCCGTGTTTTACTGCTGAAAACGAGGTTTTTGCGCGCACTTGATCGGGTTTTAAGGGTTCTTCGTCGTATTCCCGCAATGTGGTGTGACCAGGTCGGTCTGCTATGAGTTCGCGTGGCATAAAATCTCCCGCTATAATTATAGGGTAACGCTGTTAAAAATAGGATAAGATAAGAAAAGACGGGGGGCAAGTACAATAGGAGCGTGGAAGCAGTCTATTTTGTGCTTGTGTCTGTGTGATAAGTTTATTTGTTAAAAAAAGGTTCTATAATTATGAGCACAGGGGGCGAGATGGCAAAAAAGAATTATACCATTGCAAAGTCGAAGGCTCTGCTGAATCGCTATGACGATCTTTTATTTCGCGGGTACATTCCGCATAAGAATATTTTTGGCCTGGCGGACATGGATTATCCCGCTTTTGCCCAGCGCGCATCGGGGGCGCGGTTTTGGGATGTGGATGGCAATGCGTATCTGGATTATTTGATGGGGTTTGGACCGATTGTTTTGGGATATGATGATCCCGCTGTGTGCCGTGCCGTGCAGAAGCAGATGGCAGATGGCACGGTGTACGGTCTGGCGCATCCCAGGGAGTTGGTGGTTGCAGAACTGCTCATTGAAGCGATTCCAGGAGCTGAGGTGGTGGGATTTTTTATTGGGGGCAGTGCGGCGACTTCCAGTGCGGTGCGCCTGTCGCGGGTCTATACGGGGCGCGATAGAGTGATTATGTGCGGGTATCACGGCTGGCACGATTGGGCGCGTCCCGGTGATGAGGGTGTTCCACAAACTGTTAGCGAGTTGACGAGTGCGGTTCCCTACGGCGATTTAGACGCTCTGGAATCGCATTTGAAAAAATATGACAATCAGGTGGCGTGTGTGGTGATGGAGACGGTTCAAGGGAGCGGACCACCGGATGGGTTTTTGCAAGGGTGTGTGGATCTGGCGCATGCACATGGGGCAATCTGCGTGTTTGACGAGACAAAAGTGGGGTTCCGCGTGGCGATGGGTGGGGCAGGTGAATATTATGGCGTCATACCCGATATTGCGACGTTTGGCAAAGCGTGTTGCAATGGGTATGCGGGAAGTTTTATTGCCGGGAAGCGAGAGATTTTGGGGTCAAAAGCGTGCCAGTCGGTGTGGATGACAGCCACCGCGCACGGAGATCCGCTCAGTTTAACGGCGATGGAGGTCGTGATAGGGGAACTTCAGAGGCGGAATGGCATTGCGTATCAGTGGAAAATTGGAAATCGTTTGATCGAAGGCATCAACGCTGTTTGCGAAGCAGGGGGATTGAGTTATCATCTCATTGGCGTTGGACCCATGCCGCGTCCCGTGATAGACGATTCTGACCGCGATCGCTGCATGGAGATGTTGCGGAGATGTCTGGCGCAGGGATATTACTTACATCCCTCGCATCCGATGTTTCTCTCGCTGGCACATACGGAGGCGGATATCGAAGATACGATAGATGCGGTGCGCGAGGCGATTGGACGAATAGACGAATAGACGAATAGACGAACCCTGCCCACTACCCAAAGTCGTTACCAGCTTCGCTCCGTAGATTCGCCTGTTGGATGGGGCTTTGTGGGGCGAGCTTTTAATCCGCGTCATCTGCGTCATCCGTTTAATCCGTGATCGTCTTTTTTCCCGCAATAGATTTGACAATTTCGAGGTCTTCTTGCTTTTCTTTGGGTTGCTTTAAGAGTGGATAGGCTTCTATGGGTGTTGATTGGGGTTTGTCTATCGGCGGTATTTTAGCGTGTGCTTTTTCGATGGCGGGACCGAGTCGTTCTGCTTTTTGTGCGGCGTGTATTTCGTGTCGGGTTTTGAAGTCGGGCAATACGTTTTGTGCGAAAGATTCAAGTGATTCGCATATATGATCGTGTTTGTTATTGCCCGCTTGCTGGAGGAAGACGACCTGATCGACACCGGTTTTTTCCATTTCTTCGAGGTGGGCGCGTATTTCGTCCGGAGTGCCAATACAGCCTGTATTTTTTTTGCGTTCGGGTTTGTTTTTTTTGAAATCCGCCCAGATGTCAAATTTGCCGGGGACGTGAATGCCGTGGTGGTAGTAATGAGAAAGCGCATAGCCGAAAAACTGAAATCCTTCGAGACCTCGTGCCCGCGCTTTTTCTCCGTTTTCGTGACACATGAATCCGGCGACCATGGCGATGGTGGGGTTGACAGCTTGTCCGAGGGGTTCGCATTCGTTTTCGAATGCGGTGTAGTATTCGTCAACCCAGTATTTGGCTTCTTCGGGTTCGATAAAGGCAAAGGTGAGTGCGCCAATGCCGTGTTTTCCCGCCCAGCGAATGCTTTCGCGGTTGGAACAGGCGACCCACAGTGGTGGGTGGGGTTTTTGCAGGGGTTTGGGTACAATATTGCGTTCGGGCATTGAGAAAAATTCGCCGTCATATCCGGGATACGGGTCTGATGCGAGCATTTTGGCGGTTTCCCGGACGGTTTCCGCCCACATTGCCTTTTTTTCTCCGGCCGGCACGTTGAAGCCCGCGAGTTCTGCGCGAGAAGCCGATTCACCCGTGCCCCATTCGACGCGTCCATCGCTGATCAAATCGAGGGTTGCAATGCGTTCGGCAACGCGGGCCGGATGGTTGTAATTGGGGGGCATGAGTACAATGCCGTGTCCCAGGCGGATATTTTTGGAGCGTTGGCTACATGCGGCGAGGAAGACTTCGGGCGCTGAGGAATGGGAATATTCTTCTAAAAAGTGATGTTCAACTTCCCAAACATATTCAATGCCGATGCGGTCGGCGACTTCAACTTGTTCGAGCGCGTCTTTGAAAAGCTGGTGTTCTTCGCCCTCTGCCCAGGGGCGGGGGATCTGGTGTTCGTAAAAGATGCCAAATTGCATGAATAGATCTCCGGTGATCAAAATGACGGCGTTTTGTTTTTCCATCTACATTATACAAATAAAATAAGTATGTCAAAAGTGATTAAATCCAAATTGTTGATTGTTCATCCCGGTCGTGAACCTGTGCCGCAGGGGATGGTCGTGGTAGATAAGGGCCGCGTGGTCGATGTCGGAGCCGAAGTAGATGTGCCTCCACATGCCGAGGTGGTGGATTGTTCGGCATATACCGTGATGCCAGCGTTGATTGATTCCCATGTGCATATTACGATTAACAATCGGTTCCATTTGCCTCTGAGCGCGCATTTCGATCTGGATGCGACAACGGCAGTGTTGCGCGGTGCAATGAATTTGCGAAGCGATCTGGACACAGGCGTTACGACTATGCGCACTCTGGGGGATCGGCCAGGTGTTGAGAAGGCTTTTCAGGGTGCGATTGATCGCGGCGAAGCCGTGGGGCCGAGGTTGAAGGTGTGTGTGCGGGCGTTGAGGCCGAGCCATGGGACTGCGCCTTTTTTGTGTTTTCCTGCGGATGGGGAAGAAGAATTGAGGTTGAAGATCCGGGAGAATTTTTCTCGGGGCGCGGATTGGACCAAGTTGTTTATTACCAATGTGCGGCAGGGCGATTCGTTTGAGGACTATATTCGAGGCGATTTGACAGATGTGGCGGCGTATTCGAAGCGGGAAATTGATGCGGCGATTGGGGTTTCACACGATTTGGGTCTGCCAGTAGCCGCACACGCGATTGGTGGGCCGGCAATGCGCTGGGCGATGGAAGCGGGGATCGATAGTATTGAGCACGCCAATTTGCTGACCGAAGAGGATGTGGCTTTGTTTGTGAAATCGGGCGCGTATTTGAGCGATCCAAATTTGCAACTGTTTTTTGACGATGAAGTTGGTTTTGCGTCTTTTGATACGTGGGCGTGGGATTGGTGGCGCGAGCGGGTGGAACGCGCGTGCGAATTGACGGCAAAATATCTTCCCGAAGCCGTGCGGGCGGGTGTGAAAGTGTGTTTGGGGACCGATAGCACGCATGCGACGCTCTGGCGCGAGGCAAAAGAACTCGTTGGGCTGGGTGTGTCAGAAGTGGATGCGCTGAAGGCGGTGACGACGAATACGGCTGAGATGCTGGGTATGTCGGATTGCGTTGGACATCTCGGTGTTGGGATGTTCGCGGATGTGATTGCACTGGACGGCAATCCGCTTGAAGATATCGCATGCTTGCGGCAGGTTGAGATGGTGATGAAAGAGGGTGAGATTATCGCAGATGTTCTAAGTGGGGCGAGTGACATTTTTAGTGATTAAATAAGGAGGAATTGTGAGCACAGTACTGATTACTGGAGCGAGTGGTTTTATCGGTCGGGCACTGTCGGTCTCGATGGCGAAAGAGCACAGGGTGATTTGTATGAGTCGAAAAAATCCAGAGTTGGATTTGCCCTATGTGAACGGCGAGTTTGGCTCTTTTGAAGATTTGCAACAGCTCAATGATGAGGCGATTGATGTGGTGATTCACCTCGCGGCTGTGACCGGCGGTTGTTCGGAGCGCGACGCACTGATTGTCAATGTGGAGGGCACGCGGTGTTTGATGCGCTATTTGATGGATCGCGGATGCCGTAAATTTGTGATGGCGAGTTCAATCGCAGCAGTCGGGATGCAGAATGAGGCTTTTCGACCGCAGACATTGCCGATTTCCGATGAACACCCATGTCTGGATCGCAATGGGTATGGTTTGTCAAAATATTTGATGGAGGAGATCACAAAGTTTTATGCGCGGCAAAATGGCGATATCGATGTGATTAATTTGCGGCTGTCTTCGGTGCCGCACGCTGGATTGCCGCCTTTGCGCGATATTTCTCCGACGCGACAGTGGGGCTTGGGCTCCATGACCATTATGGATTTGCCCGATGCTGTTCGGGCATTCACCCTATCTGCACTATCACCGCACAAACCCGGGGTTCGCATCATGAATGCCGCGGGTCCAAAGGCGTGGGTTGCCGTCCCCGTGGCAGAGATTTTTCGCGCCTGGTGGGGCGACGAGGTAGATTTGTCGCATTTTGAACAGCCCGGGCATGAATACGCTAGTGTTTACGATGTGAGTCGGATTAAAGAAGAATTGGGTTTTGTGGCAGAGCGGTTGCCAGAACGCGGAGGTTCTGATGATTGATAAAGCCAAACAACAACCTCGTCCGGTAAGAAATCAGGTCGCGCAGCCGGGTGAGGAGGTATTGGTGCTGAGGCATCAAAAGCTGAAAAAGGGCGGGCATCAGACGTTTTACGAGATTAGCCGGGCGGGCGTGTGGCCGTGGTTTGAAAAGATCGGTGCGCGCGTGGTCGGACAATGGCAGATCATTTATCCCGATGGGGTGGGTGAGCTGGAAGATTACGACGAGGGGTATCGCCTGGCGCGATATGCGAGTTTCAAACACTGGCAACATACGCGACCGCCTGCAAATATTGGGTTGGGGGGCGATGGTCCCGATAGCGAGGCAAATACAAAGGCGCTGAGAGATCGCAACGAGGTGTTGATTGGTTCTGACGGTCCCTTTTTTTTGAAAGGGCACATGGCGCCCGATAAGCCCTATTATATGCCCGGTGTTGAGGCGTCATATCAATTGGTGGATGGGGAATCGGGGAAAAAAGATGTTGGACCTGTGCGCAATGATGTGGCGCAACCCGGGCAAGAGATCGTGACGCTGCGTTATTGGAAGGTGAAAAAGGGCTGTTACGACGATTTTTATCGGGCGAGCATAGAGGGCGTATGGCCCTATTTTGAAAAGATCGGCGCGCGCATTATTGGGCAATGGCGCGTCTTTTATCCACCGCCTCCGGCATGTGATCGCAAAGAGAGTCCCGATTTCGACGAGATCTTGATGATGACGCGATACGCGAGTTATGAACACTGGCAGGCGACGCGGCAATCGGCAGACCTCGGCGGCGATGGGCCAGATTACGCCAGGTTGCAGGAGGCTCTCGCGTTGAGGCGGTCGCTGTCACTGGAGACATCGGTGAGGTTTTTGCAGGGCTATATGTATCATAGCCCACCAAAATATCTGCCGGGGTTGGATGAGCGGTATCGAAAGAAGTGAGGTGTAAGTAGGGGGACCGTGCTCGCCCGTCATCGTTTCTAATTTCCCAACCCTTCCAAAATACCCCTGAGATATCCAATGCTGCGTGCGGCAATGGTTTTTGCATCGGGTTTGAAGTCAAAGACTTCTACGGATATATAACCATCGTAGTGGCGGTCTTTGAGGGCGCGGAGGATGGATGCAAATTGCAAGTCGCCAAATCCGGGACCGCGCAAGTTGGGGTCGTTGACATGGACATGGCGCATGGCTTTGCCGGCTTCCGCGATCACATCCACATGGGATTTGTTTTCAGCGGCTGCGGCTTTGGTATCGACCATGGTCTGGAAATTTGGGTGATCGACATCGGCAACCATTTTGAGGGCTTCAGAAATGGAGTTCAGTATATTGGTCTCTTTGCCCGTGAGTGCTTCGATGCAATAGGTGACGTTGTTTTGTTCCATTTGTGCGGTGCAGTTTGAAAAGATATCGACGGCGTATTTCCAGCATTCTTCTCGGTTCCAGCCTTTTTGGATGTTGCGCTGTGCCGGTGAACCGTGGATCATAATCTGTCCGCCCAGGTCGCCACAGAAGTTGATCAATGCTTTGATATACGCTTCGGTTTTGTCGCGGATGGCTGTGTCGGGGTGTGTGAGATAAAGCCCCGGTGGGCTGGCGAGTAGCCAGTGCAGACCGACGATTTCGACACCGGCTTTTTCTGCGGCTTTGCGAATGTCGCTGCGCTGTTTGGCAGAGATCTCTGTGACGCTTTCCGCGAGTGTAAAAGGCGCGAGTTCAACGCCGTCACAACCAATTTCCGCTGCGTAGTTAAAGACGTCCTCGATTTTCCAGTCTTCAAAAAATTCATTGCATACTGCGAGTTTCATGATGCGATCCTTTCGTATTGATTTTGATGATGCGACAGGTCTATAGCACAATGCGGCTTAGAATATAGCAGAAGACGCTTGTGGAATCACGCAGAATTTTATTCCGATTAAAATGGCTTGACAGGCTCATGGGTTTTCCCTACCATACGGGAGTCTAATGGCGAACTTTATTGTTTCAGAGGAGAACACAATGGCTCAGGAATCGGCTGCTGAACAACAGGTTGATGCTGAAGATTATATTATCAAAGTTCAAGGGGTCTGGAAGACCTATCGGATGGGCGACCAGGAAGTGCATGCCCTGCAAGGTGTGAACCTTGATGTGATTCGCGGTGAGTATTTGTCCATTATGGGGCCTTCGGGATCGGGTAAGACCACGATGTTTAATATGGTCGGCGCATTGGATACGCCCACTAAGGGTACTGTATTGGTCAACGGTGCCAATATGGGCGATATGAGTCAGGGGCAAATTGCCTATTTGCGCTGTCACAGTGTGGGGTACATTTTTCAGTCGTTTAATCTGATTCCCGTGATGACGGCGCTTGAAAATGTGTCTTTGCCGATGGTGTTTTCGGGTATGCCGCGCAAAGATTACGAAGAGAAAGCAGCGCATAAATTGTCGCTGGTGGGCCTTTCCGACCGCTTGCATCACAAACCCTACGAATTATCGGGTGGACAGCAGCAGCGCGTGGCAATTGCCAGAGCCATGGCCAATGATCCCGATTTGATTTTGGCCGATGAGCCGACTGGAAATCTCGATTTGAAGACCGGACAGGAAATTATCGAGTTGTTGCTCAAGATGCAGGGTGAAAGCGGTGTGACGATTGTGACCAATACCCACGATCACAAGATGCTCGGCGTATCTGATCGCGTGGTCGATTTGCGCGATGGGCAGGTTGAGCGGGTGAGACGCCGGGATGAGATCGAGATCCAGGAAGGGCGTATTGAAGGCTTTGATCCAACGGCTGAGTAATTGATGTTCCACAGCGTTAAGGCGTTCACGGGTTCGCCCTGACGCAAAATAATTCTAATAATAGGGCAGGCCACAAAAGGTCTGCCCTATTTAATTTTTTTCACAGATGCATCCGCAGTTAGACATCATCCTGCGATTGTCAGTCTCAAGATAGACACTCACCTGCAATTGTCTATCTTGAGATAGACAATTGCCATGTTTTGTCAGGAACACCTCCAAAGCGCCTGCACAGCACTCAAAACCGCTGGTATATTTGATCGATCAATCGTTGTCGAACATTTGAAGACTTAGTTAGACGAATCTGAAGGTGGGGGAGGGGATGCGTACTTTATTTTTTCATTCTCCGTATTTGGCTTGTTTTGTCCTGTTATACCTTTTTATATTTAGATATGCCGACCCGAATTTATGACCTTTCGGGAATGTTTTGGAAGAAAACCAGATAGATACATGCCTCAATCGGGAATTCGCGCGATCTGCTATCCGGGACCTGAACCCGATTACGCAACCCGCGCGGATGAGGACTTGCGCGGTCCGATGGTTCCGCTAAAAGACGCCAACGGAAACATAGTTGAAATCGGCCTTGTCGAGCAAGCCTGGGACAGAGACGTTCGGCTTCATGGATCAACAGTTCTTCACTGGGAGTTGGCCTGTTCTCGCGGAGTATCTCATCATCGGCGCTTGCGCAAAAGACGCGATAGATGACGTGTACGTATGGCCTCCTGCCAGTCTTCGCTTCTCGAGACTACTACGAAGTTCATCATACTCCCAGTTCCCGCTTTCGGCCTCCTCACGCCACTTCATGTTGTATGTCTCTCGCTTGCAAACGTCCAAGTGCTTCGGGGCCAGCGTGAGCCACGTTTTCCCTGAAGTAACACTTCTGAAACCGTTAAAGCATGGGGAGTGCATGTAGAGCAAGTTCTTCGCCAGGTAGGTCAGATAGTCTTCTGATGCATTAAGTTCAGGATTTTAGACCAGTCGTCTCCACCTCCTGCAACCTGATCAAGTCTATATGCTTCGCGCAGACGCTCGAGTTCAGGATGGGAGAATTCATATTGGAAGCCAGGTGCCAACTCGTCGGGGAAGGAATCAAACGCGTCAAACAAGCGTAAGAGCCCGCAGTTTAGTCTAAACTGATAATTCATCGTCACTACCTCAAGATATGTTGATTCTCTTTTCCCATTTTATATATCTACGACCGATCCTGCAAGAAAGATCTGGAGCGGTTGATGCAGGCGATTCGAAAATCAAAACCACGGGAACGTCTGCTCTTCACCCTGCTGACTGAAACCGAGCTTTGGATGCGAGATTCACCAGCTAATGTGGGGGCTTGTCTTTTGTGGCTGTTTACGGCTCTCTATTATTTAATAGTCATCTATGACAAAAATTTATAGGTGCGATATTGCCCTGTGTGCTCAGTTTCCTTATATTGATTTGGTCTATAACAAAGTTGAAGCCCTGTGACTATCATGATTCATACGATAGAAGATCTCATTCGCATTTGGGGCGATAATTCTGAGTGGCCTGATGTGCCGCGTGCTATGAACTCGCACTCAAGACGGTAAATTAGAGAAAGGTTGTGACGTGAAAAATCAAGAAATTACAATTTGCGTAACGCCAGAGGCTGCTCGTGTTTATCAGTCTGCATCAGTACAAGATCGGCAAAAATTAAATGTTTTGTTAAGTCTGCAATTGAGTGGTTTGAGAAAACCGGCACGTCCAATTGAAGATATTATGCGCGAAGCCAGTGAAGAAGCGCGAAAAAATGGTTTGACACCTGAAATATTGAAAGAACTGCTTAGTGAAACATAAATCGCGTTATGTATTCGATACGAATGTCATTGTTAGTGCTCTTCTTTTTGCCCAATCAACATCTGGTCGTTCATTAAAAATTGCGCTGAATCAAGGTGCGTTACTTCTTTCAGAGGCAGTCGTCGAAGAATTAGAAGAGGTGCTTCGAAGGGATCGTTTTGATCGCTATGTGAAAAGAGAAACACGCGAGGAATTTCTTCAATCACTCATTCAAAGCGCAACATTTATTGAAATAATAATGCACATAGAGATTTGTCGAGACCCCAAAGACGATCAGTATTTGGAACTGGCAGTTAATGGTAAAGCGGACTGCATTATCAGCGGCGATGCAGATCTCATTGTTCTAAGTCCTTTTCGAGGAATTGACATATTGCCACCTCATGAATTTCTGATGACGCTCGATCCCAAGTAGAGCACCTGCCTCACATCTCCTGTTTCAACGCTGGCAATATGGGTAGGCGGGCACTTCGCTTTGTACCAGCGTATTCCATAAAAACAAGCCCTCATAAAATGTGGAGGTTTGTTTGTCGCGTCCTGCGACTCGCCGTCCTCTTTCCTCCAAAATGCCCTGTGTTCTTCAGGGCATTTTTTGTGTAATCTCCCTAATAGTTCACTTATTCTAATCAAACTGTTTCATTATACGCCAAAATGCCATTGCAAACCCCTGTTTTTTCGAGTAAATTGCAAAATAGAAAAACCTGAGAATAAGGAGAGGTATGGACGGAAAATGTGAGGAAAAACGAGAATTTTCAGACGAGGGGGGTAACGGCCTCCAGATGGCCCCCGAACTCATGCTCGATCTCGCGCACAAAGCCGCGGAGCTTTTGGTGGAGCGGATCCAAAACTTGCCCGAGGGAGAAGCCTGGGATGGAGAGTTCCGGCAGGGTCTCGAGAAACAGTTGATGAAGGCTCCGCCTGAAGATGGACGGTCCCCAGCGGAGATCATTGAGCAGGTCGCACGCGAAATCCTCCCGGTTGCGATGCGACTGGACCACCCGCGCTGTTTCGCGTTTATACCGTCGTCGCCCACCTGGCCTGGGGTGCTGGCCGATTTCATGGCCGCCGGGTACAATATCAACGCATGCACCTGGCTGGTTGGAAGTGGTCCGAGCCAGCTCGAACTGGTGGTCATTGATTGGTTGCGGCAGTGGGTCGGCTATCCAGAAAGCGCGGGTGGGCTTTTCACAAGCGGAGGCTCTGCGGCCAGCCTTGACGCCTTTGTCGCAGCGAGAGAAGCTGCTGATCACCCCGAGTGCGTGACCGTGTATATGAGCGACCAGAGCCATAGCGCGCTCATCCGCGCAGCCAGGATTATCGGCGTTCGCCCAGAGTGCATACGCCTGATACCGAGCGACGACCTCTTCCGCCTGGACATGGATGCACTCGCACAGGCTGTAGCCGATGACCGCGCAGCGGGATTCAACCCCATTGCAGTGTGCGCCAACGCCGGAACGAGCAGTACCGGGACTATTGATCCAATTGAAGCCATGGCAGATTACTGTGAATCAGAAGGTATATGGCTACACATTGACGCTGCTTACGGCGGCTTCGCTGTCGTGACCGAGCAAGGCAAGGAACTCTTACGCGGAATCGAACGGGCAGATTCCATCGGGCTGGATGCGCACAAATGGTTCTTCCAACCTTATGAGGCCGGTTGTCTGCTGGTGAAGGACCTTAGCACGCTTGAGCAAGCCTTCGCGGTTCGGCACGATATTCTCCAGGACACAATATGGGGTGCAAACCACCCGAACTTCTCGGATCGCGGCCTGCAACTGAGTCGCTCAGTGCGCGCCCTTAAGGTCTGGATGTCCGTCCAGACTTTCGGAATGGAGGCATTTCGGCAAGCCGTGTCAAAGGGGATGGCACTGGCCACTCAGGCGGAAGAATACGTGCGTGAGAGCCAGCTACTGGAGACGTTAAACCCCACGTCACTGGGAATCGTATGCTTCCGCATTAATCCTGACGACACCTCTATTGACGAGGAAGAACTCACAGAGATCAACAAGACAGTACTCGCTCGCATGTTTTGGGAAGACAAAGCCTTTATATCCTCGACGCTTCTGCATGGGAAGTTTTCACTCCGGCTGTGCATAGTCAACCACACCACGACATGGGATGATGTGCGCGAGACCTTAAAGGCTACTGAGCGATTTGGGCAGGAGGCGTTATCTTCAAGAAATGATTAAGAACATTAGAAGGGAATTTCAGGCAAATCGCCGATAGAACAACTGTCAGCGGTCAGGAGAATACACAATGCGATCAATCATCACCTGCACAATTGTATTGCTGTGGGCCTGTACTTGCTTTGCCAGCGATCCGGTGCAAACCCTGACCTATTGCGACAATCTTTCCGGATGGTCCAACAATGTACAGTTATCCAGAGATGCCCAGGAGGGTCGCTTTGCAATCGCGGCTTCTCCGCCAGCAGGTCAAACGGAATTCTTTACCTACAATTTTTTCAGCACGGGGCAGGACATCTCCCAGAGATATAGCCTGAGCTTCTGGTGGAAAGTAGAAGGCAATGGCCTGAGAGACCTCAAAATCAAGGTTCGCAACCACCCTCTGGGCGGTGGCCTGGAAGCCATATATACGATCTGGGAGGGACAAACACCGCCTCAGGGCTGGCAACTTGCCACAGTAGAACTGGCAAAACCCCACGAAATCTGGGGCAGAGAACCCGATTACAACAGGCGATACATCACATTCAGAACAGAAACCAGTCAAAATTCAAATGCGCGCCTGTTCATCGATCATATTGCAACCGTCGATCAGACTTTTTCCTGGCAAGTTGACGCGCCAGTACAGGAAAAAGGCTCCATTGCCCATCTCGATTTTGATGGCAATGGAACCGTTGGCTTCACTGATTTTCTTCTCTTTGCTCAGAAATTCGGTTCATCACAGACCGATTCGGGATATGATCCGGTGTACGATCTCGATTCTGACGGACAAATCGGTTTTGGTGATTTTCTCACTTTCGCCGCTGGGTTTGGATCTGATGGCACGCAGTGGTACATACCCATCACATTTGAAAACGCTACCACACAACCATTAAATATTGTGGTGGGAACCGAAATGCAGACCCTGTTGACTCAGACTATTCAGACGGGAACAACCCGAATTCGCGTGCCAATTCCTCGGGATATTCTCACCTCACGCGACCCTTCCATACATCCCATCCCAATTTGGGCGCAAGTTGCAGATTTTATCCAAACGCGAAGCAGTTCGATATCTTACATACCTCAGAGCAGTAAACTGGTATATCCAGGACCTGATGGGCGGCTGGTCTATATATCGGATGAAAAGGGCAATATCATCCCGGACTTCTCGCACTGCGGGTACATGGGGGGCGGTGTGGCTCTGCCAGATGTGCCAGTCGTATTAACCGTTCACCCCCAGACCCAAGGAGACGACACAGCGCGATTGCAAGCGGCAATTGATGAAGTTTCTGCACGTGCATTGGGTGCCAATGGATTTCGCGGGACCCTGTTACTCAAGCGCGGAAAATATCGGATTGGCGGAACCCTGCAGATTCGGGCAAGTGGTGTTGTACTGCGCGGTGAAGGCGAAGGTGAAAGCGGCACGGTATTGATTGCAACGGGAACAGAACAGCGCACATTGATCGCGTTTGAAGGCAGATCATTCTGGCAAGAGGTAGGGGGAACGCGACAGGCCATCGTAGATGATTATGTCCCCGTAGGCGCAAAAACATTCGCCATCGCAGATGCTTCGGGTTTTGCAGTTGGCGATGACATCCTCGTGCATCGACCCAGTACGGCTCAATGGATTGCGGCAATAGGGATGGATCGCATTGAGATGTCACACCCCGACGTTCGACAGTGGGAACCGGGCACTTACGACTTTCGCTTTGACCGCACCATAACTGCCATAGAAGGCAACCGGATAACAATCGACGCGCCCATGGGCAATGCATTTGAACGAGAATACGGCGGCGGGTGGGTTCTCAAATACGAATATCTCGGGCGCATTGAACAGGTCGGCATCGAGAACTTGCGCGGCGTATCGGAGTTTGATGACAGCGAAAAAGATGAAAGTAGGGAGGATGAGTTTATCGATGAAGATCACGCCTGGAACTTTGTCGTATTTTCACGCGTGCAGAATGCGTGGGCGCGCAATATCACCTCGGTACACTTTGCCTATGCGTGTGTGACCATTGGCAATCTGGCAAAATGGATGACCGTGCAGGATAGCCAGTGTCTCGACCCCGTATCACAGATCACCGGGGGGCGGCGATATTCATTTCCCATCCACGGGCAATTGTCTCTCGTGCAACGGTGTTATACCCGACGGGGGCGCCACGATTATGTGCTACACGCCCGCGTACCGGGGCCAAATGTGTTTTTGGATTGCACGGCGGATATCGCACATAATGATTCAGGACCCCATCACCGGTGGTCTGTTTGCACCCTGTTTGACAATGTGACCGTGAACGGCAATGCCATCAATGTTCAGGATCGGCAAGGTTCGGGCACCGGCCACGGTTGGGCGGGGGCACAAAAAGTATTGTGGAATTGCGAGGCAGAGAGCTTTATCGTGCAAAAACCCCCAACATCACAGAATTACGCCATTGGTTGTATCGGCGAGAAACGAGACGGCTGGTACGTGCGCGAAGATGGATATTGGGAATCGCACGGACGAAAGGTCCAGCCGCGCAGTTTGTATTTGAAACAACTCGAAGACCGCCTGGGCATAGAAGCTATAAAAGCCGTGGCGACCAGAACACAGATCGGAAACGGAGACTGATTAGACGTCTCTCAAACTTGACGCTCTAAAACCTGCACCTCAGCCTCCAAACGCTCACCGAGGCGGTCTTTCTCCAATTCCAAATTGTAACGCGTTTGCAAATTGAGCCAGAATTGATCTGTGGTTCCAAAGTAGCGCGCCAACCGTAGTGCAGTGTCTGCCGAAATAGCACGCTTGCCGTGAACAATCTCGTTAATCCGGCGAGGTGGCACTGAAATATCCTTTGCCAGACGATACTGACTAATCTTCAGAGGCTCGAGAAATTCCTCGAACAGAATTTCTCCTGGATGAATTGGGGACATTGTAGGCATAGATACCTCCTAATGGTAATCGACGATCTCCACGTTGATCGCACGTCCAGCCTTCCATTCAAAGCAAAGACGCCATTGTTCGTTTATGCGGATACTGTACTGGCCGCTTCGATTTCCTGCGAGTCTCTCCAGACGATTACCAGGTGGCGACCGCAAGTCCTGTATCGAATCGGCGGCATCCAACAGGAGGAGCTTCTTTAGGGCCGAGCGAGCCAGTATGCCCGATAATTTCCGCGATCTCTCGCGGAGGAATACCCTCTCGGTCTCTCTATCTCGGAATGATTCTATCATTTACAAATAATAACGCAGGGCGTTATTAGTGTCAAGTACTATCACAATGATGTAGCGCAGAATCAATTTGTATCGCTCCTCGATTTTGTTACCTTTTGCCGCGATGCACAAAAACATCAAAATGCACAAGAACATAATCTGCTCGTATTTTATTTGAGTGACCTTGCTTTTTGCAAATTCCGTCTTATTTTTTCAAAATCTCAAACAAACGCTTGCAAATGATAGGGGGAAATAAGAATGAATGAGCAGGTCAGCATGACGGTCCTGGTGGTTGATGACGATGCACATATTCGGTCTTCGATTGGGAAGTTCCTCATTGCGAGAGGGCATACGGTTATCGAGGCGGCGAATGGGGAGAAGGCGGTGGAGGTGGTGAAGAGCCAGGCTGTGGATATTGTGATTACAGATGTGAAGATGCCTAAGATGGATGGATTCGAGGTGCTTCGGCGGGTGCGGTCTATTGCTCCTGAGATTGAGGCGATTGTGATTACCGGGGTGAAAGAGTCCGAGAATGCATTTCGCGCGCTACGAGAAGGGGCGTTTGATTTCTTCAGCAAACCCTTCAAGGTGGAAGATCTGAATGTGGCCATTCAGCGCACGGTGCGCTACCAGACACTTCGCAGAGAGAAGGATAGGGTGCAAGCCTGGCTGGATCAGTTCGAGGCGCAGGAGCGAGAGAGAAACAGTTTGAATGCGATTATAGGGGAGAGTGAGGTGGTTGTGAAGATGAAGGCGCAGATCCAGCAGGTGGCTGCGACTGGTCATACGACGGTGCTGATTGTTGGGGAGACGGGTACGGGGAAGGAACTGGTTGCGCGAGCCGTGCATAGCGAGAGCGATCGCGCGCACGGTCCGTTTATTCCCGTGAATTGTTCTGCTATTCCGGGCAATTTGTTTGAGAGCGCGTTCTTAGGACACAAAGAGGGTGCGTTTACGGACGCGAAGGCAAATCAGAAGGGGCATTTTGAGCTGGCAGATGGGGGTACGCTGTTTTTGGATGAGATCGGGGATATGCCGCTGGAGATGCAGGTGCGTCTGCTGCGAATGCTGGAAGAGCGATGCATCCGGCCGGTGGGGAGTAGTGATGAGATCCCGGTAGATGTGCGCGTAGTCGCAGCGACCAACAGGTCACTTACTGTAGCCGTAGAGGAAGGAAATTTCAGAGAGGACCTGTATTACAGGTTGAATGTATTCGTGATACAGGTGCCGCCGTTGCGCGAGCGAGTGGGGGATATTCTGGTTCTGGCGCGACACTTTTTGGCTGATTATGCCCGGGATCTGCGGAAACCGTCGATGAGGTTTTCAAAAGAAGCTGAGGAATTTCTCCAGCGGCAGGTATTTCCGGGTAATGTTCGCATGTTGAAGAATACGGTTGAACGAGCGGCTATTTTGTGCGTTGATAGGGAGATCAATGCGGATGACCTGGGATTTGATTTCGGTGAGCGTTCCCCGACCGCAAAGACATCATCCATGCCCGCGGAGAGTATCGTTGAACAGGTGGTACGATCCCTATCCGATGAACAGATGAATTGGCCCGCAGTCGAGAAGGCACTGATTCAAGAGGCATTGCGGCGGACAAGTGGGAATCAAGCCCACGCGGCCGAGATTCTGGGTATCTCGAGAATGGTTTTGAGGTATAGAATGAAACGGTGCGGATTGCTTTGAGTGGATCCGGGTCTCATTCCTTTAACTCATTTATTTTTTATCGCAACTTGCAGACAATCCAGTGCTATATCCACCTTTCAAAATGCCCTGTGTTATTCAGGGCATTTTTTGTGTTTTATCTCCAATAATCCCCCTGTTACACTCCTATCTCAAGTGTTTCATATGACACACTTACTGTTTCAAATGAAACACTTACTGTGTCATATGAAACAGTTGGCCGCATGCCCATTTTTCATCATTTTCTTAAAACACGCTCTCCTGCAATCAGTTACGGATTTTTGGCAATTTTTGGCACGGTTTTTGCACTGTATAAAGGGCACGAGATCAAAAATTTGCAGTTCTAACCCCATACAGGAGGGCGTTCCCATGGTTCACCAATCACTTGTAACCCGTCCAGCAGTACCATCCGCTACAATCCCACCAAAAGCTCTCACGAAAGACGAGCTTGAAGCGCTCAAATCCGTACGTATGAACCCGCGCGATCGCGCGCTGATTGCCGTGCTCTCACAATGTGGTCTGCGCGTATCCGAAGCTTGTGCGCTCACGGTTGACAATATTGACTGGTCAACGGACACGCCGAATCTTCGCTTTGCGGACAAGCGCGACAAAGAGCGCGCTGTTCCGATGAACCTCGAGGTGCAAGACGTCCTCCGCGAGTGGCTGGCGTCCCGGCGTTTTTCAGATTCTGAATACGTCTTCTGCAATCTCCGCAACGGGCAGCAACTCAGCCGCAAGACCGTGTGGGCATTCATGAAGACTTACGCGCAGCGCGCAGGGATCCGCCACGTTCATCCACACATGCTCAGGCACACTTTCGGCGCGGACCTGGCAGATCGGGATGTACCGGTCGAGCGCATCAAAGACCTGATGGGGCATTCGTCTATTGAGGCGTCATCCATCTATATCTCTGTGAGTGACGAGCAAAAGCGGCATTCTGTTGAGCGCATTGATCGCAGGTCGCGGTTGGCGCGGTGGTGGTCGCGCTGGAAGAATCGCGATTACAGCTTTTTCGCGCCGAAGCACACGCGCACCGGGATGCCGCAGACTGTGGGACGCGATGAGGAATTGTACCAGCTCGAAGACAACTTGAACAAGGGGATTGACACGCTGGTCACTGGCCCAATCGGCGTGGGCAAAAGCCATTTGCTCGCGTTGCTCGACGCAGAGAACGCGCTGAAGGTGAAGACGCTTTCGCCTGTGAAAGAGGCCCTGATAAATATTGCGGAAGGGCTTCACAAAATCGGAAGGCTATGTCCAGATGGTCCGGACAACTTTGAAACGATCAAAAAGCAACACACCCGCACGAGCATTCAGGGCTGGACCGATATGGTGCTCGGCTCAGTGGAGAGAAACGAGTTCGTGTTGATCGTCGATGACCTATCCGATATGACCGCCTCGGTCGGGCGATTGATCGACAAGCTCAACCGCAAGTTCACCATTATCGCGGCTTTGCAAGAAGTCAAGAGGCCCTACGAGAAATACTTCTGGAAGTTCGACAGCTTAGAAGTAGAGCACCTATCTGCCGCGGACGCCAAGAAGCTCATCCGCCAGTGCGCTGCGGGTGCCAATATAGAAGACTATCGCATGACCGAGACGAACATCTTACAACAGAGTGCTGGCAATCCGCGCGCCATCATTGAGATTGTGGAACGGCTTCGCAAAGAACCAGCTGTGACCCGATCCGCGGTGCGAGATGTGTCTCACACGGGCGCGCGAGATCAGATCGATCTTACGTTTGCCGTGGTGTTGCTTTTGCTGGTCGTGGTTGCGGCGCGATTCTTCATGCGCGGCATCGGGAGTATGGAGGGGTATGTGCTGGCTGGTATTGGCAGCGCGATTCTGGTGGGTATTCGATTCTTTATGTACAGGTTCAAACGATGACTGCACCCACACATATTGCATTTGGGCTGCTCACGGTGGCGAGTTCCTTTTCGCTCTTTTCCATGTCCTTTCACCGCAATATTCCCGCGGTCGCATGCGCGATCATAGGGAGCCTGCTTCCGGATGTTGATTCGCCAAACAGTTATATTGGTCGGATAATGCCCTTTGCCTCCATCCCAATCGAGCGGCGATGGGGGCACCGGACAGTTACGCATTCGCTGCTCTGTATGATCGCGCTATCGGTTGTCACCTTGCCCTTGCTCGCCTATCAATCCGCGTGTTATGCGGCTGTGCTCCTGGGCTATATGAGCCATTTGATCGCCGATTGTACGACCAAAAGCGGCGTACCCCTGTTTTATCCCTATCCCGCAGTTTGCGTTTTCCCCAACAGTGCGAGATACAGGGTCAAGACGGGATCCCTCGGGGGAGAAGGTGTGGTGTTCGGCGTGGTTGTTATGCTGCTCCTGATATTCATGCCCATATCGAGTATGGGCGGTATCTGGCGATCGTTTAGATACTTGATGGCGACGCCCTCGGCCGCATACTCAGATTATCGGAGTGCCAACATGGAAACCTATTTGAATTTTGAAGGGCAATGGCGACACACGCGGGAGAAGGTAAGTGGAAAAGCCCTGATCCTCGATGCCAGGCCCGCCTGGTTCTGGATCTTTTTCAACGGGCGGGTTCTGACTTGCGGAGAACACGGTGCCATTTTGCCGGATAAGGTGCGCGTGGAGGAGACGGATCGGCCCGTGAGAATACAGACGATCCAGTTGAGAGGCGAGACCTGTCAGAAGTTTATAGAGCGGATCCCTGAAAACAGTTTTGTATCTGGACTGCTCGAGGCAAATGCTTCTTTTGAGGTTGAGGAGGAATATCCCCAGGGCAGTGCTGTCAGTTTCACCACCCGGGAGATTGAATTCAGATTTGCCCGGAAAGAGGAGATTTCGCGATTTCAGCCCAGTTTAAGAGGTCTCTCTGAGCGCGTAAAAGATTTATCGAGGGAAGAGCGAGGTCTTTATAATAAACTGGAGGACCTGAAAATGGCTTATCCGCCTGTTCATTACCTGAAACTGAGACAAGTAGAGAGAGAACTGGCGGATAAGCAGGAGGAGATTGAGGCTCTAAAACGCAAAAAAGTGCGATTCAGGGGTATGTTACGTATTCGTTTGATAGGAGAACAACTATGATATACAACGCGATGTTTCTATGCGGTCTGTTCCTCATGCTCATTACGATAAGGGTCAATGCACACGAACTGATATTGAGGGCACCTTTAGTACCTGTGCGATCGGCGACTGTCTATGCCGGGATGAACGCGCAGATGCAGCAGGTCAACTTTGAGGTGGGAGACCGGGTGGCCAAAGGGGATACCCTCATGGTATTATCCCGTCGGGATTTGCGCGTGAAGGAAGCCGCGGCTCGAATTGCACTGAAGAAGGCTCAGAGCATGAAAGCGCGATTGGAAGTGTTGCACGATAAGAAGCTGATCAGCGACCAGCATCTCGAAAATGTCCGCTTCGATGCCGAGGTCGCACACTATAACTGGATCACCGCGCGTATGGAACTGGACAGGACCGCAATCATCGCATCCCAGGACGGGATGGTGGTCGAGGTCAATGTAAAGCCGGGCGATTGGGTTCTGGCTTACACTGCGGTCGCGCGGGTCATCGACCCCATGGATCTTCAGGTGCATCTGTTTGTGCCCGAGGGCAGGCTGAACGCAATCCGAATGAATATGCCGCTGTCTGCCGTGCCGACCGCTGGCAGACAGCGCGTGTTGCCCGGGCGCGTCGTCGGGATCAGTCCCATTATCGATCCGGAAAACGGGACGTGCAAAGTAACGGGTCTTTTTTTAAATGCGGGAAAGCATGTCAGACCCGGCGCCCTGGTCGATGTGACCATCGGAAGGTGAAAAATATGTTTCTCATCTATAAGAAGTTGTCTTATTTTCTACGGGATGAGCATTTACAGGTGATAATGACAGGAGAAATATTATGCAGGGACTTATGAGTAGCTTTTCCGTTCTATTTTTGTTGGGATTTTTCACTGTTGCAACTGCCCAGGTTTCACAGGAGAACAGAGCTAAGGGTTTTAAGCAGCCAGAGATGGTGGAGATTCCCGCGGGGCGTTTTAAAATGGGTTGTGTGGCGAGAGGTTGCGGTAATAACGAGAGACCAGCGCATGAGGTGACGGTTAAGGCGTTTGCGCTGTCGAAGTACGAGGTGACGTTTGAGGAATACGATCTTTTCACAGATATGACAGGGCGCGAGCGAGCAGACGACAGGGGTTTTGGCCGGGGGCGGCGTCCCGTGATCAATATTACCTGGGAAGATGCCGTGGCTTACGCGGCGTGGCTATCGGAGCAGACGGGGAAGAGCTATCGTTTGCCGAGTGAGGCGGAGTGGGAGTACGCGGCGCGTGCGGGAACGGTGACGAGATTTAGCTGGGGGAATGACGCTGGACGCAACCGCGCCAATTGCAATGGGTGTGGCAGTGAGTGGGATAATAAGCAGACGGCACCGGTGGGATCGTTCGAGGCCAATGGATGGGGACTTTACGACATGCACGGCAACGTGTGGGAATGGACTCAGGATTGTTATAATAACAGATATGTGGGGGCGCCCACTGATGGATCCGCGTGGGAGAGCGGTATCTGTTCTGTGCGCGTGTTGCGCGGCGGTGCCTGGTACATAGATTCGTGGTTCCTCCGTTCGTCCTATCGCGAGAGCCTCAATATCATTGCGGGGAGCTTTTATGTGGGGTTCCGGATTGCGCAGAGTTTGTAACTTCGATTTTTCATCAAAAAACATAAAGGGCGTGAATATTAATCGTTCACGCCTTTTTTTATTGGAACTTGTAAGAGAAATATATGTCTGTTATATGACAAAAAAATGGTGGCTCCCGGCGGAATCGAACCACCGACACAAGGATTTTCAGTCCTCTGCTCTACCAACTGAGCTAGGGAGCCATCATCTTTCGCGATAAGACGATCAAATCTAACAAAACGGCTGATTGGTGTCAAGGTTCTTGCGTACGTTTTTTCTCAAACAGAAATGATGTTGCGCTATATGCAGGATTACAATTATAAACAGATAAACCATTTGACAAATGCAAGGGGGGAGGGTTAATTATCCCCGCACATTTTCTAAGGAATTTCATCTTGTATCGCGAAAATTGCGCCAATGGCTCTCGATACACAAAATATTCAGACGGAAGCAGATGATGCGAGTTCACAACCCGCGGTAACATTGCGCGCTGTGGGATTGGGACTATTTCTGGTCGTTGCCCTCGATCTGCTGGCTATTTGCGTGCGCTACATCTTGCACGCCCCGTTGATGACCTATAGTCACATCCCAATGGCCATGTTGATCGTGCTGATGCTTTTGATGATCGGACTCGCCATTGTTGCCAAAATGACCGGCTGGGCGCTTTCACCAGGCGAATGGCATGCAATTTTGGCGATGGGCCTCGTGGGCGCGGCACTGCCGTGTTTTGGCCTGACGGGTTATTTGATCGGCTATATCACGGCGCCTTATTATTTTGCTACGGAAGAAAATCAGTGGGCTGAGCACTTGCATCCGCTTTTGCCTAACTGGCTATTACCGAGCCACGAAGGCAATGCCGTTGCGTGGTTTTACGAAGGCTTGCCGAGCGGTGCTGCTATCCCCTGGGATGTTTGGGTATTGCCCCTGTTCTGGTGGACGACGGTTGTGGCGGCGGCTTTTTTGATGCTGGCGTGTGTCGCCACTATTTTGAGAAAACAGTGGGTGCAAAGCGAACGTTTGGTTTTTCCCGCGATGGCGCCGTTGATCGATATGGTTTCTGAACCGGGCGATGGCGAGGGATGGTTGCCCCAGTTTATGCGCAATCGCTTGTTCTGGATCGGATTTGCCATTGCTTTTGGCGTGCTGGCCTGGAATTGTATCAATTACTTTGTACCGGGCTTTCCGCGTTTTCCCATTTATCGGTCGCGCTGGTATTGGATTGATCGTCAATTGCCACCTATCAGGGGATACTTTGGCATTTTTACCATACTTTTTTCTTATTTTGCCAGCCTGGATGTTCTGTTTTCAATCTGGTTTTTTGATCTGTTGTTCATCTTTGAAGGCGGTCAGCTCACCAAGTGGGGCTATAAAGCCACCACGCCTTATTATCGCACGGGGGTTTATTACTGGCAGATTGCGGGCGCATTTATTGTTTTTGTGTCTTCGACCTTCTGGGTTGCGAGAAGACATTTGCGCGATGTGTTGATGAAGGCACTTGGGCGAGATCCCACGGTGGATGACTCTGAGGAATTGATGCCTTATCGCGCCGCTTGTATCGGTTTGCTGTGTAGTCTGGCATATCTGTTTGTCTGGCTGACGCAGATGAATTTCGATCCGCTGCAAGGATTTTTACTCCTCCTCGCCGTAATTTTTGTCTATACGGGTATGGCGAAGATCCTGGCTGATACCGGCATGCCATTTACCAATACGCCCATAGGTGCCTGGAGTATGGTGGCACCGTTTTTTGGACGGCGCAATATCCCGCTTGCCACCATTGTCGCTTACCGCTATTCGGGTTTGATTACCGGGCATTTTAAGGGGTTGTTTTTGCCCGCGCTTGCCCATGCAGGGCGCGTCTCTGAGGGGGTTCCCGGCAATCAAAGACGCCGGCTAATGAGTGCTATTGGGCTGGCATTTATTGTCAGTTTGCTGTTCAATATGCTGTTCACCGTGTGGTTGGGTTACGATCAGGGGGCTTATAATTTCAACAGTTGGGAGATCACGCGGGCAGCCGAACGCCATTTCCAGGGTACGGTTGATGCGGTCAAAAAACCCGATGAGCCGCCATTTTATGAGGAACATCCCGAACAAGTGGTATTTTTTGGCATTGGCGGTCTGCTGATGGCCGGATTGATCTATATGCGCTATCGCTTTGCGTGGTGGCCTCTGCATCCCGTGGGGCTGGCGATTTCGGGGTCTTATCTGGTCCGGCGCACCAGCTTTACAACTTTTCTGGCGTGGTTGATTAAGTTTGTCATCCTAAAAGTCGGAGGTCCAACGGTTTATCGCAAATCGAGACCTCTGTTCATCGGTTTGCTCGTCGGATATATTCTCGGCGTAACTTTGTCAGTGGGTATTGACATAATCTGGTTCCCAGAACGCGGGCATTGGGTACATCGCTATGGATAAATATTACAAGCACATCGCGTGGAGCCTCATCGGTCTGGGGATTTTTGTAACCGCGCTCCTGATTGCCGGTCCCTATCGCGTAAATCCCCATATAGCTGCTTTGTTGGGATTAGAAATGCCCAGCGAGGTTCCCCCCGTGCCCGTTCCGCGAGCAGAAGAAGTGGGTACACGGGTTTTGGATGCTGTGCGCGAAGATGGGATTCGCACGTTGATGGACCAGTTTACGCAACACGAATCGCGCGTGGTGGGGTATCCCGGCCATGAAAAAGCTGCGGATTTTATCATTTCTGAGTTTCGACGTTTTGGCATGGAAGATGTGGAAGCCGAGACGTATGGCGTGGCTGTGCCCATAGACCGAGGTGGCAGCTTAGAAGTGGAAGATACCGGCGAGATTTTTACCATTCACGGCTTGTGGCCCAATCTGGTCAAAACGACCACTTTGCCCAGAGATGGTGTGAGAGGACATCTCTTGTGGGGCGGCACTGGCGATGTATCGGAATTTAATGGGCGCGATGTGGAGGGAGCGGTGGTGTTGATGGCGTTTAATTCGTGGAATAACTGGCTCAATGCCGCCATGCTCGGCGCGCAGCAAATTGTGTTTATCGAGCCCGATTCCACGTTTACCGCGCAGGCAGAGACCAAATTTTTGCAGGTGCCCAATAGTGTAGAGCGTTTCTGGATTGATAGGCAGAGCGGCGAACGGCTCAAGACATTGATTGCCGAAAAAGAAAAGGTCAATGTCACTTTGAACGCGCGAATGGATTGGGAAAAGAAAGAGACGCGGAATATTTTGGGCTGGATTCGCGGGACCGATCCCGTATTGAGCGAAAAGATCGTGGTGATCAATACGTATTACGATGCGATGTCTGTGGTACCCGCGCGTGCGCCGGGCGCAGAGATGGCGTGTGGGATTGTGGGCATGATGAAGTTGGCCGAATATTTTAGCAAATACCCGCCCAGACACACGCTTTTGTTTCTCGCATCTTCGGGGCATCATCTCGGTTTCAGGGGCATTTGCGATTTTTTGAGCAGGCATTCGCGTAAGGAAAAGAATTTTGCCGCGTTGATGACGGAACCCCTTGAGTTGCCACTGTTGATTTCTCTTGATCTGACGAGCCAGACAGATGAAATCGGAGTCTGGAACAGTACGCGCAATTATTATTACAAGCGTTTCTTTACGCCATTTGGCAAGTCGTTTGTCCATTATTCAAAGGCGATAGCCGAGCGATTTGAGCTGGATCCCGCCGATGCCCTCATCGATGGGATCAATCCAAAAGGTGGGATGAACTGGGATATGTATATTCCGGGGAAAATCCTGAAGACAGATGGCGAGGTCGTTTTGGAAGCGGGTACGCCGGCACTATCGCTCATTACGGTCAACGACGCGCGTTTCAGAGTAGATACCCCACTGGATATACCCGAACATGTGAATTTTGAAAATCTCACCGGACAGATACGCCTGCTTGCCGGCGTGCTCGATCTCGGGTTAAATTCCGAAGATTTTTTGCCCGATTACAAGCTGGATCCGGACGATCGCATGCGCGGGTTAAAGGGGTTTGTGATCACATTTCCCCGACGGAGCATTATCCCTGATCGCGCCCGTCCCGGTGCAGTGGCTTCGTTGCGAATGGGGAATGACAAATCGATCAAAGGCGTGCGTCGTGTCTATTACGATATTGCCGACGAAAATGGCGAATTTTACATGCCGGGCATTGCCGAGCGCCGCGTGGATGT
>JAJEDY010000039.1 GCA_022821275.1 Candidatus Latescibacterota bacterium | reverse complement strand
TAGTAATAGCTCCCCGGAAAGAGCTTTTCATTATCCGGCATCGACTCGACCAATCGCACCTCTGCCGCACACACCTTGTACTCGGCTGTTCCCGTCACCGCATCGCCCACATCATTGGTCAGCACATTGGCGCGCGCCTCGGCAAAATGCAGTGGCATCCAGATACATCCCGGACGCACTTGCCGCGACAAAATAGCCCGCAACTGCACGCTCCCGCGCCGCGTCGTCACCTCTACCATATCCCCGTGATGAACACCTCGTTTCCGCGCATCGCTCGGATGCAACTCCACAAAAGCCTCGGGCTGTTTTGCATCGAGACCAGACTCTCGACGCGTCTGCGTTGCGGCATTGTAGTGATACAGCGTGCGTCCCGTAGAAAGAAAAAGACCGTAATCTTCATCCGGCAATTCCGCCGGCGGGATATAATGCACGGGCATGAACAAACCCTTACCGCGCAAAATGCCATCTTCGTGTAAAAATTTTGTACCCGGATGATCCGCATCGGGACACGGCCACTGCAAGCCCGCTATGCCCTCTTCTCCTGCTGTGCGATCTATCTTCTCCAATTTCTCGTGACTGATACCGGCAAATTGGGGAACGTCTTTAACCATCTCGGCATATACCTCTGCCGGATCTTTATAAGACCAATTCGCGCCCATTTTATTCGCCAGCATAACCAGAATTTCCCAATCTGGAAGCGCTTCGCCAGGGGGTTCAACCGCTTTGCGAACCCTCTGAATGCGGCGTTCTGAATTGGTGAACGTACCCTCCTTCTCGGCAAACACGGCAGCGGGCAAAATCACATCGGCAAAACGCGCCGTCTCATTCATAAACGCATCCTGCATCACGATAAAATCGACCTTATTCAACCCCTTTTCCAACTCGAGAACATTGGGTTCGGACAACACAATATCTTCACCCATCACAAAAAAGCCGCGCATCTGTTCCCCCACCGTCTTCATCATCTCATTGAGATTCAGACCTGGCACAGGAGACAGCGGAACCCCCCAGGACTTCTCGTACTTTGCCTGCACCTCGGGATCATCCACGCGCTGATAACCCGGATAAAACATCGGCGTTGCACCCGCATCATTTGCACCCTGCACATTGTTCTGTCCGCGCAAGGGATTCATCCCCATCGATGGCTTCCCCAGATGCCCCGTCATCAAAACCAGATTGGCAAGCGCATACACATTATCCGTACCGTGTGCGTGTTCTGTAATACCCAGCGTATAATATATACCCGCTTTTTCCGTCGTAGCGTACTGACGCGCAGTCCAGCGAATATCATCTGCCGAAATACCCGTTATCCCCTCCGCCTTTTCGGGTGTATAAGACGCAACGGCTTCCTTAAACTGCTCAAAATTTTCAGTCTGATTTTCGATAAACTCGCGATCGATCAAATCCTCTGCCACAATAACATGCGCCATGGCATTGAGCAACCACACATCTGTACCGGGATTGAGTTGCAAATGTTTTTCCGCAATAGACGTCATCCATATCGCCCTGGGATCGGCGACAACGAGAGTCGCGCCTTTGCGAACCGCGCGCTTCATCTCCATAGCGATAATCGGGTGCGCCTCACTCGTATTGCTGCCAATCACAAACAGAAAATCAGCATCGCGTATCTCGCCAATTGAATTTGTCATAGCACCCGCACCAAATGTTTCGACCAGACCGGCCACAGTTGGCGCGTGTCACGTAGCCGCGCACTGATGGACGTGATTTGCCCGAAACAGTGCGCGCGCCATTTTTTGAACGAGAAAATTTTCCTCCATCGAACACCGCGACGAACTCACAAAACCCAGAGCATCTGCGCCGTGTCGCTCTGCAACACCCAACAAACCCTCCGCTGCTCTTTCGAGTGCATCGTCCCATGTAGTTGGATATAATACACCATCCTCACCCCGCACAAGCGGCTGTGTCAACCGATCTTTGTGGTGAACAAAATCATAGGCAAAACGTCCCTTGACACACAAATTGCCGTCATTGGTCGTCGTGCCCGGCGGCGGACTCGTCACCTTGACGATTTGACCTTTGCCATCTCGTCCTTCTGGATCCACATTGAGATCGAGCTGACAACCCACCCCACAAAAGTTGCAGGTTGACCGCACCTTTACCAATTCGCGCTCGGGTTTTTGCCCGCGCATCAGCGGCAATTTTTCATTCATTGCGCCAGTGGGACACACATCAATACAGCCACCACACAACTCGCACGTCGTATCCAGCAGGGATTTTTCTTCCACCGTAGAAATCGTCGTATGCGACCCTCTACCCGCAAGGGTAATAGCCGAAACCCCCTCTATTTCCTCGCAATAGCGCACACATCGCGCACACGCAATACAGGTATCGGGATTAAAATCGACATAGGGATTGTGATCTTCTCGATCTCCCCGCATCGGTTCCATCCATCCCCAATCCATTGGCGCATCAAACTCGGCAGCCATATCCAGCAATAAATCCGGCGAACCAACTTCCGATACTTCGCGCTCGTGCGGATGATCGGTCATATACAAAGCCATCAGAGTTTGGCGATGCCGATCAACGCGCTCATTCTCGGTCGTCACCTCCATACCGTCTTGTGCGATACGCGCACAGGCCGGCGTCATCAATCGTTCTCCTGCAACTTCCACAAGACAAGAGCGACACGCACCCGCGGGTTCTAAACGCGGATCGTGACACAGGGTCGGAATCTCCAACCCCTGACGGGATGCGATATCCAGCAGGGTCTCGCCCTCGGCAAAGCACACCGTCCGTCCGTTCAATATCAATTTACTCATCAAACTCCTCGGGGAAGAAATTTTGGGCACTCGTCAGGGGGAGAGCAGCAATTTGCCCAAGACCACATATCGACCCCTCACCCATTTGCCACGCCACATCTGCAGCGTGTTGCAAGTGAGGTTTATGGCCCTGTTCCCGATTGCAAATGCGATTTTCCAGTGCCTCATGTAAATACCGCGTGCCAATGCGACAGGGGGCACATTGTCCGCAGCTTTCATCGTGAAAAAATCTCAACTGTTGACTGACTGACCATTTCATATCCACCGTATCATTCAACACGACAACACCGGCCGATCCGAGCAGCGAACCCAATCCATCCATTGTCTTAAAATCCAATGGTTGATCTCTGTATTTAGCCGGCAAAAAGCCCGAACTCGCACCCCCGGGGCTAAACGCTTTCGGAGTGCCAACATATCCGCCCGCCTCTTCGACCAGTTCATCCAAAGTCACGCCCAAAGGCAACTCATAGACGCCCGGGCGTTTGACATGCCCGCTAATACAATACACTTTTGAACCCGGTTCTGTGCGCCCCAGACCGCGAAACCAATCGCCGCCTTTTGAAATAATCGAAGGCACGCACGCAATAGTTTCCACATTGTGAATAAGCGTGGGTTTTCCCCACAAGCCGTATTCTGTGGGATAGGGCGGCCGCAAACGCGGCATTCCACGCTTGCCCTCCAATGCCTCTAAAAGCGCGGTCTCCTCGCCGCAAATATACGCACCCTGTCCCGAGTGAATGTGAAAACGGATACCGGGAAATATATCATGCGATTCAAACTCTGCAATAGCTTTTGCTATCACAGCCTTTGGAAATGCGAACTCGCCCCGCAGGTACAAATAAACATCTCGTGCCCCAATTGTATAAGCTGCAATCGCCAATCCCTCAATAACCAGATCGGGACGGCGCATCAAAATCTCCCTATCCTTAAATGTACCAGGCTCACTCTCATCCCCATTTAAGACCACATAACGCAGGGTCTCTTTTTCTGAGCACACGGCATTCCACTTAAAAGACGCAGAAAAACCCGCGCCACCGCGACCTTGCAAACCCGACGTCTCTATTTCTTCAATAATTTCTTCGGGACGCATCTTCGCGGCCTTAGCAAACACTTTGCCCGACCAATCGGCCTGCCCCAACAAATTGATCGCCATCGTATCTGGATCATCTATCTCTGGTCCCACATGCCCCAACCAGCTTTTGCCACTGGACACGATCTCTGGCAGAAGTCTTGTCCAATCACCATCTGCCCGCGCCACATCTTCGACCGATACAGCGGGCAACACATCGCGGTCTCTCAACACCGCAGGCGGACGATCACAAGCCGCCAGACACGAACACCCCATCGCGGGCAGGCCAGCATCTTCCATCGCCTGCAACACCTGATCAGCACCCGCCATACGACACGACAAACCCGTGCATACCCGCACTTTTTTGTCGGAATCAGTCAACAAATCAAAAAAGCTACCCACGCCATATACATGCGCTTCGGGAACGCCGGTTTGTTGCGAGACCTCCCGCGACACATCTGAATTTAATCCGCCGCTAATCTGGAGCAGATCGGGCACATCGGCCTGTTTTTTCTTCACAACCAACCTCGCTTTTATTGCCGTGCAAACACCTGAACGCCCCACACGAGACCCCTGTCTTTTGTAACAGCTACTCCCACATGCGTCCAGTGTCTCGCCAATATATTTGAACGATGGCCCGCACTTAACATCCAACATGCCTGCATCGTTTCGACAAAATGTCCGTTTGCCACATTTTCGCTCACCTGAAAAAAAGGCAAGCGTCGGGTGGTCACATGCCACATCACATCCAACCCCCCCATAGAAAAGTGGGACACCTCACCTAAAGCCAACATTTCCTCGAGTCGGATACGCGCTACCTGCATCAAATTGGGATGTGGAAGTACAGCCTGACGTCCAATCCGCCTCCGCGCCGCATTAATTTGGTCAATCAAAAATTGTTCAGCTCCCTCATCGCCCGGATAAGGGCCTATTGTCAAAACCTCGTCTTCTAACTTCTCGGGATTGCCAACAACCACAGCCTGGTGAGAAACCGTAAAGGTACGTGCTTTGGGCAAGACAACCTGAACCTGCACGCGACAATGTCCCACCTCCCCAAATCGAAACCGCGCCTGAAACTGCCGCCCTCGCCTTCGCACATTCCCTTTAATCACATTGCCATCGGGCGCGAGAAAAGCCGAGATAGATATATCTTCCACCTCGCTGTGTAACTGTCCTGAAATCGTCAATTCTTCACCTACAGCAACCGAGTCTGGAAGCGGATCGACCTCCGCGAGATCTGTTCGCAACGAACCGGGATAACTGTACGCCACCGGCATTCGCACTTCTTTTCGACCATCGGGCCACGAGGTGATTTTTTTCCCAAAGCGATTACTCTCGATCTCTCGTCCATCGGGAAAAATTTCCACTTGATACCCGGTTCCACTGCGATACAAAATCCGCCCATCGGGAAACGTTTCCCGAATTGAGCCATCCACCCCTTTCACAATCCTATACCCATCTGGCCGAATGGCAGGCTCATTTCCCCCTTTTCTGCGGGTTGCTATAGTGCCATCGGACATTATATCAGGGCGTACTTCCTCTGTTGAAATCCCTCCGCCTGTCGCACCATTGCGAATCGCCGACTCATCTTTCAAGCGAAACACCTGCTGTTCGTCGGCAGACACAACCCGCCCATCGGGAAATCGGGTCTCTTTCTTCACGCCCCCGGGAAATGTCACCTCCACCCGCCCATCGGGAAACTGCCAGCGCTGTCGCCCATTGGGAAAAGTCGTCCACACACGCCCGTCCTCAAAGCGACGCCGGCGCAATCCACTACCCGGAAAGGATGCACTCCTGGGCGTTAGCAAAATCCCGAGCAACACGCGCCAATAACCCACAGGCGGAAGTTGCAACCCCTCGTAATGCTCATAATCCAACTGCGTTCTGGTGTGTGTATGGATGGCGTGTGCATCTTCCAGAGCCTCCAAACTATCAATCACATCTCCCGTAAAACCCGTCAGGCGGCCGTATTCATCGGGATGCAAATGAACGTATAAATGATGAAAAGCCCACACTGCCTTTGCGGTATCAGCTATCTCGTAAACTTTTCCGCGCCCAAGTAACAACGCGACCAGCACACCGCGCTCTGTCCACCCAGACACCAGGGCACCCGAGGGAATTTTGAAAATTCGATTCTCTTGAACCAACCGAACATCGCGCAAAACGCGAACCGTATCCAATCGCACGTCATAAACGCGAACTGGCACTTTAATCTCATCATCGGGCAAAACTTCTGGATGCTCAGACAGGGGAATCGTCACACTTTTGATTATCTCTTTGCCAGAAGAGTCAACCAAACCGCGAACCAGATATGCACTATCAGAGAGTGCTTCTTCCGTTATCCCACCGGCATCTTCGAGATAACTGCTCGCCGCTTTGTCGGGCTGATAGACATAAGTACCCGGCTTTGCAACCGCACCCGAAACCGTCACCTGTTCGCTCTGCTGACACCCCGCAAAAATCGGGATTAGAACCAGCGTGTGAATAATCAAATGGCTTTTAGACAAAATCGTACCTATATTTGATCATAACCAAAAAACGGAGAAACACGCCATGAAAATCACAGTAAAAAATATATACAACAAAAAAAAAGAAGAAAATCAGGCCTCTACGTCCGAAGAACGCCTTGACCTTGTAGAACAATTGCGAATCCAATCCGGGAAATTTCTATATGACTACCCAGCCCGACTTCGAAGAACTATTAGGGTTTTTAGAAAAAAATAATGTACGCTATATGATTGTAGGGGGATATGCGGTTGCGTTCCACGGCCATCCGCGTTTCACCAAAGATATTGACATCTTCTATGCGCGAACGCAAGAAAATATCGACAAATTGCGAAAATCATTATTGGCGTTTGGATTTTCTGAACCTGAAATACCCCTAAGCCTCTTTGAAAAAACAGGCAACATCATTCAATTTGGTGTTGCTCCTGTACAAATTGATCTCCTGAATGAAATTGATGGCGTGACTTTTGAAGAAGCTGAAAACTATCAGATACGCGGTCGCTATGGAGCGCATGAGGTAAATTTTATTGGCAGAGAAGATCTGATTCGCAACAAAAAAACATCTGGTCGCACACAAGATAAAGCAGATGTTGAACACCTGGAATAAATTTTATTTTATTTTTGAATTTGATCCACCAGCCTTTGGGTCGCCTCAGTTGGATCGAACTGGCAACACACGGCTGAAATCACCGCAATACCGTGCGCCCCTGCGCGCATCACCTCGCCAGCATTTTCTATTGCAATACCCCCAATGGCGATGATCGGGATATTGACCCCACTGACCATCTCGCGCAAGTCCTCTAGACCTTTCACCATACCCGCATCGGATTTTGAACCAGTTGCATATATCGGCCCAAAACCGATATAATCCGCACCTTGTTCTATGCACTGGCGTGCTTGTGCAAGCGTCTTTGCCGTCCCGCCAATCATTGCATCTTCACCGAGCAGATCGCGCGCTTTTTTAATGGGAAAATCATCCTGACCCAAATGCACCCCATCAGCCTCTGCAGCAATCGCCACATCAACCCGGTCATTCACAATCAAAGGCACATCGCCACACGCATGCTTCACGGCAATAGCCGTCTCAATCAACGCGCGCGTCGATCCCTCTTTCTGTCGAAACTGAATAGTATCCGCTCCGCCAGCAACAGCCATTTTCGCCAGTGCTACGTGTGAAAAACGATCTTGCAAAACAACATCGGTTATGACATGAAGCTTGCCAATTTTTTTCATGTTAGAAGGGGTGGGTTTCGAGCGATGTACAACTGCGATAGCAGTTCAACCCGCCCGTACGAAGCAGGTCAGTAATCAATACAGTCTAAAAAATAAAAGTGATTCACAGGACCGCTACCTTTGCCAATATCCAGGCCATGCCGGATAGCTTCTGTAACATAATTCTTTGCCCGATCTATCGCATCGCACAACCCGTATCCCAACGCAAAATTAGCCGCTATTGCCGATGATAGTGTACAACCAGTCCCATGTGTATTTGCGGTATCAATGCGTTCACTCTCAAAAATCGTTTCACACGCCCCATCCCACAACACATCCATTGCCGTACCCTCCAAATGTCCCCCCTTCACCAGCACCACACATGAGCCCAAATCAGCAATTTTACGCGCTGCAAACCCGGCATCTTCTCGCGTCTTTATTTTTTTTTGAATCAACAATTCTGCTTCATGGATATTCGGCGTCACCAACGCAGCGAGCGGCAACAAACGGTCCGTAACGCACTGTATGGCATCATCTCTGAGCAATTGAAACCCACTCGTCGAAATCATCACCGGATCGACCACGAGCGGTTGCCCATTGCGAGTTGTCAACTCATCGGCCACAGCCTCTACAATCTCACGCGAAGACAACATCCCCGTCTTCACCGCGGCAATTTCAAAATCGTCAAACACGGCACTTATCTGAGCGCGTACCATCTCTTCGGACAAATCACAAGCCGCACGCACCTCGTGCGTATTTTGAGCAGTAACCGATGTAATCACAGACAGGCCAAACACGCCCTGGGCGTGAAATGTCTTCAAATCCGCCTGAATGCCCGCGCCACCGCCGGAATCCGAACCCGCAATTGTCAGGGCTTGTTTCATTCCCATGCCTTCAAAAAATCACATACCGCTTTAGCCGGATCTCCCGCCGCCAAAATACCCGACATCACCGCGACGCCCGCACATCCCGTCGTACGACATTTGGCCGCGCGAGAAGGTGTAATCCCCCCCAGCGCGTAAACGGGTAAGCGAGAGTGCATCACCGCATTTGCCAACCCCGCCAACCCTACTTCAACACCATCATACCCGGGTTTGGATCCCGGTGTAAAAATGGGGCTATAAGTCACAAAATCTGCCCCATCAGCGCAATCTAATTCTGCCTGGGTATGCGCGGAATAGCCAATTAAAAATGACTGTCCGACCTGATTCCGGACCGCCTGCGGCAATATACCACCTGGCAAATGCACACCCTGCGCGCCAACCTTCACGGCAATATCTGCTGCAGAATTAATCAACAACATTGCATCACAACGCGCCACCAACGACAACACCTGCTCAGCCAGAGCCTCTAATACATCTCTATCCAGAGCTTTTTCCCGCAACTGCACCAGCCGCACCCCGGCATCCAGCGCACGCGCGAGCACATCCAGCATTGGCCGATCACCACACGTTGGCCGATCGGCAATCAGGTAGAGAGGTGGCAATGAATTCAAATTTCCACCCGTCCTTCCATCGCCGTCGAAGCCGTCGCGTACAGCTTTCTGGGAATCCGCCCGGCTTCAAAAGCCAACCGCCCGGCTTCAACCCCCTTTTTCATAGCCATCGCCATCTTTACCGGATGTCGAGCACCTGCCACTGCCGTATTCAGCAACACGCCATCGCAACCCAATTCCATCGCCAGAGCAGCGTCCGATGCGGTCCCCACACCCGCATCGACAATGACCGGCACATTGACCGAATCCAGAATAATCTGAATATTGTATGGATTGCGAATCCCCATTCCCGAACCAATGGGCGCACCCAGAGGCATCACAGCGGCACACCCCAAATCTTCCAGCTTCTTACAGGTAATTGGATCGTCATTGCAATAGGGCAACACAGTAAACCCATCATTCACCAGGGTCTCTGCTGCTTGTAGCAACCCCACCACATCCGGAAACAACGTGCGTTCATCGCCAATCACCTCTAACTTAATCAAATCGGTTTCCAGCGCTTCACGGGCCAACCGCGCAGTAAGCACCGCGTCTTGAGCCGTAAAACATCCGGCAGTATTTGGCAAAATGGTATATCGCGATCGGTCGAGCAAATTGAGAACACCCTCGCCAGATTCGTCATTCATATTGAGCCGCCGAATACCCACCGTCACGATCTCTGCGCCACTGGCTTCAACGGACTTCAGCATCACCTGCATATTGGGATAACGCGCAGTGCCTATCAACAGCCGTGAACGATATGTTACGCCTGCCATCTTAAAATCGCCTGTCATAATATCTCATCCTTCACACTTCATCCTTCACACTTCCCTATCCCCCCTGAACCGCGTGAATAATATCCACCCGGTCGCCATTGCACAACCGCGTATCTGCCCACATCGCCCGCGCTATAACCTCGGCATTTACAGCCACGGCAATACCCTTTTGTTCGGCATTAAAATTCATCTCAATCAGCAAATCGAGCAGCGTTGATGCACCATCTACTGATTGCTCTTGACCATTCACTGTAAGTTGCATCGGTTCACAATCCAAATCGGTCAATCCCAAAAGGCCTGATAAGTGCCGGGATGCGCCGCTCCAAAATCACTTCGGCAATAGATAGCGCGGTCAACGGCATCAGCAAAATACCCTTCCGATAATGGCCCGTTGCCATAATCAAACCCTCGATAGGTGTCTCGCCCAAAATAGGCGCGTCATCTCGACTACCCGGACGCAATCCCGCCGCGGACTCGACCAGAGGCAAATCGTAAACCCCCGGCACCACTTCCCACGCGGCGCGCAACAACTCAAACATCCCCCCCGCGGTCACATCTTCATCAAACCCCATCTCTTCTGACGTAGCACCCAAAACGAGATGCCCATTATCCTTTGGCACGAGATATGCCACCGTAGAAGTCGCCACCCGCGAATACCAGACCATTGTATTGAGCGCAAAGTCCTCCGTCATAGATAGGCGCATAATCTGCCCGCGCACGGGACGCACCGGGGGTTTGGCACAATCGGGCAAACCCGGTATCAGACGCGACCAGCATCCCGAAGCCAGCACTACGGTATCGCCCTCAAAAACTTCACCGTCAACCCGCACCCCGCGCACCTGCGTTCCATCTATCAAAAGTTCATCCACTGCCATCTCTTCAAATACCTCGCCACCTGCCGCCACAAATCCCTTCTTCAGCGCCATCACCAGACGCCGATTATCCACTTGATGATCGCCTGGACACCATACAGCAGCACTCACTTGAGCCGACAAATGCCGCTCTCTTTCCCTCGCCTCATCACCCGAGAGATAGGAAACAGACAACCCCAAATCGCGCTGATAGCGATACCGAAACTTCAGGTACTCCAGATCATCTTGCGTAATGCCCACCTGCAACACGCCATCCCGGCGATAGCCTACACAACATCCGGTCTCAGCCTCCAATTCACCGACAAATTTGGGATAAACTGCCAGCCCCTTCAGACCGAGATGCAACAGGTCTTCCTCTTCAAATTGCACCTCAGACAGCGGCGACAACATACCCGCAGAAGCCCAACTTGCCGAGTGCCCGACGTGGCCCCGATCAAAAAGAGCCACAGCACACCCCGCACGCGCCAACCGCCAGCCAATCGCCAGACCAATTGCCCCACCTCCCACAATGAGCACGCGCTTTTGTGCCATCACAACCTCAAGGTAAAAAAAACCACCCTTCGCATAGAGTCGAAAAGTGGTCTCACCATCCGTTCAACAAACTCCCTACGCCGGCACGATCCGGATCAGGTACAAAGGGTATAATCTCAGCTCACAGCAGCAAGCACCCCTGTCTTCTTTTAGTTTTGCAAAGATACCATTTTAACATCTTCAGGTCAAGACGTTCCCCTTATGACTTGACAGACACCAATATATTCCTTACGTTGTTCAAAACAACGCTGACCGTACAGGGGTGCCGAAAGGCTGAGAACACACCCTACGAACCTGCTCTGGGTAATGCCAGCGAAGGGAACACGGCGCATTATGGAGATACAAACCGCCGATGCCTTCGCACACATCGTCGGTTATTTTTTTCTAAGGAGAAAGCCATGAGTAACCAGAATGGCAACAATGCTACAAAAATTTATCTCAAAGGCAAACACGGAATTCGCGTCCCTGCCCGCAAAATATCTCTGACAAATGGCGAAGATCCCGTTTACGTCTATGACACCAGCGGACCACAAGGTGGGGATGTGCGAAATGGTCTGCCCCCTTTGCGCGAACAGTGGATACGAGCGCGGGGCGATGTCGAGGATGTCGCACCGACTTATGTCCCACAATCAGAGGCACCGGAAATCCCTGAAAATCTTCGCCGCAAAACCGTTCTTCGCGGCACGGGCAATGTCACGCAGATGCACTATGCCAAACGCGGTGAAATCACGCCCGAAATGGAATTTATCGCCATCAGGGAAAATGTCGATCCCGAATTTGTACGCTCAGAAGTCGCGCGAGGCCGCGCCATCATCCCGGCAAATATCAACCACCCCGAAAGTGAACCCATGATCATCGGGCGCAACTTCCTCGTCAAAGTCAATTCCAATATTGGCAACTCGGTGGTCACTTCCTCTATAGAAGAAGAAGTGGAAAAGATGCAGTGGTCCACCCAATGGGGTGCCGATACGGTGATGGACCTATCCACGGGTAAAGACATCCACGAAACCCGCGAGTGGATCATCCGCAACTCTCCCGTACCCATCGGCACAGTACCGATTTATCAGGCTTTGGAAAAAGTGGAAGGCGTTGCCGAAGACCTCACCTTTGACATCTTTATGGACACCATCATCGAACAGGCCGAACAAGGCGTTGATTACTTCACCGTGCATGCCGGCGTACTGCTCCGTTATGTGCCCCTAACCGCCAAACGGGTCACGGGCATCGTATCTCGCGGCGGCTCCATCATGGCCAAATGGTGTCTCGCCCATCACCGGGAAAGTTTTCTCTACACCCGTTTCCGCGACATATGCGAGGTGATGAAACAATACGATATTTCATTCTCTCTCGGCGACGGGTTGCGCCCAGGATCCATTGCCGATGCCAATGATGAAGCGCAATTTGCCGAATTGCAGACCCAGGGAGAACTCACCAAAATCGCCTGGGAATACGACATTCAAGTCATGAACGAAGGTCCCGGACACATCCCCATGCACCTCATTAAAGAGAATGTCGATAAACAAATGGAGTGGTGTCACGAAGCCCCCTTCTATACCCTGGGGCCGCTCACCACAGACATCGCGCCGGGCTATGATCACATCACCTCGGCCATTGGTGCGGCAATGATCGGATGGTATGGCACGGCGATGCTCTGCTACGTCACCCCCAAAGAACACCTCGGCTTGCCAAACAAGCAAGATGTAAAAGACGGCCTGATCGCGTATAAAATTGCCGCTCACGCCGCCGACCTCGCCAAAGGACACAAAGGCGCGCAAGCCTGGGATGACGCCCTGTCAAAAGCGCGCTTTGAGTTCCGATGGGAAGATCAATTCAACCTCTCGCTCGATCCCGATACGGCCCGCTCTTATCACGACGAAACACTACCTGCCCAGGGCGCCAAAATCGCACACTTCTGCAGCATGTGCGGTCCCAATTTCTGCAGCATGAAAATCACGCAAGACGTGCGTGCCTATGCCGAAGAAAAAGGCATAGAATCAGCCGAAGCCCTCGAAATTGGCATGGCTGAAAAAGCGCGTGAGTTCAAAGAAAAAGGATCTGAGATTTACCAGGTTGCGGATTGAGCAGAAAAACCCCAAAAAGAACAGGTATTGCTCAAAAGATAGAGCAATACCTGTTTTATGTTTTAAAAGGGATGGGGACTCAACGGCGATCTTCTGCAACGGGCGGAGGTCCGACGAGACCAGAGCTAAGCGGTTGTGTCACCTTCGCGGGTATCGCCGTATTCAGTACTTCGACATAAGCATCGTAGAAACGCTGAATATTTTCGACATAGTGTACGGGCTGACCGCCTCGGCAAAAGCCGTATCGCGCCCGCTCGTAGTAGCCCGGTTGGGACAGCAAGCGCATCGCCTTTTCCACGTTGCCAAACCAGCGATTGGGATCCCATCCCATTTCCCGCGCAAGGCGACGGGCGTCGAGCACATGGCCATATCCCGCATTATAAGAAGCCAGCGCAAAGCGAATCCGCACTTCCATCGGCAAACTGTGATCGAACCTGTTGATAAGCTGATGCATGTACTTCACCCCCGCGTGAATGCTCTCCTGTGGGTCATGAAGATCGGTAAATCCCAACTGCTCTCCCGTGCTCGGCATCACCTGCATCAGCCCCTGCGCGCCGACCCAACTGACCGCCTCTGGATCGAATCTGGATTCCTGGTACATCTGTGCCGTAATCAACCGCCAGTCCTGCCCGTATTGAGAGGCGTATTTTTTTGCCAGATCATCATAAGGCGACAACTGACCGCTCAAACCGACCCGCATTGAATCTTTGGCTCTGGCAACAGCGCGCGTGCTCTTAAAATACCTCTTTTTCATCATATTAAAAAACAAGCCGCCTTTTTCTTGTTTTATATATTCGTTGAGTGCTGCCAGCAACTCTGAATTGTCCTTGCGAACCGCCCAGCCCAATGCCGTAGGCTTGATACTCAAAGCGGCTTTGAGACGGCGACCATATGCGCGTTCTATATCGAGCAAATGGGAATCGCACATCGTGAGGTCATAGATACCCTCTTCAACCCCTGCTAAGATATCTTCAGTTTCTACGTCGTCGGGCACGATCGCAATATCGAGACCATCTACGGAATCTCGCAACGCCATCAGCGTCGTATAAAACGAAGAACTGGCGCGCACATGTATCGTCCGCCCGGCCAGATCCTGGAGGCTGGCAATCGAATCGCCATCCGCGTGCACCACCACCAACTCACTCACTTCATTATAGGGTAGCGTAAATGCCGCCTGCTCTTGCCGTTCCTCAGTAATGGTCATTGCCGACGCCACGACATCGCCCTTACCTTCATTCAAATACGACAACAGCTCGGCGTGACTATTCGGAATGACAATCTCGAGATTCAGGTTGTGCTGGGAGGCAAATCGCTTCATAAGCTCGTATTCGAATCCTATCTGCTGTCCCCGATAGATAAAATAAGTCATCGCATTATTGCGCGTAATCATGCGTAACCGGCGGCGTTCTTTCAGACCGGGCAGATCATCGGTAAATGTCTGCTGGCGATGGCGCGTAAATTGATGTGCCAGCAAATACTCATCCACCACGACCTTGAGCTTTGTATCATTTGGGCGCATCATCAAGGCGAGCGGACGCTTTTCGGCCACAACGAGCGGCGCGACGAGGTTATCGTAATAATTGGCAATGGCGTGCCATAAATGCGCGTCGCATAAGGTCGCTTTGAATCTGCCCTGAGCAATGCCTTTAATCAGACCCTCAGTACCCAGCGTATCTGACACAGTGTGGATGCGTAAAGACGGCACCTCCTTCTGAACATCAATCAAGGTCTGATAATACGAACTGGACGCCCGCACACTGATCTCCATACCGGCGAGATCAGCCACTGTCTCGGGCATGCTATCTGCCCGCGCCGTAATCAAATATTCATCCACATACAAATACGGTACCGAAAACGCTACTAACCTTTCCCGATCTGGTGTAATCGTCAAACTGCCAGCGATAATATCGCCCTCGCCTTCGAGTAGTTTTTCCAACATCTGAACATAATTACCGGCCTTTACAAGCTCCAACTTCAGTTCGAGTGCATCCGCCAGACCACGGGCGATATCGTAGTCCAGCGTCACCGGCTCCGCCTGCGGGGAATATAGGTAATCGGCTCCCCGCTAACGATCACCCGCAATACGCCGCGATCCTGCAATTGCGGAAGATCGCCCATATATTTTGGCATTGGTACGGGTTGTTTTTCGCTGCACTGTACAAAAGCACATAGAAGAATCAGTGCTGAGGGAATCATACGATGCAACACAGATGTATCTCCTTTCAATATATCGCCTCATCGCCGGGCCGATGGGGCCAAAATACTTTGCGGTATTTTCTTCCCAAAAGAAGAAGGGATGGCGATATAATCGCACCCCTTTTTTATGAACGAAATACAGATGATAGTTTGGGGCGATTTATGTTTCCCGTCTCCCCGGCGGGTCGGACACAAAACTTTCAATCGCCGCGTCAACGGATTCCAACGTGCGAAAATGCGACGACAACTTTCCGACCATCATCAAACTCTCCATCCGGTTTGCAATACCGGCCAACCTGAGATCGCCCCCTGCATTTCGCAACATCTCCAGGCTGACCGCCAATACGCCCAACATCGTGCTGCCAAACCACTTCACCTTGGAAAAATCGACCACGACATTTATAATACCATCGGCCATGACCTCTTCGACATAGTGCTGAAAAGGAACGACCGTAGGACCACTCATAAGGGTACCCGATACAGTTAAAATCGCGACCTGGTCGCGAATGTCAACTTTGACTCTCATGTAAAAAAATCGCTATGCATCCCGATCTGCAAAACTTTCCACAGCCCGATCTACTGTATCCAGGGTCGTAAAAATATTTGCCAACTGCGTAACCATCAAAATACTTTCAATCTTTCTGGTAACACCCGTCAATCTCAAATCGCCGCCTTCACCGCGCAACGTTGTCAAACTCGCCGTTAGCACGCCTAACATGGCACTGCCAAACCATCTCACCCTGGAAAAATCAACCACTACCTTTTTTGTACCCTCACTTGCAAGTTTTTTAATATGATCTTGGAATGGGGCAACCTCGGGGCCGCTCATCAATTCACCCGACAAGGTTAAGACAGCGACATCGCCGCGGATCTTTTCCGAAATTTTCATACAAACCTCCAGGACCAGAACCCTACTGAACATCGCGCAGGGCACTGAAAATACGGCTGAACGAGAAAAAAATCAAGCTTATCAGTTGATATTATGCAGCGACTCTATATCTTGTGATTTATTTGAAATAAGATATACAAGATATGGTAGTAAAATGAAACTTTTTTCGATGAACTGCGTAACATCAGTTATCGGTTATCAATTGTTTTTCCCGCCTCAATCACCATCTGCAGAGCAGCATCTGCTATCGCATTGCGAATCGCATCGCGGTCCCCATCAAACTGAAAGACCTCACATACCACACCTTCTGCACCGGCAATTGCGACATACGCCGTGCCGATGGGTTTGGGCGACCGTCCGCGAATGGGACCAGCGATCCCGGTCTCGGCCAGGCCCAAATCTGCACCACTCACTTTTCGCACGCCTTTGGCCATTGCGCGCGCAGCTTCTACGCTCACTGCACCATGCGTATCCATCACCTCTTCATCTATCCCCAGCATCTCGCGTTTAGACAATGCGCTATACGCAATAACCCCGCGCTCATAATAAGCCGAACTACCCGGAACCGAAACAATGCGCGCGCTGATCAGTCCCCCTGTTGTGGTTTCTGCAACTGCAATAGTCCAGTCTCGTTCTCGAAGCAATTTGCCGAGCTTTACTTCCAACTGTTCAGACATGTTTCACCGCTGATCAATAACCACAGGGGAACCCGATTTTGAAGACGCATAAGCTGCGCAAAAGAGCGCAACAGACTTTCTGCCCTCTTCACCCGACACCACAGGGGCCGTGCCTTTGGTAATAGCAGAAACCATATCCTCTGCAATATCGGCAGGCGCATCGGGCACTTCAAAACGGCTCAAATCTACCAATTCCTCATCCTTTGTCATCACTTCTATACCGCCGCGTTGATCCCATCGTACAGTGCCTTTCGTGCCGCTGATCTCCACTTGTGTCCCCAAATTTGGATAACTCGAGGTCGTGGTCGTAATCAGCCCCCACGCGCCGCTTTGAAATGTCAACTGTGCAATTGTAATATCTTCCGTTTCAATATCGTGTGTCATAGTTGCACTGCGCCCATAAACTTCCTGTACCGGGCCGAGCAACCAGCAGATGAGATCGACAAAATGCACACCCTGATTGGCTATCGAGCCGCCCTCTGTCTCTTTGCGGCTGCGCCACCCCATGGGAAAGCCCCCATTGTAATAGCTCTGCTCGCGCCACCACTTCATCTTCACATCACCCAAAAAAATTTGTCCAATGATCCCCTGATCAATGGCGGCCTTCAATTGCTGGTTTTCCTTAGAATAGCGATTCCCAAAATCCACTGCCAGAACCTTCCCAGCATCTTTTGCCGCCTGAATCGCCGCATCGCACTTTTCTACGAGAATATCCATCGGCTTGGTGACAAATGCGTGTTTGTCTGCTTCTATCGCTTCAATGGCGTAATCGCAATGCGTGCCACTGGACGTATAGATACCGATCGCATCGATATCATCGCGCGCAAACATCGCCTTGTAATTCGTCGTCCAGTCGCATCCATACATTTCGGCCTGCTCCACGGCCTTGTCTTCCTGTAAATCGCACACGCAAACCAATGTACTGCCCTCTGCTGCTACCACCTGTTTTGCTGCTCCGCGGCCGCGTCCCAATCCCATAATACCAAATCTAACGCTCGACATTTGAATCCCCCTCTGAAAGCACCGCCAGATTTTCCCGCAACTTCGACAGTGTATCCCGATACTCGCGCTCGCGCTCGCGCTCTTTTGCCACGATCTCTGCAGGGGCATTGTTCAAAAAACCCGCATTGCCCAACTTCTTCTCTAACCCACTCAACGCCTTCTCCAATCCGCCAATCTCCTTCTCCAATCTCTGGCGTTCCACAGTGAGATCAATCACGCCAGATAGAGGCACAAAAATTTCCACATCGCCAACCACAGCACTCGCAGACGCTGCCGGGCGTTCCACAGCCTCACCCATGGTCAAATTTTCAATGCGTCCCAACGCCTTCATATAGCCTTGAACAGACGTCAGAGTCGTGCGCGCCTCTTCAGAACCCGTCTTACACACCACATCCACGCGCTTGCCCGGCGGAATACGCATTGTACCTCGAATATGGCGCACAGCACCTACCACATCCCGCATCAAAGCCATTTCTCGCTCCGCCGCTTTATCAAATTGCGTTTTGTCGCATTTGGGCCAGGGCGCAGCAATGAGTGCCTCGCCTTCGCGAGGAAATGTTTGCCACAACGCCTCAGAAATAAAAGGCGCAATGGGATGAAGCAGGCGCAACGTGCCTTCAAACACGACACACAAAATTGACTGCGCGGTTTGACGGGCGGTTTGATCATCGCCATACAGGCGCACTTTCGCCATCTCCACATACCAATCGCAATACGCGCTCCACACAAAATCGTACAACGCGCGCGCTGCTTCGTCAAACCGATACGCCTCCAAAGCCTCTGTAACCTGCAACACCGTGCGATTGTACAAACTCAAAATCCACCGATCGGAAAGGTCCGTAACCGGCTCAGGCACCGTCTGCAACGCCACATCGCGGATGTCGCGATCATCCAGATTCATCTGTACAAACCGCGCGGCATTCCAAATTTTGTTGCAAAAATTGCGGCACATTTCTGCGATGGGCGAATCTTGCAACTTATTGTCCTTCACATCGGCATCAAACCGAATATCCTGTGAACTGCCACATTGATACAAAAGTGACAGGCGCGTGGCATCGGCGCCATAGCGGTCAATCAATTCGCGCGGATCAACCCCCGTACCCAGCGACTTGCTCATGCGCTTGCCATCGCGCGTTTGCACCGTGGGATGAACCAGCACCGTCCGAAACGGAATCTCATCCACAAATTCAACAGCCGTCATAACCATCCGAATCACCCACAAATACAAAATATCCCGCCCCGTAATCATCAAATCCGTCGGGTGAAACAGCTTCAAATCCTCCGTATCCTCGGGCCAACCCAGCGTTGCAAAAGGCCACAGTGCTGAGGAAAACCACGTATCGAGCACATCGGGGTCTTGCGTCAGCTGTTGACCGCCACACGCTGTACACACCTCGGGCGGGTCTGCATTCACAATCACCTCGCTACAATTTTCACACGTCCACACCGGAATGCGGTGCCCCCACCACAGTTGCCTCGAAATACACCAGTCGCGGATATTCTCCAGCCATTCAATCGAATATTCCCGAAATCGATCCGGCACATAAGCGATCTTTTTTTCACGCATCATGGGCAAAATCAAATCGGCCAAATCGCGCATCGCCACAAACCACTGCTCCATAGGCATCGGTTCAATCACCGTGCCACAACGGTCGTGATGAGGCACCGCGTGGGTATAATCCTCAATTTTTTCCAGCAACCCCAAATTGTCGAGTGCCTCGACCACCGCCTTGCGACACGCATATCGGTCCTGTCCGGCATAAACACCCGCATATTCTGTCATCTCACCATTCAGACCAATAACCGCGATTTCGGGCAAATCGTGACGCTGCCCTATCTCGTAATCGTTGGGATCGTGTCCCGGCGTCACCTTCACCGCACCGCTCCCCATTTCCGGATCGGCATAGTCATCTGCCACAATGGGAATGGGGCGATCCATAAGCGGCAACATCACCATTTTGCCCACGGCATCTCGCCAGCGCGCATCGGATGGATGCACCGCTACCCCAGTGTCGCCCAGCATGGTTTCCGGACGCGTTGTCGCCACAACCACATCGGGCGCATCATCTACTCCTTTGTACCGAATATGCCACAGGTGGCTATCGACCTCTCTTTCCTCCACCTCGAGATCGGAAATTACAGTGCCACACTGCGGGCACCAGTTCACCATGCGTTTGCCCCGATAAATCCAGCCCTTCTCGTAAAAACGCACAAATGTCTCCAACACCGCCCGCACGTACTCCTCATCCATTGTAAATCGCTCGCGCGACCAGTCATAACTACAGCCCAACTCGCGCAACTGTCTCAAAATTGTGCTACCGTATTTTTCCCGCCAGGCCCATATCCGTTTCAACAAATCTCTGCGACCAATTTCTCGACGCGTCTTTTTTTCGTTCTCCCAGATTTCTTGCTCCACCTTCATCTGCGTACCAATACCCGCGTGATCTGTACCGGGCAGACACAGCGTGCGAAATCCCCGCATCCGCTTATACCGAATCACTGCGTCGTGAATCGCGTGCTGCAGCGCGTGGCCCATGTGCAACTCCCCCGTCACATTGGGCGGAGGAATCGTCACCGTATAGGCAGGACCTGTCGCGCGAAACTCCGGGCGAAAATATCCCTTCCTATGCCAAAAATCATACCACGTCTTTTCAATATCTTTTGGATCGTAGGCACGCGCCAAAGCTTTATTCTCCATCGTCTCCATTACTCCTTCTTTCCTAAACCGAATAACCTCGCCACCCCTCATAAATCGTCCGCACAGATACTTTAATCACTGCAGTTGTGGGCACGGCCAATAACATGCCAACTGCGCCAAACAACTCACTGCCGACGAGCACGGCAAAAATGACGAGCAGAGGATGCAAATTAACACTGCGCCCAACCACCATAGGGGCGACAAAAACATTATCTACGAGTTGAACGATTGCAAACACAATAATCACTGGCAAAACCACGCCAAAACTCAGGGTAGAATATTGCAATACAGCGGCAATAACACCGGCAATAATCCCAATCGCAGGTCCCATATAGGGAATCACATTGGCCAAACCCGCGAGAAGACCAATCACCAAAAAATGTTCTAAACCGATAAAATAAAGACCGATACTTGACAGAAGGGAGACAATCATCACGGACAAAACCATACCGCGCACATAACCACCCAATTGCGCATCAATACGATGCAGCAAATTTAATACCAGCTCAAAATATCGATTTGGCACCAGCTCGATAATCGCACGCTTAATCGTTCTGCCCTGTCCCAAAAAGAAAAATAAAACAAAAGGCACAATAATGAAAAATGTAAGCCCTGACAGCAATTGACCGACCAATTGAGGGGTCTCCTTAAACAAATCTGTGGCGATGATCTGCAAACGCTCATTTATCGCATGAACCACATCTTTGCTTTCGAGCAGGGGCATCCATTCTTTGAGCATAGGCATCCATTTTTCGAAGCTGGCCTGAAGGGATTCAATATAGGTTTTTATAACTGCCAGATATCCGGGCTTGTATTTACCAAATGTATGTTGTGTTGCCGATATTAAAATTTGTGATTCTCCAAATTGAACCGACTCCTCGGGTTCCACAACCAATGAGTCTGAAAGCGATGATACACCCTCGATATTCCCTCTAAGCGTCAACACAATGGAATCTTCTTGTCCGCTATAAAAACCGTACAATCTCAAAAACGCCTGGCGCGGCTCATTCGCTTGTGGAGAAAATACCACACGCAGTGTATCTCGTCCACCGGCCATTTTTGAACTGGCCAGTGGAGGCCAGGAAAAGATAGCGGATTCCGCGTCTCCCCCGCCAGGGACCAATTTCAGGGGCAGGCCATCGACCTTAAAATCTTCGAATTCACTCTCAAAACGATCAATCGACACCACGGCATCGCCCGTATTTTCCACCACACAGTACCATGTGCCCTGCTCACCAATAATGCGCTCGACCATATCCTCGGTGCTGCGTACAATCACAGGCATGACCACAATGAGGGGAATGAACACAATGGCAAAAACAGAGACCAAGACCACAGCCGTAGCGACCAGACGATTTAAGCGGTACGACTCGAGCAAATCGACTAAGGGCATTAACAAATACGACAGCACAAACGCAAGAAAAAAAGGAGCCAGAGTATTGCGAATAGTATATAACAGCCAAACCGCCACAACGATGAGGCCCAAAAAAATCACAATACGCAAAATCTGAGCAGTGCCCAGGCCACCAGAAGAAGGTTCATTCATGACGCGTCTTCTCCGCTCTCTTTTTGTTTTTCCACCAACTCATCTCGGGCAACCTGCAAACTGTGATTGGTTTGTCGCAATCGCTCCGCGACAATCCGCGCGAGTTGCATGGCAATTTTTACCCCCAAATGCGGTCGTTGTTCCGCCAACTGGTGCAGTGCGTCTCGCGGGAAAAGTGCCAACCTGGTATCTTCTGCCGCCACTGCTGCTGCCGTTCTCGGCGTATCTTCCAAAAGTGCGGTTTCGCCAAAATAGGAACCGGATTCCGATCGGGCAAGCAGCACTTTCTCGGCGTCTTCACCATCCTTCTGCCCCATCTCTACACACCCTTTTAACACCACGTAAACACCGTCTCCTGGAGCGCCCTGTTCAAAAACGACATCACCTGTTAAATACTTGCGAATTTCTATAACTTCCACTACCGCCTGCAACTCTCGGCGATTCAGTTCCCGAAATAGTGGAATGGCGCGCAATTTGGGAAATAGTGGCTTCTCGCGCTCTAACCATCGCTGTAAAAATCGATTCATCACAAATCCTATATTCCTGCGCGATAAGGCATCGCAGGTTCTGCCGCCCTTAAGCGTTCAAAAAAATCCAGTGCCTTTGGACGATAGCGCGATTCGATATGTTGATCAAAAAATGCGCGCAATATTCGCGTCACCTCTGCGCGATTTACACCTCGCAAGAGAGAAAGATCAATGCGGTCAGGGCGTCCCACTTGTAGATGCGCCATAAAATTTATCGTCTCGAACTGTACGCGCATACCCGCCCCTGCATGCTTGCCACACAGAGTACCACCCAAACTGGGGCTAAACCCCAGGCGGTGCTCCTGGAGCCGAGCACCACATTGGACACACCCACTCATATGAGGGCGATACCCCACTGCACCCGCAGCGCGAATCTGGAAATACCACACCGGTACATCCAGTGCTATTTCAGCAATACTCCCCACCCATTGCATCGCTTCAAGTACAATACTAAACAAAAGCGGATTGCGATCTTCATCTTCTGTAATATGATCCAGAAATTCGCATATCGCGCTTCCGGCTGCCATCCGACCATAGTGTTGTTTTACCGGTTCAAAAGCGTGTGCAATATCGCCTTCGCTCAATATTTGCAACTCTCGATTATCCTGTCGATAAAAAACATAATGGCCCCACGTCATGGGTTCAAGACTCGCGCCAAATTTGCTTTTGGGTCGCCGCGCTCCTTTTGCTACCAGGCGCAACTTGCCGTAATCGCGAGAAAACAGCACCACAACCTTACTGCTTTCGCTCATGCGAAAACCGCGCAACACCAACCCATCGGTCTGGCAAATCACGGCGACTCCAATGCGGTTGGTGGATTGGGATAGACCATATAAATCGATTCGTTGGGATACACCATGCCATAGCGCTCTCGCGCAATGCGTTCAATTTCACCCAAATTGTTTTCCAGCAATTCCACCTCGCGTTCCAGCATCTCATTCTGCTGGCGAATAGTTTCAATTTCCCGTTTTAATGCGACAATTTGCTGCTTGCGCATTATGAGTTGGAAAATCCCACTATCTCCTACAAAAAACAAATAAAGGGAAAGTATCACTGGCGCAAAGATCAAAAATTTATTCAGGCGTCGCCTTGTACTTCCCGGTAACATCGAACTGTTTTCCGGCAACACCGTACTTTGTCCCCGATAAAACGAGCGCATAACACAATCTCCAAAGTCAGTTTTGGCCCAGCCCCCGATTTAACACCACCATATCATCCCGATGGATAACCACCGCGCCATTGTCAATCCCGAGAATTTCCGCAACTTCTGGCGTTTTTTTCCCGCGAATACGCCGCACATCATCGGCGCCAAATCGCGTTAAACCGCGCGCGACCTCAACGCGTTGTTCTGATTCAATACCAATGAGTTCGCCAACTTCAAAATCGCCAATAACGCGGACAATACCCGAAGGCAACAAACTTTTGCCACCATCGCTCAAAGCGACCACTGCGCCATCATCTACGACCACGCCTCCTCGCTTTCGAGAGTGCGCCAACCACAAATCTCTACTGTTCAAATTGCGATTATCCGATATAAATAACGTCCCGCAGTCTGCCCCATCCAAAATTTCGCGCAAACCATTTGTACATCCATTTGCAATCACCGCCATCTGTCCACCTTGCATCACGGCCTCAGCTGCCCTGAGCTTTGTGCGCATTCCCCCACGCCCCAGCACATTCCCCGAAGACTCCACAGTTGCGTAGAGGGCTTCGGGCATCCCACGCACAAACTGAACCAATTGCGCGTCTGGATCTTTTGTGGGATCACTTGAAAACAAGCCATCGACATCGGTCAACAACACCAGCATGTCCGCATCCACCAGATGCGAAACCATCGCGGACAGGCGGTCATTTTCGCCCACAGACAATTGCAATTCTTCCACCGCTACGCTGTCGTTTTCATTGATAACAGGCACAACACCATACCGAAACAATTGATCTAATGTATTGCGCGCATTCACATACCGCGTGCGATTGTCCAGATCATCCGATGTCAACAGCACCTGTCCCACCAAAACACCATATGCCTCAAATGCCCTTTTATACGCATCCATCACCAATCCCTGCCCCACTGCAGCAGTAGCTTGCAAATCGGCCAAACGCCTCGGCCGATTACGCAACCCCAATTGCCCCATGCCTGCACCAACGGCTCCGGAGGTCACGATGGCCACCTGTAAACCGCGATCTCTCAAACACGACACATCAGCAGCCAGGCGGTCAATCACCGCGAGATTCAGTGTGTTACCCTGTGCCGTCACCACCCGCGTACCCAATTTTACCACCACCCGCCGCACATCGGCAAACAAAGCACTGCGATCAATTTCGTGTTCTTTTGTCCCACTCATGTCAAATCAATTTCGATCTTGGGGCGCACTGGCACCCCGCGTTCTGCGAGATAGGTTTTGACTTCCACAATACTGTATTGACTGTAGTGAAAAATCGACGCTGCCAGTGCCGCGCTCGCCTTGCCTTCGGACAACACCGCGTACATATCCTCTGGCCCACCAGCGCCGCCAGACGCTACAATCGGCACATCCACGCGCTCGGCAACCATGCGATTCAATTCAATATCATATCCATCTTTTGTACCATCTGCATCAATACTATTCAAAACCAGTTCGCCAGCGCCGAGATCTACCAGTTCCTCAGCCCATTCGAGGGCATCTCGCCCAGTATATGTGCGCCCGCCATTGATAACCACTTCCCAGCACACATCCTCTATTTGATCGGGATTCGATCGTCGAATTGCGTCAATTGACCCCACAATTGCCTGCGATCCAAAACTTTCAGCCCCCTGCGTAATAATTTCAGGCGTGTGTATGGCTGCCGAATTGATCGACGCTTTTTCCGCGCCCCCTTCGATAATTGTGCGAATGTCATAATACGTGCGAACACCCCCGCCAACCGTAAAGGGAATAAACACCTCTTCGGACACGCGCCGCACGAGTTCGGCAACAATATCGCGCTTTTCAGCCGATGCCGTAATATCGTAAAAAACCAGTTCATCGGCGCCTTCTGCATCATAGCGTTTCGCGAGTTCAATAGGGTCGCCAGCGTCTTTATCGGCTGAGAACTTGACCCCGCGCACATTGCGACCGTTTTTCACATCCAAACACGGAATAATTCGCCTGGCCAACATCCTACACCTTCTCCGCAAAATTCTTCAAGATTTTCAAGCCCGCATCCTGACTTTTCTCGGGATGAAACTGCACGCCAAAAGCCCGATCATTTCCGGCAATTGACGCATAATCAATTCCGTAATCCGTCACCCCGACCACATCTTCATCGCGCTCAGACGCCACAAAAAAAGAATGGACAAAATAAAAATAAGACCTATCGGGTACGCCATCTAAAAGTGCTGTCTCGCGCTGAATTCGCACCTCATTCCACCCAATCTGAGGAACCCGCTGCCCTTCGGGAAAACGCTTCACTTTTCCCGGCAAAATGTCCAATCCCCTGTGCTGTCCCATTTCTTCACTCTCGGCAAACATCAATTGCAACCCCAAACAAATACCCAAAAAAGGTCGGCCTTCTGAAATAGCCCTTACAATGGGCGCAATCAATCCCTCTGTTTTCAGATTGTTCATCGCATCGCCAAACGCCCCCACACCTGGTAGCACAACGCGGTCGGCGGCATCGATATCCTCTGGCCTATCGACAATGACAGCCTTTGCCCCAACGTGTTCAAACGCCTTTTGAACACTTCGCAAATTCCCCATCCCGTAATTGACAACTGCAATCATCTCATTCCCCCAGTGCACTCGACCGCTCTGTCGCAGCCAAAACAGCATCCATCAAAGCGGCGCGCAAACCGCCCTGCTCCAGCGCGTGCAAACCCGCAATAGTCGTTCCGCCCGCCGACGTCACCCGATCTTTCAAAACTGCCGGATGTTCGCCGCTCTCGGCAACCATACGCGCAGCCCCAAGCACAGTCTGGGTCGCCAGTGTCAACGCCATATCTTTTGACAAACCAGACCGCACCCCCCCATCTGCCAGCGCATCGATTACCGCGTACACATATGCAGGCCCACTGCCCGCAAGTCCGGTTACCGCATCCATCTGTGATTCTGAAACAACGACTGCCGCGCCAACCGCGTTGAACAGAGACAGCGCCAGACCCAACTGATCTTCACCTGCATGCGTGCCAGCACATACCCCTGAACCCGCAGCACCGACCAGTGCCAGCACATTGGGCATCACGCGAATGACGGGCAGCGAACCTAATTCCGCTTCCAACGCCGCAATGCGCACACCCGCCATGAAGGAAATAATCACCTGATCACTGCGCAACAAATCCCGAAATCCCACAACGGTTTGCTTCCAGAACTGGGGCTTCACACCCAACACCACAATATCCTGATGGCCCACCACATCGCGCGCATCTTCTGCAACCTGCACGCCCAACTCGCGCTTTCTCTGATCCAACACCTCAGCAATCAGATCCACCGCCGTGATATTTTCAGGCGCAATCTCTCCCGACCGAATCCAACCGGCCATCAGCGCGCCCCCCATATTGCCTGCACCAATAACAGCAATTTTTTTATTTTTCATAGCAACCAGTCCAAAAAACGATCTTCATCAAACATACGTCAACCAGCCCCATTTATCTTCCGCACGCCCTTCCACAACCGCAAAAAAGGCGTCCTGCAGCTTCTTTGTGATCTCGCCTCGAGAACCACAACCGATATTAATATGGTCAATAGTCGTAATAGGCGTGATCTCTGCCGCACTACCTGTAAAAAAAACCTCATCGGCAATGTACAGCGACTCCCTTGGAATCGGCCGCGCCGTCACTGTATGTCCCAACTCCCGGGCAAGTGTAATAACCGAATGTCGCGTAATACCGGGCAAAATAGACGACCCGGTAGAAGGCGTGTAAATCTGCCCATTCTTCGCCATAAAAATATTCTCGCCGCTACCCTCGCTCACATAACCCTGGGTATCCAGGGCAATGCCCTCGGCATATCCATCGGCCATCGCCTCCATTTTAATCAGTTGTGCGTTCATATAATTTGCCGCCACCTTAGCAAGCGAAGGCATGGTATTGGGTGCTAGGCGATTCCACGACGCAAACCGAACCGACACGCCTTTTTCCAGAGCTTCTGGACCCAGGTATTTACCCCATTCCCACACCGCGATCACCACCTCAACCGGGCATGGCATTGGATTGACGGCCAATTCGCCAAAACCCCGAAAAACCACGGGCCTGATATAACACGCTTGCAAGTTATTAATGCGAATCGTCTCCAAAATAGCCGCTTCCAGTTCATCTTGCGTATAGGGAATTTCCATGCGATAAATTTTGGCCGAATCGTAAAGCCTTTTCACATGATCTCGAAGCCTGAAACACGCCGGTCCCCTTGCGGTATGATAACACCGTATCCCTTCAAAAACACTCGAACCGTAATGCACCACATGGGACAGCACGTGAATTTTGGCATCGTCCCAACCCACAAAATTCCCATTAAACCAGATTTTGTCTGACTTTGGAATGGGCATAAGAAATCCCTTTCTAAAAAACTATCGCACAGCCAACGCGCGGCAAATCCGTTCAAATCCATCTATCGATATGGTTTCGGGACGCGCGCGACCATCGATATTCGCCTCCATCAAAATCTCATCATCTACCACACCAGATAGCGCATTGCGCACCATTTTTCTCCGCTGCTGAAATGCAGCGCGCACCACGCCAAACAAACGCCTTTCATCTGCAATATCATAAGCAGAATTTGCTTCAAAATCCAGCATCAACACAGAAGAATGCACTTTGGGCCGCGGATAAAAATGCACTGGAGGCAGGTCAAACAACCGTTTTGCGACACATCGCACCTGTGTAACAATCGATAACACGCCATATATTTTGCTACCCGGCTGTGCGATCATGCGTTGCCCCACCTCGCGCTGCACTGTAATCACAGCGCGTTTCCAAACCCTTCGAGCATCCGTAATTTGCCTGATGAGCGCGCCCGTAATATGATAGGGCAAATTGCCCACCAAAATCGCCTTTTCACTTTTTGACGTTTCAACAAGCGCGGGCAAATTGACCTGACGCACATCATCTGATACAATTTTTAACCGCGAACCAAACCGATCAGAAAGCAGATCACACAATTCTCCATCAATCTCAATAGCAACCACCCGATCAGCCCGCTCAACCAAAAGGCCCGTCAACGCACCTCGTCCGGGACCTATCTCTACAACCAGATCCTCTTTCTCAACCTGTGCAGCCTCTACGATTCGCCCGATAGATGCGCCATCTATGAGAAAATGCTGGCCCAGCCGCGTCTTTGTTTTCACGATAGCAACCCAAACAAAGTCTGAGCATTTTGCGTCGTCTGCCGACACACATCTCCAATATCCCGGCATCCCGCATCGGCCAGACACTCGGCGACATAGCGCACATAAGCCGGCTCATTGCGCTTGCCTCGTTTTGGCGCCGGTGCCAGAAAAGGACAATCCGTTTCCAAAAGCAATCGCTCAGCGGGCACATCCAATGCGACCTTCAACGCACCCGAATTTTTGAAAGTAACAATACCGCCAAAACCCAGATAAAAATTGAGATCAACCGCGCGCTTGGCTCCTTCGACATCTCCCCCAAAACAGTGCATCACACCGCCCACTTCCGATCCGCCCTCTTCCTCCAACACGTCTAACACCCGCGTCTCAGCACCCCGGCTGTGAATAATCAGCGGCAGATCCATCTCTCTCGCCAGACGAATATGTGCCCGAAACGCCCGTTCCTGAACCTTGCGCGGCGCGTAATCGCGATAAAAATCCAACCCCGTCTCGCCAACCGCAACAATCCTGTGATGCTTCAAGAGATTGGGCAACTTTTTCAAAGCCGACTCATCCGCCTTTGCAGAATCCGACGGATGAAATCCCGCCGAAGCAAACACATCATCCCGCGCCTCAGCAAGGGCAATAGCCGCACGACTCGTATCCAAATTTGTCCCCACATTCACGATCTGCCCCACTCCCGCAGTCCTCGCCCGGGCGAGCAGATCATCCAGATCCTTTCTAAACTGTGGAAACATCAAATGAGCGTGAGAATCGACAAGCATGTAGAAATCCTGTAAAGGCGAATTGTAACCTCTAACTGCTCCTCAATTGACCTCGGCCCCAACGCCAATCTCGCCATCTGGCGTTACGAGTGTGAGGCCGTTATCATCGGAAGCGGCCAGCAGCATACCCTGGGATTCGACACCGCGAATAGTTGCTGGCTCCAGATTGGCAACCACCACAATCTGCTGTCCAACGAGCACCTCTGGTTCGTAAAACTCGGCAATCCCAGCGACGATCTGGCGCTGCTCATTTCCCAAACTAATTTGTAACTGCAACAAGCGATCTGCCCCCTTCACGCGCTCGGCTGCGTCAATTTTTGCAACGCGCAACTTGAGCTTCTGAAACTCTGAAAAAGAAATCAAATCTTCTGTTTTTTCTTCTGCCACATCGACCTCCTCAATACGCGGGAACACCGGATCGCCGGGTGCAACCTTCAAATTGGCGTCCAGGCCTCCCCATATTTTTAAGTCATCTAAATGAACATCTTCCGGCGAACCCTTTGCGCCGAGTTGCCGCCAAATCTCACACGACTTTGAAGGAATCACGGGAAATAGCAACACGGCCAATTGCCGCATCGTCTCCAGCAGTGCGTAAATCGTCACCTCAAGCTCAGCCCTTTTACCTGCGTCCTTCACCAAATGCCACGGCGCCTGCACCTCGACAAATCGGTTGGCCTCCCGCACCAAACGCCAAATCGCATCCAGCACCGCATTGGGATTCATCGCATCAATAGCTTTGCCCACCGCATTGAGCGTCTCATCCGTCTGCACCTTCAAAGCGTCGAGCGCCGCGTGGTTGCCATCAACAGCAGGTATAACCCCATCCAGATATCGCGCAGCCATCACCACCGAGCGATTCAGCAAATTACCCAACTCATTCGCCAACTCAGTATTATAGCGCTGCACAAAAGCCTCTTCGCTAAAATCGCTATCTTGCCCCAGCGTCATATCGCGCACCAAAAAATATCGAAACGCATCCACGCCGTATTTATCCGCCAAATCCAGCGGTCGAATCGCATTGCCCAGCGACTTTCCCATCTTTGTCTCATCCACGAGCCAGAAACCATGTCCCATAACCGTTTCCGGCAATGGCACATCCATCGCCTTGAGCATCGTGGGCCAATACACGCAGTGCGTAGTCAAAATATCCTTGCCAATCAGATGGCAAGACGCGGGCCACCAGTGCTCAAAACGCGCGTCATCGGCGAGATAGCCCGGTGCCGTGATATAATTGATCAGCGCATCAAACCAAACATAACAGACATAATCTTCATCAAAAGGAAGCGGAATCCCCCATTCCAAACGCTCTTTGGGGCGAGAAATACACAGATCGCCCAGCGGCTGGCGCAAAAATCCGAGGATCTCGTTGCGCCGCTTTTCCGGTCGAATAAAATTGGGATGTGTCTCGATATACTCAATCAGCCAGTCCTGGTATTTGCTCATCCTGAAAAAGTAATTCTTCTCCGAAATCTTCACCGTCGGCCGCCCGCAATCCGGACAATTCCCATCAACCAAATCCTTCTCCGTCCAGAATCGCTCATCCGGAATACAATACCACCCCTCGTAATTATCCGAATAAATCTCGCCCGCATCGTAAAGGCGTTGCAAAATCTCGGATACAACGCGCTTGTGCCGCGCTTCGGTAGTGCGAATAAAATCATCATGAGAAATATTTAAAACATCCCACAACGCCTGAAACCGCACCACCATTTCATCCGCGTGTGCCAGAGGCGACAAATTGCGCTCTTTCGCCGCCTCATCCACTTTCTGTCCGTGCTCATCCGTACCCGTCAAAAACAACACATCATCGCCAGTTAGGCGATGAAAACGCGACAACACATCGGCCATAATCGTCGTGTACGCATGCCCGATATGAGGTTCATCATTGACGTAATAAATCGGTGTTGTAATATAAAATGTGCCCATTTTTCTATGCCCACTCAAAAAGACCTGATCTGTCGCCAGAGCGAAATCAAGCCCAGATTCATATTCACATTGCGTTGATTCATCTCTCTCAGGGATTCGATCTTTTTTATCGCTACGGCGATTTGGTCCAGATCAAAAGCCCCCGCCAATCGCCCGACATTATCCTCCTGTGTGGCATTGGCTATATGATCGCCCCGACCACATTGCAACAACAGCGCGTCCCTGAGCCAGATTTCTGCACCTGCCAAAATATCCAATGCCTCTCGTCGGTCGAGTTTTGCCAGTGCTTCAAACGTGCGCTCGTCTTCCTCCCACAGCAAAGCTTCCAAAAATTTAAAAGATCGGTCTTGCCTCTCTGCGACATGACCGTCGGTCATATCCAATGCCCGGCGAAAGTCGCCGCCACACGTGCGTGCAATAAAATCTGCCGTTGTTTCATCAACGCCCTTCGCCACCAATCCGACACTGATATCAGGTGGCGAAAGCGCGGAAAATTTCACAAACTGACACCGCGACACAATAGTGGGCAACAACGCATCGCCCTGAGATGCAATCAAAATTATCAGCGACCGAACAGGTGGCTCCTCCAGGATTTTCAACATCGCGTTGGCCGCCTCTGCGCGCATTTGATCCGCATGTAAAATAAGGGTCGTGCGCCAGCCCCCTGCAAAAGTGCTATGCGCAAACTGCCGCTGCATCTGCCGAACGTCATCAATGAGGATCCCCGTATTCTTGTCGGGCAAAGGATAGTAATAAGGCGATTGCCACACCTGCAGCAGTGCAGCCTGCCTATCTTCCTCTTTCACACCCCGAGCAAAAGGAAAGAGCATCATACTATCCGGATGATTGAGATTCGTCACCTTGTGACAGGCGGCACAATGCCCACAGGCCACCGCACCATCTTCCCGACAATGCAATGCCTGCACAAAATTCAATGCCGCCGCCAATGCACCCGTGCCAGAAGTGCCCAAAAACAACAACGCGTGCGGAACGCGATCTCTTTCAATCAATTCGGTCAGAAACCGAACCGCTCGCCCTTGTCCAATCACCTGGTCCAATATCGCCTCTCATATGAAAAGCCGCTGGAACGGAACATTCCAACGGCTTTTTTTTATTGCAAACGACTAAAATGATCCGCTATCCATGCTCCTGCTCACAATGGAAATGTACAACGCGTGTAGCCCGTACAACGACGGGCATCGGCATTTGCATTGTTGGCACAAAAAACAACATGGAACGGCTCCATAATTGATAAAGTATTCACAACACGGTGATAAATAGTATGCCTTATCCATACATTTGTCAAGATTTTATTAGCCAGTTGTTCTGCCTCTAAATAGTTGACACTTACGGTACAATTTTTTAAGTTTGACAAACAATTGTTTATGCACAAGAACCATTGAGAGAGAAAATGCAATGCAAATAGGAAACAAAGAACTCGTCGTTATTGGCGACCGCGTTTTGGTCAAGCGAGAAGATTTGGAAGAGCGAACCAAAGTAGGGCTTTATTTGCCTCAAACCGTGGTCGAAAAAGAGGAAATACAGAGCGGTCGCATTATGGCCACAGGCCCCGGTCTGCCACTGCCAGAAACGCCCGAAGACGATGAACCCTGGCGCAATTCTCCAAAAGAACCGCGGTATTTGCCCCTGCAAGTTGAGGAAGGAGATTTTGCTTTATTTTTGCAAAAAGCCGCGATGGAGATCTCTTTTGAAGGCGAGAAATATCTCATTGTGCCCCAAGCTTCTATTCTGGTAGTGATTCGAGAGTCGGATACCATAGTAGGCGAAGACGAAGTATTGGATGAACTGGAGGGTTTGGACGACCTCGACCTGTAATGGTTTTGTAAAAGTTCACAAACAAAAAAGCCGCTGATCAGCGGCTTTTTTAATTTCATCTCACTGTTTTGCCTGTGTCTCAGTATCTGATCTCGCGCATCGAAAGCCCAGAGAAGGATAGGTTTTATCGGGCTTTTCACCCCGCCGCCGGGCCATGTGAATATGAGGGGCACTCCAGCCCCCGCCCCTTATAACGCGCTTTTTCCCAGCCTCTGGTCCCGTGGGATTATTGAGAGGAGAGACGCGATAATATCCGTCGTCAAACCAATCCCTACACCACTCCCAAACATTGCCCGACATATCGAGCAAGCCTTCACTGGTAGCACCCTCGGGAAAGGTCCCCACAGGTAGTGGACGCCTATTTCGAGTTTCCCGGGTATTTGCTCGCGTGACATCAAAGCGGTCGCCCCAGGGGTAAAGACGGCTTTGTGCCCCTCGTGCTGCGCGTTCCCACTCTGCTTCAGTGGGCAGTCGTTTACCCTTCCAGGAACAATAGGCATTGGCGTCGTGCCACGAAACCCCCACAACGGGTTGGTTGGGATTATTGTATTTGGCCTCGCTCCAATACCGGGGAGCCGCATGTCCCGTGCTCGTCACAAATTCTCGGTACTGGGCATTGGTTACTTCGCGTGTATCGACCCAGTACGCATTGAGATAAACCTTGTGTACAGGCGCGTTTTTATCTCGAGTATCTCCCATGAGAAAATGGCCTGCGGGAATTTGCACCTCCATCTTACCTGTACTATCGGAAGACGCGGCCACCCGGGACCTGGGCCGTTCAAAAGGAGAACGTCCATCAATCGTCTTGATACTCAACTTGGAAATTTCAATCTGGCTGGAAGAAAGCTGAAGCGTAATAGAAGTCGCGGTCTCTCGAATCAACTCGCCCCGCACAACGCGGCCCGATTTGAGAACGACCTCAACTGCCTCAGTTGTATCGACCAGACCCGATAAGACCCCAAATACAATCAACAATACGCCCATAATATACCGCCGCATTTTGCCTCCTTGGCGATTGGATTATCGCTTTTTGGTTGCAACTTTGAAAGTAATCATTTCGCGGCATTTTGTCCAGTCTCTCAAAATATCCCCACAATGAGTTATAAACATAAAAAAGCCCAACCTTAAAAGGCTGGGCTTGCCGTTAGTTCCCTAAATACGGCGATGGCTAAACCATGTCTTTCAGTTTTTTGAGAGCTGAAATTCTCACACCCTGCGAAGCGGGTTTGGCTGCAATTGTTATTTTTTCGCCAGTAAAAGGATTGACGCCCTCTCGTTCTGCGCGAGCTGGTTTTTCGACCCTTTTGATTTTGAGCAGACCGGGCAACACAAATTCACCGACAGAACCTGTTGTGATATGGCTTTCAATGGCACTGTCCAGCCCATCGAGAACGCTACCCACATCTTTTTTGCTCAGACCGGTGCTTTCTGCGATCGCGCTCACAATCTGGGCTTTGCTCCATCGTTTTGTTACAGCTTGCGACATAATTCTCTCCCTTTGTGAAAATGGATGTATCTCGACCTCCAACCCATATTCCCAACCACCAGATTGAAGGCTGTATCGCGTAACATACCCCAATTATAGTCCAGCATGCTTTGATTTGTCAAGTATAGATTGCCAATTCCCTATTTTTTTCATCTCTTCGGCTTATTCCACCCAAATATCCGGTCGCGTATCCACCCCGTAATGCTCAAATATCGCATCAATAGCACACTTATCGTCTTCGGACAGCGTCAACTCTAATGCTCCCATATTCGACACCACCTCCTCGGGTTTACGCACGCCAACCAATGCAGTACTGATCACGGGATTGGACAACACCCACGCCAGCGCGAGGTGATGCACCGCTGTGCCGCGATCCGCTGCCATCTGTTTTAACGCTTCCACCACCTTCAAATTGCGCGGAAAATTCTCCTCAGTGAACAAAGGCATATTAAACAACCCACCCTTAGAGCGCCAATCTTGTGCGTCGAATGTCGTATTATCATCAAATGCCCCGGCGAGCAACCCGTGCGCCAGAGATCCATATCCCATCATCCCAATACCATGCGCTTCGCAATATGGAAAAACATCCCTCTCCATACGCCGATCAAACATGTGATAGCCGTATTGCCCCACATCTACCCGCCGCGTTTTCATGCACGCATCGATTTCCTCAGCCTTAAAATTCGACACGCCTCCAAAGCGCACCTTGCCCTGCTGAATCAAATCTTCCAGCGTTTGCATTGGCTCTTCAAAAGGCGTGTGCCGATCCGGCCAGTGAATCAAATAAACATCGATATAATCCGTATTCAAAAACTGCAAACTATTCTCGACCGACGCCATAATCCGATCTCTGCGACTGTCGCGCCCCTTCTCCCGCCCCGAATCTGTATATCCAATACCTACTTTCGTCACCACAATTACATCCTTGCGTCGATTCCCCAGACCTCGCGCGAGCAGAGCCTCTGATTTTCCCTTCCCATAGCCTTCGGCTGTATCGAAGCAATTAATCCCCAAATCCAATGCCTTGTGAATACCCGCAATCACTTCGCCTTCATCAAAATAACCATAACTCCCACCGAGTTCCCAGCACCCAAAGCCAATCGCCGAAACATCCAACCCGGTCTTTCCAAACGGCCTGTATTCCATATCGAACCTCCATGTAAAATATTATTTAATCACCGCCCCATCCATCCGCCATCCACAGTCAAAATCGCACCATTGACATAATTGGCTGCATCCGAACACAAAAACACACACGCGCCTTTCAAATCATCCGGCTGCCCCCATCGCCCCTGCGGGATGCGCGTCAAAATTTGCTCGGAACGGACAGAATCATTGCGCAGAGCCTCGGTATTATCCGTTGCAATATAACCCGGCGCAATAGCATTGACATTTACCCCCTTGCTCGCCCACTCATTTGACAGCGCCATGGTCAAAGTCGCAATACCCCCTTTGGCAGCGGCGTACCCCGGCACCGTAATACCCCCCTGAAAACTCAACAAAGACGCTGTAAAAACGATTTTGCCATGCCCGCGCGCCACCATCTCTTTGCCAAACTCGCGCGCGAGAACAAATTGTGCATTCAAATTCACCTCAATCACTCTATCCCAGTATTCATCGGGATGATCCGCTGCTGGTTCCCGCAAAATAGTCCCCGCATTATTCACCAATATATCGATCTGAGCGACATCTGCTTTCACCTGTGCGATAAAAGCCCGCAAAGCATCTCGATTGGAAAAATCACATGCATAAGGGCGAAAACTGCGGCCCAGTCCGGTAACATCCCCCTCCACCTCACTGTCCGACGCCAGCGATGCACTCACCCCCACAATATCGGCACCTGCCTCGGCCAATCCCTGGGCAAAAGCGCGACCAATACCGCGCCGACATCCCGTCACCAGTGCCGTCTTACCACTCAAATCAAACTTATCAAAAATTCCCATAATAACCCCTATCACGCCTGACAGTCTAATAGCACCTTCATCACCTCGCCACCTGCCACCATCTGTTCAAATCCCTTTGCCGCATCATCCAGCGGTAGCGTATCCGTAATCAAAGCTTTTACATCGACCGCGCCAGATGCCGCCAATCGAATTGCCCGCTCAAAATCTATGGGTTCGTACACGCGACACCCCACCAGATGCAATTCTCGCCAAAAAAACCGCTGTAAATCCACAGGCGGCGGTTCAGCGTGAACCCCAACCAGCACAATAGTTCCGCGAACCCGTGCCAACTCCGTCATAACCTTTGCGCCGGGCGCACTGCCACTGACTTCAAACACGAGATCTGCGCCCGTGCCCCCGGTCCATTCTTCTGTATATGCGAGAAGATCTGTTTCCAATGGATTCACAATCTCAAAGCCCAATGCCCTCGCCTTTGCCAAACGAAAGGGATTCACTTCGGAAACCACCACCTCGGCCCCATCCAATCGCGCCGCCATAGCAACCAGCATCCCAATAGGGCCGCCGCCAATCACAACCGCGCGATCGCCCAATTCCACTTTTGCACGCCGAACATCGTGAACAGCGACCGCAAGCGGTTCAATAAGCGCGCCAGCATCGTCGTCCAGTGCATCGGGTACGCGGTGTAAACGATCGAGTGGTGCATTCCAAAAAGCCTGAAATGCACCCGCAGAGTCAATACCCAAAAAATTCAGATTCTGACAAATATGTCGATGTCCCCGACGGCAAGCTGCACACGCACCACATGCCACCGTGGGTTCAACCACCACGCGATCGCCCACTTTGAACTCGGCATCTTTTGGAACCTCTACAATCTCACCGCACATCTCGTGTCCCATCACCAGAGGAATTTGCACCCGTTGATCCATGTGCCCCTGATAAACATGCAAATCCGTACCGCACAAACCCGCCCGCGCCACCTTGATGAGCACCTCATCATCACCCAATTTGGGTTCCGCAATATCGCGCAATTCAACCCACTCGGGACCCAGATAAACAGACGCTTTCATATCACCTCCACAATAACCCTTGAAATTCAGGGCTTTGTAGTGTATGTTACCCCAAGTCAAAACGCTATCGAAAGCCGATCGGAAAATCAAAACCGGTCGGCATTTATGATACCGCACTGAACTCAAAGAGTCAACACATAAGGTTTTTTGCCTCTCTCCATGTCCATTCTCCACACCTACATAGCCCTCGACCTCGAAACCACGGGCCTGAACCCAAAAGAAGCCGAAATAATCGAAATCGGTGCTGTCAAAATTAAAGACGGTGAAATTGTCGAACGCTTTCAAACTTATGTACGCCCGAAAATGGGAGTTCCCGAAGAAACAACGCGCCTGACGGGCATAGCATTCAAAGACGTGAGAAACGCCCCCCGCATCGACGCGGCAATCGAAAACTTCATGACCTTTGCCAGTGACCATCCCCTAATCGTACACCAGGGTCGATTTGAAACGCGCTTCTTATCTGAAGCCTCTGGTCTGCCCTTTGGCAACAACATACACAGCGTCCGCGACCTCGCCCGCGTTGCCCTGCCCAATCTATCCGATCATCGGGCGAACACACTCGCGGACTATTTTGAAGTCAAATCCCGAGCAACGCACAAAGCACTCTGCGATGCCGAGCAACTCGCAGGCATATACCCGGGTATCATCGAAATCTTGCGCGAAACCTCATTTCAGACCAAACAACAAATACTGCGCCTTTTACAAGGCACAAATAGCCCCTTGCTCAACATCTTTGTCGATCTGGGAAATGAAGCAGCCAAAAGCGAATTTATGAGCCGCATTCGCGGTGGCGGGGCAGACGGCCTCCCCCTATCCAACATAGGCGGCGAAGAACCCCGAACGGAAACAGAGGACCACGCGCCTCTCGATACCGACATGCTCTGCACCCTGTTTGAATCCGGCGGCACATTCGACCAGCAAACCGAAGGCTATGAAGTTCGCACCGAACAAATTGAAATGGTACGCGCCATTGCCGATGCCTTTAACAACAGCCACCTCCTCGTCGCCGAAGCGGGCACAGGCGTGGGCAAATCCATGGCCTATCTCACCCCGGCCATTCACCACGCCGTACAAAATGGCCGCCGCGTCATTGTTTCCACCAACACCAAAAATCTCCAGGAACAATTATTCTTCAAAGACCTGCCTCACCTCGAACGCACCCTGAGTGTACCCTTCAGCTATGTCCTGCTCAAAGGCCGCAACAACTATATATGCCTCAATCGATGGCACGCAGCACTTGCCAATATCGACACCTTCTTTACCGAAGACGAGCGCGAAGGCGCCTTATCCCTCGTTATATGGGCAGAACAAACGCAAACCGGCGACATTTCTGAAAACAATGGCTTTGACATGCGCCGCTATGCTGGCCTGTGGGCAAAAGTGTGTTCCGATTCCGGGTATTGCCGCTCACAAAAGTGCCGCACCAACGGACAGTGTTTTGCCAACACCGTGCGCCGCTCTGCTCAAAAAGCACATATCGTAGTTGTCAATCACTCCCTGCTCTTTTCCGACATCGTCTCGGAAAATGCCGTGCTGGGCGAATACGAAGACCTCATCCTGGACGAAGCCCACAACATCGAAAAAATAGCCGCACAATATTTGGGACGCGAACTCAATATATGGCAAATCAAAAATTTTTCCGATCAACTGCGCAGTCCGGGTTTTCACAGCACAGGCACCTTGCCCGCATTGCGCCACTGGATCGGTGTAGCCGATCTCAAAGACAATATCTTCGCCACCTTTGACAAAGGCATTGGGCGAGCAGTGAACGCCGCCGAAGACATCTATCTCAAAGCACAGACCTTTTTTCAAAACCTCACGGAATTTTTGTACGGCAAACAGGGCAGTCGCAAATTTTACTACACACCAAAAGAGCGCTATCGCCCGGGTGAAAATACGTTTGAAGCGGTTGGAGAAAGCCTTGAAAACTTTGTCGAAGCGGGTACAGAACTCAATAACAGTCTAAAAAATCTGTGCGACTGGCTCAAAGACTTGCCCGACGACACCTTTCCCAACCAGGACGAACTCGTCAACGAACTCGACGGGCGCGCGCAGGAATGCAGCGACCTGCTCGCAACCCTCAACCACTTGACCCATCCCGAAGACGAACAATGCGTTTACTGGTTTGAATTGCCAACCCGAGAAAACAGCAGTGATACGCGCCTGTTTTCTGCGCCTCTGCACGTCGCCGAAGTATTGCACAACGCGCTCTACGACAAAATGCGCACCATCGTCTTCACATCGGCCACTCTGGGCATTCGCGGAAAACTCATCTATTTTCTTCAACGCATGGGGCTCGACACCATGCCCGATGAGCGCGTGCAAACGCGTTGTCTGGGTTCGCCCTTTGACTACAATTTACAAGCCCTCGTCTGCGTGCCGCAATTTATACCATCGCCCAAATCCCCGAATTTTCAACAAGCCGTTGACGATTTGCTGCGCCATTTGGCACGAAAAATCGGACGGGGCACGCTGGCATTATTTACGTCCTACAGCATGCTCAACCAATCTTATGACGCACTCAAAAACGATCTATCGTCCGATGGCATTTTGCTCCTGGGACAGGGGATAGACGGTGCGCGCGGCAGCATTACCGACCGCTTTAAGACCCACCGTCGCGCAATGCTCCTGGGCACTGACAGTTTCTGGGAAGGGGTAGATATTCCCGGCGAAGCCCTCGAAATCCTGGGTATTATTCGCCTGCCTTTTGCCGTGCCATCTGAGCCCCTCGTTGCGGCGCACATGGAAGAACTCGAAAAACAGGGCAAGAATCCATTTTTACACTATTCAGTCCCCGAAGCCATCCTCAAATTTCGCCAGGGTTTTGGTCGCCTGATACGCAACAAATCCGACAGAGGCATCGTCATCGTCTTCGACAGTCGGGTTTTATCCACCTTTTACGGACGGGCATTTCTCGAAGCATTGCCAGTTCAACATCGGGCGTTTCGAGCTCCAGATCATTTATTACAAGCCATCAAAAGCTGGTTCGACAAAGCGAACGCATCGTGAATACCGAATACCAAATTGCCATACGCGAGCCTCTGCGGGAATTGCTGGTAAAAATCCCCCAGCGCAATCATCCGCTCGTCGGACATGCCTACCACTTCGCCAATGCCAGCCACGAAGGACAGGACCGCGACGCCGGACAACCGTATATCACCCATCCCATCGGCGTAGCCCTCATTCTGGCTTCTGAATTGGGCTTTGCACGCGACGCGGAAATGATGGCAGCGGCACTATTGCACGACGCCGTTGAAGACTCTGCCCTTACCCTTGACGACATTGAACCCACCTTTGGCAAAACCATTGCAACCCTCGTAAGTGGCGTTACAAAAGTAGAAGGATCAAAAGCCGGCCGAGCAACGCGGCGCATTGCCACCTTGCAACATCTGTTCACCCACGCCAGACGAGACCCGCGCGTACTCATTCTCAAATTGGCTGATCGCATGTACAACATGCGTAGCCTCGACGGCATTGCAGAACTCGGCAGACGACAACGCATTGCGCGAGAAACCATTGATATATACGCACCCCTATCGCACTTATTGGGCATGGCTCGCATCCGCCGCGAGCTTGAAGACCGCAGTCTTTTCTGCCTCGAACCGCGCATAGCAAATCAGATACAGACCACATTTGTAACAGAGCCGGCCGAGCATCTCATAAAATTCCAGAACAGTATTCGCCACTTGCTCAACGCCAATGGCGTGCGGACAAGTGTGCGCGTGCAACAGAAAAGCTTGAGCAGTATTTACCGCAAAATGCAACATCGTCCCCTCAGTCAAATTCAGGATCGCTACGCAGTCGAAGTCATCGTCTCGCGTCGCCATTTGTGTTATCTGGCTCTGGGCATTTTGCACGAACACTACCTGCCCGTTATGGAGCGTTTTAAAGACTTTATAGCCCTGCCAAAACGCAATGGTTATCAGGCCCTGCATACCAGTGTCCACCACAGGGACCAACGCTACGAACTCCACATCCAAACCCCTGCAATGCATCGCCTGGGCGAATTTGGCATCGCCGCATTGCGCGGAGACGTACAGCACGAAGAACGGCGCATGCGCTGGTTGCACGATTTTGTCGATTGGTACGACCGCGCCGACGCCTCTCATCACCTGATATCTGAACTCAAACGCATTCTCTTTACCCGAGAAATTGTCGCGCTCACACCCAGAGGTGATCCCTTTATTTTGCCCGAAGATGCGACCGTCGTCGATTTTGCTTTTGCCGTACACACCGACCTCGGCTTACAATGTAAAGGAGGTCGTATCAACGGCGTGCGGGCTTATCCGTTCTCAAAACTCACCTGGGGCGACACCGTTGAAATTGACACCGATCCAAACCAACATCCCAAAAAGAGCTGGATCAGCCGCGTAAAAACCTACCGCGCCCGCCGCCACATCCAGCACTATCTCAACAGTCAAAAATAATATGTCTCGCATTCTTTTGTATTTCACTATCCTGATCTTTGCCTGTTCGGGAACCAATCCCGTTCTCGAAAGTCAAAAAACGAAGGTTGTACAAGCCCAAAAAACACTGAGCGAAGAACGCATCCGTCTGCAAACTCTGCGCGATAGCCTGCAAAACGAAATTCGCCGCAATATCGCCCTGGGCATTCCAGAAGAACAGGCAGAACAAATAGAACACGCCCGCATCAAAATTCAAGAAACCATTGTCGTGGCATCGGAAAGAAATTTGGCGGCGCAACAAGCCCTACTCGACTCCCTCACAAAATATTCTCCCTGAGGCTCTGGTGTTTACAAATATTAACTTGCACTAATAGCTCGAATTTGTCATATTGTCCATAAAATACCTGTACTTCCCCAAAATTCAGAACAAGAGGAGGAGCATCCGTGTCCAACCGCGAACATTTTCCCGTTGCGCCCAAACTTGCGTATGCATCCACGGGACTCGAACCGTATATTCCCTCGGCAGAACAGCCCTGGGATGAGCACCGGGCGGCACACCTCTTGCGGCGCACCCTCATTGGCCCAACGCCGAGAGAAATTGCAGAAGCCGTGCAAAGCACGCCAGAAGCCATTGTAGATCGCCTTCTGGAAATGCCCTTTTTGCCACCCAATCCACCCGATAGTTGGGTCAACGAAGACCCATTTAAAAGACCCATCAAATCAGACCAGCGCAAAATTGAACGCCAGCGCGTTAACCAGACCCGCGCCTGGTGGATGGAACTCATCGTCAATCAAGGGTTCTCAATTCAAGAGCGCATGGTGCTCTTCTGGCACGATCACTTTGCCACCCAGGCCATAGATGTCAGACGCCCGCAGTGGATGTATCTCCAAAATTTCCTGTTTCGCAAGCGTGCTGTCGGCAATTTCAAAACACTTGTCAAAGAAGTCACAATAGATCCGGCCATGATCTATTACCTCGATAGCAACACCAACACAAAGGGCAAGCCCAATGAAAATTACGCCCGAGAACTCATGGAATTGTTCACCATGGGCGAGGGCAATCAATATACAGAACACGACATTGGAGAAGCATCCCGCGCCCTCACAGGTTGGGTAGTCGTAGGCAGGCAACCCGCTTTTAGAGAGAACCGATTCGACAAAGGCCAGAAGACCTTCATGGGACAAACTGGCAACTTTGATTATCGGGACATTATCGACATCATCTTCCAACAAGAAGTCACAGCCGAATTTATATGTGGCAAACTCTATCGCGAATTTGTCTATGAACATCCAGACAAAAACGTCGTCTCGGAACTCGCGCAAATCATGCGCGACAACAACTACGAAATCAAACCGGTTCTGAAGGCATTGCTCTTGAGCGCGCACTTTTTTGATCCCGCCATCATCGGTGCCAAAATCAAGAGTCCCGTCGAACTCGTCGCTGGCACAGCGCGCAGCCTCGGTTTCAAAGCTGGTAGAGGCAGGAGCATTAGTTCCGAATACCTCGTTTATATCGCCCAGGTCCTCGGTCAAAAACTACTCGATCCCCCCAATGTGGCCGGGTGGCCAGGCTATCGCCTGTGGATCAGCACATCAACATTGCCCGAACGCCACAAAATGACCGACGAGATTGTCGATGCCAAACCGCGCAATCCCAACCTTTACACCATCATCAACCCGGATACTGTGGGATTCGTCAAGGCATTTCCCGAACCCTATGACGCGGAAAAACTCGTTCGCGACATGGGAGAGTGTCTGACGGCCTTTCCGGTTGACGAATATCGCCTCGAAATGTTTTTGGAAACGCTCCTCGAAGGTGCCGATGTCTATGACTGGAATCCCGATGCAATTGCAGCACCCCGACGCATCAAAAATATTCTCAAACTCATCTTTGAATTGCCCGACTATCAACTGAATTAGACTTGAGGCCTACCAGTTAGCCTCCAGAAGGAGCTCGTTATGAACAGACGCGACTTTATGAAAAATGCGACCCGCGGTGGTGCCGGGTTTGCACTCGGCGGTTTTATGACGCGGGCTTATGGGCGCGCCGAAGCTGTTGGTCCCCTGGCCGCAGCAGCCCTCAGCGAGACCGACCGCGTGCTCGTTATCATTCGCTTAAATGGCGGTAATGACGGCCTCAACACCCTGGTCAATTTTGAAAACGACGCCTATTATCAGGCGCGTCCCAAAATCCACGTCACAAAACAAGAAGCCCTCAGACTCACCCCGACACAGGGCCTGCATCCCCAACTCACCGGATTCAAAGAACTCTATGACGAAGGTCAAATGATGATCATGCAGGGGGTGGGCTATCCCAATCCCAACCGGTCGCACTTCCGCTCAACCGACATCTGGTTGACCGCATCGAATTCCAACGAATTTTTGAACCACGGTTGGCTGGGGCGCTATTTTGAATCCCAGACACCGGGCTTCCCGGACACCCTGCCAGAACATCCTCTCGCCGTTGACATCGGTCCCGTGCTTTCCCTCGCTCTGCTGGGCAAAAATGGTGCCATGGGCATTGCACTGCGCAACCCCAGGCAATTTGTCTATCTCGTGGAGCGGGGCAACCAGATTATCGAAGACGGTCAAACCCCCACACCGGCTGGATATGAACTCGACTTTATCCGTCGCATCAATTTTGAATCCCTGCAATACTCCACACAGGTCAAAGACGCCGCAAATAAAGGCGCGAACAGAGTTGAATATCCCGCCAATAATTCGCTCGCCAACCAGCTCAGTCTGGTCGCGCGACTGATCGCAGGTGGTTTACAATCCAAAGTGTTTCTGGTCTCACAGGGCGGATACGATACGCACGCCAATCAGCTCAACCGCCACAATAACCTGATGAGAGATCTCAACGGAGCGGTCACGGCTTTTGTACAGGACCTGCGGCAACACCAGTTACAGGACCGCGTGCTCGGCATGAGCATCTCGGAATTTGGTCGTCGAACAAAAGAAAACGGCAGCGCAGGTACCGATCACGGCACATCCGCACCCATGTTCTTCTTTGGCCCATCGGTACAGGCGGGCATTGCAGGTCCAGCCCCTAACTTTGAACAGGTTGATAGGCGCGGTGACTTTCACTACGATCACGACTTCCGCCATGTCTATGCCTCGGTGCTCAACGATTGGTTTGACGTATCACAAGATGTGGTCTCAAGCATCTTTTCATCCAATACGTCTCACATACCCATTCTCAGGCCAAAGCTCGATCTCGCCAAAGTTGACTTTAATGCCGACGGCAAACTCGACTTTAACGACTTTCTCGAATTTACCCAGGCCTTCGGTACTGACAAAGCCAAATACGACTTAGACGGCGATGGCAAAGTTGGATTTGGCGATTTCCTGAGATTTGTCGATGCCTACCGAAACCGTTAAGCATCCGGCATCGTCTGAAACATAAAAAGCCCCGGTCACACACCGGGGCTTTTTACTAATGGGCAATAGAAACGAGGCAAACCCATGCAAAAACCCAAACGCGAAATCACAATTTCCAATCGCTACCTCTACTTCTACGCCAGCCTGGTCAAACGCATCTACGGCCTGATCATCCGCAATGAACACAAAAACCAACCCGACGAACGCTACACGGGCCGTCTGGACGAAGATGGAATACCGATTTCCCAGGATGCGCCCCCTACAAAAGGCAGACTACCCGGCACGCCTGTCCGGGATGAAATCGTCCTGTTTCGCTTTCGAAAACGCCTGCTCATAGGAACATGCCAGGCCGTTTTATCCCGCAAAATTTCCGAAATCGCAGTCTTATCGGAAGACGGTCGGCACCTCCGCTTTCACCACCCCAACCTCGTCTATCTCACCGGCGCCTCATCGTGCGACGTACCACTCAAAACTTATGCGACAACCGCCCGCGCTTTGAGCCGAGAAATAGACCTCGAGACCGTCTGGGAAATCGCCGTTGAATCCGAAACCCCGCTTCCGCTTTCAGAAATCGCCGACCTCTTTTACGATACAGAAATCGACGCGACACAATGGATCGCCCTCTATCTTCACCTGCACGATGCCTGTCCTTATTTTCAACCTCAATCTGCCAACGCGTATTCGCCCTATACAGTTGATCAGGCATACTTCCGCCACCGACAAAACAGCCGCAGAAAAGATCGGGATGAAGAACGCGAAGAATTTATCCACGCCATGGAGAACAATACCGAATCCATCGCAGAACACACGCTGACCCAGCGCCAGCAAACCTATCTGGAACAAATTCGACAATACGCATTGTGGGGCAGCGAATCCCAACACGCAACTCACGCTCAGGCATTGATCTCTGAAATCTGCAAAAGAAAAAAAAATCGCCAAAAATCCGCAGTCGAACTGCTCATAAAAAAAAAGGTCTGGAACCACAATCAAAACCTCGACTTGCTCCGCGCCGAAGTTCCAACTGCATTTTCAGACCCCGTCATCCGCCAGGCAGAAACACTCGCGCCCATTTATGACAACCGCCAAAAACAATCCGTCTTTGTAATACGCCCGACCGATCATCCGGACATCGCCCTCTCATATCGCCGCAGGCTCTTTAGAGGCGCAGAATTTGGCGTACATATCCCGGATATCGGCGCACTCATCCCCAAAGATTCACACATCGACCGCGACGCTGCCGAACGCATGGCGCACATCCCCTTTCCCGATCAACCCATTCCCATGTTACCTGACCTGGATCAATTCCAAAGCGACAAAGCGCATCCAGCACTCAGCATCTTCTGGCGCGTGAATCGGGATGGCCGCATCATGGATTTTTGTATCACACAAACAGCCGCAATCAACAAAGCGGACCTTTCATCTAAAAATGTCGATCGAGCACTGGACGACCCCGCTCACCCGCAGCACCGCGCCATAAAATTCTTCTCGCAATTATCCACGCGCCTCCACAAAAAACGGCAAACAGCCCTGCACGACCCCGATGAACAATCATCCCCCAACCACGCGCATCACATTGCCCGTGAACTATCCCTGCTCGCTGGCATAGCTACTGGTCGGTGGTGCAAAAATAAAGGGATCCCCGCAATTTACGAAATGCGCGATCCCATTGAAAATATCGAATCCATCATACAAATTCCCCATCCCGTCGTACGCCGCCACGAACTTCGCCGCCAGACCCCGAACATCGGCCTCAACACAACACCAGAAACACATCACGGCTATGGCATATCGCATTATTGTCCCATCACCCAACCCACAACCAGATACACAGACCTGGTGATGCAACGCCAGATCGATCACTACCTTCAGACCGGACAATCTCTTTACTCGGTTGACGACCTCAACATCCTGCGCTACCGCATGTGGGAAACGCAGGACCTCATTGACGATCTGGTACACCGCCATACCCGCGATTTGATATTGCAATCATGGGAAAATCAAATCGGTCGGGAATTTCGCGCCGTTGTACTCCACCTCAAAATGCGCGGTGTCCTCGTCGAACTCCTCGACCACCCCTTCAAAACCGTCATCTATCCGGGTTATCCCTTAGAGGTCGGCGACGAAATTGACCTGTGCCTGACGGGTATTGACCGCTGGAAAGGCTGGGCACACTTCACGGAAAAAAGCTACCAGCAGTCAGCAGTCGGCTTTTAGCCCCCAGTCCCTCTTTTTTTTCTGCGTCATCTGCGTCATCTGCGGATCACCCTTCCCACGCCGGATACAAATCGTGTTCAATGCCCAATAAACTCAAAATTCGGCCAACGACAAAATCCGCCAAATCATCAAATGTCTCCGGCTTTTGATAAAAAGCTGGCATCGCTGGCACCACAACAGCACCTGCCTCAGCCACCGACACCATATTGCGCAATTGAATCAAATTCATCGGCGTCTCCCGCGGCACAATGATGAGCTTGCGGTGCTCTTTCAAAGTGACATCAGCGGCGCGCTCAATCAAATTGCGCGACAACCCATGTGCTATACTCGCCAGTGTTTTCATCGAACACGGCACCACAACCATACCGTCTGACCGCGCCGAACCACTCGCCAGCGTTGCAGCGAGATCCTTAAGTGGATGCAGCGCCATATTATCTACTGAAACACCGTAAAGCTCCCGAATAAAACCACCAAAATCTCGCTGTTTTCCCTCAAAACCCGCCTCGTCTCGCAGCAACATCCAGCCAAATTCGGATATCACCACATCCACCGCAACCTCGCGCATCAGCAATGCGCGCAACGTGCGCAACGCATAAATAGCCCCACTTGCCCCGGTAATCGCAACCGTAATACGTCTCATAGCAAACAGGCCCCCAGGATTACAACAACAAATCGGCCAGCGTCCCCGCAAAATACACCACACTAACCACACCATTCATCGTCAAAGACGCCATACCCGCCTTTGACAAATCCCTGTATCTCACCAAATAGTGCTCGTAAATCAGCAAACCGCCCACGCACACCACGCCAACCACATAAATCATCCCCAGTTCAAACACCTGTCCCACGCCGACCATCAAACCAAAAGCAATCAGATGAAATATTCGCGCAATCCACAATGCGGGACCAACCCCAAATTTCTGCGGAATCGAATACACCCCAAACTGCCGATCAAACTCGGCATCCTGACAGGCGTAAATCACATCAAATCCCGCGACCCACATCAACACCGCGCCACCGAGCAGTAAAATCTCCGCATCCAATTGTCCAGTCACCGCAACCCACGCTCCCACTGGCGCGAGAGACAACGCCAAACCGAGAAAAAGCTGCGTCGCCCACGTAAAACGCTTCGTATAAGAATAAAAAAACACAATGCCCAATGCCACGGGCGACAGCATCAAACACAGTGGATTTAACTTATAGGCCGCAAAAACGAGTAACGCGGAAAAAACGTACACAAACACCTTCACAGCACCCGCCGAAATAACACCTTTCGGCAACTCGCGAGTTGCCGTACGCGGATTGGCCGCATCCATTTTCCGATCCACAAGCCGATTAAAACCCATGGCCGCACTTCTCGCGCCCACCATCGCCACCACAATCCAGAACACCTGTTCGGACGAAATCCCGTGTCCAGCCGCCGCCAATGCCGCGCCCGAAAGCGCGAATGGCAGGGCAAAAATACTGTGACCGAATTTAATCATCCGACCATAAGTGACAATACCCTCAATCATTACTGTCTTACCTTTGCCGAATAAACTTCTGCAATCGGCCATCTGTCTGCACTTCTCCCACGTACAAATCGCCGTGTGAATCCAGCCAGATACCGTGCGGACACTTTTTGAACTCCCCCGGAACATCGCTTTCAATCCCGCGCCCCCACTCGGATAACTTCTCACCATCAACCGTCCAGATACTCACCCGCTGCTCCAACTCCGCGATATAAACCACACCATCATCGTCATCAATATAAACCGTATCGGGTTGGTGCAAACCCGTCCACTCGCCCTGAAAATTGCCCTCAGTATCGAAAAACTGAATGCGATTATTGCTCCGATCTGCCACCCACAAACGGTCATCCTTATCGACCCGCACAGAATGAACCAGATCAAATTGCCCCGGTCCCGCGCCCGGTTCGCCCCAGGACTTGATCAACTCGCCATCGGGCGTAAACTTGTGCATTCTCGCATTGCCGTATCCGTCGGACACATACATAAACCCTTCGGAGTCAAATGCCACATCGGTCGGCAACCGAAACGGCTCGCCCTCATCGCCTTCCCGATCCGGCGTCCCCACCGTCATCAACAACTCGCCATCACAACTAAACTTCCGCAAACAATGCGTATTGCGCTCCACACAATAGACGTGATCCTCAGCATCGATATAAATGCCATGCGCATCTTTTAACACATCTTCGCCCCAGGAAGACAAAAAATTGCCTTCGCGGTCAAAGACCACCATCGGATGCTCGCTGCGACTGTACACATAAACGCGGTCCTGCGAATCAACAGCCACCGCCGGTACCCACCCAAACGACCAGCCTTCGGGTAGCGTCCACCAATTTTCCTGCACCGTATAGACATAATCACCTTGTCCAAATGTCATCACATCCTCCTCGTAAAAAAATTAAAAAATTTCACATCACTGCAATATACACCACAATTTATAAGGGTAGAAAAAAAAAGCCCTGGAAATCCAGAGCTTTTTTTAGAGGATTATCGCATATCACGCTGTTCTTCCGAAAACACTGGTAAACAAAATAAAATCGCCGAAATTGACCTGACCATCCCCATTTAAATCAAAACGCGCATCGGAATCACCGGCACCAAACGCAGCGACAAACAGGAGAAAATCGCCAAAGTCAATCCTTCCACTGCCATCGAAATCCGCTTTACTGGCTATCTCCTTCAAAGGCAGAAACACAGCCGGCTGAGAACGCAACGCTATACCGCGCGGCCTATCCTCAAAACTCAGCGTTCTCAAAATCTGAAACGACTCCGCATCAAAAATAACCAGTTCATTCGAATTCTGGTTCGCCACATAGATTTGCGACCCGTCGCGTGACACAAACAAATCGCGCGTCTCTTCACCTTCGGGCAAGACCTGGACAGTATTCACAACGCGATTTTGCGCCACATCGACGACGATCAATTGGGCATTTGCGCGATCGGTTCCGTATAACCTCGAACCATCCGGCGATAAAGCGAGGCGAAATACCCCACCATCTACAAAAATCGTTGTCACCACAGACTCCGACTCGGTATCAATCACCGCAATACCGCCAGCACCAGTGTCACCAAAGTCCCCTCCCGACACATACAACCGCGTCCCATCCGCAGATATAACCAGTGATCGGGGGTCCTCAATCACATCAATGCGCCCAATCGTCGCTCTGCGTGCGGTATCGACAATTAATACCTGATTGCCATTGATATCTGTGACATAAAGCCGCTTCCCATCCGGGTGAATCGCCACGCCATAAGGACCGCGCTCTCCGCTAATCGGCACCCGAATGCGAGTGCGCCGCGTCAAACTCGCCACATCGATAACCGAAATACTCTTAGACTCTGAATTGGTGACATAGACCAGCTGTCCATCCGCGCTCACCGTGAGATCCAGCGGCCCAATATCAACTTCAATAACCGCCGCTACCTGATGCGTGGCTGTCTCGATAACCGTGAGCCTATTCTCATCAGTACTGATAACCCCCCCCGTATTGGCGACAAACAAATAGCGCTCATCCGGCGTCATCAAAACACTTAAGGGCACCACGCCAGTGGGAATGCGCGCCACCTCTTCCCCCGTTCCCATATCGACAGCCGCCACCGCATCTGCATCTCGCAATGCAACAAAAAGTACGGGCGATCCAGAAAGCGATATCACATCGAATTGCAGCATGGGCAAATCAGATGCTGGCGAAGGCGTTTCATTGCCATCGCCATCACGCGCGATCACTCTATATTCAACCCTCGTCCCCACATTTTGGCCGTCGAGTTCAGCGGCAAAAATATCGTTACCCGTGGGAACCATTGGCAGCACCTGCTCGCCCCCACCATTGATCCGATAACGCAACTCAACCGTTGCCACCCCCTGATCATCGGTGATCCTTGCCGAAAAGCGATAAGGACCATTGGGATCGGGCGTATTCGCTGGAAAAATAGTCTCCCGAACAAAAGGCGCGCCCGGCGCAGAAGGCCCAATCGCGAAGTCGATATTTTCTATCACGCGATCGATTTCAACGCGCACAATCTGGGCATTGTCCTGCACAAACGCATTTTTGTAATACTCTTTGTCAAGTCTTGCCTCATATAACGTCTGAAAAATACCGCCAAAATTATCAGCGGAAATTGCGCCATGGTGTTGCTCAATCGCAATGTGATAATCGCCCGGGGGCAACCCGAGAATTTCATAACGACCATCGCCATTGGGTCCCTTTTGTTCGCCGGCAGAACCCGACAGAGAACTCGCGACAAACACATCAGTGTCTGCCTGATAAGCCACCACATGCACGCCAAATGCGGGTCCATCCGCACTCAAAACCTGCCCCCTCACACCGCCAGTTAGCCCTTCTACCGGGTACAGTGCCGTTATCCCGGCGAGATCATCGGGTTCCAGAGAACGCTCCTCACGCGGCGCCGAGGCCGTATTATAGGGATACATCGTAGGACGATCTACGGGTTCCCCTACCAGAGGGCTATGATCCAGCCCCAAAAGATGACCGATTTCATGCGTCATCACACCCTGAAGATCAACAAGATCCTCAGGCGTATTATTCTCATCTATCGAAAACTTCCAATCCCGTCCATTAAAAACAATATCCACATCCGTAATCAAACCGTCGTCGTTATTGTTGATCCGTGCAAATGCAATGACGCCCGATCCCTCGGGTGCGCCTATAACCTCTCCCGTCGCGTCGTAAAAAATCAAATTGCGATTATCACCACCCGACGCTTCAAGCTGTGCTGTACCTTCATATTCAAATGAAATAAATGCCGATGGCACCGCGCCCCAGTCATTAAACCCGCGTTGTGCAATCCGCACCACCTCGGTCTCGGGAAAGGGAAAACTCCCGGCATTGACCACAAAGGGAATACCAGCCCCGGCCCGAGAAGGCGACCAGCGCTTTATCACAATACGCCCACGCGAATTTGTCTCTGTTAGAATCACATACCCTTCCGCACCAATCCACAGAGCGAGCAGAAGGCCAATAACACATATTTTTTTCACAATTTAATCCTCGTGTTTAAGTACCGGGTCCGATCCCGTTGCATCCACCACCCACACCTCGGCTTTGCCATCTCGATCAAAATCCGCTTCTGCATACGCCATAAAGCCATCCTCCGAAACGGTCACCCGATAGCGAAATCGCCCGGGCGCATTATTGAGTTGTAAAATACGACTATTATTTTTTTCATCGATAGGCAAATAAGTGCCATACTCAGAGCGATATGCGTGTTGTAGAGCCGCAATGCGTTGCAACATAATACGGGCGCGTTCTCGCTCTGCGTCTTCGGGCGTGCGATATGTAAACTGATAAAACAACACCACGCACATCAATATCAGAAGACCAATAATAACACCCACTTGATGCAACAGATCTCGATATTTCCAAAAAAACATCACGGACTCTTTTCATCAGATGGCAACATCCACCAGATTTTGGATTCCAACTTTCCGGCCTCCGTCTCCCACCGCGCCCGTACCTCCACGGTATCAGCCTGCACGATCAACGGCTCTGCGGGCACAAACGGATGGACCTGTCCAGACATCCACTGACCATTGTGATCGCGATCTAAATATCCGGAAATGCGATACGTCCCCGGAAGCAAATTTGTCAAACTAAACGTCGTATCCTGCAAAACCTGCTCCCGAAAAAAGTCATGCGTCAACCCCTCCACCCATATCACCATATCAGGAGAAGACGTCGTCCCGGAAATATGCCCCAGTGCCGCGGTATCCATCACAGAAAAAACAAACGAAATCGGTTCAGAAAGAACATTGCCGCCAATATCCAGGAGTCTCTCGCGATTTCCAATAAGCCGCACCGTCTCCCCACTCGTCCACAGACTATCCGGTATAAACACGAGATGATTGGGCACAACCCATTCAAAATGCCCCAAGGGAACAACCGTCGAATCCGACGCTATCCAGAAGTCGGACACGGCATCTACGCGCATCGCATCGGAAAACAACATGCGAATCACAGCCGTTGGCAAAACATGCTCGGCATTCTCCGCTGGTATGCGTACCAGCACCTCTGGCGCACGCCGATCGCGCGTCCCATCGCCTCGCACCATTACATCTGTGGCATCGCGATTGCCCCACCGATCTGCGACATCAACCCGGGCTTTATATTCCGCACCCTGCGTTTGCGGTTCGGTAATCAACCCCACCCCACTCGAGTCAGCGGGGTCTTGATATATCTCCAACACCGATAGCCCAGATATTTCAACGCCCAAAACGCGCACAGGTTCATCAAAACGCATCAAAACATGCTGTTGATCGGGCGTTCGTGCGGCAACGAGCGCAGGTGCTGATGTATCGCGCACCGCGAGTTTGAGATCGCCCAGGCGAACGCGCCCCTCATCTGAAAGCGCCACATCGCCGGGCGGAAGCGCCAACAAGTCGCCAGATGAATACGTGCGATCATTATTCCGGTCGCCAAAAGCAAATATCCGATAATCCCCAGAGCCCAAACGCGGCAACACAAAATCACCCGTTTCATCGGGCTGCGTCACATACGTGGGGCGATCACTTCCCGGATCGGGTGCCGTCACCACAGACAGATCATAAGCCCAGACAAAAACCTGTCCCCTCTCCTCCTTAGACTTCAACACCCGCCCATTGAGTTCCCCGCGATTTAAGCGATCCCCCGTCGCAAATCCAAAACTATAAGAAGCCCGCATGCGGTTGCGCCACTCATCCGCGCTCTCCTGCCCCACCGTAATCAGATACGTCCGGTCGGCCTGCAAACCACCGGACGACCGAACTTCCAGCACATCCCCACGCCACTTGAAATCGAATTCCTCAGCACCCTGTGGCGAAATAAATAATGCCCGCTCGACCGACCTGCGATCCATCGCCTCAGAAAAACGAATGCGAATCGGCGTATCCAACCCGACTCGCACAGAATCATCTGCAGGCACTGTATTGACCACCCTCGGCGGCGTTTTATCGAGCGGTCCTCCCGGCGGAGGCATCTGCCGCGCACAGGCAAAAAAAATTAAAAAGAAAAAAAGGTAAGTCGTAAGATGCAACCACAGATGAACACCGATAAACACCGATAAAAGGCAAGATATAAGACGCGAGACGCGAGCACAGGCATGTCTAATTGGATTTGGCTGCGTCATAGTTGTCATAAATACTCATTTCAGGGCTTTCCCAGTCTTCGGCAAAGGTCGCAAGGCGTTCACGCAAATTTGCTGCCTGTGCTTTGTCAATACCGCGTTCCTGTAAATCTATGGAATGAGATGGGGGATCACTCCTTCTGCAACCTATCGTCTGTCCTGTGTTCATTCCCAATTCCTAATTTTTAATTTTTAATTGCCTTTCACGCCCGTGGATGTGCTTGTCGATAGGCTCTTTTTAACCGCTCGACACTCACATGCGTATAAACTTGCGTGGTAGAAAGACTCGCATGGCCGAGCAATTCCTTCACCGCATTGAGATCTGCACCCGCGTCCAGCAGATGGGTCGCATAGGCGTGGCGCAATGCATGGGGGGACAAAGCGCGTCCGGTCGCCTTGCTGAGATACCGGGCAACGCGCCCTTGAATCCCACTCGGACTCAGCGGACGCCCAGAGCGCGCCAAAAACAAATGCCGTTGATCGACCGTCTGTTCAGAAATCAGTTCTTCCCGCCGCATCAAATAAGCCACCAGTGCGACCCGAGCCGGTTCCCCAAAAGGAACCAAGCGCTCCTTATTGCCCTTGCCCACGACCCGCACCAGTTTATCTGCCAGATCCACAGCCTCAATTTTAAGTCCCGCAAGCTCGCGCAACCGAATTCCCGCGCTATAAAACAACTCCAAAATCGCCCGATCGCGCAATCCCAATACCGTATTGGGCGACGGCAGGGACATCGCGCGGGCAACCTCATCAACATCCAGATAAACGGGCAATATCTTATCCTGCCTGGGTGGGCGCACATCGAATGCTGGATTCCGATCCAAATCGCCCACATTGCACAAATAACTCAAAAATGTTCGCACCGCCGCCAGCTTTCGGGCAACAGACCGCCGACCAAATCCCTTATTGTGCAAGAAGCTCAAAAAATCCCGCACCGCATTCCGATCGATCTGTTCCACGCGATCTATCTGACGCCCATGCAAAAAAGCGGCGAACTGATCCAGATCCGTCGCATATGCCGCACACGTATGATCGGACAATCGCCGCTGCCGCGATAGATGGGTGAGGAATTGGGTAATGTGTGTTTTCATGTCCGCACAGAATCAACTCAGGTTTTTAAAAAGTGTCTGAATATTTTATCTTTTCCGCGCCGATTCGACCACGCCGGATAGGTCGGTACACTGTCTCACGCCATGTCATATAGGCATGGCGGTCCAACTTAGCCACACTCAGAGAATTTTGAGCCGCTTTACCTCCTTCGTTTCTTATTTCGTCAAAATAAAAAAACACATAGGCAGAGGCATTACCCTCAGTCGGGTCGAAAGCGACAATTGGCAAGGCACATAGCTCCGATTGTATGACCTGCACAACCAGACGATCTTCGTCGTTCAGAGTCTTGAGTTTTTGATGAATGCTATTATCCTCTTCAGAAGCGCACCCCTTTTGGGAATTTCTTTCCGCATGGACCTCAACTGCATCGTATAAAGCCCACCACCACCTTTTCGCCATCTCCACAGACGGAAAGTTGAAGGTATAGCGCACCTTTGGCTCATCTGACTTTTGTTCATCTCCAAAGGCGATCAGACCTAAGCGTAGTAGCAGGATATTCTGCAGCGTTACCGCATCTTCAGTCAGGACAAACTCAGGTGGAAACGACGTAATGATAAATTGTTCCTCTGCATATTCAGCCCGTTCAAAGAGCTCGTACGTAAATTGTTGGGTATTTAGTGGATGGGGAAAAGTAAAATCAGCATTATCTGCCTCTATCGCACGGGAAAGGCGTTTCTTCCACAGATCGCTCTGAGATTTGCTATTCTGGGCCTTGCTCTCTTGAAATCGTTTATCAATGGCCTTATTCAACTGCTCTTGAAGTTCACTTGAGCAACTTCGTTCCCCACGCGAGAGGATCTGATTTAAATAGGAAGCTAAGCTGGCTGAATTGTTGGAGCTGTGGATTTTCCATTTCTTAGTCATGAAGAAAGCGAGATCTGTTGGATTAATAAATAGTAGTCCTTTATCATCTTCGACAGCTTGTTCAAATAGAACGCTGTAAGCTCGCGTTTTCTTATTTGCCATCGGGTACCTCTTAAAATGACAACAATAGTTAAAACCTTCGCCAAAAACGGTGAATCTTGGCCACCGACACTGTATGTTTCAGACGTTGGAGTTAGCAACCTGAATACCTGCCACACATATATATTTGCATGAAAATGACCATGTTTGAATATACACTTTTACAATGTTTAATAGCCAAATCAAAAAGCCGACCACGTGGACGGGCACATAGGGGATGTCAGCTACCCAGAGTTTATTCACAATTGTAGTTCAGACAACTTTTTGGTTTTTCATTGACAAAAAATGCCGTTCAGGCAGGTGGGTGCTACGTGGCGTAAGTCGTACTACCAGATTGCTATCACTCCTAGGCGTAGTGGCTTAAAACCTTCTGGATTACTTCGTTTTGTTTGCGCGTGGTGGTCAAAACCATGCCTCAATGACAATTGCAAGTGAAATTGGTATGGCTAGTGCATTTTGGCAAAAAAGGATAAACATATAAATAGTGTGAGTTTATATTTGGGAGTCTCTCAAAAGTGTCTCTAAATTTTTCTTGGAGGATCCCATGCCTGGTTACTATAAAAAAGCGAGTGCCTTGCCCATAAGCGTGAACCAGCGCGCCATTTTAGAAGAGCTTGTCCGTCGCCATACCAGTTACCAACACCATGTCAAACGTGCCAGCATCATCCTTCACAGCAGTCAGGGGAGAAGCATAACGGAGGTGACCGAGCAACTGAGTGTCCACCGAGGGACAGTCTCTACTTGGCGCAAGCGGTGGCTTGTTCACCAGGAACACCTCGCATTGATTGAAGCCGAAGAAGATAAAGGCGCCTTATCCGATGCGCCTCGTCCAGGGACACCCGTGACGTATTCGGCACAGGTCGTCTCTCAAATCGTAGCCATCTCGTGTGAAGCACCCAAAGCGTGTGGGTATCCCATCAGCCATTGGACGCCTCAAGTCTTGCGCCTCGAAGTTATTGCACGCGACATTGTAAAGGACATTTCAGTTCGTAGTGTGGGACGTTTTTTAAAAAGAGGCCGATCTTAAGCCTTTTGCATGATTGGCAATTTTGAAGTCGCCACAGGGCAGGTGATTGCCCCAACCTTATCCCGGACACGAACAGAGAAAGATTTTAAGATGCACATCCAACAGACCTGTGCACAAGACCCAAAAGGCGCGTGGATCTTTGTTGTTGATCAACTCAATACCCATAAATCCGAAGCCTTAGTCCGATGGGTAGCCCATGTATGCGACATTCAAGACGATTTAGGAGAAAAAGGCAAATCCGGGATTCTTAAATCTATGCAAACCCGTGCCGACTTCCTCACCGACGAAGCCCACCGGGTGCGCTTTGTTTATACCCCTAAACACGCCTCTTGGCTCAATCAGATTGAATGCTGGTTTTCTATTCTTGTGCGACGCCTACTCAAAAGAGGGAGTTTTACTTCTGTCCAAGACCTCCAGCAATCGCTCTTGGACTTCATTGCCTTTTTCAACAAAACCAT
>JAJEDY010000058.1 GCA_022821275.1 Candidatus Latescibacterota bacterium | reverse complement strand
TCCATATCAAATCTTACTTGCGATTGTCATTTCGGCATGCTTAAAGCCGCAATCCATAGGCCACCTTGCCAGACTGGACTCCTGCCTCCGCAGGAGTGACAGCCCTTATATGGCGTATGACTTACGCCGTGATGCACTAGTCAAACCGTTCGACATGAGTTAGATGCCTTCGCGCGTAGAAAAACGCTGATCCGGTGATTGCGAGCGATATATGCAGACCGTTTATTTGGAAACAACGATTCCCAGCTACCTTGTCGCACGACCAAGTCGTGATCTTATCGTCGCTGCTCACCAGCAAATCACGCATGACTGGTGGCGTGATGCCCGCGAGCATTTCGACATATATATCTCGGAGGCAGTATTGACAGAAATTCGCATGGGTGATCCAGATGTAGCCGCACGCCGTCTTGTGATCGTGGAAGAATTGCCTATCTTAGAAATCAATAATGAAGTACAGAACCTTGTTAATATCTACGCCCAACGTCTCGGTTTGACAGGTCGTGCTCAGGCAGACTTGCCCCACATTGCTTTCGCTGTGGCATACAAACTGGATTATCTGGTCACATGGAATTGTACGCATATTGCGAATGGCGCAATCATTCGTCGGCTTGGAGATATCAATACGGAATTACAGCGTCATACCCCGACCATTGTTACGCCTGAAGGACTTCTTGAACAGCCTGGAGGAGAACCATGAAACGCGATCCTATTGTTGAAGAAATTCACCAGACGAGACAGAAACTCCTACAAGAGTGTGGTGGCGATATCAACCAGTTAATGGACCGCTTAAAAGCCGCTGAAATACAAGACCGAGATCGCGTAGTCAGCACCATCTCTGTCCGCAAAACCTCATACTCATAACTACAGTCAGCAGGCGTCAAAGGCGAAATTCACCAGCTTCGGCACATAGCCGCGACGGAGTTGGGGAACAGTGGTGTGGACGTAGGCACGGTGCGCCAGCTACTCGGTCATCGCAACTTGCAGACCACGCAGTGCTATGTTGACCTCACAGAACGTTTCGGACGTGGATTTTCCGTTCGAACTGTTTGGCAGATGAAGGCATTCTACCTCGCGTGGTCAATTCCGCAAACAGTGTCTGCAGAATCTGAATCCAGCGAAAATCTCCAGACAGCGTCTGTAGAATCTGGTCAATCCCCACAATCACTAATTTGCCAGACACCGTCTGGCAAATTCGATACCACTTCTACGATCAATGAGGTTAAAAAATATAGAATCGCTTTTGGATGAGATCGAAAGACAAAGGTGCATAACATGACCAAACGCAGACTGCCCATCGGCATTCAGACCTTCCGTAAAATTCGGGAAGAGAACTGTTACTATGTCGATAAAACGCCTCACATTCGGCGATTGATGGACGAAGGCACGCACTACTTTTTATCGCGTCCACGGCGCTTTGGTAAAAGCCTGTTTCTCGATACGCTGAAGGAACTGTTTGAGGGCAATGAACCGCTGTTCGAGGGGCTACACATCCACGGCCACTGGGATTGGTCTGTTCGCTATCCCGTTGTGCGCTTGAGCTTTGGTAGCGGTAATTTCAAAGAGGATGGCTACTTGCAGGCAAATGTGATGGAGCAATTGACCGCCATTGAAAAACGCTCTGGAGTGGTTGCAGAGGCCGTGACAGCACCGGGTCGTTTTGCCTCACTGATTGAGGCATTGCACGAGCGTGCTGGGCAGCCGGTAGCGGTGCTGGTGGATGAATACGATAAGCCGATTCTGGACGCACTTGAGGTGCCAGAGGTCGCACGCGCCAACCGAGATTTTCTGCGTGGTCTATACGCGACCATCAAGGATAGCGATGCCCATATCAAATTCACCTTCCTCACGGGTGTCAGCAAGTTCTCCAAGGTCAGTCTGTTCTCTGGCCTCAACAATCTCACAGACATCACCATTGATCCACAATATTCCGCCGTCTGTGGATACACAGAAGAGGACCTCGACACGGTATTCGCGCCAGAATTGCCGGGTCTGGATCGGGATGAAATCCGCAACTGGTACAATGGCTATAGCTGGCGGGGCGATGAGAAGGTCTATAATCCCTTCGACATCCTGCTGCTGTTTAGAAGGCACAGCTTCGAAGCCTACTGGTTCGAGACTGGCACGCCGACATTTCTGATTGAGACGCTGCTATCGCGCGGGGTCGGTGCGCTGGCTCTGGACAACATGCTGGGCAGTGATGATTTGCTGTCGGCTTTTGATGTTGACCACATCGCCACCGAAGCCCTGCTGTTCCAGACCGGGTATCTAACCATCCACCAGACCGAACCGCGCGGTGGAGATATGTACTATCGCCTGTCCTATCCGAATCGAGAAGTGCGTCAGAGTTTGAACAAGAGCCTGCTAAATCACCTGACTGGCGATCCCTCACAGCGCACGGAGCATCGCGCCCGCCTGTATGACCTGTTACTGATCAATGACTTCGCTGATCTGGAAAGCCTGTTCAAGGCGTTTTTTGCCAGCATTCCCTACCAGTGGCATACGAATAATGAAATAGCGAACTACGAAGGCTACTACGCCAGCGTCTTCTACTCCTACTTCGCGTCGGTGGGATTCGACATCGTTGTGGAGGACAGTGGTAGTGATGGGCGTCTGGACATGGCGGTTCGTTTCAACGACAATGTGTACCTGTTCGAGTTCAAGGTGGTGGAACTGGCGTCTGAGGGTGCGGCAATGGCGCAACTAAAAGAGAAGGGATATGCGGACAAATACCGGGGTCTGGATCAGCCGATCCACCTGATCGGGGTAGAGTTCAGCAAGGATACCCGCAATATAACGGCCTTTGAGGTCGTATCTGCGTGAGAAATGTGGGACGATTATTACGACCGACTGGCACCGTCCAAAGGATTTTGAGGGTTTTGGGGGTAGCGGGAAAGCTGTTCAGGGACACGACACCGGAAGGAGCACAGGTTATGGGACAAGCATTGACAGAGCGCGAAATCGAATCCATCGTTCGGGAGGTTACAGACGAAGAAGTGGCTTTTTACCACGAATACGGGTGGGTCATGATGAAGCAACTCGTGGACTCGGAGTTCGCAACGGAACTCCTGCGCGTTGGTCAGGAGTGGTTGAAACGCAATAGCGCCCCCAGACGGGCTGTCGGCCTGGCGCGGCGGGAAGAGACCGAGCCGTTCCGCTCGTTCATGTTCAGCGAGCGCATGTCAAAGAACGCAACGCGACTCGTGAACAGGAAGCGGCTCAAGGGCGTAGATATCCCACTTCGCTATCGCATCGACATCCTCCAACACAAGCCCCCGGGGGCAGCCGGGGCCACTTATCATCAGGACTCGTCAGAGCACGGCTCTGATCGCGTGGGCGAGCTCCAGTTCTGGCTTGCACTGGTGGAAGTGCCACCAGAGATGAGTGCCATGCGATTCGTCAGCCGCTCACATCGCGAAGGACCGCTTGGCTCGGTATTCAAAGATGACCGGGGCAACCTGCTCGAGCAATACCCAAATCTGACGTCTGTTCTGGAGCTTTCTCCGCCGTTCCATTACCAGCCGGGTGACTGCACTGTGCATCACGGATACACAGTCCATGGCGGTCCACCCAACAGCACCGACAAGTCGCGCTGGTCATACCTCTTCTCATACTCCCCTTCTGACACGCGATACTGGAACGGCACCGCAGCCAACTGGGGCAGCGAGCGGAAGCGTTTGAGTGATCCGAACAATCCCACGGTCCATTTTTCCGAATAAGATTTCAGGGGATTGAAATGATTTCTGTACAACAATGGAATTTTTTTCAAGAACACGGTTATCTGATCGTTGAAAATGTGCTCTCTGTACAACGATTGGCGGCGTTGCGAGAGGCCCTGGAAAAGAGATATGACCTGGAGGGCGAAAAGGCAGGGACAGAAGGATCGACCCCTCCGGGCGTTCGCAGGTTGTGCAATCTCATTGGTAAAGGCCGCGTCTTTGAAGAACTGGCAATCGAGCCGATTGCATTAGAAATGGCCAGGCTGGTGATTGGAGAGGATATGCGCTGGCAGGCCATGAATTTTCACGATCCCATGCCCGGTGATCCGCGTCCTATCCAGGCAATCCATGCCGATCGATCGTTCTTTAAGAATTGTACTGCATACCTCAATGTGGTGTGGGCACTTGATGATATGACAGAAGAAAACGGTGCGACTCGCCTTGTGCCGGGATCGCATAAAAAACCCTGGCCCCGAGATATTCTGGACGATCTCAAAGAGGCAGTTGCTGGAGAAATCTACGCGACCTGTACGGCTGGAACGGGCATTTTTTGTCACGGCGATATCTGGCATGGCGCTCGTGCAAACCTTTCAAAATCGCCCAGGCGTGTGATCCATATGGGATACAGTTGTACAAACACCGCGCCTCAATATGAAATTGCAGGCTCTTTGACGCAGGATATTCGCGAGCGGTTGGGCGAGCATTGCGCGCTCATTCCAGATCCCCTATCGTCATTTGATTTGGAGAAACCTTAGATCTTATGGCCAATCAAAAACCATTGAATTTTATATTTTTTCAACCAGACGAAATGCGAGCCGAAAGTTTGGCGTGTTATGGCCATCCAGTGATCAAAACCCCAAATTACGATCGCCTGGCGGCAGAAGGGGTTCGCTTTGACCAGTGCCATGTGCAAAACGCGCAATGTACGCCTTCCAGAGTTTCGATGATGACGGGGCTTTATCCCCATTGTGCTGGGCATCGCTCCATGTGGCATCTGATAAGACCCCATGAACCCCATCTTTTTAAATATCTGTATGAAGCGGGATACGACATTCACTGGTATGGCAAAAATGATTTACTCGCGCGAGATAGTTTGTCCTGCATAAAAGAATATTACGAACACAAAGATGATAAAAGGAAGAATCGCTGGCAAATCGGTGACAAGGAATTCTATAGTTTTGATTTTGAGCCTTTGAATTGCGAAAGGGAAGAGGTCGCTGATTATATTAAAGTCAAAGCGGGGATCGATTTTCTGAACAATCGCAGAGATGATGACAATCCCTTCTTTTTGTTTTTGCCGCTTTTGCAACCCCATCCAGGCTATACCACCCACCGCGATTTTTACGACATGTATGATCCCGAGGATATACCGGATTTGAGACCCGCAGGGCTGGACAAAAAGCCGGATTTTTACGCGCTCATCAGAAAGTACCGCCGCCTGAATGAATTGTCGGAGGATTTCTTTCGGAAATTGAATGCCGTTTATCTCGGTATGATCAGCTATACGGACTGGCTTCTCGGGGAACTGATGACTGTTATGGAGGAGAAGGGGCTTTTTGAAAATACGGTTCTCATTGTTTCGTCTGATCACGGTGACTGGGCAGGGGACTATGGTTTGGTGGAAAAATGGCCCAGTGATTACAGTGATGCGCTGACACGAGTGCCGCTATTGGTAAAAGCACCCGGTAACAAAGCAGGTCATGTGGTGGAAGGTCCGGTTGAGATGTTCGATCTCATGCCATCTGTTTTGGAACTGACCGGTCTTTCGCCCACACACACCCATTTCGCCAGGTCCTTTGTGCCGCAACTTCGGGGTGAAGCGGAAGATAAGGATCGATTGGTATTCGCAGAAGGGGGCTATGAGATTTGTGAACCCCATGCGTTTGAAGGACGATGGGACTGGCGTAATCCCAACAGGGATGGTATCTATTTTCCCAAGGGCAAACTGCAACAAGAAGTGCCCGAAAGTGTTTGCCGTACGACGATGATCAGGAGTTTGAATCACAAGCTCATTCGACGCACCGCCGGTCAGGACGAATTATACGATCTCAAAAATGACCCTCGGGAGTTAGAGAATTTAATCGATGACCCGGGTATGCAAGAGACAAAGTCAGATCTGGAAAGGTCTGTGTTGGATTGGTTTATGAGAACTTCTGATACTGTTCCCGTCGGAGGAGATCCAAGGGGATTTTGAGGGGACATTATATTTGAGGAGCACAGGTTATGGGACAGGCATTGACGGAGCGCGAGATCAAATTCTCATACTCGCCTTCCGACACCCGATACTGGAATGGCACAGCAGACAACTGGGGCAACGAGCGAAAGCATCTGAGTGACGCGGACAATCCAACGGTCTATTTTCCAAGAGGTCAGCTATGAAACACAACGGTCCTGTCGAACTCACCCTTGAGCAAAAACGCGCTTTCTACCGGGATGGATACATTGTCCTTAAGAACATCGTACCCAAAGAACTGACCCACCGTGCCCGACGACTGGTCAATATCACCGCAGGTCAAATTGTGAATGGTACGATGGACGCGCCAAAAAGAAGAAACCGCTTTGTCGGCAGCGAAGACATCATCACAGATCTCATCAACAAAACGGCGCTAACCGAATTGCTCACCAACACCATGGGGCCATTTGATCCTCCGACAAACGGCTTTGCGCCGATTCTGTATCCGCGCGAGCCTACCAGAGAAATCGGCATCCACGGCCTGCCGGACGATGAAGTGCCCAATCATGCATTTTTTCCGCATCTGGACGGCCAGTGGACAGGCCCCATTCCCCAAAAAGCGGACGAAGTGGATGATTGGTACGCGCCCAAAACACCGCACTTTGGTGATCGCAGCGCCAGCGTGATCGGGATAAACGGCTCGCCTTTGTTTCAGGACCCGGATTGTACGCTCTCCCTCGGCAGCTTTACCACATTCGTCGGCGTGATCCTGAGCGACCAATCCAAATTTGGCTACGGCAACTTTGCCGTCCTCCGCGGTGCCCATCATCACACAGCTGAGTTTTTTCGACGACAACGCGCCCAGGGCGGCGTCATCGGTCCCGAAGGTCCTGATTGGCCGCGTTTAAAACGCGTTGGCGATAAGGGGGTCGGCATTAATTACATGCCGGAATGGATCGCTAATCACTATCGAGAAAGCGCGCAATACACGCCCGATGGTCTCATGTGGCCGGAGCCTACACCCTTGCTCGTTGAAGAAGGCGATGCCTTTATCACGGCTCACGGCATCCCACATTGTGGCACCCGCAATGACCTGGGTGCAGATCCTCGTATCAGTGCCTACTTTCGGCTGCGCCGCCATCGCCCGGGAGGTGCAAAAGTGCGGGGAGACAGCGATCACCCCGACCGCGGTTGGGAAGGCGAGTTTCTCGAATATCCCGATGGTTATAATCCCTGGCAGGTCGCGATCGATAAATTGTGCGATCCCTGGAGCGAATGGGACGGCATGCGGGAAGTCGTTGCCGAGGCAAGGGGTTTGGGAGATCAAAATAGCTAACTGTGCGACAAAGGAGTGCCACATGCCCCCAACTCAGAAATTTGAAGAGCGCGTCGTTCGCGTGGAGAAACCTTCCGCTCACTTTACGCTGTTGAGAAACGAAAAGGGTGATTTTTTAGGCACATCGGAAGGCGAGACAGCCGTCTTCGAACACGCTGACGACAAAGCGATCTGGAAAGAAGAAGGCGATACCTATCGCCACGAGGTGTCGGGCCTGACACTCGATGTGTCTGCCGCGAATGACGAAGGCGTGCATCTCGCCCTGAATGGGAATTCACTGGGCGAAGACGGCTCTGAATCGTCCGTGCCGGGGCGTTTTCAGCCGGGTCACGGCCCTGCCCATCTTCCGTCCGAATACCTCCAGCAAATCCGCGAGAACGGGTGGGTCTGCCTTCCGAGCATCTTGTCTCCCCACGCGATCGAAGAACTGCAAAGGGTGAGTTGCACTGGCAAGTGGGACCATGAAGAATTAGACAGAAACCTGCCGACCCTCACGCAGTCTGTGGAAGTGTCGAGAGCCGCAACCGAGCCAGTATCCCTCTGGGTGATGCGGGAGTATATGCAGTGTCGGGAAATTCGGCTGGCGCACAGGCCCGGTTTCGCCGTCGTGGCCCCGGACGACGGTGAACGCAACGTGGGGGGGTGGCATTCGGATTATCCGTACCTCTGGGGGATCGCCAGGAATTCCTCCGATGGCAATCGGATCGTACCGCACAATGCGCTAAATCTCGTTCTTGGCGTTCAGCGAAATTTATGTGTGACCGAATTTAAGAGTGAAAACGGCGCAACCTGTTTCAAACTCGGATCGCATACGTTTGGGCAAGGACCTCCTCCAGAATGGGGGAGTGGGAATACGTACAGGGAGGAAGGATCTCGCCAGGCAAGAGGCCTCCCCTATACAGGCGCCGAGGCAGATGTCGTCGAGGCACCGGCGGGCAGCTACGTCATCTATGATGCCCGAACCTGGCATCGAGCAGGCGTGAACCGCACGAACAAAAAACGGGCGGCGATGCTTCAGTCCGTGGTTCCCATGTACATCATGCCTTTTATGGAGACCGCGCGTCCTTACAAAGAATTCCTTGCGAGTCCTCTGGCGAGTCAACTGACGGAGCGGGAGCATATCGAGTTGGAATCCCTCCTCGTAAGCCGAATCGATGGGCCTCAGGGGCGTTTTGCAATCACTATGGATGAGGAACTTTCAGGATGAACGAATACAAGACGCACTTTGATACCCCGGAAGATGCCTACTTTGGCTTTTTTGAAGCCGACGCATCCCAAAATGGAGATGCCTGGGCCGCTGTGATGAGCTATCCCCATGTCCGCGTTGACTCAGCCGGCAAAACCATGTATTACGATACGGCACGGGACTACGCGGATAATGCCGACTGGACGTCAAGGGTAGCGACGGGTTGGGTCCTGACGAGGGGACGAGACCCCGTCCGGCTGCACGAATCTCCCAACAAAGTTCACCTGGTGGGCGGGTGGACGCGATACAATGCAGACGATGATCCCATCCTGTGGAACCGCGTCACTTATATTGTCACCAAACCCGCTGATTCGTGGGGGATCCAGGCGCGGTTTGCGCTTGGTACTTATTACGACGGAAGTGACGACGAAACAGCTATCGCCCAGGCTGCCGAGACAGCAACCAATCAGGTGCGACGCTATTGCGATGCACTGGACAAAAACGATGGCGATGCTTGCGCCAGACTCTGCCGGTTTCCGCTGATTGAGGTCGGCGTCGGCGCAGTAACGCGGATCGAAGATGGCACCGAACTGGCGCAACAGGTCAATGAAAGAACCACATCGGTCAGCAATCTAAAAGTCGAGGTAGCACAATCCGGTCCCAGGGGTGTCCTTGTGGCAGTGACTGCTGGCGATGCCTCTGGCAACGGCGAGCAATCCATCGTGGTGGTCGGCAAAGAGGCCGACACATGGCAGATTGCTGGCATTTCGAGGATCTGACACTATAGAAGGAGGAATATCTTGAAGATTACATCGGTAAGAGCAGTCCCCGCATCATCTTCGCCGCAAGGCCGTCCGCCACGCAACTACATGTTTGTGAAGATTGAAACCGATGAAGGCATCACGGGCTGGGGTGAGGCGACCGCCGGTCCGCTTAGCGTTGCAACTCAGATCGACGAGGTCGGCCAGGTGCTGGTGGGCGAAGACCCCTGGCAGATCGAGAAACACTGGCAAACGCTCTACCATCACTTTTTTGTGCGGGGCGGTGTCGTGCAGATGTCGGCTATAAGCGGCATAGAAATCGCCCTGTGGGACATCAAAGGCCAGGCCGTGGGACTGCCCATATACGAAATGCTGGGTGGTAAGATGAGAGATCGGATCTGGTGCTATGGCAGGTGGGATGGGCCTACACCCGAAGCCGCCGCCGAAACCGCGCTAAATAACACAGCGAATGGATTGACGGCGCTCAAGGGGGACCCGTTTGACCATTGCGGGCTGTTTATTCCGGCAGAAGCCGAACGCGTAGCGATACAAAAACTCGAAGCTGTTCGCAAGGCGGTGGGCGACGACGTTGAGTTGCTCGTGGAGGTGCATGGACGGCTTGCCCCGGCAGACGCCATTCGCATCGGCAATGCGATGGCCGAGTATCGTCCCTTTGTGTACGAAGAACCCGTTCCGCCAGAGAACCTCGACGCGATGCAACGGGTTGCCGAGGCCGTGAGCATTCCACTGGCGACAGGCGAGCGGCTTTACACCAAGTGGGGCTATACCGACTTGCTGAGCCGGCAAATTGTGAAGATGATTCAACCGGATATCGTTCAGGGTGGCGGCATATTGGAATTGAAGAAGATCGCAGCGATGGCAGAAGCCCATTATGTCGGTTTCCAACCGCACAACCCCTACGGTCCGCTTTGCACGATCGCGTCTTTGCATCTCGACGCCTGCACCCCGAATTTTATGATTCAGGAAGGCGGAATCAGCCCGTGGTTTCAGGACGCTTGCACGGGCGACTTTCCGGTTCAGAAGAATGGCTTTCTGCCGATTCCTTCTGGCACTGGGCTGGGCGTGGTCATGAACGAAGCGTGGCTGAAGGCAAACCCCTGGCGCGACGACGCAAACATTTGGCGGCCCCGTCCTGGTACGGTCGCATCATTGCAAGATACAAAGTGGGTCTAATCATCAGCACCGAGTATAGGAGAGACGTCCATGCCACAACCAGATCAACAGCCCAATATCCTATTTGTGTTTTCCGACCAGCAGCGTGCATCGGCAATGGGTTGCTACTACGGCGATGAAGATCTGGAGACACCGCACTTCGACGCATTCGCCAGGCAGGGAATGAAATTGGAAAGTGCCGTGTCAACGACCCCGCTTTGTTGCCCCTACAGGGCCATATTGATGACGGGATTACACGGCCATCGCATGGGGATAACGACCAACGGGTATCATCCGGATCTAAGTGAATATGCCCACATCGGCAAGGCTTTCAAAAACGCAGGGTACCGCTGTGGTTATATCGGCAAATGGCATTTAGGAGATGTACAACTCGATTCGGGTCATCCGATGCGTCTGGGATTCGACGATGAATGGTTTGTACCTCTGGTATCGAGTCACGCGAGTCCCAATCGAAACTATGCGGTGAACAGCACTGAGACTGTGGTTGGAAAAGGGTTCGACAAGCCGCAGATCGAGGCCAACAGGGCCATTGAATTCATTCGAGGACAGGATGGTGGGGCGCCCTGGTGCCTGTTTCTTTCATGGTATCCCCCTCATCCCCCACTGGTATCTCCAGAGGTATATCTCGAAAAATATCGGGGACGGGACCTGAAGTTTCATCCCAATGTGAAGACCTTAGATGCAGAGACGCTCAATCGTTTTCAGGACCATTATGCCCATTATTACGGTCTCGTAACGGGCCTGGATACTGAGTGGGAACGCTTGATGCAGGCCCTGCAAGACAGTGGCCAGGCGGAAAACACCATTGTGGTGTACACCTCGGATCACGGTGAAATGCTAAACAGCCAGGGCTGGCGAGGCAAACGATGGCCTCATCGCGAATCCACCCAGGTTCCTTTTCTGATTCGATGGCCAGGCAAGATTGAAGCCAACGCCACACTGGACATGCCGTTTGGCACGCCAGACATTTTTCCCACGCTATGTGGACTCGCAGGGATCAATGTGCCATCGGGGTTGGACGGGGCCGACCTGTCCGGCGTCATCCTCGGCAGCGATTCCAATGGGCACCAGCAAGAGTACGCCTATATGGCGATGCACCACAGCTTCATTCCGTGGCCCGGCTGGCGCGGGATTCGCACAGCGAAGTACAATTACGCGCGAATGGAGGAAGGACCATGGGTGTGTTTCGATCTTGAAAACGATCCCTACGAACAGAACAACCTGGTCGAAGAGAATGGCGCGGTCGTGTCGGAACTGGATGGGCTTCTTGTAGATGCGATGAAAAAAGCGGGCGATTCCTGGCGCGATGTCGGCAGGGAAGTAGGCGATTGGCAGGCGTGGCACGGCAATAAACAGATTGAGCAACTCGGATTGGATGCTGAATACCCGGGTTCCGAGGCCATTCGAATCTGGGCAGAACGGAACAATCTTGTATAGCGAGCGGCGACTATCGAGTATGAGCCCGGTCGTCTCTTCTTCATTTACTGGGGACATGAGCCTGGCGAGGTGAGTTGTATCCAGGGGACCTATGTTAGTCTGACGTGACTACTCCCAACGGTAGAGCAGTTGGGCTTCTTGGCAGTCAATCCGCCTGACGTTGTAGCCCCAACGTCAATATGTTTATCGCAGCATTGTGGTCTCTGTCCGTCTTATAGCCACACGCCTTGCAATGATGCACACGATCTGAGAGTGTCTTTTTTTCTCTATGTCCGCATGCTGAGCAATCTTGTGACGTATATTCAGGCTTGACGGCCTTGAATCCAATACCAGCTTCTTCCGCTTTGTATTTGAGACAGTGCCGAAACAGGGACCATGCTACGTCTGCTATTGATTTAGCCAATCGTCTGTTCTTTTGCATCTTTTGAACGTCCAATTTCTCGACGGCTATGAAATCGTGACGATTGACCATTTTTCTTGATTCTTGATGAGCAAAGTTATGTCGTTTATTACTGATACGCTCATGCACTCTACCAGTGACTTTACGACGCTTTTCTCTTGTGGGGTCGGTCTTGGAGCTTTTTTTCACCGCGTCCCATTTGCGCTGTGCTTTGGCAAGAGCCTTTTCCTCTTTGCGAAAGAATCTCTGATTCTCTATTTTCTCGCCGTCACTGGTTACAGCAAAGGAATTGAGACCCACGTCAATGCCAACAGCAGAGCCAGCGTTTGGTTTCTTATCGTTTTCGCCAATATCGCAAGAGATAGATACAAACCATTTGCCTGTTGCTGTGCGCGTGATTGTGCAAGACTTAGGGATACCCTCAAGGCCTGTGCTGGACAATGCGAATGCAACCAATACTGCCCAATCGCAAGCCCTTGTTGTCCAATCGACATCCATTGGCAAACTGAGGATAGGTGATAGAATCATAGCGATTCTCATTCTTGTATCTGGGAAATCCAGCTTTCTCGCCTGTCTTTGGCTTATCTTTGAGACGCCGAAAGAATCCTTTGAATGCCAAATCTACTCTCTGTGATACTTGTTGCAACACTTGACTATATACTTGCTTGAAAGCGGCGTGTTGTTGTTTTAACAATGGTATTGTTTTGGTCTGGTCATATTCAGAGAGAGACTTATTCTCATTTTTCCATGCTTGTATTCTCGCACAGAGTAGTTGATTATAGAGAATACGACATTGGTCAATATGCGCCAGCAAGATTTGTTCTTGTTTTTTGGTTGGGCGCAATCTGTATTTGAATGACTTAACCATAATAAAAATATATACTTATGTATTGTTTTTGTCAAGTGTAATATGGAATGAGTTTTGTTGATGAAGTGCTGGCGCACTTGTACACCGCTCCACAGCCGCCGATAGTCCCTTGAGGACTATCCCATAGGCTAAAGCCGCCCCATAAATTCTATGCGCTTCGCCATATGCGACCCAACGCTAAATCTGTTGGGTTTTACGCGCATTTCTGATAAAAGGAATTGAAATGAATCGTTCTGTTATAGACTGGCCAACCGGCGTTACCGTCTATCATCCCGACCGATGTTACAACGGGTACACGCTCGTTCACGGGCGAGGTCCCTGGGATCCCGTGCGCGGTATCTCTGCCCAGCAAGTTGATCGATGGCATTTGATAGACATGAAGGGTCAGGTGGTTCACGAGTTCTACGGAAACCCGGCGACACAGCGCGGTTCTCAGCTATTTGAACGCGTCGCAAACGGCCACTATATCAGCAATGGGGCTTCCATCACAGAACAGGACTGGGATGGAAATATTGTCTGGTCTCTGTCCTCGGACTTCCGCGTGGATGCGCGACCAACGGGTTTCCATCACGATATCCAGAAAACTTCTGAACACACTTATCTCGCTATGGTCGCGGATCGCGTCGATGCTCCTCAGGTATCGCGCGTCACACTTAAAGACGATCACATCATGGAAATAACTTCGGAGGGCGAGATCGTCTGGGAATGGTGGGGTCACCACCATCTGGAAGAATTCGGATTCAGCGATCGTGCGAAGCAGATCATATTTGAAACTGGCGGGGGGCAACAGCCCAGACAGGAAGGGGACTGGCTCCATCTGAATACGCTTCACACACTTCCCGACAATCCCTTATATGATCGGGGCGATACGAGATTCAAGCCGGGAAATATTCTCAGTTGTTCCAGAAATGGAAATCAGATATTCATCATCGAGAAATCGACCGGGAACATCGTCTGGAAGTGGGGCTATTTGGACCAGATGGAAGCCATGTGGTTGAACGGGACCGAAAGACAGAATCAATACCTGGTAGGTCCACACGATCCCAAAATGCTGCACAACGGAAATATTCTGATCTACGACAATGGAGGCGGTACGGGCTATCCTCCGGTTAACCGATTCTACACCCGGCTTGTAGAAATCAATCCCGTGAGTGGAGAAGTCGTATGGGAATATGCTGCGGGGCCTCAGGCCAGCATATTCCTGAGCATTGTTACCGGCGGTGTACAGCGCCTTCCGAATGGGAACACGCTAAGTCTGGACACGGACAAGGGACGGATCTTCGAAGTGACCTGGGAAGGTGAAATCGTGTGGGAGTACATCAACCCGAGAGGCGGATTCTACAGAACCCAGCGCATTGCGTACTCCGATTGCCCATTGGATTCTCCTGACCCAAAGCCAGCAGATCTCCCGGTTCCCGATCACCTCGGCCTACCCGTATCAGACACCCTGGATTACTGCCCATCTCCCTGAGATTCGATTATGAAAGCGTTGATCGATGGGGTAGGGGACTGATCCTCGATTATTGCGGTACAGCGCTGCTGATGAACTCTTCGTTTCTCACCAGAACCTGGAGATCCAGATTTGTCATAGGGAAATCCACCCGGGCGTTGCCCAACCGCTCCGATTCGTGAAGGGAAAGCACCATTTCCAGCGCGGCTCGTCCATCTTCTCCAGTGGATATTGTATCCCGATCGCGGTCGAGGCTTTCTACGATCTCCTCTACTGACAACGGGATCACACATCGGCCCCTGTCCGTTGTATTCAGTTTGTGTTCCTCGGGTATTTCGGGGAATTTTTCCTCTTTATTACCAACGAAGAGCTTGAACTGTCGTGGCCGTGTATTGTCCACCGTTATCCGTCCCCTGGATCCCAACAATTCAAATAGGTGCTGGGCTCTCCCTCCGGTAGATCCATTCACGATGCATTGTACGCCATTCTGAAACTGAAAGTACCCGGCGCCGCGGGGATCCAGCGCATCCGGATCTAATAGGTGACCGGTTGCCCACGCGACATCGCCTGCAAAGAAGCGCAGCATGTCAAAATAGTGGGTTCCGTTGTTGGCAAGCCCGGCGCTGTACTGGAGCGTTATCGCCTGGAGAGAACCGATGACCTCCTGATCAATTAGCTCCTTAATTTTGCGAAATTGCCAATCCCATCGGCGCGTGTGGTTAATGCTCAGCTTTACATTGTTTTTCCGGCAAGCATCAATCATTTCATCTGCCTCTCGCAACGTAGTCGCCATCGCCTTCTCACAGAATATGGCTTTTACCCCTGACTGAGCCGCGGCAACAACGATATCTCGATGCGGAATGGGATAGGTGCAAACACTCACGATATCCAGCTTCTCAGTATCCAGCATTTCCTGCCAATCTGTGTACAGACCCGGAACATCCCATTTGCCTCCAAAACTCTGTCGGCGTTCATCGTCCCGATCTGCTGTTGCGACAATACGGGTTCGATCACAGTGATCGTAACAACCCGCATGAGTGTTCGGCGTTCCGCGATGTGTTTCCTGCTCCAGTAAACTCGCAATCCTGCCACAGCCGATAACACCAACGTTATAAGTTTGCATAGAAAAGCTCCGTGGAAAATGATAAGGAGGAGACACAGAGGGGATTTAGCCTTTTACGCTCTCAAATATTCGTGATAATCCCAGGTATAGGGTGCCCTTGACCTCCTGCTCAGGCCAAGTTGATAATGGGCAGCAAGCGTCGTATCGTGCACTTGAGTCAGGTGCTCTAACACCTCGGGAATCCGCACCCCATCCTGCGTATCCACTTGCCAGGCATATAGCTGGTTCCGCAAACGGTCTTTCACCGCATTTAGCTCTGGATTCGCCGACAAATCTTCAAACTCATTCGGATCTGTTTCCAAATCATACAACTCCTCATACGGCGGGTTTTCGTAACAGGCGTATGCCTTCCTTACGCATTCATCAGACGCCGCAATTTCCCCTCTTTGCGCGCCCGTTTCCCATTTGCCATCCGCGTATCCGACAGCACTGGGATTAGACCGATTCTGCAAGAAATTGACAATCAGCTTATAGCGATCATCCCGAACGGATCGCTGTGGGAAATAGGTTACCGGCGCACCGCTGGTCCATTCGGCAAACAGGTATTTTCGCCAGGCAATATCCTCACCTCTCACCAGAGGAAGAAGCGATTCTCCAACAACGTGTGCGGGAATCTCGACATTGACTGCATCAAGTATTGTAGGCAACACATCCACATGTGAAATCAACTGGTCTCGCACCAGCCCTTCGGCTGATTCCCCTGGCCATCGAACAATCAATGGTTCTCTTATGGCACTTTCATAAATCGTAAATTTACCCCTGGACATCTGTGGACCGTGATCCGTTGTAAAGATCACCAGGGTATTATCTTCTTTCCCTAACTCTGACAGATGTGAAAGCACCATCCCAACGCCTGTATCCAGTCGGCTCAGGCAGTTATAATAGTCTGCCGTTTGCTGCCGAATACGCAGAGAGTCCACGCCCACAGACGCAAGCGTTTCAACCTCTTCAGCTTTTAAAGGCTTCTCAGGAACACCCACTTCTTGCCTCAAAAATGGGGTATGCGCATCTGGGTACGCAATCATCAAAAAGAACGGCAAATCAGATGCCCCCATAAAGTCTCGGGCGACCTCCGCCGTCTTTTGAACATCCCGATGCTGAAAACTGATATGCTCTGATTCTCGCCATCTAAAATCAAAGGGGAATGCCGATTCGGGATTCACATGAAGTTTCCCAATAAGTCCAGTTCGATACCCTTCGCGCTTTAACAAGCTCGGGATATTTGGAAAGTCTTCGTACATCGAATAAAAGTGCGTCGCAAGTCCAATCTGTCCATTCTGGTGGGGATACAGTCCGGTAAATATGCTTGCGCGACCAGGGCTACATACCGCTTGCGTGGTATAAGCATTTTCAAATCGCATCCCTTCGCTGGCCAACCGATCCAGATTTGGTGTCCTCGCGATTCGATCACCATAACAACCCAGGTTTAGACCATGATCCTCTGAAACGATAAGCAATATGTTTGGCCGTCGATTGTTCATAAAATATCCTTAAATGAATTAGCGTCGCTGAGGGTCTCGGGGGCTGTGCGATGATCGATCGAGCTTATAGAGTTCCGATAGCGGAATGCGGGCCACTTCCATGTCTTCCTTGTTCACCGAATAAATCACCCAAAGGTACTCCCCTACGACGATCGAATGTGGGTATTGGAATCCATTTGATCTCTTTGCTTTGCCTTGATACCGCTGGGGCGGCGCAACGAACTGAATAACAGCCATTCGATCAAAATTGAGCCCGTCTCGAGACAGCGAGATGGCAAGCATCGAACGGCCTCCTTTGCTGGGCGGCATCGTCAGGATGTTGTTGATCACATAGACCTGACCGTCCGGCAGTTTGCCGGCATTGGATCGCGCGCAGGAGTCAGGAAAACTGGTCCACGTTGGCGTGGTCCACGTTTTTCCGTCATCAAACGAAAAGGCAGCGTAGTTGCGTCGGCTTTTTGAAGCTTCTAATTCGGCACGGTTTTTTGCATGAATACTGCCAGCATCACGATAGAGTCGCACCCATGTGCCATCGTCGAGTTGCCAGGGTGGCGTCGGTTCAGTCATGCGGTGATCATCGTCTGAGTCCGGGTGCTCTCTCGGCCTGAAGAGGAGTTGCAACAGATTGGCAGGCTCCTTGAAATAGGCATTGATCTTTGCGACCAGCACCGGATCGCCTGCCGGGTATGCAGGATAACCAGGCTCAGGCTCGGGCGCCGTGTCAGACAGCCAGAAGATATCACCAGGCGTTCCGTCTGCCCGCACTTCACGCGCAAGGAATCCGATCCGGATACGCGACACCTCATTATAACGATATACTTTTTCGTTCAATGCCTTGTCAACGCAGGTAACCACGTAGAGTCGATCAGCGATTTTGACAAAGCCTTGTGAAGTCTGAAAAGGATTGGGTTGTTCCGTCTCAGACGCGGGAACATTGTCGGCCAGTGATGGAAACAAAGATTTCAGATCAGACCATGTCTCTCCATCATCGGTTGAATACCGGAACACGCCATGCTGACCCGAGGTGTTTTCGTCACGCGCCTGGCTATCCCAGCACGCAAACAAGACGCCTTTATAATATGTGAGATAACCGTGGAGGTTGAAGGTGCCTGTCTCTGGTGTCGCGTGTAGCAACTCAGTGGTCTTCACATTATCCAAAAATTGATAGCGAAAGTCCGGCGCTTCATGAACTGTCCATTTCACAACTGGCATTTCAGATCCTTTGTCCATAGTATCTCTGCACTTGCAATCCCGCCACAGCCGATAACACCAACGTTATAAACTTGCATAGAAAAGCTCCGGGGAAATTGTGGGAAGAACGATTATTATGCCCCATTGTAATCGTAGGGCCGGTTTCGGAAGAGGTAGTCTATTGGTTCATCTACAAAAATTATGTTCGGGTCCAGGTCGCTTTCTGCAAAGGCGGTTTCACAACCGGTATTAAACCGGAGAGGGGGAAGGCGACGCATCCAGTGGCATGAGTAGATCGCCGCGATCATGAACCGCGTTTGGTCGGAGAGATTTGGCATTCCCCGATGCCAGAGCCGGGGATCGCGGACCAGAATGCTTCCCTTTTTTGTATTTCCCCGAACCGGCGGTGCTACTTTTCGGCGTGCTTTCTGCAGGTGTTCTGCGACCTTGATATCATCTCCAACTACCTTTTGCGTTTCCAGATGGGAGCCGGGCCAGAGTTCGATACTTCCGTTGGCTTCGGTCACCTCGTCCAGGGCAATATTGACAATGACTTTGGACGGCGGCGGCGCGACATCCAGATTCGGCCAGAGTTGTCCCGAATCGACATGTACCGGCTGGAGCTTGCTGCCCGGCAAATTGGTGTTGCCGGTGTAGCGATTGTTGAAGATCCCCTCGCCGAGCAGGGCTTTCGAGACCTGGACCACATAGGGGTTCGCCATCACGTCGCGAAAGACGTACGGGGGGAAGGGGGGCGGATCCTGCTGGACGTTACCCCAAACGAAGTTGTGGGGTGGCGCAGGGGCGTTCATGATCTTCTCTATGTCTTCGGTCATCCGCTCACAGAGAAGGTCGAGGTGTTCGTGCGCGACCACTGCATTGAGGACGATGTAGCCCTCCGTTCGAATGGCATCGAGGGCCTGTTTCAGGTGCGTGTCGGTGAGAGATTCGGATTCGCACTCTTCCGGTGTGACGGTGATTTCCACGGCTACTCTTCTCCTGTCATTAAACGATTGAGACAGTCAATGTCTATTCGTCAGCTCTATAAACGTCTGAGTGCCTTTACTGGGTCGGAATTCGCTGCACGAAACGTCTGCGACCCAACTACTGTGAGAACAACTGCTACCATCACGGCAACAACACCACCGAACAGCCACGGACTCATTGTGGTTCGGAGGGGGAACTCGTTTAACCAGTGGTGGTTTGCAAACCACGCAACAGGAGCTGCAAGTAGAACCGCCACAACAAGCATCAAGAGAAAATCCTTTGACAAGAGCACAGCGATCTGCCAAGAACTCGCTCCCAGAACCTTACGTATTGCAACTGCCTTGACCTGCATTTCCGTGACATGCATAGCGATTCCCAACATGCCAAGTAAGGCCAAAAGCACCCCGAAAGCGCTAATCAGAGTAATGATATGCAAAACATCGGAATAGACTCCAGCGAGCATTCCTTTTTGGATTTGCGTCGTAAACAGATCGTACTCCACTTTCCAAGGACTTCCTAACTCAGCCCAGACCTGTTCGAGGTGCGCAACCGCCTCAGGCATATGGCCGGGTAACACGCGCACGTTTGCCCAATGTATCCCCGCTGGCTCACAGAACAGTATGACAGGATCAATATCCATACCTATGCCATATGTCTGAAAGTCTTCCAGAATCCCCACAATGGTAGGTTTCGTGTTCTTCCCCAACACGTTCAAGATTTGACCTATCGCTTGCTCTTCGTTTTCCAGACCTAACAGCCGAGTAGCGGTTCTATTGAGCAGCACACTCCTGTGAATATCCGACGGGCGATTGAAGTAACGGCCTGCAAGTAGCTTGAGTTTCAGGTTCGAAACAAAATTGTAGTCCACGCTTAATTCGAAAACTTTCTTACGATCACCTCTCCCAATCTTCACCAAACGTGCTGATCGCGCACCCTGCATCAGAAGCTGTGAGGAACCAGAAATGAGCTCCACTGAGGGCGATTGCTCCATCGCCTGCCGGAACACGTCGTAGCCCACTCCCTGAAGCCGTACGTTCACTATATTTTCATGATCAAATCCATAGTCGGACGATACCAAATATCGGAACTGATGGTACACGAACAGGGTCGAGAGGACGAAGAATAACGACATGCCAAACTGCCCCACCACAAACATCCGATTGAATGACTTGGCTCGATCCTTTGTAAAACTTCCTCCCTTCAAGATCAAGACTGGGACGAATCGGGAAAGATGAAGTGCGGGGTAGGTGCCCGCAAGAATGCCTACGCCTACGCTGAAGCCAAGGACAGTGAGATAGACCGTCAGATCTTTGAGAACGTCGAGCTTGATGCGGGCCAAGGGAAAAAGTGAAGTAAAGTACATCTCGTTGAAAGCAGGAATTAACCATACCAACAGCCACATGGCAAAAAACGTCGCCAGCAATACTGTTAGAATCGACTCCATCAAGATTTGGCCAATGATCTGTCTGCGATATGCACCTACGACTTTCCGAATTGCCACCTCGTGGGCTCTGGCCATTGCTCTGGCCACAATTAAGTTGGTATAATTGTAGCACGCCCCTATCAGTATTATAGCGGCCAGAACACTAACAAAATAAACAACCATGCCAGGAACAATCCAACTAAGTTGGTTAACTCTCATGACGCTCAGGTTGAGGTCGGTCAGTAATTGGACACTTGCCCTCTCTATCTCTCGATCTGTACTGGGATAGTAGTGGTCTTGAATGATCTGTGTGAAGTATCTTTCCAGGACCGTTGGGTGGGTACCTTCTCGTAAGACCAAGAATGTGTATGTGTCATTCATGCCATCGCTCCACTGAGGAATGCTTCCGTCGGGTGGCGCAAATTTCAAGGTCTCAAACGACACCAGGATCTGAAACCGTACATAGCTAGCCCCTGGCTGATCCGCCAGGACGCCCGTTACCTTGTATGGCGTCTGTCCGATCATCACAGTCTGATTCAGTGGGCTGGAATCTCCAAAGAGTGCAACCGACTGGTTCTGCGAAAACACGATGGAATTAGGTTCGGAAAGCGCGGTAGCGGGATTCCCCTCCACAAGAGCGAAATCGAATACCTCGAAAAACGACGGCTCGGCATAAAGGCCAGACACTTTAATTTGACTTTGACTGCCGAGAAAGCCCAGGGAACCACGGAATCTGCGTACCCGTGTCGTCACTTCTACATCTGGGCAGACATCTTGAAGAAGCGAAGCAAGACTCACAGGTGTCGTTGCGTAGGAGAGAACACGATCAGGGTGTTCGGGCGAACGGTAGTCGCTGATGGTGAGATAGATACGATCTGCCTTCTTGTGCCATGCATCAGACGTTTTTTGGTATGACACAAACAAGATGATCAGCAGGCAGATCGACAGACTTGCTCCTAGTCCCAAAACGTTGATCATTGACAAGATTTTATTCTTCAACAGATTCCGAACCGCTACAACCAGATAATTACGCAGCATTATAGCCTCTTAAAGTTTGACTCGATTTGGTGTGTACCTTAGATCCTATATGAAAGATAAGAAGAAGAGACATAAAAAAGATGAGCGCTATTTTGTCGGATCGTCCGACACCCGAATAACAAGCTTACCAAAATTTTCACCCTTGAGCAGACCAATCAAAGCTGCGGGCGCGTTTTCCAAACCATCGACAATATCTTCCTTGTAGCGCAATTTGTCTTGACGAATCCATCTGCCTAAAGCGCTAAAAGCTTCTTCTCTTTGGTCCGCAAAGTCCGAGACAATGAAACCCCGAAAGGTGAGTCGTTTGGTGAGAATCTGGCGCAGCATATAATGCATCTGGTTGGGACCGGGTGGCAATCCCGTATCATTGGCAATGGCGATGGTGCCACATACGGGTATCCGGGCAAAGGGGTTGAACAACGGCAACACTGTCTCAAACACCTTGCCAGCCACATTCTCAAAATAAACATCAATCCCGTCCGGACAAGCACCAGCGATTTGTTCTTCAAAATCGTCGGCTCTGTGGTTCACACACACATCGAATCCAAACGCATCGGTGACATACCGGCATTTTTCTTCAGACCCCGCGATGCCTACGGCCCGCGCGCCTTTGATCCTGGCGATTTGCCCAACCACCGAACCCACCGCTCCCGAGGCAGCCGCCACGACGACTGTCTCATCGGGTTGCGGTTTGCCGATATTGAGCAGCCCCGTGTATGCGGTCATGCCCGGCATGCCCAGCACGCCCACTGAGGTAGAGATCGGCCCCCAGGCCGGATCGATCTTGCGCAGCGCTTTTCCAGGGAGAGCGAAAAGGGATTGCCACCCGCCCTTGCCCTCCACGATGTCGCCCTCAGCAAATTCCGCATCGTTTGAGGCGATCACCTTTCCCACGCAGCCGCCCTCCATCACCATGCCAAGTTCGACCGGTTTGGCATAGTTTTTCGACGCACTCATCCTTCCGCGCATGTAGGGATCCAGCGAAAGATAAATCGTCTGGCACAAAACTTCACCCTCACCAGGGGCAGGCCCGTCGGATTCCACCAACTGAAAATCACTTGGTTTCGGTTCTCCCTCGGGACGAGCAACCAGCAAGATTTGACGGTTTTTTAGATCGGACATATGTATTCCCTTATAAAGTTCAAATTCGTGTGAATTTTTGCAGTCGGTTGGGTTGGCGGGGCACTTCGGTGACGTAAATATCACCGCGACTATCAACACAGATGCCGTGCGCAGGATCGATAAACTGCCCGGGATCTGAGCCTTCCTCGCCCCATCTTGCCAGCAGAGCACCATCCAGGTCAAAAATGCTGACGCGCTGGGGCGCTTCGGCAATATAGACAATATGATCTGCATCGATGTGAATGTTATTCGGCGATTGGATATCTGTCCACGCCTCCAGAAAGTTCCCATCAAAATCGAAAAGCTGAATGCGGTGGTTTTCCCGGTCGCTTACAAGCACGCGGTCGCGTGGGTCAATGCATAAATCGTGCGGCAGGGCAAACTGGCCGGGTCCTGTGCCTTCCTCGCCCCAGGAAAGAATCCGTTCGCCTTTCGCTGAAAAACGATGCACCCGGTGCTGGCCGTATCCGTCCGAAACAAAAATCTCACCTGAGGGAGCGGCCATTGCCTTGGTTGGCCTGTTGAACGGCTCGCCCGGTGAACCTGTCTGGCCTGGCATCCCCAGGGTCTGAAGCACTTCTCCATCCGTGCTGAAGATACGCACAGTATGATCGTCAACATCCGCACAATAAATCCGATCCGCCGGGTCAATCCAGATATTATGCGGATTTAAGAGCACATCATCACCCCATGCACCGAGAAAGCGACCTTCCGAATCATAGACCAGAATACTCGCAGGCTCTCGCAGGGTGACATAAACGCGATCCTGCGAGTCAACTGCCACATCGGGCACGACCCCACCCATCTCTTTCCCTTCGGGACCTCGGCCCCACCCTTCGACAACGCGGTATTGATAAGTTGCCATCGTGTACTCCTTTCAGATATGCCCGACTACCTGTCCAGTTTAACCCAATCGGGCCAAACGCTGGCAAAAAATGCTCGCTGGATGCCTCGTACGCTCTCCCCGCCGTCAACAACGAGATTGGAGCCTACACTGAAGTTGCCTGCTTGCGAGGCGAGAAAGATGGCCATGCCTGCGATGTTTTCCTTCTCCCCAACCCGCTTGCCTGGAATGTTCTTCTTCATCTCGTCTGTGTGATCCCGAGCCACCTTATTCAAATCGCTGGGAAAATCACCAGGGGAGATGGTATTGACTTGAATCCCTTCCCAGGCCAAACTATCACCTAAGTGTCGGCCCAAATGGATCACACCTGCTTTGCTGGCTCCGTAGGCATAATTATAAGCTGTGTTGAGTTTACCACAGCCGTCAATAGACGCGATATTGATCACATTGCTCGGTGTTTCTGGCGAAGCCCCCACGCGCAGGAATGGCAGAAATGCCTGGGTCATAAAAAAGATGCTTTTGAGATTGAGATCCATCACCGCGTCCCATGTTTCCTCCGTCACATCCTCGATCTCCCTGCGACCATCGCTGATTCCAGCATTGTTGATCAAAATATCGAGCGACTGTTCTCGTTCGCCGTAGGCCTTTGCCAACGCCTTGATTCCGGAGACTGAACTTACATCGGCTGTGATATACTCGCAGGAGCCGATTTGTGCAAGTTCCTCCTGTTTCTTTTTTAGAACCTTTTCTCTGCGCGCGACAATGTAAACCTTCGCCCCAAAATTGACAAAGCCTTCGGCTATCATCGCTCCGATGCCAGTCGAACCACCAGTCACCAGTGCGGTTTTTCCCGCCAGTGAAAATAGATCTCTCATTTTCGATTCTCCGTGAGGATAATGATTACGTTGGGTCGTTTCATTCTTAATTTGCTCCTTGTTGCACAGGTCTGTTTCTATTTCTCCGAGGTCTTCTAATCCTTGGCGCCATCTGGCTTCTCCAGGCCTTGAATTTTTTTTGTAGTCGCTGAACAATTTCCGGTTGTTGGTTTGCCAGGTCGTTTTTCTCACCTATATCTGCATCCAGATCGTACAATTCCAGCTTCTTAGACCTGCTAAATGTAAGTTTCCATTTCCCTTCTCGAATCGCCCAGGTTCCCGAATCGCCATCCCAATACAACGCATCGTGCAATGCCCCTTCTGTTTTACCTTGCAAGACTGGCAACATATTTTTGCCATCGTAGATACGGTCTTCGGGCAATGGAATGCCAACAGCTGCACAGACAGTCGGCAAGATATCCATACAAATAACCGGTTCATCACACACACCACCTGCTTCCAAATGCCCTGGCCAGGACACGAGAAACGGCACGCGTAGCCCTCCCTCATAGACATTTTGCTTGTAACCGCGCAGGGGCATATTGTTTGCATTTGTGGCTCTTGCACCACCATTATCTGAAAAATAAAAGATCAGTGTATTTTCCCACACGCCATTGGCCTTGAGTGCTGCCACCACATCGCCAACAGCGATATCCATTCTTTTGAGCATGCCCATCAAAATATCGCGTTTGGAATCTCCTGTATTAAATTGTTTGACATCCTCTTCTGGAGCTTGCATCGGCGCATGCACCGCATTAAAAGGAAGGTAAAGAAAGAATGGGTCGTTTTTGTTTCGTTCTATGAAGCCAACAGCCTCTCGGGCCAGATTATCGGTCAAGTACCCGGTATCATTGATGATCTCTTTATTTCGATATATCGCATTATGGGCTTGGTCCTCTTTATAATTCAAATCGAAATAGTCGTGCGCTCCATGCCCTAAAAATCCGTAAAATTCATCAAATCCACGGTTGTTCGGATGATATTCAGGCGTCAAACCCAAATGCCATTTTCCAAATACCCCCGTCCTGTACCCCGCTTTTTTGAGTAGATCTGCAAGTGTAATTTCATCAACCGGCATACCGGCGCGTGAGTCGCTGGCCGTATAAAAACCAAAGCGCTGCTGGTATCGGCCTGTCATTAAACCCGCCCTGGTGGGCGCACATACAAAGGCACTGGCATATCCATTTGTCATTCGAATGCCCGCGTTGGCCAGTGCGTCGATATGTGGTGTATAGACTTCTGCGGGATGTGCCTGGTAACTCACATCTCCAAAGCCCTGATCATCTGATAAAATCACCACGATGTTTGGCCGTTTGGCCTCTTCGGCCCATATAAAAGGACTTGCTATCATTCCTGATACTCCTATTCCCAACGTTTTTAAGGCTGCGCGTCGATCCATATTGTTACGCTCCTTTTCTGTTTTTGGAATTCTTGGGTGTAGCGCTGGTTGATGGAGCAAACTTACGCATCCCACCGCCACGTATTGCGACAGGCAAGCCGTGGATAATCATTCACATTCTTGCTTCCCGCATGTACAAAAAAGTTCTGGTAAAACAGAATGTCTCCACGCTTCGCCACTACTTCCACACCTTCGCCAATATCCACCAGATGCATATCCGAATTCACATCCCACAGATAGGGGTACTTCTCTGGATTGCGCTCTGCAATACCCCGCATCTTGTTATGTGAACCCGGCCATCCAAACGTGCAACCCCCATGCGATTCTGTATCACTCAAATACAAAATTGAATGCACACTGATTGGAATCGGAAACGTCACATTAAACTTTTCCCGGTTGGTTCCGCCATCGAAGTGAGGGTTCTGGTGGCTCCATTGACCTTCCGTCGGAAACGTGTTCTGCGTCAGGATATCCTTCGGCGCGTAGATCTCCTCGCGCCCCACACCCGTCAATTCAGAAAGTGCGGTCAAAATATCATCCGTATAACACGCTAAGATATCCGGTGCGCCCAATCTTCGATTTTCCGGCAATGCGCGATGCCGTTGACTAATCGCATGCGCTGACACGCGGTTCCAGGTTTTGGGATCGTCACGGTCCATTTCTAAAGCCGCCCACATCGCGTCTTCACCCTTGCAAGCTACATCCTCAGGAATCAAACCCGACGCCAGCAAATACCCTGCTTCGCGAAACTGCTTCTTCTGCTCATCTGTTATTAAGCCCATAGATCACTCCCAGAAATTAAGACCAACTAATTTTCTGTCCATACGAGATCAGTTGATCTCTCGGATTTTCATGGCGTATCCTTCTACGCTATCAGCCATGTAATTGCGTTGTCAATAAGCTTCGCAGTCATTGGATGCATAAGAATAGCCTGTTCGTGCCCAGGCACCAGCACCATCACACGTCCACTTCCATACTCGTGACACCAACCTTGCACATGCCGTCCATTGGTCGCAGAATAGCTCTCGAGAAATACAGATGTTTGCGATTCATCCAGGTCCATAATGTACTCTTCTTCTTGAACACAATAGGGTTCAACACCATCGGTCAGTTCGGGCAATACGCCCGTCGGAAGGATTTCGACATCGATCCGCTTTGGGTGGTTGTGGAAACGAGACTTTGAGACGCGCTGAATACCGCCAGCTTCGGAATAAAACGCAACGGCATCGTGATGGAGAAATAGTCGGCCGCCATTTTGTGCATATGCCTCAATGAGCGTTTCCTCATCTTCAGAGAGCCACTTGTGTTTATTTCCTTTCTGAAGATTAAACTGAAACTCACGGGCAATCCGTACATCGTCAAATGCGTATCTGCTGATAAGCACCATATCAAAAGATGAGAGATCGTTCCAGGGCACCGCGTTGTCAAATACAACTGTCGGATTATACCCTCGCACCTGCAGTGGTCTCACAAGCGCAGTAACCAGATGCGCCGGGCAGTGGTAAGCGTCTCCGAGAACTGCGAGTAATTTTTTCACAATCTATTCCTTTCAAGTTAATATAACCGCGATGTAAAGCCCTACTCATAGACCATCTCCCCGGTCTTGTGGTCCTCGATCCAGTCCCGGTCGAACGCCACCCCCAGCCCCGGCCCCTCTGGTACTTCGACGCAGCCGTTCTCATCTACCGAATCCAGTTCGTCGAGCCAGCGTCTTTCTGCGTAAACCGCCGGCTTGGTATCGGGTACCAGGGGATGCACCAGGCCCAATTCGTAGTAATTGGCGTTGCGCAGGGTCGCCATGATATGCCGGTGCGCCAGACTGCCGCCGTGCAACTCCACGTCCAGCCCGTGTGCCTCGGCCATAGCCGCGATCTTCATTACCCCGGTGATGCCGCCGTCGGTCTGGGCGTTGGCGCGCACGAAGTCGGTGGCACCAGCGGTAATCGTATCGGCCTTGGCCTCCAGCCCGCGCACGTGTTCGCCCATCAACATCGGCGTATTGATCAACTCGCGCAACTTGGCGTGGGCAAAGCGCGAAAACCCGCCGCCCCTGAACGGATCTTCATACCACATATAGCGCGCCTCGTCACAGGCGCGACCCACCTTGAGCACGTCCTCGAATGTGGGAAAACACCCGGCCGGATCGAGCAACAGATCCATATCGTCGCCCACCGCTTCGCGGATGGCTAATACCGCCGCTACCTCGCGGTCAATCGGCCCGTTGATCCAACCGTGGATCTTAAAGGCCGGGTAGCCGTATTGCTCCTTGCAGCGCAGCGCGAATTGTGCAAAGTCGTCCGGCGTCGTCAAACCGCCGTTTTCGTCGCCGTGGTAGGTCGAGGCATAAGCTGGCAACTTCTTGCGCCAACCCCCGCCCAAAAGTTCGTAGATCGGCGCGTCGTAGAGTTTGCCAGCGAAATCCCACAGCGCGATATCTACCGCGCCCGGCGGTGTGCCGTCCTGACCGCGGCGCGAGCGCTTGAGGTCGTGCCAGATGATCTCGCGGTCCAGTGGGTTGCGGCCGAGCAAGTACTGCGCCGGACGGGAATCGATGCCACCGGACGCAATGCCGCTGATGCCGACACTGGTCTCAATGGTCAGGATGCCGCCGCCCAGAGTCAGGCGGCCCCCCTTGCGGAAGACCGTGTCGAAGCCCAATTGCTCCTCCAACTCCATATCGGCTATCTCATAGGCGAAACTCGTCGAGGTAATGCGGGTGATCTCAATATCTCGCGCCATGATGCTCTCTCCTTCGCTGTGTATTTGGTTTTAACTTCCGCTCCACGGCTACTCATCTCACGATCTGAGGTGACGCATAAAGATCGGGCCTGGCCTCGTTCGCTGTGAAGCAACCGGATGATCGCGCTTTCTCTATTAAATCTCTCGAGACCTCGGTCACGATCATGCCTTCCACTGGCGCGTGTTCGTCGATAAACTGGCCGTTCGGATCGATCGCGAAGGCAAGTCCCGGAAACCATGCGTTGCCGCTCTTTCCCGCCTGGTTGGCGTAGAAAATGTAGAGCGCATTGTCCACTGCCCTTGCTGGCAAGACCTGGGCGGCAAGCTGTCGATGTTCGGCTGCCTGTTCGGTCTGATCGCCGTTAGGGGTGACGTTGTCAGCGCGGCCGCTTGCACCTACGGCGAGGAGGAAAAAGTCCGCGCCCTCCTGTGCGGCGGTTCGGAAGATCTCCGGAAACCTCAGGTCGTAGCAGATCCCCACGCCGAAGGTCCAGCCTTGCGATGTCACGATAGGGAGTTGGCTCCCCGGTTCGAACCAGGCCCGCTCGGTTTCATTCGGGATGTGCAGTTTGGTGAAGGTCGCGAGGTAACCGCTGGGCCCTACGATGTAGGCGCTGTTGCGATAGCGTTCGCCCGCTGGCTCGATGGTACCGACGACAAGGGTCATGTCGAGTTCGCTGCAGAGCGATTCGAGGAACGGAATTGATTTCTCGGCCGCAGCTTCTGCGATCCGCATGGACTCCTCGGGAGGAATGCCCGATTTGTTCATCGAGCCCGTGATGCACTCTTCGGGAAAGAGCGCAAACGTGGCACCTTGCCTGTGAGCCTCTCTCGACCACTTGGCAATTCGGTCGAGGTTGGTTGTGGGGGCGCCCATCGCGCTGTGCATGGCGACCGATGCGATACGTGTTTTTGTGTTGTTCATGGGATATGCCATTCGACCCTCTCACCGATGTGTGGTTATTCATGTGTATCTCATACAGCCGAACGAATCGAATAAACCGCTTCGACAGAACCGACGTTCGGGCGGCGGTTCTCATCGTTCTGCAGGATGCTGCGGGCGAAGAAATCGTCGAACAGTTCCAACTCAAATTCTCTCACAATGTCTATGGCCGAGCGCTTATCCGAATTGCTGTGGATCAAGGCGGCTCCGAGATAGCTCGGCACGTCGATCGTGACCTCATCCTGGTATTTCTTCTCGATCAGCGGAAACTTGCCGGAGTTTCCGCTGCGTTTGACCAGCACACGGTCCAGATTGATCGTTGCACACATCGTGCGTGAATAGTTGGTGTTCAGTTTCACGGGCTGGCCGAGGGGATCGATCACCCCGCCTCCGTAGAACCGAAGCGCGGTCAGATAGTAGCACTGGCATTCGTACGCCCATTGCTGCTGAAGGAATCCGCCGTGATAGGCACTGGGAAATGTGAGGATGTCCGGTTTCAGGTCTCGGTATTCGAACCGAAGCTGTTCGAATTTCTGGTCAAAACAAATCACCCCTCCAAGGCGACCAATCGCGGTGTCGAAAACTTTGGGACCATCACCCGAGCGCAACCCTTGTTTTCGTTCGTTATCCGTCAGGAACGTCTTGTGATAGGCACCGATCACCGAGCCATCAGGGCCGATATACACAATCGAATTGAACACGTCGTCGCCTTCGCGGAGCTTGATGGATCCGGCCACGTGGCATGACTCGGCCCTGGCGAAATCCCGGTACATTGACAAAAACGGACCCGGCTGTTCCACAGTCTCGGCCGTTTCCAGGGTCTGGCCATATCCTTCGACCAACTCACAGGTCAACACCAGGTCCAGGTTGTATCCTTTCAATGAATTGAGATCGTTCCGGGTCATACGCAGTACTTTTTCCATGCTCTCGGGTTCACCCCGCTGCAAATCGGAAAATGCACTGAACTGAATCGACCCAACTCTTACGAATCGTGCCATATGTCTCTCCTTTCACAATGCTAATCGTGCTGGACCGTCCATTAGAGCGCGGCGTTGCCCACCTCCGTCCGCAAGCTGTGTCGGCCCTCCATATGCGCGTGCCAATCCATGCCGATCTCCGGTCGTGATCGGGTCGGTCTGGGCAGCGCATTCGCCTGCTCCGCTACGATCGCTGGCACGCCTACGTCGCTCAGCAACTGCGCTAGATACGCCATCCGCACCAGCGTCTCGCTCTGGTAAAGACTCATGCCATCGACCCCCGCCGCGTACTGTCGCGCCGCCAGTGCATAGGCCGGTTGCGGCGCGTAAAAACCCGTATTTTTCTCTACCTGGTTTTCGATCAGCCCTTTGGATCCCACACCGCCAATGCACAGTTTGCCGTGTCGGTGTGCCACCGCTGCGTGATAGCCGACGTGCAGGTCCAGATCCTCGCGGGTCAGAGGAAAGGGACTCAACATCAATCCGTCGACCAGATCCTCCTCACACCAGCGCGTGCCGCAGCGGACACACCTCATCCATCACCTTGCGAACAAAGCTCCAGGATATGCCTCCGACCTGGTCACCATTTTCGCACATCCGCGTGATATGGGGCAACTCGGACCAGTAGTCCACCACCGAACGCCCCAGATTCCAAACCAGATGGTCGCAGCCCGCTTGCAGGTGCAGGGCGACGCACTCGACCAGTGCTTTAGGCCCCGGGCACGGCTTGTCGTAGTTGGCGTAGTAGCACATCCACTCCGAGATGCCAAACACCGGTTTTTCGTTGCCGCTTGCCTCGCGCAATTCGAGTTGCTCTTGCGCCATCTAAGGTGACCTCCTGATCGGGTGTATTTATCGAAATCGGCGTACATTAAGCGGGCCATCGCGCGGTGCCGATGGCGTAATACTTGTGTACGAATGGTGGTTTGGTGCGCGAAGCGTACCACATGCGCAGGGAGCCATCGGGCAGGCGCAAGAGCGAATGGCTGGTGGTAAAGTGCGATTCCCAGGGACGCGAAGGGTCGGGGCCGAAGACCGGATTGTGGGGGCTTTTCGTCCAGTTGAGGCCGTCTTCGCTGATGGCAAATCCGATGGAGGTTTTCATGACTTCGGGTGGATAGCTGCTATAGCTACCGTACCACATCAGATAATAGCCGTCTTCTTTGAGAACGGTTGGATAGACCAGGCGCTGGAATTCCCATTCCTGGTCCAATTCCAACACTGGCTGGGGATGGACTTGCCACTCAAAGCCATCGTTGCTGTGGGCGGCGCGTATGGTCCAGGGATCGGCGGTCACATCGGTGTACCACAGGCGGTAGCGGTCGTCTTCCCAAAATAGGGTGGGGGCGTAGGCGTTCTCTAATAGGGGAGCGGAGGGCGTCTCCCAGCAAATCCCGTCGTCGCTGGTCATGACGTGCAGGGTGTGGCGTGTGTCGCCAGAGGGGAAGTCGGCCGAGGAAAAAAACATACGCAGCTTGCCCGCCTCGCGCCGCAGAGAGCCGTCCGGGTGGCGTACGAGGGTGGGGGTGAGGATGGAATGGTCGGTCCCCAGAGTGCAAACCGGGGAGGCGGGGTGTCGTGTAAAATGCAGGCCGTCGTCGCTGGTGGCCAGCCCCAGAGCAAAAACCCGCAGATCTACTTCGCCGCGCGAGCCGCTATACCACATGTAATAGCGCCCGTTTTCCAGTGCGACACAGGGAGCAAAGAGGTGGGTGTCGTCAAATTGACCGGCTGCACCCAGAGAAAGACAGGGTGCATCAATGTCTCGCTTCCAGGGTTGTGGATCCAGCCATTGGTTTTTGTCCATGGTCTATTTTCCTCATTTCACCTCGCCGTATAATCCCCCTCCAAAATACAGGGGAGACCATCGCGGGCCATCAGTGCAATCCGCGCCAGTCCATGTAGTAAAAAACTCGGTCCCATCTGCGACTCGTACCAATCAATTCCCGACGCGCCTCTCGGCAGATCGCCGTCCATATAAATGGTGATAAGCTTCTCGGCAAGGGCCATGCCCCCGTCCAGCCACCTGGCCTCTCCCGTTAGATCATATAAATCTGCCAATAATTCCAACCCCAATCCGGCATCCATCGATGGTACGGCAATGTCATCCGGGAAATCGGTTTCCAAATAGCTTTTTCCAACCGCGACGGTCCACGCAAAAAGCCCTTGATGAGGTCGAATGCGATGGCCACACAGGGCGAACAGGGCGGCATAACAAGCGGGCCAGTTTCCATATACGCTGCCCCAAACCGGCATCGTTCCTTTCGCCTTGTTGGAACTCCGGTAAGAGGAATTCACATAAATACTCCGTTCCAGATCGTGGGGGGCTTTTAAAAAGCCGTCGATATAAACGGCTGCCCGTTCTCTCATGCGAGTGGCCAGATCTGGTAACGCACCTGCAATCAACTCGGCGGATTCAAGCAGGCTCACCCCCAGGGAGAGCGTCTGCCCGGGCGCGTTGATTTGATAAAAATCCTCATCGTCTTCCGGCGACCGGCTCTCCGTCTGCAACAGGCCCAGGTCGTCTCGCTTCTCCCACCAGTAGTCCAGCATGGTTTCAATCTGTTGTACAAAATCTGTCCGACCCGTCTTCAAGTAGGCAAATGCCCAATCGAAAATGTAAAATCCCCCATGCCTCGGGAAATCGCAGGACCGCGCCCCCCGGGCATAGGGTCGTTTCTCATCGATATAAGCATGCCGAATGTATTCCAGCGGCTCCCCTTCGGTCCAATGTCCGTTGATCCCCTCGGCAAAGCGCGCGACGCATGGCGGATTGAAGGCATACAGTTTTTCCCACAGCCAGAGCGGTGCCTGTCGCAGGTGATCGTGTGTCGTCTTACTGGGCCTTGCCCCTTCCCGCAACTGATAGCTGTCTGCTACCCGATCTTCCAACAGGTGCCAGTACGCGTGTTCTCCCCAGGGGAAAATGCCCGTTATCGTATCCGTACAGTGGGTTGCAAACCGCTGCAAATATCGGTCTGCCGCCTGTGCATAATCCGGACGGTCCAACGCTTCGGCAAGCGCGTACATCGTCTTCAGCGCCGCCTGGTCGTGGATCAGATTGCTGCCCAGGTGTGACCGGTCGCCATCCCGCTGTCCCGCAATCGCCGGCGGCATTTTCGTCATCATCTGATGGGTCGATCGATCGATAATCGAAGGGAACAACCCCTCATAGGTCGCTCCCAATGCGATCAGAATATCCAGCGAACGGCATACCTTCTCAAGTATGGTTTCGGGGTTCATCAGTGGCCTCCGGTCTAAAGAAAAGAATTATATAGGGTCTTTTAAGGGGCGGGTCAAGCGGTGTAGAGGGTGCGCCCATCGGGGGCGCGGAAGGTGGCATTGAGCGATACGTCTTCAATCTGTTTTTTTAAAATCCGTCCGACGAACGGCTCAAACTGTACCGGGCATTTGTGACCAGAGAGACGACATCCTCCAGAATCATATACAGACAGGGCACTAACAAAAGAATTATAGACGTCGCGAAAACAATACCAAATCCGAGAGAGATTGCCATAGGAATGAGATAATAAGCCTGGCGGGATGTCTCCAAAATAATCGGTGTCAAACCACCAAAGGTTGTCAACGTCGTCAAAATAATCGGCTTGAAGCGCCGAAGTCCAGCAGTGTGAATCGCCTCAAAAGCCGAACAATGGGCACGCCTTTTATTTGCATAATCGATCATAATCAGTGAGTCATTTACCACGACACCCGACAAGGCGATCACCCCCATCAAACTGATAAGCGACAAATCATAACCCAGCAAAATATGACCGATCACAGCGCCCACAATCCCAAACGGAATCGCCACCATCACAATCAAGGGCTGGACATAGCTGCCAAATGCAATGGCGAGTAACATATACACAATGCCCATCGCCATGGCAAACCCGCTCCATAGCGCCTGTGTTGACTCGCGCATCTCAGCCTGCGTCCCCTGAAACGTCCAGGTTAATCCCGGATACTCAGCGCGAATTTGTGGCAACACATCGGTTTTAATCGCTTCCATAACGCGCGTCATCGCCCGCTTGGGCTCCACATCCATACTCACCGTCACCACGCGCCGACCATCTCGCCGATTAATACTTGTGAACGCTTCGCCACGCTCAATATCTACCACATCCATCAAAGGCACTTCTGTGCCATCAGGTGTACGCACAACAAATTCTTCGAGATGGCGAATATCCTTTCGCTCTGCCAGCGGTAATTTCACGCGCATTTCAATTTCATTTGTACCGCGCAACTGACGCATCGCCAGTGCGCCGTAAAACGCATCGCGCAACTGACGCCCTACCTCCACCGGCGTCAATCCCAAATTTCGGCCTTCCGGACGCAACACAAAATCAAACTGCGCTTTCCCTTTATTGTAATTGTCACTCACATCGTGCGTCTCTTCAAACCCTTCGGCGCGCTCTAAAAATGCCCGACTGGCTTTGGCCAACACATCGATATCCGAATGGCTCAAATCGACGCTGATATCCTGTTGCCAACCGCCCGGCCCACTCTCGGCCTCAAACGTAATCTGACTGACACCATCAATATCCCCGATGTTATCGCGCCATAGTGAGATGATCTCTCCTGTCGTCATATCGTGTTCATCGGGCGGTTTCATCACAATTTCTACATCGATAAAACTCCCCCCGCGCACATTGGTTTTAATCCCTTCGGCCACGCGATAAAGGTTGTGCGCTTCAAACATGCGATGGGTCGATTCGGTCACCTCATGTGCAACCCGCGCTGCTTGGTCCTGCGTGGTCCCTACGGGCAATCGGATACCCGCCTCAATCTCATCGGCAGAAACTTCGGGCATCATAATCATACCCATATGATCGCTGTATCCATAACCGCCCACGACCATCAACAAAGCAACGGCAGATACAATCGTAACGTACCGATGCCGAATGCATACATCCAGAAACCCGCGATAGTGTTGGTCGATAAACCGATTGAAATGGCTGGCAATAGATCGTTGCCAGCGATGCACAGTGCCATTTACCGGGGAAACAGCGCGTTTTGAAAGGTGCCCGAGATGCGCGGGCAAAATAAACAGCGCCTCTAAAAGAGACACGGCCAGTACAGTGATGACAACCGCGGGCAATGGCCACCAGAATTTTCCCGTGGTGCCGGGCATAAACAAAAGCGGCACAAAAGCCACAATCGTAGTCAAAATGCTGAACGTAACCGGCCTGGCAATATCGCGTGTACCCGCAATGGCCGCCTGCATCGGGCTCATACCTTGTTCCCGATATTCATGCACATTTTCACCCACTACAATCGCATCATCCACCACAATGCCGAGCACCACCAAAAATGCAAACATAGAAACCATATTGATGCTCACATCAATCGCAGGCAGAAACACCAGACTGCCAATGAAAGAAATGGCCATCCCCATCATCACCCAAAATGCAAGCCGAAACTCGAGGAACATCGCCAGAATAAGCAAAACAATCACAACAGCCAGCACCCCGTTTTCGATCAGCAAAAACAACCGATCTTTGTAATCCTCTGCACTGTTGCTGTCGATCCGATACTTCACACCAGGCGGCAGGGTGGTCTCAAAATCTGCCATGATATTTTTGACAGCCTCGGCAATCTCAAGTGGCGATTGATTCCCAATCCGATAGATATCCACGCCAACTGTAAGCTGCCGATTAAACCGTTCGTGAAATCCGCCTTCTTCAAAGCCATCCGTGATCCTTGCCAGGTCCGCCAGCGTAACCCCACCACCTCCCTCTGAAGGGATAATCACAATACGACCATATTCATCGGCCCACTGCTTGCGCTCTTTCATGCGCAACAAAATTTCACCCGTACCCGTATCCACAGAACCCGCAGGAATGTCTTCACTCGACGAAACAATCACGCGTGCCACATCGCGTAGTGTAAGACCGTATTCACGCAATCTGTGCTGAGGAATCTCAATATGCGTCATGTATTCTGGCACATTGCCAAGCTCAACCTGTGTAATGGTCGGATCGCTCAGCAATCGATCCCTCAGCTGTTCGGCCAGACTTCTCAGCGTACCGATATCCACATCGCCATACAGCCCAATATCCATCACATTGCGCTGTTGCGCCCTCAGGCTGACTTCGGGTTGTTCTATATCATCGGGAAATGTCCGAATCCGATTGATTGCCTGGTCAATATCCTGAAAGGCTTTTCCCCGGTCGGTGCCTGGCACCAGTTCAATGGTCACACGCCCACGCCCTTCGCGGGCCTGCGACGTCATCTCCATGATCCCCTGAACACCGCGCACCGCTTCTTCTATTGGCTGTAAGATCCCCTGCTCCACCTCCGCAGGTGCCGCACCCGGATAGCCCACACTGACCGAGACGATATCCAGTTCATACTGCGGATAGACCTCCTTCTGGATATGAAAAGCCGTCCAGATCCCGCCCACAATGAGGATGATCATAAACAGATTGGCCGCAATAGCATTGCGCGCCATCCAGGCAATCGGGCCTCGTGCTTCTTCAAATGTATCCTGTGTCTCATTCATCACCTGGTGTCTCCCAAGATTTTAGGATCTTCCTGCCCAACGCTTTTCACACGCAATTCTGCGCCATCGGCGACTCGAGACAAATTGGTCGTAACCACCCGATCCTTATCCTGCAACCCATCCGATATATAAGCATAGTCGGCATCTTGAAAAACGATCTCAACAGACCGAAGCCGCAACAGACCGTCTTTCATCACCCAGACCGTATTGCCAGTTCGGATATAATCGCGTGCCAGACGTACCACATTGGGAATTTCGTTGGCCTCAATATACGTCTCGACAAAGGCGCCAATCATCAACGGCGACAGATGATCAGATCCATCCCGATGAGCAAGCGGATCAGAAACAGAAATCAGTACCTGCGCCATACGCGTCTTTTCTGCCAAAGCACCAATGAGTCTGTGAAGAGAGCCTGTGCGATAAGCACCTTTCTTTTGGGTCACACGATTGCGAATCTGCACCAACGATCCCTTTTCTGCCTCGCTGTTGGGAAAAGAAAGCCACGGAATTTTGGAAAGCGGAACGGTCGTCACCACCCAGTACGTATCCAGACCAACCAGACGCCCGAGATTATCGCGTGGAGAAACCAGAGAACCCACATTGGTATTGCGACTTAAAATATGCGCGTCAAAAGGCGCTTTAATGGTTGTTCTCTGCAATTCCAGTTCAGCCTGATTCACTGCCGCCTGCGCCGCTTCTACCCGTGCCCGAGCCGCATTGAGTTGAGGTTGGCGCAGCACAAGCGCCTCGAGCTCACCCGACAGCGTCTCATCTAAAATCTGATAATCTTTCTGCGCCACATTCTGCCGTCCCATCTCAATATTCAAATCAGCAGTGGCACGACGCAGATCGCTCTTTTTTTGCAAAAGTGCATTCTGATAATCTGCCGGGTCAATCTGCAGCAGTACCTGACCCTTTTTGACAAATCCGCCCGGCGTAAAAGCCGATGACAGCGAAATTACCCGTCCACCGACTTGTGGACTCAAGGTGATATCCTGTTCTGCTTCAACCGTCCCTGTCGCCACAATCACAGGGCGATACGTACCGCGTTGCACCTCCACCACATCAACGAGCATCGCGGTTTTCTTAGTCGCCGCAACGCGAGTCGCCGTAGGCTCCGTCATAAAGATCAGCGCAGTAGCACCTGCACCCACAATCAAAATACAAAAACAAATAATCAGAGCTTTTTTGCTATTCACGTTATGCCTATCCATTTAATGATTTATCTTAAACTTACGAGCAATTTCAAAACCACCTGCGAGCGCCCGATAAAGCGCAATGCGGTATTCCAGCAAATCGAGTTTCGCAGAGATCAACGCTCGCCGGAGCCTCTGTTCGTTTGTCAGCGCGGTAAGCACGTCGAGATAATCGCTGATGCCGTTTAAATACTCCAGCCTTAACTGCTCATATGTCTGCCTCACCAGATCGACCTGCACTTCGAGACTCGCGATGCGTTCAACCTGTTTTTGTTCTTGAACCAATGCATTTTCCACTTCGGCAAATGCCGTCAAAACCGTCTGCCCATAAGCCGAAAGTTGCGCGCTTTTGTTGGCTTTATTGCGCTTGATTTCTGCCCCCCGTTCACCACCATCGATAACAGGGAGCAAAAGATTGCCTATCAGATTGCCCACCCAATCTTTAAACAGACCACCGCGATCATCACCCGATGCCAATGCCGTCAGGCTCAAACGCGGATACCGATTGCTGATAGCAACCGCCACATCGCGATCCGCCGCCAGCAGCAGGTTATAAGCCCTTTTGACATCTGGACGTCGCTGAATCAACTCAACGGGCAAACCCGTATCCGGCAGAGGTGGCAGATCTGGCAAAGCGCGATGCGTATAGGCAATGCCATCCTGAGGGGCATAACCCGACAAAACAGCGAGCTGGTGTTCTAACACCTCAATTCTGGATTCTGTCGCGATTTTTTGTTCGCGTGTGGATTCGAGCAATTGCCTTTGTCGCAAAATATCTACACTGCGAATCTGCCCACTGCCAAAACGCGCTCGGATCAGACTCAGCACTTGCCGATTGGTCTCGATTTGATGCTCAAAAAGTTCGTGCTGACTTTGTGCTTCCATCAACTGAAGATAAGTACGCACGACCTCTGCAGAAAGAGACAATGCCGCAGTCTGATAATCCGCCTCAGTCGCCCGCATTCGATAACGCGCGGCATCCACACCCGAACGAATCTGCCCCCACAGATCTATTTCGTATTCAGACGTGATGCCCAAACGGATCTGTGCATTATTTTCAGAATCTGGACGCTGAACCTCACCGCGCCCGGATACGCCCAGCGTTGGAAACCGACCAGCCCCTTCGCGATCCACAACAGCGTGTGCACTTCGCAACCGATGCCACGCCGTCTCCAAACTGAAATTGGACTGCAATGCGCGATCGACCAGGCTGTCCATACGCGCATCTCCAAAAGCGGTCCACCACTGTTCAGAAAGCGCATGTGAGGCATGGCTGGAAAAAGCTTTGGGAGGTTCTAAGGGAAGGGTGAGATTTGCAGACCTGGGCGAACACCCAAAAATAAATATGGGCCAGATCAAAAGAAATGAGCGAACGTATAGCATGTGTAAGATAATTCCCAAATGATAGCCTGTAATGTAAACCCCACAATATAATAACCAAATAGAATTGTGGAATCAAGTAACCACTTACTTATTTGCCAATTATTTTTTTGGCGGGCAGATCGCGTCTATTTTTTTCAGGATGGCTTTGTCGAGTTCGCCGTCGGCTTTGTTTTTCAGGGAGACATTATGACGCACTCAGCGACATTATGACGCGGTTGGCGCGGTTGATTCTTCCTGTGTTTTAAAAATTAAAAGCGATTTTTCCGCGCAAGCTGGTGTATAGAGTTGGCTTGAAAACCCGTGCGTAATTGCTCAGATACTTTGACCGTATTTTGTTAGTTTCAGAGAATATTTAACTGTAAATAAATGAGTTAGAAATATATAGACAAGATCTATTGTATCGAAAAATGTCAGGGCAGAACGATATTCTGTATTCGCGTTCTGGACGATTAAAAAAATTTAAGTGAATCGCAGTGCGCTTACGGAGAAATATTGGCATCTATTTTGCTTAAGAATTATAAGCATTAGAGATAGTCAATGACATTTTTTCTAAAGGAGGCATAGAGATGATAAGAAAGTTCTCGTTTTTAGCCGTTCTGCTGGTCTGTATCCTCGGTGTGCAGGACTGGGCACAGGCGGCAACAACGGGTAAAATAGCGGGCAGGGTAATGGATACAAAAGGCGATCCATTGCCCGGTGCCAACGTCGTGATCGCCGGAACAAACCGGGGTGCGACAGCAGATGCAGAAGGCTATTATATCATCTTGCTGGTTCTGCCGGGAACACACAGTATGGAAGCCTCACTGGTGGGGTACCAGAAGGTGGTGCAGCAAGATGTAAAAGTGGTGGTGGGCTATACCACCACCGTAGATTTCAGGCTCCAGGAAACGGCACTGGAAGCCGCAGAACTGATCGTGACGGCAGAGCGTCCGCCCGTAGAGCCTGACAAAACCGCGAGCAAATACTACGTGACGGCTGACGAAATCGACTTGCAGCCCGTGGTCAAAGATGCCCAGGCATGGGCGGGCTTGCAGCCGGGTGTGCAGAAAGACGGTCGATCCGTGCGTCAAGGCAACTTCAACATGGACGAAGGCGAACGGCGTGCGGGCTGGTACACGACAACGCCAAAGCCGATTTCACTCACCTATACTGTTGATGGTGTGCGGATGGTGAATAATGACCGCCGCGCAGCGAATCTGTTCACGGGTGTGAACCGCGCTTCTATCCAGGAAATCTCTGTCGTAACAGGTGTGCCAGAAGCCGAATACGGCAATATGGACGCCGGGATCATCAATATCGTAACGCGAGAGGGTAGCCGAGACTACCACGGATTTTTCGAGTATCGATACACAGTGCCCGGAAAGCGGCATTACGGCTTCAATGCCTATGACCCAATCATTCACCTGAATCAGGGCACGGGCAAGAGCCGCATCCGCCTGGACGATCCGGCCTGGTTGCAGGAAAAGGAAGACATTGGTGCCGATGGACTGCCCGGCACAGCAGATGATTCGGGACGACTGGTGCATATCCAGCCAGACGATTACACCGATGTATCGGGGCATCGCCTCGAAGGATCTCTTTCGGGTCCTCTTGGAGACAAGGCCTCATTCCACGTGAGCGCGCAGACAAATCGTCAACCCGTGCAGCGTCCCGACCCCGCACTTCAGAGCTTGCCCAATTATCAGATAACGGGCAAACTGACCTTTGGCGTGAAGCCCAATATCAACCTGAAGGTGGGTGGCGTGTATGGCACGAACCAGAATTTCCGCAACACGCGAGAGTCGGCATTATCAGCCGGTCGAGACCTGTATTTGCCTATGAACATAGACGGTGCGGGCAAAGAGATCGAATGGAACTCGATGTTGTATGCGTATTTAACGCACTCCCTGTCTTCGCGCACCCTGTATGAGTTGCGTCTCTCGCGTTCGGACAGCGAGCAAGACACATCGGGGATGCCTATAGAAACGTTCAATGTGGTTCGGGATCACGACAGGTGGTTTACTGCGGCACCGCGTGAGGTTCTGGACTTCCAACTGAATCGCCAGACGCGCCACAATTTGAAATTTGATTTTTCCAGTCAGGTTACAAAAGGGAATTTCTTCAAAGCAGGTGCTGAGGCAACCTGGTTCCAGACCTTCCAGTGGGAACAGAACAGCCGTGGGAACGCGGGTAGCTATTCGGTCTGGTCGATGTACGACTACTATGAATCGGCTCAGAATCGGTTTGGTGCAGATGGTCAGATGGACTTCGTGCCCGCTAAGGTAGTGAACGGCGTCAAACTCCCCGATTTAAGTGGGGCTGGCAATCTGGACGACCCGGCATGGAATAGCTTCCGGGATCATCCGAGAAAAGCATTCCAGCTTGGAGCTTATGCACAGGACAAGATGGAGTTTGAGGGCATGGTGGTGAACATGGGTGTGCGTCTGGATGCCTTCAATCACGGCGGTCAGACACGTCCCGAACCCGTGTGGTCTGTGCTGCCCCAAAACCGCTGGTTTTCCGATGCAGATGCGTCGTTGGCGCGACAGGGGCAAACGCCGTATCCCAACAATCCGCAGTCATTCCCGACTTATGATGGTCTGAATATGTTCAAGCTGTCGCCGCGCTTTGGGGTATCTCACCCGATTACCGCGCGGTCTGCAATTCACTTTTCTTATGGCCGGTTCTTCGTCCTGCCGGTTTTCTATTCGATGTATGGACAGACCTGGCAGTCGGCTTCGGGGCGAAGCATAGCCGAAGACCTCAATGCAGACGACAGATATAGCTCATATGAGTATTACGGCGGCCTGGAAATGGGCTCGACCAAGCGCGGATCGACGAATTCGCGTCCGGGCAGCACGGTGAACTACGAAGTGGGTGTCGATTGGAACTTTGTTTCGGACTACACGGCCAATGCGACGATGTTCTACCGCCGCACAGAAGACTATCTCCAGCAGAACAACACGTTTTTGCACGATCCGGTAGAGAAGCAGATCAAGCGCGCGCACTGGTATCAGAACGCGTATAGTGGTGAAACGCGCGGTCTGGAATTAGCCGTGAGCAAGCGGTTCAGCAATTTCTTCTCATTCCGCGCGACGTGGAGTTGGTACTGGGAGCAGAACAACTTCTACGGCGGTCGGGAGTGGGTATCCCGCTGGTACGTGGATTCGGACTTCCTGGCCAAAGATGCGTATCGCTTCAAGTTTGCAATTGACCAGACCACGGGTGAGCGTATCTGGCAACCCCTGTCGAGTGCCGAAGTCGATGCCATTGGCATGTTTGCCGACCAGTTGGTACAACAGGAAATCGACGCCAACCGGGAATTGTGGATTACCGAAAAATTCGCCAATCAGATTCCCGATGCACAGGTTGGATTCCCCTGGACTGACGAGCGGAATATCGCGGCTCGTATAGCTACCGTGGGGTCTGTGCGCGGTCCTGCCAACATGCGCGATGCCACGGGCGATGGCAGCATCACATTCCTGTTTGCCACGCCGGAAGGATATGGTCCAGAGGTGGGAGGAAGCAAGGTGCTGAGCGATCTGAACGTGAACCTGGTGCTGCGAATCGAGCCGGGCACATTCTTCCGCTACAGCCAACCCACGCCAGCGCCTTCGACAGCCAACAAGTTGATCAGGAACCAGTTATTGTACACCAATCCAACGGCATTCCGCACGGATCTGGGCATTCAGAAGGGCTTCCGAATTGGGAAATTGCGTCCGACCGTGTTCTTTGAGGCGACCAATTTGTTCAACGCCAAGAAGCCGCGTTCGATCCGCAGGTGGAATTTCTTCCACGACATACCGAAGTATGGTCTGGCAGAAAACCAGCCCACGCCAGTGGTGGTGCGGGACAACAACCAGATCTGGGATCAGTGGAACAGTTATACGAATCGCACCCGCGAGATCTATTTCGGCGTGCGCACAAGCATGTAAACCGGTGGATCGGGGAACCAGAACAGGTTCCCCGATCCTGGTGCTTCTGTACGGTCGAGTGGGATAGTCGATACCTTCGTCCAGATCCCACGATGGACCGGGTTCGTCGTTAACTCAGGCAATGCAGCTTTACCTCGTCAGGCCCCGCTCGACCTTCTGCTCAAATTCGCGCATCTGATCCACCCCATCTAACACGCCGATTTCCATGTTGAACTCGCGCACTTCGCCCGGTTCAATGTACTGCAAGGTCCCGTGCTTGCGGTTCCAGGCGCGACCGAGTACTGAGCAGTTGCCCGGCTCAATACCGGTGACGTAGGTGCCTTTGTGGAAGTGCTGCCAGTGGTTGACGATGGGGATCTCGCTGCGCTTGAATTGCCAATACAATCCCAGGCCGAGTTTTTCGTTGAGCAGGCCGATGTGGACGCGTCCCCGGCGGTCGGTGTGGGGCCGATGCACGTACACATCGTCGTGGGCGCGCGGTTGCGGACCTTTGGCCACGGTGTAGTCATCGGGGCCGACGGGACGGTCCTCGGTCCACTCTGTGCTCTCGCGGCTGTGGAGGACGAGGCGCGTGCCTTCGTCGAGCAGGGGAAAGCCGGGGTTGCAGTGATACACGAACATGAGGGGCGAACGGTCAACGGCGAGGTTTTCGATGCGGTCGCGGATGTGGATGCTCCGCTCGCCGAGGATGGTTGAAATCTCGCGCGACAGTTCTAAATTCTCGGCAAAGACCTCGGCCTGGCGCATTTGGCCGCGAATGCGCACGACGTAATCTGCGCCCTCCCAGCCCGCTTCAATGCCGACGTTCTTCGCCGGTATGTACGAGAGGCGACCGTGCAGTGGCATCTCGGTGTTTTCTTCTTCGGGATCAACTTCCGGGTGTCCGACAAAGTCGAGACCGCAAGAGGTTACCAGCCCGCCGAACCAGCCGCGTCCCCATTTGAAGCCCTCTGGCTCGTAGAAGGCCGGTCCGACGTCTCCTGGTCCGGAACGAAAGCACAGCGACTGGCCCTTGTAGTGGGCCGAGGCAATGTCGAGGGCGCGGCCGGGCAAGACGGAAAACCCCAGGCCCGAAGCGTTGAATACGTCAATGAGGTCGGCGCCGCGCTCGAATCCTTCACTGCGCTCGGCGCGGCGGGCGTACATGAGTTGGCTGATGTCGCCGACGCGGTTGAGGAGTTGGCGGCGAGTGAAGGTGCGGCCGAAGAGCCTGGGCATGGGGAACCTCCTGTAGCAAATGCTGATCGGTTGTTAATGATCAAGGATTTGAAATTCGACCTGAACCGGTTTGTGGTCGGATGGATAAACGCCGTCGATATTGTAGTCCACGACCTCATACGAGCGGACCTCGACGTTCCCTCTGAACAAAATCCAGTCGATTCCGTTGCCGCCTTCTATACTATCTTTCAGTACGCCAGGCTCTCCTTTATCCCCGACAAATGTTCTATAGACATCGCTCCCCGGTCTTGCGTTGAAATCTGCCAACAGAAATACAGGGCGGGGCCTGGTCCACTCACCAAACCGGTCGAGCGCACGGACCCGCTCGACAATTAGTCTTGCACTATTCAGCCTTGCCAGAGCCATTCCCTCGCCTGGAGCCAGATGCGTGTTGAAGACATACATCTCCTGAGTATTCTCCCAGTGCCCCCTGTAGTCCATTGGGTAGGGACTCGTTTCGTTAGCTGCCGGTCTGTTGATGATCGCGAGGCGGGCCCATGTGACCATACGAGGATTGCTATCAGGACCGCTACCGATGACTTCCGGCGTTTCCGATAGCTGAAAACTGCCCATTTCCCTGAGTCGGAATCTATCGCGCTTGAAGAAGATGGCCATATGCTCGTCGTCATCCCCTCCCTTTCGGCCTTCTCCGATGACCACGTATTCGGGCAAATGATCCATCAGATAGTCAATCTGTTCCTTTAAGCCTTCCTGGCTACCAATGATGTCGGGATTGTGTTTGCGAATCAGTGCCACTTGCATATCGCGCCGCACTTCCCAGGGTGGCTCAAACGTGGGACTGGCATATTTCAGGTTGTAAGTCATTAACTTGATCGTCTTTTCGATATTTGACATAGCGGTTTTTACCCCTCTTTGATCAGTACGGTGTCCATCGCCGGGACATCGATCGATCTGCCCGTCAGTTCCACGGACCTGGATACGGGTGTGAAGTTCGCAACGGCGATCACATCGCTGGTTCGGGACCGAAAGCGATAGGCTCTGACCCCGTCCTGGGCTGTTTGCAGTCTCTCCACGCCATGGCCTATGCGGCGCGTTCCGGCTCGTCCCTGGCGTATGACACACGCGTAGTCACGGACGGTGCCACCGTTCACTTCGGGACGCAGAAATACGCGGTCCTGAAGTAGATTCCTCCACCTCTCAGGCGTATTTCTCTCCGCGGCATCTTCATATAGAAGTTGCTTGCCGGATGTCTCGATCCCCAGACATCCCGCGATCTTGATCCAGGTCGATCCCGTTTCGATCACCCGTGCTCGTCCGCCGACGCCTCGTATGGCGCGACGACCGCCTTCGAAGGAGATCGAGACCCGGTTGCCGTTCACAAAGTCGTTCATGATATAGACGCCAAATCCCTCGTTCAGCGAGAGCGCGACATCCGAGACGGTCCAGTCTATTACGAGCGAAGTTTCCCCGTCTTCGAGCGCGATGATGGCGATCGATTGTCGAATCCGACCATCCGCGTGGGGGTCGAGCAGGACGGGTTTTTCGATTCCGGCGAGTGTCGGATCGAAGAACGCGCTCTGATGGAGGGCCGCGTAGCCTCGAAGTTCATCGCCCAGGGATCGGATGATCATTTCGTTGATCGGTCCGCCCGGGGGTTGAAACTCGTTCACATCGAGGGTTCCGAAGTAGCCGTGTTCCTCGTCCTCATCGACCCAGTACTGCTCGATGTAGGGAATGTGCCTGCACATCAGGTGAACGAGGTCGGCCTCGGACGGAAAAGTCGGCGCGCTCGTATCGAGTGGGGGGTAGTCGATCATGCGGAAGCTCCCGGCTCTACGGTTTCGTGTGGTTCGTCGCAGCTAAAAACAACGAGTTTGCCGCCGTCAATGCGGTTTTTCACATCCCGCACGAATTCACGGGCGAGGTTGGTATCGTAGAGTACCAGCGCGCCCGGTGACTGTGTGTGGGTGCGGAGTCGCTCCGATTTTTCACGCCAGGTCGATTGAAGCGCGTCGGATGCATCTCCTTCTGCGATAAGTATGACGTATGCCATGGGGTCTCTCTTTAGTGTGTTCTCATAGAAGCGTCAGGTGAGGTAGTGCGAGGGTGTCCTGAATTCGTGGGATTTCTCGTATTTGATCGAGGGCTCTGCATTCCTAACTGCCTCGGGTATGTCACCTTCCCACCAACTGGGCGGATTGGGAAAGGAAAAGACGTCGTGCCAGGCAAGGAGTAGGGTTCGGCGTTCAGCCGTCTGGTTGGGCCACGCGCCGTGGAGGATGCGCGCGTCTGCGATGATCAGATCTCCTGCGTTTAAGGGGACGTCTATCGCATCGGGGTAGTCTGCGAACGCGGGATGCGACAGGTCGTCGATCTCTTGAATTTTTGATCCGTGAGCTTTGGGCAGGATATCGTGCAGTTCGTGGCGTTTCCGATGGCTGCCGGGGATCACGCGCAGGCATCCATTCTCGCGCGTGGTGTCCGTCAGGTAGTAGGACAAGAAGATGCGTATCGGCCAGGGCGTCGCGGCCTCGGGGCTTTGCCACTTCATGAAGTCCTGATGCCAGTAGAGGGGCGGGCCGTATCCGGGCTTGGACAGGATGATCACGGTGTCGTCCGATACGAGATTCTCGAGGCCAATTTGTCGGCAGGCTTCGAGTTGCGCAGGCTGATCGATGATCTCCTCGGCGATCGGATCGGGAAACCGATTCTCGGCTGTCGGCGTTCCCTCTTGCCATCGGCGTTCCGTTCTGACGAAGATATCGCTGCCCTGGTACCGGACCTCGTGGGGAACTGTCACGCGTTCGAAGATGCGATCGGACCATGTCCTGAGCCTGTCCAGCAGATCCTTATCCATGACACCAGGTACGATGGTGTAGCCCGACTCGACCAACTCCCGCCGCTTTGCCAGCGACTGCTCTCTTGTCATGTCTCAATCCTTTCGGTTATCAGATAGCCCGTAAAACCCATCGGCTTTAGCGATGGGAAGCAGACGCGAGTTAGCGAGCGTTGTTTTGCAAGTGGCTCTACGAATCCCTGCTTTCGCAGGGACATGCTTATGGGGTAGTGCTTTAGCGTTGGGACACAATCATCAAGGGATTGTGGGCGGTGAGTCATTTAAATACAGATTGCGCCCGACGAAAAAACAGGAGAAAATCCTGACGGCGCATAGTGAAGAATGTCGCTTGCTGTACAACCAGCTTCTTTGTGTGAGAGTACAAGCCTGGGAGCAAAAGCATCAGTCTTTGTCCTGCTATGACCAGATAAAAACCATTCCATTGATGAAGAAACAACGACCTGAATTTACGCAAGTGTATAGTCAGGTGTTGCAACAGGTCGCGGTACGGGTTGATCTTGCATTCAAGGCGTTCTTTCGTCGTGTCAAAGAGCGGGCAAAGACGGGTGAGAAAGCTGGCTTCCCCAGATACAAAGGTCAGAATCGTTATGATTCTATCACCTATCCTCAGTTTTCCAAGGGATGCCGATTGGACGATAAGGGCTTGCGATTAGGCAAAATAGGCTGTATTCGGATTGTCCAGCACAGACCCCTTGAGGGTATGCCTAAGTCTTGCACGCTAAGGCGCACAGCGACGGGCAAGTGGTTTGTTACTATCTCTTGTGATATAGGCGACGCGCCTGAAAAAACAGACGCTGGCCCCGCCGTTGGCATTGACGTGGGACTTGATAATTTTGCTATGTTTTCTGATAGAGAAAAGATAGCAAATCCTCGCTTTTTTCGTAAAGAGGAAAAGGCACTTGCCAAAGCACAGCGCAAGTGGGACAAAGTAAAAAAAGCGTCGCCAAAGAAACGAGAGAAGGCGCGTAAGACTGTTGCCAGAGTGCACGAGCGTATCCGGAATAGACGACATAATTTTGTCCACCAAGAAGCTCGAAAAGTCGTCAATAAGTATGGCTTTGTTGCAACAGAAAAGTTAGACGCTAAAAAGATGCAAAAAAATCGTCGCTTGTCAAAAAGCATCTCAGATGCAGCGTGGTCATTGTTTCGGCATTGTCTCGAATACAAAGCGGAAGAAGCTGGTATTGGATTCAAGCCTGTTGATCCTGAATACACGTCACAAGATTGCTCTTCTTGTGGACATAGACAGAAGAAAGCCCTCTCTGATCGTGTGCATCATTGCAAAAAGTGTGGCTATACCACTGACAGAGACCACAATGCTGCGATAAACATATTGACTTTGGGATTACAAAGTCAGGCGACTTGACCGCCAAGAAGCCCAACTGCTTTAGCGTTGGGAGTAATCACCAGGGATATTATACCTAATTATGCGAGCTTTTGTTCAAAAAATACGTCGGTTGCATGGAGAGACGGTCTCCTTCTTGGCCGAGCACGTAGATAGCGCAACCATCGCCTATCCCTACACAGAGGCGGATTCGGATCCGATAGGCGATGCTTTGCACCTATCGCCCGGGCTTGCGCTCCAGCCGGGAGACTTTGTCAAGCTGGTGAACGGGGCCTTGCTCTTCGACTCTGCACAGCAAAACCGGCTTCTTCGAGAAGGTGTATGATTCGGTTGGTAGCTTTAATGTAGTTCTCTCGGCCGGAGACGTGGAATTTCTGAGAATGAAGCAAGTGTGGCTCTACGGTTATACAGCCCGAGTAGTTCATTTGGCAGAGGCGTTTGAAGATTTCAGGATATCCGCATTTGCCGTCGCCAGCAATGCAGTAGGTGCTGGTGTCGCCAGGTTCTCGAATGTCTTTGACGTGGACATTGGCGATGTAATCTTTCAGTTTTTCAAAAATGTCGATTCCAACTTCGCCGTGTGCACCAAAGTTGCCGGGGTCAAAGTTGAGTCGGAAATTCGGAGAATTAACAGCTTGAAGTGCTTTTAAACATTCGGAGGCGGTGCAGACAGCTGACGTTTTGTTGGGTGGATTTTCGAGTATAAGGGTTTTATTTCCCGCGGCAGCTATTTCGGTCATTGCGGTGTACATTTCAATGGCGATTGCAAACCAGTCGGTTCCTGCGTCGCCTTTTTTATATCCCATCGTACGCAGTTGGGTTGTGCCAACGTAGTCGGCACGTTGAACGGCGCGGGTGATGTGCGATATGTCCTGTGCGCGATTGGCTTCGTCGGGTACTGTGCGGCCCACCTGACCGAGATAAGTGGTGACGGTAAAACCCCGTTCTTTGACACGGTCTGCGACACGGATGAACGTGTCGTCATTCATCTGATCGACCATTTCACCATAGGCCGCACGCAGTTCAATAAATTTGATGCCAAGTTCATCAAGCACATCCAAACCTTCATCCAGATCCCACGATGGACTGGGTTCGTCGTTAACACCGGCAATGCAGACGGTTGGCGTTGTATTCATAAAAAACCTTCTTGGATTAATTTTTGAGGTCAGCAGCGTCTTCAGCAATCCACTAATGCGCCCCGATTACCACCAGGTCACGCGGTGGTAGTGGGAATTCCTGGAGCATGACGCGGTGCATCATTTCCTTCATCAGTTGGTAACGCGTCTGCTGGTACGCCGGATCATGCACGACGTTGACCAGTTCGTCTGGGTCCCTGGTGAGATCATAGAGTTCTTCCCCGTCATCGCGCCCTGGCGTGACCGAGTAGCGGAACTCACGGTTTCGCAGTGTCTCTTTCCAGGGAAACTTCATGATCCCCTCACGGAAGGGCGACTCGCACAGGCCGCCAAAGGACTCGGAGAATACCGATTGCCGCCAGCCCGAAACTTGCTCTCCCTTGCACAGAGGCATCAGTGAACGACCGGCACATAGCGGATGGTCATCGGCGACTCCACGCCTCGACAGGGGCCTCGGGTGCTGTTTTAGAAGCGTTTCGTGCATATCCAACACGGTCGGACAGATGTCCTCGTGCTGCACGAAGAGATCGCAAGTGCTGCCCTGCTTCAGGCCTGGTCCGGCTACAATCAGCGGGATGCGGATGACGGCGTCGTAGTGTCTGGCGGATTTTCCGCCCAGATTGTGGTCCATGAGCATTTCGCCGTGGTCAGACACAAAGATGAAGTAGCTGTTCTCCATTCTGCCAACCTGTTCCAAGCGCTCCAGGATGCGGCCGATCTGTTCGTCGAGGTGGATAAAATCGGCGAAGTAGAGCTTGCGGTAGTAGCGCCAGTTGGGGATTTTATCAGGCCCATTCCAGTGGTCCGTGCCGTAACCGACAGGGTCGGGGATGAGATCCTCGTTGACCATCTCCAGAAATCGTGCAGGCGGATGAAATGGGGGATGGGGCTGGACATAGCTAATGTGGGTATATAGCGGTTGATCATCAGGCGTTTCATCAATGAAATTCAGGGCATGTTCCGTGATCCAGTTGGTCTGGGAAATCTCTTCAGGGAATGGTAGGGGGTAGTAGCCTTCGGTTCGGGTTTTGTTCCCTCCATCATCACCTTTAGCCCATGCCATCTCCTTCTTTGCCCGGCGCATTCTCTCGGTCAGGTTGGCCTTCTGCTCGCCATACGAATCGTAATATGGCAACTGAGAATTCCAGTTCGCCGGGGTTGCCATGATCGCATCATAGTGTTCGGGATGCTCCTTTTCGATCCAGTCGTGCCACTCGCCTGTCCGGTTGTCCTCGGTGTTGTGAACAACGTCCCAGCCATATTCCCGGTAGTCTGGATAGGGATAGTATTCCGAGTCAAACGGATAGAAGTGGATCTTGCCAAACGCGCCGGTTCGCCATCCGGCCATCTGCAATGTCTTCATGAAGGTGGGGATGTCGGGATTGAGCCGGTAGCCATTGGAGAGCAGGCCGTGGCCGCGGCTGGTCAGCCCCGTGGCAATGCCCGCCCGGGCGGGACAGCAGACCGGGTTGTTGGAAAACGCATTGGTGAAAGTCACGCCCATGCCCTGGAGGCGTTTCAAGTTCGGCAGGTCACAGATGCCATTCATGGCCACTTCCAGCCACTTCGCCCCCATCTGATCGACCATGAAGAAGATGACGTTGGGTTTGTTTTGTGACTGCATAATGACTCCCCTGATGCGCTGTTTGAGCTTTTTAGTCAATAATCTTTGTTTCTAAGTCATTTTATTTATTGCATCCCAATTCCACTCTACGCCCATCCCGGGGCCATCTGGTACATCTACATTACCATCTGCATCCACCGCTTCAAGACCATCCTCATGCTGATTTTTCGGGCGGGCAGATCGTATCTATTTTTTCCATGGTAGCTTGATCGAGCTCGCCGTCGGCAGCGGCAGCGTTCTGTTTTGCCTGCTCGGGTGTCTTCATTCCGGGGATAGGACAGGTGACGGCAGGATTGGCGAGGGTGAACTTGAGCGCGAGATCAACCATGTTCCTGCCTTCGGGTACTAACGCGCGAATCGCTGCGACCTTGTCGAGTCTGGCGAGAAAATCATCGCGTTGGCTTTCTCCTGGGTTCCAGTGATCTCGAACCATGTCTTCAAACCTTGTATCTGCGGTAAATTTATCCGCCAAAAGACCCTGAGCGATTGGTCCTCGCAGTAACACCCCGATATTGTTGTCCAGGCAGTAGGGTAGGATGTCCTTTTCTGGTTGCCGGTTAAGGAGCGAGTAGTTGATCTGACACGATGCGCAGGCGCCCTCTGAGTTGAGCGCTTTGAGCGAATCCAGGTCGTTGGTAGATATCGCGTAGTGACGGATCTTGCCCTCTTTCTTGAGCAACTCAAAGGCTTCGACAAAGATCTCGGGATGTTCCGGGGTTCCGATGTGACACTGATACAGATCGATATAATCTGTATCGAGACGGTAAAGGCTTGCGTGACAACAATTGATGATGCTGTAGATCGTCCTGTACTCGAGAGGATCTCCCTGACGGCGTCCCCAGTTGCCAACCTTTGTCGCGATATAGACCTCGGATCGCTTGCTTTTCAGCGCTTTGCCTGTGTAGATTTCACTCTGACCACAACCGTAGCCATCCGCGGTATCAAACAAATTAACGCCCGCATCGAGGGCAGCGTTGATGGTGTCGAGGGCCTGCTTTTCTTCAACCGGACCCCACTGTCCGCCGATGCCCCAGCACCCCATGGAGACAGCACTCACATTCCACCCCGTTTTCCCAAGCGTTCTATACTGCATGATATTCCTCCGTTTATGATTTTTCCCGACGAGGCGTCACGCGCCAGTCGGTTCGCAGTTCGGCAACGCGGTCGGCTGGCGGTTGCATGAAGCGCTTGACCCTTTCACTGGCTTTCGCTTGCAGCTCAGGCCCGGCCAGTTCCCAGGCATTGTAGAACAGCCGGTCGCCGTTTGGTACGATGCGGATGTTCAGGGTGCGCCGGGGCTTGTGAGTCTGATTTACGCCCCCGCAATGCAGGCCCCCCGCGTTTACAATTAGTAAATCACCCGGATCGCCGGTCGCCTGGATCTTGTTGCTGTCTGAATCCGGCTCGGGATCTATCATTTCGGGTTCGTCGGCTTTGAAACAATGTGTGCGCGGAATCAACCGGGTACCGCCATTTTCCGCTGAATAGCCGTCGAGCATAAAGAAGAACCACAGGCCGTTGTGCTTGCCTTCGTTCGTGAGGCCGGGCCTGAAGTCGCGATGGAAGTGCCCCTGCCTCGCTTCCGGGTGATAGCGTACGGTGTTGGCAACGAGATCCAAAAAATGGTAAGTACCCAGAGCGCGTTCGCAGATCCCGTGAACGGTGTCGTGGTCGAGCAGATCCATGGCCGCTTTACCCCACATGAAACAGGCGCGGGCGTTCGGATTGATTGTGAAGTTGCGTTTCCCCTTTCCGTCGAGAATGCGCACTTCAGGCAACTTCATTCCCCCTTGCCACTCGGCGATATAATCATCCGCAGCACGCTGGGCGATATCCCGGAGAGGGTCGAGATACCCGGGTGCGATTTGCTCCCGCAGGATGACATAACCGTTTTCTTGCAAGTCGGCTACGTGTACGTCCAATTTCTCGTCGCTCATTGGATGGACTGGTTGCATAGGTTGATCTCCTTTCGCGTTGAAAAAAGAGATGCACGCGTTGGCGCACAAAGTGGATTGACCCTCAACTGAGTAAAACGCACCCCATTTTTTGCAATCGCATCCATCGTTGGTGTATCGACCTCTGTATCCCAATAACAACCCGCATCTCCATACCCCTGATCGTCTGAAACAACGAGTACAATATTTGGTTTTGTGGCCATAATGATCTACCTGGATCATTCCTTGAGCGCGGCAGCATCCTCAGCGATCCACTCTTCCCATCTCTCTTCGTCGGGTTGCATAAATCCACTGTTGGCTCGCCGAAATACATTTGCATCTTCGCCCAAGAGGCGCAGGAGTCGACGATTGCCAGTCGCTCGTGCTCGCGTTTTGACTGCTTGAGAAATTGGGCCTGAATAATTGGCTCTGTGTTTAAGCCAGGAATGATTCATCGTTAAAAAGAAAAGGTATCGGTATTCCTGTGAGTAATTGGCTGTTCCCGAGTGTACTATCGCATTGTGAAATACGGCGATATCTCCAGATTTGGGATAAAGGATGACTTCGTCGGGGTGGGGTTGCTTTCTTTCTTCGGCCGTTAAAGACATGGCTTTCATGTGAGAACCTGGAATAATACGCAGGGGGCCAATTTCATCATCGAGATCCTGCAAATAGCTCAGGGCATTGAAGAGTAAGGGCCTTTGGTAGATGCCTTCTTGAGGAAATTCGGCAAACATGTCCCGGTGAAAACCCAGTACCGGGTTTGTGTTTGGGTCCTGTGGCGCCGTGCGCCGGTATGTGATGGATTCGAGTTGGACATGCGGGCCGACGATCATTTCACAAAAGTCCAATAGGCGATCATTTTGTAAGGCCGAAAGAACGAGATCGGGTTTGTGTTCGAGCACATCCACAAAAACCTGGGGACGACTGCCATCGGGATTAGGCAGGCGATCACCAATTTCGTCAAATGAATCCCGCATGGCTTTGACCCAGACATCGTCCAGCATCTTTGGGAAAAGTGTAAATCCAACTGTTTTGAATTCTTCAAGGTGCTCCTGGAGAGATTTGGTACCTTCTCGCATTTTCAGCCTCCTCGTGTTTCAGTAATAATTACTACTTAGATTTGGGTCCCTCGTAAGGTTGGCCGATAGGGAATCCGTGCGGTTCAAGGTGCGGACGGAACGGTACCATATCGGCGATCTCCTTAAGCCCGGAGAGTATCTCTGGTGGAAGAGGTCCTTTTTCAGCAGCTGCCACATTTTGTTCGACTTCCTCTATAGATTCTGTCCCCATGAGAACGGTGGAGACGTTGGGATTGGAAATTACCCAGCGCAGAGCGACTTCTGCAAGTGGTAATCCGATTTCATCCACAAAAGCGTAGAGTTTTTTGAACTGCTCCAGACGTGGCGGACTCAGCCATCGTGCGCCATTTTCCAGTTCCGGGATGTCGCGACGGGCCAGAAGACCCTTGAAAAAGGCTGCACCTATGACAATTCCCATATTCTGTTTTTTAGCTTCAGGCAATCCAGAAATAGCGAATTCCTGCCGGACCAGATTGTAATTACCCGCTGCCAAAACCACATCGTAGTTACCTGTGGCCATGATGTGTGGAAGTTCATAGGAACTGGTGCCAGCCAGCCCTGTGAATTTGATTATTTTTTCCTCTTTAAGTTCCTCCAGGACTTCACACACAGGTCCATGGAAATTGTCATAGTCAGTCCACCAATCGAATATTGAGGGATGGTCAGGTTCATGGATTTGCAGAATATCAATACTGTCGCGCTTAAGCAGTCGGAGGCTCTCATCAACTGACCGACGTAGCATATCTTTATCTTGTGCGTCAAATGGTTTGGGCCTTCCTCCGAGCTTAGTGGCTATGTAATGCGATTGACTCGCTCCCTCCAGACCGATCCCTATATTTTTCTCACTATTTCCATAGCCGGGAGCCGTGTCTATATAGTTTACGCCCAGTCCCAGCGCGCGCCGCACAGTCTCTGGCTTTGCTCCAACCCCTCCCATACCGAGAACAGTGACTTCAAATCCCGTGCGTCCAAGAATTCGTTTCTCCACATAGCCCTCCTATTTGGCAGAAGTCAGGATTGGAAAATCGTCCCGGGCCACGGGTAAGCGTTGGACCCAGCCTCATCATCGATGGGACCTTCCGGCAGTGTGGCTTGCCAATCCATGACTTGCTCTGACATCTGCTTGACCAGGGTCTCTTCAAATTTGGCGTGATTGACGAGTTCCATCGGATCTGCGGGAATGTTGTAAAGTTCGACACGACTTCTGTCCGGGTTGAGAAGCAGCTTCCAGTCACCCTCGCGGATTGAAAGGATCGGGCTTTTGTGAAGGCAATGGCCGTGAACCCGAAATCGCCACTCCCACATCAACGGCGTCTTGCGATCTACCGAGTTACCTCGAAAGGCGGCTGTCATATCCTCGCCCTGCAGACCAATGTTGTCGGGAATGTCTGCGCCAGCTATGGAACAAAAAGTAGGCAACAGATCTACGGCACATAAGGGCGTCGTGTTGTCAACTTTGCCTTTTGGTCCGCCACTGCCTGGCCACCGAAGAATGAAAGGGGTTCGCACGCCGCCTTCGTAGAGGCTTCTTTTTCGACCTCGAAAGGGACCAGAAGAACCGACGCCACTGTGTGACGCATTTCGAACGTGGATATCCTCAGGGCCGTTGTCAGCTGAGAAGATGACAATCGTGTTGTCGGAAAGGCCCAGTTGATCCAGTCGATCCATGAGCCGTCCAATGTGGTAATCCGCGTTGGTAACGACAGAATAGTAGATGCGTAGTGCACCTTTGTGTTTGTCTTCCAGGCCTTGAGCGGTAAAATTCATATAGGGTTCCATCTGCTCCTCTGTAGGATCCAGAGTGGCGTGGGTGTCAAGCAACCACGCTTGAACAAAGAAAGGCTCATCACGATGTCTTTCGATGAAGGATATGGTTTCATCTATAATTACCTCTGTAGATTGAGATCTGCCTTCGGGAATCTCAATGGCGGGTCCGACCGCATTGAATGTTTTGGATTCGTCAATCCCATAAGCCGTGGTATCGGGTGCTTCTTCGCCCCTTCCCAGGTGCCACTTGCCAAAGTGTCCAACAGCATAGCCACTTTGTTGCAGGAGACCCGTGATGGTCGTTGCATCGGGATCCAACCAGTCTGGCATGCCGCGTTGGGCGTTCTGCTCGTGACTGGCAAAATGGCCATGTATGCCCCAGTGGGCAGGAAATTGACCTGTCATGACCGCTGCCCGGCTGGGTGAGCACACACCCGAGCAAACATAGAATTGTGAGAAGAGAATGCCCTGCGAAGCGAGCCGATCCAGATTTGGCGTTTTTACAAACTGGTGGCCGTAGCAACTCAAGTCACCCCACCCCCAATCGTCGGCGAAGACAAATACGATATTGGGTCTTTTCGATTTAGCCATTGCGGTTCTCCTTTGATTGCATAAACTATGATTTTTCCAGACGAGGCGTCACGCGCCAGTCGGTTCGCAGTTCGGCTACGTGTGCGTCCAATTCCCCGTCGCTCATTGGATGGACTGGTTGCATAGGTTGATCTCCTTTCGCGTTGCGGACGAATTGAAGTTGCGTTCAAGATGTCAACGAGGGTCGCCAGCTTCAATTGTTCGTTCCAGCAGCCTGCTGCGCATGGCTTCTTCCCGATCTCGATAATCCGGGTTTCCTGCCAGATTCACCAGTTCGTCCGGGTCGTTCTGCAAGTCGTAAAGTTCAGAACGATCATTCACATAATGTGCGTATTTCCACTTCTGGTTTCGAACCATGCGACCCCGAGAAAGGAAGAACGTTCCCGACTCAACCAACGGCAATTCAGGTACGGGTTCCGTCCGACTCGTGCCGGCTTTCAGCGCGTCCAGTTCTGCTTCTGGTCCCCCCTCTGGCAATGGCTGACGACTGCCAACTTCCGCATAGGTACAGTCTCTCTCTGGGGCCATACCCGACATCATATCTGTCACACTTCTACCCTGAACACCCGGCGGGATCGAGATTCCGCTACTCTGGAGTAATGTAGGCATCAAGTCGATTTGCTCAATTTGCAGTGCGTTGGTTGCACCATCCCGTGCATGTTCCAAACCCCTTACAATCAATGGGACCTGGACAATGCAGTCGTAAAATGCAGCTGTTTTCCGAATGAGTCCGTGTTCGCCCAGATACTCACCGTGGTCACCTGTGGCAACAATGATGGTGTCGTCCCAACGACCAAGCGTTTTTAGTCCATCAAAGAATTTGCCCAAGCATTCATCCAGATGCCTGAGCATGCCGTAGTAGTACGCCATTGTCTGCCGCAGCTGCTCGTCATCCATGAGATGTAGCCATCCGCCGTGATAATAGACTTGCTGAACGAATGGTTTTGAGTCCAATTCACCCTCAGGTCTATGTGGGAGAGGCATGTCCTCTGGTCTGTACATCGTGGCAAAAGGTTCGGGAGCCCGATAGGGCGGATGAACATCTGAAAAGCTCAACCACACAAACGAAGGCTCGTCACCCTTCCGTTCAAGATAATCGAGGGCATGATTCACGTTGGCTCTTGCTGGAGATTCAGCAGGATCAAAAGGATAGGTTCCGCCATACCAGATTGGGTTTGGGTGATCTCCCCAACGGAAACGTCTTGTTTGTGATTCGAACACGGATGGGTCGATGGGTATTGCAGGCCCAGGAAATGGCTTCCCATAGGCTTCTCGCTGCTTTTGCCGAAGTGGTGACTCTTCAATACAGGCTTCAAATCCTGCAGCTTCGACATCTGGAAAGCAGTGATTTTTCCCAAATAGGCCACAGCCGACACCAGCATCTTTCAAGAGCCTTGGAAGATGAAACCCTTCCTTTTCTTGCATCAACAGCGTGTTGTCTCTGGAACCTGTAACGCTGGGATAACGACCCGTGAAAAATGCGACCCGTGATGCGACGCAGAGCGGAGAAGGTACGGTGCAGTTTTCAAACCTGATGGCTTCGCTGGCAAAGCGATCCAGATGAGGTGTCGCTTTGACGGGATTGCCATAGCATCCCAATGCGCGAGCGGCAAGATGCTCAATGGTGATCACCACAATATTTTTCATCTCAATATACCTTGTTATTTGTCAGCCCCGTCGAGAAGCTGCTCTCTGGTCGTTACCTTGATTGGTGGCAGGTTATCGACCATGCCCGCGTCCGTGCGTCGAAGCTCATCAATGGTCCCTTGCCGAAGTTGGGCGAGCAACTCGTGGTAATCGGATTCCAAAGCGAGGTTTTCCAGTTCCTCAGGATCATTCTCGAGATCGTACATCTCTTCGATCTCCCCGGGGACGAGCCAGCGGATATATTTGTATTTTCCCGTGCACAGAGATACCCACCAGGGGATAGGAGGATTGCCTATTGGCTCACCACAGCCGACATCGGTGTCTTCTCCAAAATAATGACCTGTACACTCCATCAGCAGCGGGCGATCCCATTCGGCGTTGGGGTCGGAGAGCAATGGTGTCAGGTCCTCCCCGTGCATCTTCCAGGGTTGTTCCATGCCGATCAACGAGAGAAAGGTAGGCGGGATATCCTGACCGCCGATTGGCACATCGCATACTGTGCCTGCAGGAATCCGTCCCGGCATCCGCATGATCATCGGCGCTTTGATATTGGCATCATAGGGCGCCACCTTGAGTCGAAAGCCGTGCTGTCCCCAGGCAAATCCCTGGTCCGACGTAAAGACGACCAGGGTATCATCCAATTGCCCCATCTCCTCTATGGCGCCGATCACCCTACCAACCCCTTCATCCAGGGCGCGCACGCCCCGGTTGTATTGTTGTTCCCAATCGGTGAGGGTCCGTCCATCCCGAATGCCTACGGGTTGGCCCTGATCTCCTTCACGCCAAACACCATAGTCCCGCATATGTGTCGCTTTGGTCGGGCGCGGCGGATAGATGTCTTCTGGCGTGGGGACCTGGGAAACATCTGGATAGTCCTGGAGATGGCGGTCAGCCACTTCCCAGGGGCCGTGTACTGCGTCATAGCACAGCCAGAGGTGCCAGGGCTTATCCGGTTCCTCTGCCCGTCCACGGAGAAATTCAAGTGCATACTCCGTGTAGTTATCGGTGGAATAGCCGCCAACCGGTTCCGGCGGCCCCCCGTTGATACTCATATTCTGATTGACATAATAGGGCCCGTATTTCTCGGGTTGGCTGTGGTCCCAGATGGCAGAAAAATCCCAGTACCGACCGTAACCATGATCGGGACCTGTGTGCCATTTGCCGACGATGCCTGTGTACCAACCGTTCTCACGGAGATTCTCGAGCCAGTACGGACACTGGTCTGGATCACGGACATAGTTTGGGTAGCTTGAGGGCAGGTGCATGCTCATCACGCCATGCGGCAATTTTCCGGTCAGGTACGTGGCGCGTGAAGGCGCACACCAGGCACTGGTATAGCAGTTGGAAAAACGCATCCCCTCATGGGCGAGGCGGTCGATATTTGGCGTACTGATCCACGAAATCGCCTCGGGATAGCAACTCACAGACCGAAAGCTCTGATCGTCTGTGAAGATGTATAAAATGTTGTGCGGACGGTTCGATTGATCATCGTTCATTTTGGTTCTCCGTAATCTATGGTCAGGTAACCAGACCGTGGTTCGCTTCTATTTTCTCGATTAGACCTCAGAGCCTGCAACAGTGCGAACGGCCTCGCTCCAGTCATCCCAAAGCCCAGGACCCTCTGGGCGAGGCTCTGGTGGTGGGACTTCTGGCCCGAGTTCAAGTCCATGGAGTTTCCTCACATTAGGCGGTGGCGATGGTCGTGGCCCTTTGACATAACGGCCGTTGTATGCTCTGTCATATACAGACTTTTTGTACGCATCGTAAAGAATCATCTGTCGAATCTGCGGAGGATTGCTGTAGTTCCGTGTTGCCGAGTGAAACATGCGCCCGTGCCACAAGACCACATCTCCCTCATCACCAAAGAACTCAAAGGGTTCAATGTTGGCGAGTGCGTCCTTGAGACCTGGAGGCTGTGGCAGCACGAATGCCGCAGCGCCACTTTCTGGATGGGGTGCGTGCAGGATCGAATAACGCGCGAGATCTACGGAATCCGGTTCTGCTTCGTAGAGCAAGCGGTGACTGCCGGGAAAGAGGACAATGCCACCGCCGTCCTTTGGAACCTTATCAACGTATGCGCTCGCCACCAGATGCATCGGCTCCGGGTCAATGTGTGCACCGGCACGGACGGCATCCGCCAGAGCAGGTGAATCGCTCGTACGCTCTCTCGGCAACACGCAGTACATACCGCGCAACTCCTTGCCGCCCCAGACCGGCCAGCCACGTAGTCGGCTTCCACGAGGATCGGGATCGGCCGCGGAGGAACTGACCTCTGGTGTCACAACTTCACCTTTGCCGAGGAGTTGCTCAAACCAGGGGAATACACGGCGTGGAAGCAAGTTGATCAGGTCCTCGTCGCCGGAGAGTTCACGCAGTCGCCAGCCGTGGTCACCGGTGCGATCATTCATGCCATCAGGCGTGCTTTGACGATCTGCCTCCGGGAGACCGTTTAGCCAGGTTTGAGGGTCGTCTCGGCGCAAATGACTTGAGGTGTTTCCCGCCCACAGCCTGTCCCGCGCTGCAGCACAAAGTTTGGGGTCGAGAATATTTCGTTTAACGAGGAATCCGTTCGTAATAAATTGTTGGATATCTTCCGTGCTCAGTGGTGTCAATGCTGTGTTCATGGAAATAACCCTTCTTTCTTTAATCAGCTCAGCGTTTCACCTGGGTATAGGGGCTTGAAATATACTGCTTGTAGCCGTTAACCTCTCGTCCATGATTGCTGAAGAAATCGATCTGGGAAAAGCCATCCTTTAACGGTATGGTTGCAGTCCAGGCACCCGTCTTTGCATCACGTTCCATATCCATCCATTGGTCTGCGGGGATTTGCTCGTGCAAGAATGGGGCGGAACCTGCCGGAGCGCGGTCGTAGATCCACCATATGCGTCCACTTTTCGGCTGAGGTCCTTGATTAAAACTCACGCTGACACTTAGTTTGTCCCTGGAGATTTTATAATTTGACTTCGGAGGCTGTAGCAAGGGCTCGCCACCAAAGAAGTGATGCCAGAGGAAGGCGTCTTTATTCTGTTCGTCCTTTGCCGTAGCGACATGCGGCGTTTGTGAGTGCCCGCCACTGGGTTCGTAATAGACTGGCAACTGAGGATGATTTTGCGCGCCCCAAAGAATGTCAAATGCAACGTAGTCATGTGTTCCCGGCTGAAAAAGCATATCGACGCCGCGCTCCGTTAGCCGATCCCAATTCTCTGTCACACACAATCTGCTAAGAATGCAATCTGCCAGGTGGTGTATTTCGTCCCATCAATCACTCCGGGGTTTGATCGGAGCCGCCCCAACGTGGAAGCACTCAAGACGTTCCGAATCAAATCAGCTGGTGTTTGGTTATGCACCGCCGTGTTGTTGTAAATATTGAAGCTGCCATATCCCTCGATGCTCAACGCCCGATAGTTTGACCAGAAGACATTGTGGTGCACGTTCAGCTCCTTGCCCGAGATATCGAGTCGAACCGCGTTTCCGTTGATGTTGTGGAACCAGTTATGGTGAACTTCCGCGTATCGCTGCGAGCGTGACGGGAAATACACTCCCGAAACATCGGTGTTGTAGCGGCCCGCATTGAAAATGTGGTTGTTGGAGAACTCTGGATTCAGAGACTGCATCTTGTCCCGATCCGGCACGATTCGAACTGCGTCCGACGGGTTGTTGAAGAATGTGTTCCCGCGGATTTGATAATCGCCAGACGGATAGACCATCAGTGGCCTGTGTTCAAACGTGGCGTGCCGATTGTTTTCGGTGAATACGCAGTTTCCGACATACAAGTCTTCTCCCGTCAATCTCAGGGCGGACTGCATGGCTTCGGCAAACAGGCACTTTTCAATACGGAGCTTTGAGCCCGTGATCTGAACTGGCTTTGCCTCTTCGTCTCCTTGGACACGGTCCCGGTGTAACTGCTCGCCGTTGATGTATTTGAAATGGACGTTCTCGAAACGGATGTTGCTATTCTCGGAAGCTGCCATTCGCACGGAACAGGCCAGAAAATCGATGCCTTCTATCGTGACATCGGAAACGGCCTCTTCTTGGTCAATGCAGTAATCAACGGTCTTTGCCAGGATGACGGACTTGTTTGGGTTGTTTCCGTTGTTACAGGCCTCATTTCGATTTCAGCCCCGAATACCATTCCCGAATCCCCCGATTCGTCTCCGTAAACCCATCGACTGCTTCCTGGTCCGGCCTCTCCTGCTCGTCGTAAACGCCTTTCTGGCGTGCCCGGTTCCGCACAAACCCTCCGCACAGGTTGACGCCCAGGCAGTGCCGGTTTTCGCGCATCGCGTTCAGCAGGAAGTCGTACTTCTCCGGGTCATGACGCGAACCCCCGGCCGGATCGGGCTTGTTGGTGCGCGTGGCGTCGGCCACGATGAACGGCAACCCGGTTCGCTCCGACCAGCGCGTCATCGTCGGGCTGATGTCTTCCAACTTGCCCGCCAGCTGCACGGCGATCGCGTCGATGAACTCCGCAGCCGTGTCGATCACCGGCTCGGGCATCGGCGTGCCGAGGTCGTACCGGTCGCCAAGGATCAGGTGGTTTTTGTCGTACCGCCGGATCGCGTCGCACGCCACTTGATAGTATTGACGCGTGTCCTGCGCAATCCTGGCGCGGCCGGCCGGCGTCTTCAGCAACTCCGGATCGTGAATCGAGTCCTTCGCGGGGTAGCGGATCGACTTGTTGACCAGCAGCGGCACATCGGTGAAGTAGTACCCGATGTGGTTCGCATCGTCCGCCAGGGCCGCGCAATTTTCGCGCGCGACGTAGTCGCACCACATCTCAAAGTCTCGCGAGTAGACGTCCGGCCATTTGCGCCTAAGCTTCCAGCGGTGCGCCTCCACGAACGCCAGGTTGTGGAAGTAGGGCATCCCCGCCCAGTTGTAGTGGTCGCGTGTCCAATTGGGCGAGTGCCAGTGGTAGTCGGGCTCGCGCAGCACGACCTCCTGGTTCCAGCCGATCGAGTTGAAGCCCCAGGCCTTCAGATCCGGCGCCACGCGCTCCTTGATCCAACGCTCTTCGCTCGCGCCGTAGCGCTCCTGCCAGAGGTGGATGTTTTCGGGGTACCGCATCGCCGACGAATCGATGTGGTTGAACGAGATGGCGAAGAACGGCTTGCCTCCGGGCGTCGCGAACAGGTGGCGTCCCTCAAATTCACGCACCGTGAAATAGCTAGAGGTGGCGCCTGAAGCAGGGCGCTGGGCCACCCCGGCAACGCCCATCAATCCCGCGCTAACAAGCAGAGGGAAGGTTTCCAACACATAATCAAGCATCGTATCGAGCCAGTCCGCATTCCAACGTTCGGCCGTGTTGGGATCAAGCACAATCAGCTCCTTCCCCGCAAGCTCCGCCAAATCAAACCCACGCTTCATCCCCACCTCTTGCGCAATCACAAGCTGCTGTTGAAAACTATTGTTAAACCAACGCGGCCCTCCACCATGCAGGTTGATCAGCAACGGCAGCTTCCCTTCAACCTTCTTCACAGGCCGCGTCACCAACGCAAGTTTCGTCATTCTTCCAAGTTTCTTATGCAACTCATCAGGCCACTCAAGAAGCTCCACCTCAACATTCTTAAACCGTGCATTCATGCCCGTCAGCGTCTCAGTAAGTTTCGCAGCCCCAGCCTGCGTCGGTTGTGCCGCTGCGGCCGGGCGCGTATTCCTCTGCCTCGATTTGCGGAACTGCTGGATCTCCTCCGCGTTCAGTTTCCCGTCCTTATCCGTGTCCGTTTCGGGAAAACGCTTGGGTATTTGCGTCAGTTGCTTTTCGGAGGGCTGTTGCGCTTGCGCATTCGTGGAGGGCGCCGCCGGTTTCCTCTGGGTCTTCGAATACGCCTCCGCAGAAAGTTCCACTCGGGTGTAGGGGCTTGAAAGATACTGCTGATAGCCGTTGGCCATGTGTCCGTGATTGCTGAAGAAATCGATCTGGGAAAACCCATCCTTTAACGGTATGGTTGCAGTCCAGGCACCCGTCTTTGCATCGCGTTCCATATCCATCCATTGGTCTGCGGGGATTTGCTCGTGCAAGAATGGGGCGGAACCTGCCGGAGCGCGGTCATACATCCACCAGATGCGCCCGTTTGTCGGCTGAGGTCCTTCCTCGAAACTCACACGAACCTGTAGCTTATCCTTGTCGATTTTATGGCTCGAGGTCGGAGGGCTCAGCAACGGCTCGCCGCCGAAGAAGTGGTTCCAGAGGAAGGCGTCTCTATTCTGTTCGTCCTTAGCCGTAGCGACATGCGGCGTTTGGTCGTGCCCGCCATTGGGTTGATAATAGAC
>JAJEDY010000036.1 GCA_022821275.1 Candidatus Latescibacterota bacterium | reverse complement strand
GCGAGATAACTTGCGAATCCCCACTGCGGGATCGGCAATTCGCACCTGGTCTTTTGCGGTTTTGAACAACACCACAAAATGATTGCCTTTCCAGTGCAAAATTGCCGGCAGTTCCGTATGCATCAGTTTCTCATATCCCGTCCGCACCCCCCGCGTCAGGAACCCCAATGTCTCTGCCGCTTCCGCTAATGCTGCCATCGACGTACCATACCGCGACACATTAGCCATATCGCGCAACCTGTTCAATCCAATGGGCATCTTGTAATACTTACAGACCATGCCCAAACACGCCGCCCCACAATCCGATTGATCATGCTGTTTCAAAAATGGAAATTGGAGAGACCGGGGTGGAGGATGCGCATGTGTTTCTATTTCCGGCGGCTGATCAAGCAGATGCACATTTTCGGGAATCCCATTTATCGATCCCACCTGTAGCTCATTATCTTCTGCTTTCACTTCCTGAACACAACGCCCGGCTTCGAGTCCCGATTTCAACGCTGGAATCGAACCTATAATTTTAGAAAAATCACTTTTATCTAATCGAAACAGAACACAAGAAGTCCGAACACTTACCGTACAGGGTTCCACGATGCCATCTATCAATGCCTGATCGCCAAAAAAAACGCCAGATTTCAGAACTATTGTTTCTCCATCTTGCCCAACCGCCTCCAATTCGCCTCCACCGACCAGATAAAGTCCGCTACCCACATCGCCACGTTTAACCACCGTTTCATCCGATTGATACGTCTGTCGTTTTAGATTACCAAACAGATGCTGCATCGCCTCTGTGGACATCTGATCGCCTCTACCCTTCAAAAACCGCGTAAAATTCCGATACGCAATATGCGCGACCTGATCTTCAAAATACGCCCCGAGTTCTGAATCATTTTTTAATGCTCTTTGAAAATCTTCTATCTTGATGCGAAGCACTTCGGAATCTTCGGCTGCTCGCACCGTCGCCCGATGCCCCTGGCCAGTCAACAGCGCACCCTCACCGAAATGATCGCCAGCATACAGATACCCCACGGTCTCTGACTGTCCCTCCTCATCCTCTTTTAACACCCGCAAACGGCCTGAACGCACAATGCAGAAGACATCACCAGATTGTCCCTGATTAAAAACCACCATTCCCAGGTCAACCGATACCAACTCGCCTTTTATATTCAATTCTTGAAATATCTGGTCTATATTCATCGAAATCTTATCCGCGCTTCTGGTAGATATCACAACCAATTTCAGAAGCCCAAACCCTTACGAGATATTCTGATTTCATATCTTTCAATCTATAAAACACCCATAAGTCGCCAACAGACCATCCAATTGTCATTCCCACGAGAAAGACCGTCCACAAGGATGGGTATATCAACAAACTCAAGCATGCGATCACAACGGTAATGACGGTGGGAAAAATTAAACAAAATTTGTACGCATTGATACGCAACAGGTGATTGGGGCGGCTAAAAATTCCACTTCCCGTAAATGGGTATGCAAATATGATGTGATTCAATCTCGTATCGCCAAATAACAAAAACGCGATAATTTTCAAGAAATCTCGAACCAGAAAGATGGGGACAGGCAAAAGGATGATATAGACCTTCAAATCTCCTACAAGAATCTCTGGGTCGCCGTACGGAAGCAGGAGCATTAAAGCCCCGCTCATAATCGCACTGATCACCGCGACGCATAAAGAAGTCAGGGCAACAGCCCAAGCATTGAGTTTGACATGCGTTATCCATCTGAAATTAGGGCAATTTACCTGATCGAGATTCATAAAAACGAGATGTTATTGCGATTCCTTCAATTGAACATTTCGATGTACACATTTGAATATCTGCACATCGTCTTTTTGCACCCACATATAGATCCTGAAACATCGTTCACAAACGCGCAGCGCGTGTCCTTCTGGAAGTCTATCATGTCGATAAAGCAGATCCTGATACCCACCAAGGAGCTTGGCGACATCCTCGCGGCTTGTTTCTTCGACCAGAGATTGGATAATTTGAGGCGGTAAACCCGTCATAATTTTTTTTAAAATAGGCGGATCTATATTCCAAGGTGTTTTGAGAACACCACCACATTCACAATATCGGTTGTTCATATCCCAATCTTTTGATAGCCATCCTTCATCGTAAATCCTGCTGCATTTGGGACAAATTTCTAATTGATCTAAGTTGACACCCTCTTGATCGAGGACATTCACAATAGCGTCACGTCGGCTCTCTTCAAGCGCATCAAGGGACAAAACGCTCTCACGGCAGACATAGCATCTTTTACTCGTCTTCCTCAGAAATTTGAACAGCAAGATAAAACACAGGATGAGAACACCTGCAAATATCCAATAGAATTCCATAAATTCACTCTATCCTTAAGGTATCAATAAATGTCTGTAATTTTTCGCTATACAACGAATCACTCAGAAGCGTTCGATACTCAGCATCTGTCTCTATTGTTTTAATCACATCTATAGGAGTAATATTTGCCTCTTTGAGATCATGAAGGGCCATTTCTAAATCTCCGACCAGAGCATATTCAATGGCCATCTTGATAGGATTGATTTCTGTAGCCGTTTTGTAACTTTTTAAAGCTTCTTCGCTCTTATTTATCTCTAAAGCTAATCGGCCTCGGGCATACCAGAGGTAAAATTCTTTTGGATGAAATGTGAGTGCTTTCTCAACTGTGTCAAAAGCGTCTTGAAAATCCTCATTTTGCTCTAATATGTACACCAACCTGCACCATACACCGGGATTGGATGGCTCTATTTTCGTCGCTTTGCGATAACATTCTATTGCCTGGTCTATTTGTTCACACATTTCAAGCGCATAACCTCTTTCATAGAGGGCAGAAAAAGACGTTGAATCTAATTCTGCTGCCTTTTCGTAGTATTTTAATGCTTCACGATAGCGTCCGAGTTGAGCCAAAACAGATGCAAGATTGTCAACAGCATCGAAATTTCCTGGTGCAAGTTCAAAAGCCTTTTTGCTTGTTTGTAAAGCTTTCTCGTAATATCCTGCTCTGAATTGAGCGTTCCCAAGATTATTTAAGAGAAATACGTTGTCATCATCTACTTGTAATCCTGCCTGAACTGCTTCAATCGCCTTTTCATATAAACCCATATCAATCAAAACCTTAGATTTATTGCACCAATACGAACCACTTGCAGGTACAGAAGTTGTCAAAGTTTCAAAGATATCAAGGGCCGCTTCATTTTGTCCTGAGCCATTCAGAGCTAATCCCTTCACGGATAAAGCATCAAAGTATAAATGGCTCTCTTTCGGAATAGTATCAAGCTGTTCAATTGCTTCCGCATATCGCGCTAACGCCTCTAACGCGACCCCTAAAGAATAACGCACGGCATAAAAATCGGGTTTTCTCTCTATAATTTCTTGATAAATAGGCACGGCATCTTCATATTGCTTGTGTTGAGAGTAAAAATCTCCCTTTTCTTTGAGATTTTTAATGCTGTTAGATATAGAGGGCACTTTGACTGCTTTTGCGTCTATCTGGCCTGGCAAAGAGAGCATAGCTAAAAGGAGCCAAATTAGGAAGATTATTCTAATTTTGGTCATAGCAGAAAATCCCAATTTTATGAAAATAAAACCGACTATTCGCAGTATATTCGCACTGCGAATAGTCGATAAATCAGCAGTTGAAGCCATTGACAGAACTAGTCGAACCAGCCCAGGATGGTGTGCAACAAACAGCAGGATTCGCTTGTATCTTCTTCATTGGTGGGGGGAGTACTACTACTCGTATCAACAACAGTATTTCGTAGATTCTCTAATTCCCGCCTCACACTTGTTGCGCTCGAATCTGTATTTCCTACGGGTATTACTCCAAAAACAGCCATTTTACTGAGATCTTCAACTTCCTTAGGTGTTTGGCTGTTTATTATTTTGTTCGCATCTCCAGCAGTTATAACAGCCGGTGTTGGGGGTGGTGTTCTTCTGGGGACTGTTCTGGTGCCACCACCAGACTGCCCCATATATAACATCATTTCTTCTTCTAACAAAAGCGTTTCGCGTGCTGGTAGAGCCACACACCGAGGAAAATAAGCTCCTGACTCGGTTAAAGTACGGTTTTTTTTCATGTTGCCTCCTCATATATGAGATGGATGAAACATCACCTTTTCTTCTTCCACTTCTTGTGAACAGCCCTTCTGATAACTCACCTCCTTTCAGTTATATCTCGCTCATTTCAGCTAAATCTCCAGATCATGGTGTAGTCAACATGGCGGTCATTTGCTCAACTTTTTTTAATAAATTTTCACACGCAACTCTATCTTGAACAATGCCATAAATCACAGCCTCCAACTCATTCGAGCACATATTTTGACTGAGATATAATCCAAGCCCTTCTAAAAAATTAAGGTCTTGTCCCAAAAAAGAAATCCTGGGTAGAGGTCCTTGTTCATCGTTTGAAAAATTGAAAACTCTGGACACTGCCTTCAAATTACCCTCGCGATCACATCTTTGGGCAAATTGTACTGTTATCGGAACAACAGGTTTGATTTGTGATTTTCTTACGTTTAGCTCATTGATTAGATCCACATGCAAATTTGCAATACTATCCCAGGAGAAGTTGTGTGCCCTCTCACGAGCATTTTTTCCTAATGTCTCCAGTCTTTGTTCATCTTTGATAAGTTCACGCAATCGGAGTGACACACACTCAGGATTGATATAACCTGAAATGTCCAGTGGTTCATTACTAAAGTGTTCAATTGCTACGATTTCTCCACAATCACCTAATAATTCTGGCGTACCTGAAAAGTTAGTGGCGATGACTGGACATTCACACGCCATACTCTCTAATATTACAGAAGGGCAAGATTCTCTGGAATAAACCGATAAGAAACACAATACATCTATTGCATTATAAAAATTTGGCATTTTTTTATAGGGTTGATGGCCTAAAAAAATCACATTATTGGGGTGTGAAATTGGAGCATATTGTTGTCCTGCAATAACAAATAAGATATCGGGATTTAGATCGGCAATAGTCAAAAAAGTGTTTGCTCCTTTTGCAGGTTCAAAACGTCCAGAAAAACCGACTATCGGCATATTAAGAATTCTGTCATCTTGGGTTTGATCAGCCATGGATTTTTTTGACTGTTTCTTATCCATAGGCACAAAAAAATCCAGGTCTATACCATTTGTAATTGGCCTAATACACGATGTGTTCCAAACCACGGATGAAATTTCTTTTCCACACCAGGCAGATTTTGGCGATATTGCATCAAATGGCCGAAGTAAAGAGTAGCAACTTAAAACTTGATCAAAAAACTCTCGATTCCCACCAAAACAGCAGGATAGTCTGAGTATAATTGGAGCAGGGCAGGTATGTCTCAAAAAAGTCAAGTTATCCACATTTGGTTCAAAAATCAAAATAGCATCGAAGTTCTGTTCTTGAAACCAATCTACGGACGTTTTAATGGTATCATATCTGGGACGAATACCAAAAATTGATTCCGTATAAATTTTATCATCGTCAGCAGGCATGTATATTTCCATCTTTTTCGATAGTACCTGTAGATGATTAAAGCCCGAAAGCATAGCACCGCTTCTCGCTATTTCGATATCTTTTTCAGACTGGAAAGAATGAGGAATATAGATTTTCAAAAAATCTGCCTTTCTCTTTAAGTCGTTTGCGTGTAGATAGTTTTGAAACAAACTCAAGCGTTTTATTTGCCCCATCAAGAGCAATATCATGGCTTGATCGGGATTGAGATAATCCCTTTGCAATAATATCGGCTAAAATATCAGAACTCATATCTGCGCTGGCAATCACATCGGCAATTCCCTGTTGAGCCAGTTTATTTGCCCGAAACACCTGATCACCCGCCTGTACGATAGGAACCAGCAAAGCTGGTGTGCCTGTTTCAAGCACATTCATGCACGTATTGTAGCCAGCCCGGCTGATTGAAAAATCTGATGCATGCATCCACGATAGAAAATCAGAAGCAAAGCACGATAGCCGGAATGGTCCCCCGTCGCACATTTGTTTTAAGGACTCAAATTGATCATCCTGGACAAAAGGTCCTGTAAAAATCACCATTTCCCTGCCTTGTGTTACCCCCTGTTTCAACAGCAGTTTCCACGCTTCAATGCACGGAACAATCAGTTCATAAGCCTCAGCCCCACCACCTGCACTGACGAGGACAAAACGTCTGGGCAATCCATTCCGCCGACGTTGTGACTTTAATTTTTCTGACACATACCCCGTATATTCAATAGGAACCTCAATATTCTCTACCCAGGGAAAATGCTCCTCCAGTCGCGTCACTTTCGGATCTCCGTGAATGAGCAACGCATCAAAATACGTGTTCAAAGTCGGACAGACTTCATTATAATATCGCCGCGCCATCAGAGTATATATATACTGCATTCTACCAAACGATACCGAATCAAATCGCAATCTGCTAACCAATACATCGGGCATCGGTGGCCCAATGAGATCAGCGGTTTTTGCTCGCATCGGAATATCGCGCAATGAACAGATCACTTTCACATCCGGGTTAATTGACCTGGTGGACTCAATCGCCGAAATCAACTCTGAACGAAATCCCCACCGATCAAAAGGAAAAAACTCGATTATAAACACATCTGGATCAATGTTCTCAATTGCCTCACACAATACATCACAGCGTTCACGAAGAACCTCCTGAATATCCCGTCCAGGTTCTTCTGAAGATAGTCCCTCCTCATAAGCAAAAACAGGTGATAGCTGGATGCTTTTAAGTGTGTCTGGCAAATCGCCTCCGGGAATCTGACGCCCCCCATCTACAAAATAGACTTGATGATTTTGCGCCAAAGCGCGAACGATTTCCCGATTGCGAAAATGATGTCCCACGCCGATTAAATGCTGGCTGTAGAAAACGATTCGTTTTCGACCAGTGTGGCGTGGTCGGAGGTTTCTTGATGATAACACGCCTGCCTCTTCAAACTCAAAAATAAAACTACGCGTACGTCTAATTTCTTCTTCCGCTTATGTCCATTTTTTTGCGGTAAGCGCGAGGAGATATGTCATATAATTTTTTGAACGCTTCGTTTAAACGCAATGATGAATGAAAACCACTGCTTTCCGCAATTTCAGAAATGGGCAATAGTGTTTCTTCGAGCAGTGATTTTGCCTTTCCTATTCTGACCTCCCGCAATGCTTCACGAAAAGTCTTGCCCAAACATTTTTTGAACAGCTTGCAACCGTACGATCTGGAAATTTTGAAATGGTCCATGAGGTCGTCAAATTTTAGCTTTGGATTGCTGTAATTCTCATTCAAAAATGATTCCAACTTTGTTTTCCACAGATCGTATGCAGGCACAAGCGTCTTGACCTTCACCAAAAATTTATCTCTCATTATGGGAAACACACTTACGCTTGTCTTGAGTATTTCTTCGCCCAAATCCGGGAATTCAGATCTTGCCCTGAGCAAGATATCTATCTGAATTTTCTCCGTCGATGTGCACTTCACGAAGTGTATCCCATCAACGTCTTCTATATACATTTCGGCTATGACAAGGTCTATCTGCTCTCTTCTTAAAATTTCAAGCCCTTCTCGCCCATCGGGTGCAGTAAATACTTCATAAGGGCCATCTATCAAGAATCTTATGAACGCCGACATAGTATAGGTGCATGACCTACGATCAGAATTTTTTGCTTGTCCATATCATAATCAGCAAGCCATAAATCTCAATGGTTGACAATAGAGCTTTGAGTGGTTATTTTTGATTTTAGTATCCTCAAATTACCAGCTTGAGATACTAACCTGCCGCTGACAGATGACTTGTTCGGGTCTTGTCGGCGGCTTTATTTTAAATAATAATACAATCGTTTGTGGAGTTGCAATTCAAAAATATTACGCATATTTCTTTTTTATTACGCTAATTTCTACTTTTAGGATAAAAATCGGAAAATGCTTCATTTTGCTACAATACAACATAAGAATATCACATAAACAAAACCCCGCAAAATGTGAATTAGCACTTTGCGGGGTCGGTCTATTACTATTAACTGCTTCACAATCTATGAACCGCTACTCGTACCACCAAACGCAGCGACAAAGAGTAAAAAATCAAACATATCAACGGTCCCATTGCGATTCATATCCATCAGCACATTGTATTCGGCATCCCCCGACCGGGTATTAAACGCAGCGACAAAGAACAAGAAGTCGGCCATGTTGACAATCCCGTCACCGTCAAAATCGCCGGGAAAAGGGGGAAAATCCATAAAGGATATCGCCGCACCGGACGCATCCAGATCTTGAATCCCATCCGCGTTTGCCCATGCTGCTGTTTGAATAACGATAACAACATCTGAAGTTAGCGGATGTGCCACGTTCAGTGTAATCTGACCCAGGTAGCCGTTCTCCGGAATCGTTACCGTGGCGAGAGACAGCATAGCCAGGGTCGGATTGCCCGACCTGGCGCGAGCAAAGCGCATATTTTTTTCAGTCCATCCTATTCCGTTGATATCGGCGATATAACTGTCAAACGTTTTGCCCGGCAAAGCCAGTTCAACGACGTAACCGTAACTCTTTTGCCCTGCAGCATCGGGCGCAAAAATCTGGAATTTGATGATTTCACCCGGTTGTTTCTCTGTCACCTCCTGTAAGTTATTGTTATACGCGGGCTTTTCAATCAGCGTATCAACATAAAGCCGTGGAGGATCGGCCGAGGCAGAGGTTACAAAAACCAATAACCCAAATATGACAAGCACCCTTGACATACCCAAATCTCCTGAGCTGGTAGTGGGTGCTCTGATTCCCGCATATTTATATACAAAAACTATAAGCAAACACAAGCACTTTATGCAAGGATATTTAATATACTAATACCTATCTCGAAAGCCATCCTTCGTATAACCTCGTAGCTTTGCAGACTACGCCTGTAAACGCTTGTTCAAAGCGTCCCCTGAATTCTCTTTTCGCCAGATAGAAAAATTTTTTATTATTCCACTCCAAAACCGCTTGACATCTGAGTACAGGCATTTTAAATTTTAGTAAGCTAATACTTACTATTATAACTTTCAATCCCATTTATACTTTAGACATACTTTTATTGGCTATAAAAACAAGTGGGGTTCTCATGCAATTATCCCCACTCGCATAGAGTGGGCCATTCACAAGGAGGGTCGCGTATGAAACGATGGATAACTTCCGCAGTTTGTTTGATGTTCTTCGCGCTTCCGGGCAATAGCCAGGGCGATGACCATGGGCAGGACATGGGCGTGGTGGGGAAAGTCGGCCTGGGATTGAGCGGAAACTTCAACTTTCCCGTATTCGGCATGAGTGATCGTTTCCGCGCACAGGAAGCATTCGGGCTGTATTTCACCTATGCGCGAAATGCGCGCAACACCTTAGAGGTGGAATTTCACCGCACGCGCTTTGACCCCGGCAAAATTGAAGACGCCACCTTTTACTGGCCCGAAGACAAGCCGGAAGAGTGGCAGAAAATCACAAGTCCGCTGGCGCGCAATTACATGACGGTCAATGCGTTTACCATCAACGGCCTGTATCACCTGAAGGAGCGGACAGGTGGTTCGGATGGCGTGACCGGAGGTCCCTTCATCGCCTATGGCGGTGGGTTTTACCACTACAAAAATTCGGTGTCGGGCCTGATCTTTGCAGGCCAACCGAACCTGGGCGGAGGGATCGATACGACATTGGAACTGGCGCCGTTTGACGATACGGATGTGGCGTGGGGGCTCAACGTGGGTTTAGGTATAGAGGTATTGGCCAGTGACCGCGCAGCAGTGGATGCGCGGGCGCGGTGGAACTTGCTGATCGGGGAACTGCGCCAGATGGAATCTTATGGCGTCGCGCGGACCTTTCCGCTACACTATTTCGAAATCGGACTTTCGGTCAAATACTACGTGATGTAGTGCAATAACCAACCTATATAAGGAGGCATAGAGATGATAAGAAAGTTAGCATTTTTGTCCGTTTTGCTGGTTTGTGTCCTCGGTGTGCAGGACTGGGCACAGGCGGCAACAACGGGTAAGATAGCTGGCAGGGTAATGGATACAAAAGGCGATCCATTGCCCGGTGCCAACGTCGTGATTCTGGGAACAAACCGGGGTGCGACTGCAGATGCAGAAGGCTATTATATCATCTTGCTGGTCCTGCCGGGAACGCACAGCATGGAAGCCTCGCTGGTGGGATACCAGAAGGTCGTACAGCAAGATGTAAAAGTGGTGGTGGGCTATACCTCCACAGTGGATTTCAGTCTCACCGAGACAGCACTGGAAGCCGCAGAGTTGATCGTGACGGCAGAGCGTCCACCCGTAGAGCCTGACAAGACCGCGAGCAAATACTATGTAACGGCTGACGAGATCGACTTGCAGCCCGTGGTCAAAGATGCTCGGGCGTGGGCGGGCTTGCAGCCGGGCGTACAGAAAGACGGTCGATCCGTGCGGCAGGGTAACTTTCAAATGGACGAAGGCGAACGCCGTGCGGGCTGGTACACGACAACGCCAAAGCCCATTTCACTCACCTATACTGTTGACGGTGTGCGGATGGTGAATAATGACCGCCGCGCGGCAAATATGTTCACGGGTGTGAACCGCGCATCGATCCAGGAAATCTCTGTGGTAACGGGTGTTCCAGAAGCCGAATACGGAAATATGGACGCCGGGATCATCAATATCGTGACGCGAGAGGGTAGCCGAGACTACCACGGATTTTTCGAATATCGATACACGGTGCCCGGAAAGCGGCATTACGGCTTCAATGCCTATGATCCGATCATTCACCTGAACCAGGGCACGGGCAAGAGCCGCATCCGCCTGGACGATCCTGCCTGGTTGCAGGAAAAGGAAGATATTGGCGCCGATGGATTGCCCGGCACAGCGGATGATTCGGGACGTCTGGTACATATCCAGCCGGACGATTACACAGATATATCGGGGCATCGCCTCGAAGGATCCATTTCGGGTCCCATTGGGGACAAGACCTCGTTCCACGTGAGCGCGCAGACAAATCGACAACCCGTACAGCGTCCCGATCCCGCACTTCAGAGCCTGCCCAATTATCAGGTGACGGGCAAACTGACCTTTGGCGTGAGGCCCAATATCAACCTGAAGGTGGGTGGCGTGTATGGCACGAACCAGAATTTCCGCAACACGCGAGAGTCGGCATTATCAGCCGGTCGAGACCTGTTTCTGCCCGCAAATGTAGATGGCGCGGGTAAAGAGATCGAATGGAACTCGATGTTGTATGCGTATTTAACGCATTCCCTGTCTTCCCGCACCCTGTACGAGTTGCGTATCTCGCGTGCAGACAGCGAGCAAGACACATCGGGGATGCCTATAGAAACGTTCAATGTGGTTCGGGACCACGACAGGTGGTTTACGGCAACGCCTCGTGAGGTCCTGGACTACCGATTGAATCGTCAAACGCGCCACAATTTGAAATTCGATTTCTCCAGTCAGGTTACAAAAGGGAATTTCTTTAAGGCAGGTGCCGAGGCAACGTGGTTCCAGACCTACCAGTGGGAGTCACAGAGCCGTGGAACATCGGGCAGTTATCGGGTCTGGTCGATGTACGACTACTATGCATCGGCTCAGAACCGGTTGGGTGCAGATGGTCAGATGGACTTTGTACCCGCCACGACTGTAAATGGCGTTAAACTCCCCGATTTAAGTCGAGCAAGCAATCTCGACGACCCGGCCTGGAACGCCTTTCGGGATCACCCGAGAAAGGCATTCCAGCTTGGAGCTTATGCACAGGACAAGATGGAGTTTGAGGGAATGGTCGTAAACGTGGGCCTGCGTATGGATGCGTTCAATCACGGCGGGCAGACGCGTCCCGAACCCGTGTGGTCAGTGCTGCCCCAAAACCGCTGGTTTTCCGATGCAGATGCGTCGTTGGCGCGACAGGGTCAAACGCCCTATCCCAACAATCCGCAGTCATTCCCGACGTATGATGGTCTAAACATGTTTAAGCTGTCGCCGCGCTTTGGGGTATCTCACCCGATTACCGCGCGGTCTGCGATTCACTTCTCCTATGGCCGGTTCTTCGTCCTCCCGATTTTCTATTCGATGTATGGACAGACCTGGCAGTCGGCTTCGGGAAGAAGCGTAGCCGAAGACCTGAACGCAGACGACAGATACAGTTCTTATGAGTATTACGGCGGCCTGGAAATGGGATCGACCAAGCGCGGATCGACGAATTCGCGTCCGGGCAGTACCGTGAATTACGAAGTGGGTGTCGATTGGAACTTTGTTTCGGACTACACGGCCAATGCGACGATGTTCTACCGTCGCACAGAAGACTATCTCCAGCAGAACAACACGTTTTTGCACGATCCAGTAGAGAAGCAGATCAAGCGCGCGCACTGGTATCAGAACGCGTATAGTGGTGAAACGCGTGGCCTGGAATTAGCCGTGAGCAAGCGGTTCACCAACTTCTTCTCATTCCGCGCGACGTGGAGTTGGTACTGGGAGCAGAACAACTTCTACGGCGGTCGGGAGTGGGTATCTCGCTGGTACGTGGATTCGGACTTCCTGGCCAAAGATGCGTATCGCTTTAAGTTTGAAATCGACCAGACCACGGGTGAGCGCATCTGGCAACCCCTGTCGAGTGCCGAAGTCGATGCCATTGGCATGTTTGCCGACCAGCTGGTGCAACAGGAAATCGACGCCAATCGGGAATTGTGGATTACCGAAAAATTCGCCAATCAGATTCCCGATGCACAGGTTGGATTCCCCTGGACTGACGAGCGAAATATTGCGGCTCGTATAGCCACCGTGGGGTCTGTGCGCGGTCCTGCCAACATGCGCGATGCCACGGGTGATGGCAGCATCACATTCCTGTTTGCCACGCCGGAAGGATATGGTCCAGAGGTGGGCGGGAGCAAGGTGCTGAGCGATCTGAACGTGAACCTGGTGCTGCGAATCGAGCCGGGCACATTCTTCCGCTATAGCCAGCCCACGCCAGCGCCTTCGACAGCCAACAAGTTGATCAGGAACCAGTTGTTGTACACCAATCCAACGGCATTCCGCACGGATCTGGGCATTCAGAAGGGCTTCCGGATCGGAAAATTGCGTCCGACCATATTCTTTGAGGCGACCAATTTGTTCAACGCCAAAAAGCCGCGTCCTATCCGCAGGTGGAATTTCTTCCACGACATACCGAAGTACGGTCTGGCAGAAAACCAGCCCACGCCAGTGGTGGTGCGGGACAACAACCAGATCTGGGATCAGTGGAACAGCTATACGAATCGCACCCGTGAGATATATTTTGGCGTGCGCACGAGCATGTAAACCGGTGGGCCAGAGGACCCAAACAGGTGCTCTGGCCCTGGCGCCTCTATAAGGAGTGAATTTATGTTTAGACAAATGATTGGTAAGGCGCTTGCGGGCATTTTTCTGACTGGACTATTTGTGACAGGGGTTCAGGCGGTGGATGAGCCAGTGCCAATGAAGCAGATCGACCGGTCAAAGCTGTCGGAATCGTTTCGCAACACGGGACAGCAGGGCGGAACATTTGCCCTGGGGTCGGAAGGATATGTGGCGCGAGAAAACGGTTCGATGACGTATCCGTATATTTATACGGGGTCTTCGACATCGGGTAGTTTCGGCGGTCGAGACCAGGACTACGACAACTCGAAGGGCCAGGGGGTGTGGATACTCGCGCGGGATGCGAGTGGAAATACCTATGTCACATCCTCCGGGCCAGTGTCCAACACCGGGGATGTGGAGCAGGTGGTGCCAGACCTGACGCCTGGATCGGGCAATTTGCGTTTGAGAAACGGACAAGATCCGCCGATCGTAGCCGCTCGGCTGGGGTATGATACCCAGGACGCCAATGTGTGGTTCAACACGGACCGTGGCGGGATTACCGAGCAATCCAAGCCGATTTCCGACGAGCCTGTGGAAGTGGATAATTACCGCGAGAACGGGTCCTATACGCTACCTCAGTTCGATCACTTTCCAGAAGAGACCGTGATTACGAGATGGCGCAGCAACACGAATATCGAACCGAGCGGGACGGGGATGACGATTACGCGGACCGCGTATGGATGGAGTCATCCCGATTACGACGATTTCTTCTTCGTAGAACTGGTCGTAGAGAATACCTCAGGCAGGTCCTATGAAGAAGTGTATATGGGGTATTTGAACTATTTCAGCGTGAACAAGCCCGGGCATTCCTATCGCAAGTGGAACGGCTACTGGTTTTCCGAACCGGGGCGGCGCCTGGAAGACGACCGGTATCAGTTTACCGAGGCAGCCAATTACGCTGGGAAATACCGCGGTAAAAAGATATCGTATCAATACGATGGCGATGCGCCCACCAGTTCAAATAACGACATGGGCGAACCCCGGTTCGGCGCAGAAGCCATTGGCGTGATCGGGATGCGGGCAGAGCAAGAATTGTATTCTCCGCAATACATAGGCTGGGGACCTGTAGATGTGACACCGCCCTTTATCAACGATCCAGACGTCTATGTGCCGATTACGGGCACGGCGATGGGAGGCGAGGATATTCCCAATAGTCAGCCCGCTTTTGCACACTGGTGGAAACGCCGAAGCCGTACGAATATCGAATTTGAGCCACATGAGACGATTGATACGGTTGAAGAAATGTGGAAAAAATTCATCACGCCGGGCAAGCCCTATGACGACAACCCGGTTGAAGGTGGCCCAAACCCCGATGAGCGAGAATTGCAGGAGCAATTGCACTCGCAGATGTTCGGTCCCTGGAAATTGACACCGGGCGACAAGGCAAAAATCGTAGTGGTCTTTGCCGCGGGTATGGCCGCCGAAAATGCGGGTCCGGGCGGCGAGCCGATGGACTTTCGTCTATGGGCAATGACGCCAGGTGCTCAGGGTCAGGTACCAGGTGGTGAGGATATTTTGTTCAACCACATCGACCGCGCCCGTCAATTGTACGCAATGGGATTTGACCTGCCCAATCAACCGCCAGATGTAGAATCGCTTGCACGCGCTGAAACCGACCGCGCTGTTTTGCTTCGCAGCAATGCAAATGGCAACGTGGAACTGTCCTGGAGCGATGGTGCCGACGATGCGGTGCATCCGGATTATTCGGGAGGCGAGGCGCAGGATGTGGCCGGTTACAAAATTTACGGGAACACGGCGCTTATCCAGACAGATCCCGTGCAGCATGCCGGCGCGCCTCTGGGACCGTGGAATTTGATCGCCACAATTCAGGCAAAAGACCCGAATTATTACGATGCCTCGACAGGGATTTATACTTTTGCCGATGAGAACTCTGTTACGGGATTCGGGTATCGGTATAATATCGTAACCTATGCCAACGGGCACGCGAACTGGGAGAACCTCAACGCGCAGAGAAATGCGATTCCAGGCGCGCAAATGCCCGTCCCGACAACACTTGCAGATCTGCCCCCCGTGGTTCAAAACCACATCCGCGCGGGGACCGAGTCGAGCCATATTGTGACGGCTGCACGACACAGCACGACCGGTGGTCAGTTTACACCTGTCGTGGCAGCTTCAGATGGGTTCGACGCCTTAGAGGAAAAAGTGCTCGTAGTGCCCAATCCGTGGAAGGACGACGGAATGCATTCCTTTGGGGCGCAGGGCGACAACAACAAGCGCATGCGGTTTACCAACCTGCCGCGTCTGGCCCGAATCTCAATTTTCACGGCTGCGGGAGACCTGGTCATGGAAATAGTACACGATGGGACGCGCGGCGCGCAGCACACGGCAGAAGTGAGCTGGTCTCAGCGGGCGCGTTCTGGCACGTCGTATGCTTCTCCGGGGATTTATTTCTTCGCCGTAGAATCGCTGGTACCCGGACAAGAAGGCAAGGCACAAACGGGCAGTTTTCTGATTATCCAGTAAGACCGACGGGAGGGGCGGGGTTCCGCCCCTCTACAAACAAAGGAGAGTAGATGTGAAACGATTAACTATTTATACGATGCTCCTGGCCGTCGGGCTTTTGGGGTCAGACGCCTGGGCGCAAAATTATCAGTTGCCGTCCGGCGTGCGCGCAGGTCAGCATCGGACAAAAGAGTTTCACGGAACCGGACGAGCTTCGTTCCACGCATTGAAAGTGGGGCAAAGCGCGCGGGCAGCAGCAATGGGCGATGCGTTTACAGCCGCAGCCGACGACATCAATGCAATGTTCTGGAACACGGCGGCATTGACCCATATCGAGCAGTTCGAATATGCCCTGGGATATACGCGCTGGATGGTAGATTCGAAATTTTTCAACGGTGCGGTCGCCTGGCGATACGGCCAGCAGACCTTTGGACTGTCGGTCGTTCAGTTTGACGCGGGCACCTCTCGAGAGACCACACCTCTGGATCCGCAGGGGCGCTTCACGCGGGATATATCGGCTGGCGATATTTTCATAAACTTCGGTTATGCGTACAAAATGACGGACAAATTGTCGCTGGGTGCGTCTATAAAGTGGATTCAAGAGACGCTGGACCAGGACAAAATCAACAGTGCCTCATTCGACTTTTCCAGTATTTTTTACACCGGATTTGGCAGTTCGCGTCTGGCCATGACGCTTCGCAACTTCGGCAAAGACCAGGAACTGGTAATTCCCGGGTCTCTGCCGCAGGGCACTTCGATTGCCCAGCCCTTGATCTACACCATCGCTTTGGCGATGGAGCCGTACGGACGCAAGGGCGATCCCACGTATCTAACCGTGGCAGCCGAACTCGTGCACCACATTGACGACCGCGAGCGCTGGCACGTAGGCGGCGAATTATGGGTGGCCAACACGCTGGCACTGCGAGCCGGTTACCGGGGGCGCTACGACCTGGGTAGCTATACACTGGGCGGCGGCGTCCAAAAGGATTTGGGCGTGGGACGGAAGATCGGCGTCGATTTTGCATATATAAATTTCGGCCCATTATTTGATCCGCCCCTGCGCGTATCCATAACCGGATCGTTCTAACGGACGCTCCAGATTAAAAAAAACGACCGGTGGGTTTCTCTACTCATCGGTCATTTTTTTCTGTGTTATGTATCTGCGCCAGTCCTCTGGCTGCATCCTCAATGCCGGGCCAAATCCGCAGTGCCCGCTGGAAAGCGCGCCGGGCCAATTCGGTATTTCCCCGCCTCACATAAGCCCATCCGAGAAACGCATGCACATAAGGATCCGTCGCCCAGACCTCTTTGGTCGCCTGTTCGTATTCGGCAAAAATGGCTTCATAGCGCTCGTAGTCCTGGCCCCTCAGATAATGTATGCCCAAATTTTCGACAGCGGGCACGAGAGCCAAACGCACGAGGCGGATCGGATCGTTTAACAATGGAACAAGTGCAGGCACAACCCGCGCCTGACCGATCAGACCCAGGCCTTCTATCGCCTTTGCGCGGATCAGCGGATGCGGATCTTTCAAAGCATTGAGGAGCACGGGAACAGCCTGCGCGGAACGGGTGCGACCCAGAAGCAAAGCCGCAGAAGCCCGCCGCGTGGGATTATTGGACAGATCGAACAACTCGTCTTTCAGAGGAGACACAGCCATCGGATTTCCCTGTCGCCCCAGTGCGATGGCAGCCGTTTGCAAAAGATAATCATCCTGTTTCCCCCACCAGGCCTCCGTCTTTTCCACAGCCCATTCGGGCGTGCGGTCCCCGTGGCATTCGCCGCAGGCATTTGGAATGCCAAAGCGCACGGTATTCGCTGGCACAGGAGACGCAATGCGGTGGTCAAACACGCGCACCCGGCGCACTTCGGGTACAGGAGGCATGTGACAATCTACGCAGGCGATATGCTGCTCGTGGCGGCTGTGTTCCCAAGGCTCTATATCCCGGTGACACTGCATACATATACCGTCGAAATCTGCCCTTGTCTTCTTCTCTCCCTCCGGACCGTGGGACGGATGGCAGGTCAAACACGTCACTCCCCCCTCCGTATAACAGGGACTGAGCGTGAGCGCCGTATAATTATACGCGAGATGCCGGTAGCGCCCATCGGGCCACATACCTTCAAAATCCAGAACAACAGGTTCGTAAAAATCGTAAAAATTGTCGCCGGGCCGATAGCCCAGTTTCAAAATGCGCTTGGTCGCGTGGCACTGCGCGCAGAGTTCTACGGATTGTTCTGAAGAGAGCATTCTCAAATTCACCAGCGAAGTATCCTGCGCGCTGGCGGCATCGGCATCTGTCAGCGCCCGCTCCCAAAACGCGACATGGCCCTGCCCGGGACCGTGGCAGGTTTCGCAATTGATGCTCAGATCTACCCAGCGGGAATCATAAGTACCCGCATCGGGATCGTAATTGACCTCAATCTGGCTGGCGTGACAATCAAAACACTGCGCGCTCCAATTGCGCCCAAAATGCATCCAGAACGACGTATCGCGGGGATCTAAGGGCTGATCGGACGGCGAGGCGATAATACCTTCGACGGGATTGTACCAGGTATTTCTGCGAACATCGAAATAAACCGGAAGAATCTGCAAATGCCCTCCGGGAAGCTCAGTGATGTACCACTGCGTATCCCGGTCGCCAATCGTGTAGAGAACTTCATAGGTACCTTGCGACCCATCGGCCCCCGGTGTCGTGATAAAATAGCGACCATCTCGAAGGCTCATCGTGGAGGTAATACCACCGAAAGTATAGGCATTATTTTTTGTGAAATCGCCCTTAACAGTCTGCGGAGTCGCTTCTTGCATGGAAGTCGCATGGGTCGTGCGTTGCCACTCTTGAAACGCTTCCATATGGCAACTCGCACAGCGATGTACGCCGACGAACGCCGTAGATACATCGGGTTGAGAGGGCTTGCACGCCAGGCAGACGCCGACCAGAAGAACCCATATCATTTTTTTCATCGGCATTTCCCCTCAGAGAAAACGGATGGGAGAATCCCTTGATTTTATCCACCAAACAAAATATCATCTCTTATGGCAGACGTCACGCAAAAACTATCGCAAAAAGGTAAAAATTTGGTCATTTTTCAATTTATAAGCGTCGTCCTCAAAGAACTGCGGCGACACCGCACGCGAAGCGCTCTAACCATAAGCGGCGTGGCCCTATCCGTATGCGTCCTGGTCAGCCTCCTGGGCCTGGGAATCGGATACCGCACATCCCTCATCCAAAGCATTGACCGCCTGGGGTATCACATCCTGGTCACCTCAAAAGGATGTCCCTACGAAGCGGCAACCCTGCTGATGCAAGGCGGGGTAATCCCGATGTACATGGATGAAGCCATCCACCGGGAAATTCTTCGAGACGCCGATGTGGCGATCACGACGCGGTTATTCCTCGGATCGCTTTCCGTACACCGGGAGGGATTTTCCCTGGTAACGGGAATAGAAAACAGCTTTCTGGAAATGAAACCCTGGCTGACCTTCCAGCGAGGCGAGTGGTTCGGCGAAGGTGCGGCCGACGAGGTAATTCTGGGATACAGCGTAGCGGCATACTATCGGAAAAACATCGGAGACGATTTTCCGCTCAAAGGACTGGGACAAACATTCCGCGTACGCGGGATTTTTGACCGCAGCGGAACACAGGACGACGGCACCATCTTCGTACCGCTTGGGGTAGCGCAACGCCTCTTCGACAAACAGGAGAAACTCACAGGCATCGGCGTAAAATTAAAAGACCTGTCCAGAATAGACGAATTTTCGGCACGCGTATTCGAAATACCCTCGGTACAGGTCATCACCATGGCGCAGGTTCAGCGGACCCTTCTCGACCTCCTGGGCACAGCGCGGTTTTTCATCGGAACAGTCGCCATCGTAGCCGTGGCAATTGCGGTACTCGGCGTAATGAATACCATGCTAATCGCAGTCTTTGAACGGACTCGAGAAATCGGCGTAATGCGAGCAATTGGAGCATCTCGGGGCGATGTATTTGCATTGATCTGTGCAGAGGCGTTTACAATCTGCACCGCAGGCGGAATCGCCGGTGGCGGAATCGCGGTCCTGGGCAGCCGTATGGCATCTGAAGCCGTACGCGCGATTCTCCCATTTGTCCCCGCAGGCGTACTGGTGCAAATTGATGGCCTACTACTAATCGGCGGGATTGCAATGGCAGCAGGCATGGGCATACTGGCTGGAATCATACCGGGGTGGCGGGCTTCCCGCCTGCATCCCATTGAGTGGATGCGCTGAAATGTCGGCTATTCTCGCACGGGGACTCACGCGAATATACCGCCGTTCAGCCGAAGAAATCGCAGCGTTATTCGGTGTAGATCTGGTTATAGAACCCGGCGAATTTGTAGCCATCACAGGCGCGTCGGGCGCGGGAAAAACAACCCTGTTGAACCTTATAGGGTGTCTGGACCGCCCCACATCGGGCCTTTTGAAATTACTGGGTCGAAATGTGCACGCTTTGCGCGGCAAAGACCTGGAAATTATGCGTCGGCAACATGTGGGATTCGTATTTCAAGACTATTGCCTGGTACCCACATTGACCGTCGAAGAAAACGTGGCACTCCCCCTCCTCTTTTCCCGCGCACTGCATCAACGCAACCGGGTAAGAGATTTGCTGGCGCGCGTGGGTTTGCAAGACCGCTCAGATCACCTGCCCCGCGAACTATCGGGGGGTGAACAGCAACGGGTAGCCATTGCACGCGCACTCGTAAACAACCCCGAGATCTTGCTCGCAGACGAACCAACTGGCAACCTGGATTCAAAACAGGGGAATGAGATCGTGGCATTATTGCGGGATATGAAATTGACAATCGTGCTATCCACGCACAACCTGGATCTGGCAAATCGAGCAGACCGCCAGATAAAACTCGCAGATGGACGGGTGGTCTGACATGATGGTACTCCTTCTGCTACTGATTGTCCTGTCAATAGGATGCGGTGAACAAAGGGAGATTTCGCCGGGCATGCGGATGGATTATGCCACGCATCTCCAGCAGGGAATAGAAAGCATGCGGCGAGCGCAGTACGAAGCGGCTGAAGCGGAATTTCGCCGGTGTATTCACATCGACTCGACGCAAAGCGCGGCCCATCTCCACCTGGGCAAAGTACTCGCAATTCAAAACCGCCCCGAAGCAATAGCCGCGTTTGAGCAGGCAGTAGCCCGCAATCCGGATGAGGTCGAAGCGCGAACATGGCTTGCGCGGCTTTACCGTTCACAGCGGGAACCCGCCCGCGCAGCAGCGCAATTTGAAGCAGCGCTCGCGGGACAACCCCTGATGCTGGACGTGCGAAAAGAATACGTCACCTGGCTGCTGGGCGGGGAAACCATCTGGTTTGAAAATCAGAAAATGGGAAGCAGCGGACAAATCATGCCCCTGAACGATTCTCGCATCTTGCTGGAACGCGCATTTCACCACGCCGACAAATTATCCGATAACGCCGTAAACGATGCAGAAGCACGCTATCTGGCCGGCCTCGCCCTTCTGAGAATGGGGGATTACGAAGCGGCAATTGAACGCTTGAAAGTGGCGATGCAGATGCAAAAGGATCGGCTGGACCTGCGCATACCGGATCGGATCGGCGTGGCCTATTACCGCGCGGGACAGTATCGAAAATCAGCCGAAACATTCTTAAATCTGCTGCGCGCCCTGCCGGAAACAGACGAATGGTTTTTGCGCACCCAGTGGAATTTGAAACAAGCCTATGACAAACTCGGCGGTTATCCCTGGTCGTTGTGGTCTTATTATCGCTTTGACCAGCGCCCCGAATCTATAGACACACCCCTGCCCGTGCGCTTTACAGATGTGGCGCGCGACCTGGGCGTAGCCAAATTGGACGGAGCCGGACCGAGTGCCTGGGGAGATATCGACGGCGATGGCGACCTGGACCTGCTGGCGCAGGGATGCGACACGTACCTCGCGTTTTACCGCAACGACGAAACGCGATTTGTGGATATCAGCAACCAGATCGGCCTGAAAGACGTCGATTCGGGGTTTTCGGGAAATCTCGTCGATTACGACAACGATGGCGACCTGGACCTCTATATCGCCCGCAGCGGGTGGTCCGGACCCGGACCAAACGCACTCTACCGAAATGACGGGGGCCAATTTACCGATGTATCCACAACTTCGGGCACAAACGACGGGGGATCGGGATTTGTCTCCCTGTGGGGCGATACGGATAACGATGGCGATCTGGATTTATTTATAGCAAATGGCATTGCCGGAGACGGATCCTCAAACGCGCACTATCGCAACAATGGAAACTTTGTCGAAACCACAGACAAAGCGGGCCTTCATTTTGACCTGGGCACGATAGGTGCAGCCTTCGGCGATTACGATTTAGACGGCGACCTGGACATCTTTGTAACCGGCTTCGAGACGCCCAATGCCCTGTATCGAAATCGCGGCGACGGCACCTTTGTAGATGTCGCACGGGTTTCCAACGTCGCCGGAAGCGGCACACTTCAAGGCTACGTATCGTTTTTCTTCGACTACGACAACGACGGCGACCTGGACATCCTGACCACCTGCCTTGCCGGATTCAAAGAGAGCTTAGAGGGACAACAGGTCGGCTATACCGCGCCCACCGACCCGGCCTATCCAACGCCCAAGCTATACCGCAACGAGGGCCAGGCCGAAGGCTGGCGCTTCACAGATGTCTCCTACGAAGCGGGATTCATCTATGCCCACGGCGTAATGGGCGGCAATGTGGGAGACATAGATAACGACGGGTACCTGGACGTGTACTTCGGGACAGGCGATCCGGACCTGGGACGCCTGGAGCCAAACCGATTTTATCGCAATAACGGGAACGGGACATTTACCGACCTGACCGAATACGTGGGAATGGGACACCTGGGCAAAGGACACGGCATCACATTTGCCGATTACGACGCGGATGGCGACCTCGATGTGTACGCACCACAAGGCGGATGGTACCACGGAGACTTATTCGAAAACGCGCTATACCGCAACGAGTCGAAAAATCAGAACCGCTGGCTACAGGTCACATTTCAGGGACGGCAAAGCAATCGTTTTGGCGTGGGCGCAAAATTGCGCCTGACAGTCGGAAACCGCATCCTGTTCCGGGAGGTGCTCGGAAGCGTTGGATTCGGGTCAACCGACCCCTATGCGATCCACTTTGGCCTGAGAGATGCCGATCGCGCAACGCGACTGGAAGTGATCTGGCCCAGCGGAACAGTGCAGGTCGTAGAGAACCTGTCTGCGGGACAAATTGTGAATATTACAGAACCCATGCCCTGAGAGATGGGGTTTGCGAACATGGCTTCGGCACCGGAACCTGAAAGAAAAGCATCAACAGCATCTGAATCGCTCACCATCCGGGCTTTTGTACTGGGGCTGATCACAATTGCAGGCATGTGTTTGTACGCGACCTACTTCGGGCGAAATCTGATGAAAAGCTTCGTGCCCGTTACCGCGTTGCTACCACTGGTATTGTGGGTGGGAATCAACACAGTTTTAAAGCTCATTTTACCTCGCTTTGCCCTGTCGCGCACAGAAGTGATGGTGATTTTTGGAATGGTCTGGATGGTGGGTACCGCACCGGCAGTGGGCTGGGCCGGGTACTTGATTACGGATATTTCAGCACCATCCGCTTTTTCTTCACCGGAAAACCGATTTTGGGAGGTCGTGGGAGCCTATATGCCCCGCTGGCTGTTTTTTGAGCCAGGAGATATGGTGGTAGAAAAGCTGTACGTAGGACTGGGATCAGAGGAATCTATTCCATGGCGCAACTGGCTAACCCCGCTGTTCTGGTGGTTTGCCGGAACCGTGGCACTGGTAATGGCTGGCTTTTTTGCAAGTGTGTTGTTTTACAAACAATGGGTGGAACGGGAACGGCTGACATTTCCCCTGGCGACAATGCCCCTGGAACTGCTCCGGGAAGAACCCTCACACCGATTGCCCATCGTATTCCGAACACCCGTTTTCTGGATGGGTTTTGCGTGTACAGCCGGTGTAATTTTCTGGAATATTGCCGGGTATTTTATTCTCACAATTCCGCGCATTGGGATCTACGACCACTATTTGACCAAAGCCGTGCATATCGGACGCGATTTTCCGACCTTATATCTGAGGGTTCAGCCCCTTTTGATGGGACTGGCTTACCTGTGTCCGCTAAATATACTGCTGAGCGTCTGGACCTTTTTTGTCCTCAATATTTTCAAACAAGCACTGATGGATCGAACCGGATTTACAGTGGGCATGCAGGGACAGGCGGCAACCTCGGGAGAAATTCGGATGCTGGAGGCACACGGCGCACTGGTATTTCTCGTAATCTGGTCGGTCTGGGTAGCCCGCGGACACCTGAAAGAAACCCTGCAAAAGGCATTATCAGACGACCGGAGCAAAGACGATGGAACGCCCGTGACCTACCGCACAGCCTGGCTGGGATTCAGCGCGGCATTTGCATTTCTCACAGGCTGGATGGTATCTCTGGACATGCGACCCGTGGTGGCTCTGCTCCAGCTTTCACTGTTTTTCGTGATCTACTTTGGCGTGACCAAATACGCGGCAGCCACGGGATTCGTATTTCTTTCTCCCCAGGGACAGAAAGGTGGACCGATACTAAAGACGCTTCTGGGAACAGCCAATTTTTCCCCCCCCGACCTGACGGGGATAATGGTGTTAAACCGCGGCGGCTTGGCCGCGCATTCGGGACGGATGCTGTCGATACCGGCTATTCCACATTTTTTTCGGCTATTGCAACAAGCCCTGAAACGCCGTTTTCTGGTCGTATGTGCTCTGCCCATCTCTCTGCTTGGAGCCTATGCCATAGCCTGTGGTGCCCAGCTTTATTTGTGTTATACGGAAGGCGGTCTAAACGCGGCCTATATGTACGATTGGACCGTAATGCTGGGACAGGTAGGCATAATTGAAGGGACGGAACCCACATATTTTGACTTTCAGAAACTGCTGGTCTGGCTGTTCGGAATCGGAGAAGCAGGGCTGCTGACATTTCTGAATACCCAGTTCGCTTCCTGGCCGATTCACCCGGTGGGACTCGCCTTCCCGAGTCATACGTACGGATTCGCTATTTTTGTCGTATGGCTCATCAAGGCACTGACCCTCAAATTTGGAGGCGTAGTGCTCTACCGGCGATCAATGCCATTTTCCTATGGAATAGTAGTGGGATACCTGTTGGGCGTGGGCGCGTCGAGTGTCGTGGATGCGATCTGGTTTCCCGGAAGTGGACACTTTGTACACGGATGGTAAGCCTATTCCTCAATAACCAGAACCTGATTCGGAGACAGATTGCTCAGAGTTTGGGTGCGTCCAGAGGGCCACCAGATATCCAGACGATCAATCTCTTCGGCATCGCCCAGACCGAAGTGGAGACGCGGATCTCCCGAAGATAGATACCCGGATTGACTTCGCACCTCTCGCGATTGGGTACGGCCACCTGCAGTAAGGGTGACGCGAGCACCAATCGCACTGCGATCCGCGCCCTCTATCTGGACAATGATCCATTGACGGGCTGGCGTGTCATTCCTGTAAAGATGCGGACGGGCATCGGCGACGAGCACAATAAGGTCCAGATCACCGTCGGTATCTATATCGCCCAGCGCCGAACCCCGGCTGACAGCGGGCGATGTAAAACCCGCCGATTCGGAAACGTCTTCAAAAACGCCTGCGGTATTGCGGAAAAACTGATCCGACTGGGGGTAGGACTCGGCAGAAGAGAAATCCGATACATTGGAAAAAATATGACCATTGGCGACAAAAAGGTCCAGATCGCCATCGCTATCCGCGTCGAAGAAATGTGTGCCAAAGCCCAGAGGAAGCGTACTCGGTCCCGTCAGCCCCAGACGAGCACTGGCCTCGGCAAAAACACCCTGTTCTGTATGGTGATAAAAGGCATTTGACTCATAGGAAAAATTGGTAACAATAAGATCGGTGCGCCCGTCGCCATCCACATCGCCAGCATCCACGCCCATACCGGCCTGTGGACGGCCCGAAGCACTTAGGCTCACACCCGCTTTGTGCCCGACTTCAGTAAAGCGATCGCCATCATTTCGATAGAGAAAATTGGGCGTCGTATCATTGGCGATATAGAGATCGGTATCGCCATCCCGGTCGTAATCCAGCGTGAGCACGCCCAGACCCTTGCCCCGGGGATCGGCGATTCCTGCCCGCTGAGAAATATCTTCAAATGTGCCATTTCCGCTGTTTTGATAGAGCAGATCGGGAGCACCCCGAAACCGGTACGGCGCGCAATAAGTACGCACACCACTGCGTTCACACACCGGCTCGCGGGCGGGATCGTACGTGAGATAGCGCACCACATAGAGATCCAGATCGCCATCGGCCTCAAAATCGAAAAAAGTCGCCCCCGCGCTCCATCCGCCTGCGGTCACATTCGCCTGCCGGGAAGCGTCTTTGAAGGTAGCATCGCCATTGTTCACATACAGAATATTTTCGGGATAGCCAGTAACGTACAGGTCCAGATCGCCGTCATTGTCCGCGTCGCCCACGGTGCAGCCCATGCCATAGCCTCGCCCGAGCGCACCCGAAACTTCAGTAATATCAGTCAAGTGAATCGTTTTATCCGTATCATTGCGATACAGCGCATTGCTACCCTGAACCGGTTGTCCGGGCAGATTGGCGCCATTGACCAGATAGAGATCCAGATCGCCATCGCCATCAGCGTCGAAAAGCGCACAGCCAGAACCCATCGTCTCGATATAGTGCCATCCACCTTTTGCCCCGGTACTGTGGACAAAATGGATACCCGCCTTCTCCGCTATTTCAGTAAAACGGATAGTATCAGCGGCAATAGAATGGGGCGCGCAAATCAGGAACAGGAACAACGCGACGCGAATCATGGTCATCGCCCCTCTTCCATGCGGCGGATAAAATCCCGGATGAGACTCGCGTCGGGATGATCCGGACGAAGACTGAGAACCTTCTGAAGGGCGGGTAGCGCGTCTTCCGGGCGATTGGCTCGCAGGCAGGCCAGGCCGAGAGCGTGCTGAATATCGGCATTCTCAGGACTGAGACTGGCGGCTTTGCGATAGGTATCAATCGCTTCGTCCAAAAGCCCGGCATCCTCAAAAGCGCGGGCGCGGTTCAGATAAGTACTGACCTGATCAGGCTGTTTCTGCAACCGCGCGATTTCGCGGGCAATAGCGAGGGAATCGGGGTGTCCGGGACTGAGCCGAAGACCCGTTTGGAGAGCAGATACAGCTGCGGTCTTTTGCCCGGTATGCAAATAGACCATGCCCAGACCGAGATGTGCGTCTCCATCCTCGCGTTTGAGGTCAATGGCTTTTCGGAAAGCCTGAATCGCATCCGGATACTGTTTCAAATAGGCCAGAGCCTCGCCCAAATAGCGGTGGGCATCGGCATTTTTGGGCGTCAGACGCACAGCCTCTCGAATGGATGAAAGGCCCTGTTCATAGTGTCCCATATCCAGTTGCAGACTACCTATGGATAAATGAATATCAGCCAGATGGGGATTGAGACGGAGCGCTTCGCGAAAAGCATTTTTCGCCTCTTCAAAACGCCTGGCATTTCGATAGGCAATACCCATATTGTGATAGATGAGCGGATCTTGCGGATAGATCCGGCGGGCAGTGTGCAGGGCGCGAATAGCCTCCTCAAAACGCCCGGCCTCGGTATGGGCAACGCCCAGATTAAAGTGCAAATCGGCATAATCGGGATTGAATTGGGCGGCCTGTTTGAAGGCGGCTACGGCTTCATCATAGCGACCCAGTGCCTCATAAGCGCGACCCAGATTAAAATGGGCATCGGCGTGCTCTGGATTGTGCGAGACGGCTCGCTCTAAAACTTCGACCGCCCGATCGTAGTGTCCCATCTCGATATAGACAACGCCCAGATTGTAGTGCGCATCGGCATTTTCGGGCGAGAGGCGAATCGCCTCTCTCAGTGCGTCTTCTGCGCGAGTGAGAGATTGCGTATTGGCAAGGGCAATGCCCAGGGTTAGATAAGCAACTGCAAAATCGGGTTTAAGGCGAACCGCCGTCTGCAAGGGCGATATAGCAGCCTCGTGATCGCCCTGAAGATGGTGTAGAATACCCAGATTGTAATGGGTAATGGGATCATCGGGCTTGAGACGAATCGCATCCTGGAACGCGACAGCAGCGCGATCGGGCTGCCCCAAACTGGCATAAGCCACACCCAGATTGTAGCGGGTCAGTGGATCATCGGGCTTGAGGCGCACAGCGGTCTGCAAGGCACCGAGTGCTTCTTTGAACCGGCGTTGCGCGACAAAAAGCAACCCCAGGTGGCTGTGGGCATCGGCATAACCGGCATCCTCGGCAAGGGCGCGGTCGAGGTGATCGCGCACAACATCCGGAGCCTCGGCATTGCCAGTCAGGATTGTCCGGGCGCGCACCCAGTGGATATACGCCTGAACGGATCGGGTGGGTCTGCGAAGAATCGCCTTCCATTCGATATCGGTAGCACTGAGATCAACACCGTCTATGAAGCGGCGAATCACGCTATCCTGCAGAGCAAAAAGGGACTCGAGAGAACCATCCACCTCTCCCAGTTCCAGAATATCATCGGTGTCAACCCGCAAAACGCGGGCGGAGATTTTGAGCTGGTCTTTCTCCAACCGACAGGCACCGTACAGGACCAGTGTTGCCCCCGCCGACTGGCCAACTTGCACAGGCGTCTGATATTTAGACAGAGCGGCATTTAGCCGATCGGAATCGACCATTTGCAGTGCCGACACGCGGCGGAGCTTATCCGACAAACTCCAGGCCATACCCTCCGGGAGCCAATCGGTATTCGCCTCTTCAAAAGGCAAAACCGCGACCACCGGGCGGCTGTGAGCCGACAGGGGCACCAGCAGGATAAAGAACCAAACAATAACGCGCATAAAAAGCTCCTGGACAGTTCAATTCACAATCTAAGGCGTGTATGCAAAAAATGCAATTACTGCCTTACCTTAAGAGAGACCAGCACGAAAAAACAGCGATTCCATTTTGGTTTTTTGTTATACTTTATAAAATACCTTGCGGAAAATCACATCTCTTGTGAACACAGCACAATGAAAAATTATCACTTCTATCTTGCAATAGGCCTTTTTATCGGACTGTGCGGAACCGGAACGGTACATGCCCAGGACGCCGAATCGATCTACGCCCGGGCACTGCAAGTCTCGCACAAAGACAGCATAAAACAGGCCGTCAAAGACCTGGAAAAGATCGCCGAGCAACAACCCCGGCCCGCGCGGGTGTTGACCATGATCGGACAACTTCACCTCCAGTCTAAACAGGCCGACGACGCTATCGCCGCATTTCGCAAGGCAGTGCGGGCCGATTCGGCGTGGGTGGAAGCGCACCTGGGCTTAGGGCTGGCCTACCTGGATCTGAAAAACGACTGGCGGGGTGCCCGCTCCCATTTGCAAAGAGCCGTAACACTGGATTCGACCCGGGCAAAAATGTATTACCACCTGGCCCGTCTCTATCGAATATCGGAAACAGGCGATGCCGTAAAAGCAGCGGGGCGGGCGATCCAGATCGATCCGGAATACGCGCCGGGATATCTGCTTCTTGGCCAGCTCTACAATGACGACAAATTGGATCAGGTAGCGGTTTATTATTACGACCAGTACCTCAAGCGCCAGCCCAAAGACCAGGAAGCGGCCTACCTGTTTATCCGCAGCCTGGCCGAATCGGGCAAAAAGGCAGAAGCCGAACGCCTGCTGGGCAGGCTGGAAGACCCGCGAGGCTATGCGATTCTGGGACAAATACTCATGGAGCGGGGCAACTTCGAAGACGCACTCATCGCTTTTGAAGAATACATTTCCACATTATCCGAAGAGGAGGGAGGACTCTACTGGGATATATCGATTGTGGCAACGCCCAGAGAAGCGGAGGCCTATCGACAAACCCCACCAGAGCGGCGGCGCGATTTCCTGCGGCGATTCTGGTTAAACAAAGACCCCCTGAAAGCCAGTGGCGGACTGATGCGCTGGTGCGAGCATTATCGGCGGATACTCTATGCGCGGGAAAACTATGGCCAAAAGCAGTTCCCCTATGACCGACGCGGAGAAGTCTATATCCGCTACGGGGAGCCAGACCACCGCTCGACTTCTCGCTCATTAAACCACAATGTACCCCAATCAGTTGGAATCATCCAGACGGAACTCGCCCGCAGGCTCTACGGTCCCGATGGTGTACACCACACATTTCTGGGACCTGTATATCCAGTGCGAACAGAACGATTTATCAACATCATCGACGAAGACAACCCCGAACTGGACGACCTGCCCCGCATGCCCTTTGAAGGCTCCATGCAAGCCCGCGCGGGCATGGCGGCTGAGGACACGCTGGGATTTTACGGGTACAAACCCGTGACAACAGGCATTGCCGGGATGACCGTAAAGTGGGAAGTGTGGTTTTACACCCGTATTGGCGGAGGTATCGAAGTGGTATTTACCGACGAATTTACCTCCGGGCGTTACGATTACGCGCCGCCACCTGTTCTGACCACAGAAGACCGGGATCGCCTGGAACTGTTTGGGCACGACCAGACACTGCGGATATCGCGACTGTTCTCGGAATACTCACCGGCCACCTTTATGCCCCGCATCACCCGGGATATACCCGAAGTCTATAACATCAGTTATTACGAACCGCTGGACTTTCATTTTGATACAGTGGATTTCAAGGGAACAGACAAAGACACGGAGATTCGCGTGCTGATGGGAGTGCCCACCCGCAACCTCTATGTGCAGGATGCCAGCGATACGGCGCAGGTACAGCGGCGGGTAGCCCTGATCAACGAGCGCTCTGGACAGGTCTATCGCGTACAGGGCGATGTCGAAGTCATGGCACCGAGGAGCAGCAGATCCGTACTGGTGGAAGAATTTCCAATAAACGTGCCGCCAGGCGATTACATGCTCGCCGTTCAGGTCTGGCGCCCAGAAGTGGATTTGATGGGCGTTTATCAAATGGCTGTACCGGTGGTTTCATACAACCGGGATACACTGATGGTCAGCGGCATTCAAGTAGCCCGTGCAGTGGCTCAAGTAGATTCGGGAATTACGGGTCAGTTTGTGAGATCTGGCTTTCGGATAGATCCCTCGCCGGGTCGGATATTTTACCAGGGGACATCGTTTTTTATTTATTTTGAAATCTACAATTTGTTGCGCGATTCATTTGGACAGACGCGCTACGAAGTCGCCTATACGGTGCGAGACGCCAATCACACGCCGCTGCTGATTCGCGCGCTGTCCGGACTGGGCCGAATGCTATCGGGCGGTAGCAGAGAGGAAGTGACGATTCGGTACGAGCAGACGGGCACGCAAACGAAAAGCGAGAATTTTGTAGAACTGGATTTGGGAGATATCGCACCCGGTCAACACGAAGTAGTCGTCGCTGTAAAAGATCTAAACCGCGACATTGAAGTGTTCAAAACAGCCCGTTTTTACGTGGTAGAAGCAAAGGCCCAAAGCGAATGAGCAATTCTATGGAACAAAATGGATTCCGCGCCTTTGTAGTGCTCGCGCGACCATTCACACTACTGGCACCTGCCGTGGGCTTTCTCGCGGGATCGGCAATGGCTACCGGTGGAGAAATCCCAACAGCAGGCCTGGTGGGCACGCTGGCTGTTACAATCCTGAATGCGGGATCGAACATCATCAACCAGTGTTGCGATCTGGAAATTGATCGGATCAACAAACCCACCCGTCCTTTGCCCCTGGGAAGCGTATCCATGCGGGGAGCAGCACTGCTGGGAACCGCGTGCTATATTATCGCCCTCGGTCTCGCCTATCTCGTGCATCCCCGGCTGTTGGGCATCTTCGCGGTGGGCGCACTGCTCACACTGGCCTATTCAGCACCGCCCCTGCGACTAAAACGGCACGCTCTCTCTTCAAGCCTGGCACTGGGATTTGGACGGGGGTGTTTGCTGCCCGTGGGGGGATGGGCGGCTGTGGAATCTATATGGCATCCGGCACCCTGGTTTGTGGGCCTGGTATTCGGCCTCTATGTGTTTGGCGCCAGCAACACCAAAGATTTCGCAGATGTGAAAGGAGACCGCGCCTTCGGCATGAAGACCCTACCCGTGCTATTGGGACCTCGGCGAGCAGCGTGGATGATACTGCCTTTTCTGGTATTGCCTTTTGCGCTGATCCCCCTTGGCGCAATGTGGGAATGGGTGCCGTTGAGCGCGCAGTGGCTTGGCTCTCTGGCACTTTGGGGAGGGTATGTCGGCTGGTTGATGTTAAAACGTCCCGAAGCGTTGACATTTGAATCCAATCACATTTCGTGGAAACACATGTATTTGCTATTAATGGCGGGACATGTGGGGTTTGTGTGTGTGTTTGCAATCGGATAACGCGGAGGTTTGCAATGGCGGAACCGACGTATCACGACCATGCGCGAGACTTAAACCGGGAACTGCGGGCGGCAATACCAGAAGAACGACTGACAGACCTGCACCAGCGGCGACCCTGGCGACACTTTTGGATCGCCATACGACAGACAGCACTGCTGGTGGGGCTACCCGTCTGGATTTACCACGTCGATTCGTTCTGGGCCTGGTTTCCCGCAAGCGTACTATTGGGATTCGTAATTTTCAGCTTCTCCGTTTTGCTACACGAATCCGTACATCGGTGCATTTTTCGCAAAAAACACCGGCTCAACGACCTCCTGGGGCTTGTGTACGGATGGATTTCCGGACTGGCATTTTCACAGTTCAAGCGATGGCACCTGGACCATCACGACCACCTGGGATCGACGCACGCCGACCCCAAACGCGCGCACCTGTCCCCCCGCATCAATACGCCGTGGTTCAAGCTGCTTTACTGCACGCCAATGCTATTCCCCATTTATTTTCGGGCAGTAGCCGAAACCTTCAAAGGCTATCCAGAGCATCTGTCCCGCCAGATCAAACGAGAACGCACAGTGGGAATCGTCCTGCACCTGGGGGTTCTGGCGTGGTTCTGGACGCTGGATCCGTGGTTTGCTTTCAAAGCGCATTTTTTTCCGGTATTTTTTATTTTTCCCATTGCTTTCACGGTCAACCGTTTGGGACAGCACTACGTGATAAATCCAGATGAAATTGCCAACTGGACGACGCTAATGCGAGCCAACTGGATGTGGAATTTTCTCTACCTGTTTTCTACATATCATCTGGAACACCACTATTTTCCCGGAGTACCATTTTACAACCTGCGGAAATTGCAAAAAGAACTGGAACCCTTTTTCCAACGGAAACAGATGGTATTTTTTTCTTATAGTCGGGTGCTCTATCTCTGGTTTATCAAAAATCACGCACCCCATACGCAGTCGGATCTCCTGTAAATAAGAGGCGCCATGAAAACGCTTCTGCTTTTTGTGCCCTCTGCTGTGGCAATAGCCGTACTGATGTGGCACGCCTGGTCCCATCGGGGCCGCCGCATTGCGCTGAGCTTTTTCATCTCCGCGTTTCTGTTTGGTGTCGTGCGGGGAAATGTGATTCACTGGATCACAGTGGAATCGCAGGGCGGCGTGATGCCTTATGTTTTTACGCAGCCGATAGTGCAAATTTTTTCAGCGTCTTTACAGGCGGTAATCGGATGGATTTTTGCCCTCTATGTGAGTTGGTGGCTGGCCGAGCGGGTGCTGGCTCGGATACCCGCACTTAAAGGCGATTTGATGGCCACGGTGGGGATGACTTGCGTGGGAATGGCAGCCGTGGGATATGGGGTAGAAGGCGGAGCGGCAGCCGCAGGTTGGTGGGTGTGGAGCATACCGACGTACAATCGTTTCTTTGCAGGTGTGCCAACTGTGGGGATAGCGGAGTGGTTTGCAGTGGGATTCGAGTTCTTTATCCCCTATTTTCTGGCATTCTGTACGCCCTATCGGCGCAGGTTTTGGGCGCACGCGCTGTGGGGCGTATTTCTTTTTCACATGTTTTTACACCTGTTTTCCGAGCCAATTTCACGCGCGGTACCCACACAGCCTTTTGTACTCTGGCACTGGATAAGCATCCTGACGCTGGGCGTTCTGGCACTGACCGGCGCAGGCTCAACAACCGTGGAAACAACCGCAAACAAGCACAGGTCGCGGCACGAATTAATGTGGGTATGCGTAGGTCTGTTCACAGCGGTAATGGTCGTGGCGCAGGTGGGCATTGGCGGGCGACCAGACCTGCTGGTCTCGCTGATCCCCTTCGCCCTACTGTGCCTGATGGCATTGCCAAAAATATCCATGCCCTATATTCTGGCCTCTGCGGTTATCGCCTGGATAGCTGAGGGATTCGGCACGGGTTTTGTCACAACACCGGTAGCGGCGGTCTTATTCCTGCAGGGCCGCGCCTGGTGGGGCGGGAAATGGCTTTTCCGCATCGGCGTGATCGCATTATTTGTGGGCATTGGATTGGGCGTTTATCGCTCGGGAGTGGCATTGAGCAGGCAGTGCGAAGTCTATATGATGCACCTGGAGCGGGCGGCGCGCCATGCGGGAAACGGTCGGATGGACCTGGCCGCGCGAGAGCAAGCAGCAGCCGATGCGCTGGCTCCCGGGGATGTAGAAGCCTATTTGCAAATCGGATATGCACTGGACCGGCGGGGATTTCTCGGCCTGGCCATTGCCCAGTTTCGAAAAGCCCTCGACCTGGAACCCACGCTTTTCACAGCGCATTACGATCTGGGAATGGCTCTGGAAAGATTCCGAGATACGGCAGGTGCAGAAGCGGCATTTCGCCGCTCAATCGAGCTGGCACCCCGATTCTACGATGGCCATGTGAGATTGGGCAAGCTATTGTTCAATCAGGGCCGCACAGACTCGGCACAGGTGTATTTCGAACGCGCGATACAAATCGACCCAACCCATCCGGACGCACGGCAGGGCCTGCAGATGATTCGGAATATAGAGACCAGATAAATCAATTCTTAATCACAAAAATATCATCCGCCACCAGAAAAGGTTCGCCCTGACCAATAATCGGAGCCGAAATAACCGTGCGATTTCCAGTATCGATATCCACGCGGTAGATAACGGTGCGATCGGCCACCAGGAGTTGATCGAGCGTATTAAAAGCGAGACCAGAGGGAATATCGGGCAATTCGCCTTCGCCCATAAAAGGGCTTGAAATGATGGTGCGGTCTCCACTGATGGGATCGATTTGAATAACAGCGGCCTGGCCGATATCGGTAATAAAAATGGTGTTAAGGGTACTCAGAACAATCCCTTCCGGATCCATCAATCGAGGTCCTTCACCCATTTCTGGACCAGAAACGATCGTGCGATCTCCACTATCGGGATCAATGCGGAAGATACGTCCCTCGCCCCCCTGCGAAACTGAGCCGACCACTAATAGGAGATTCCCATCGGCATCCAGGGCAAACTGCTTGATGCGACCAGTAAAGGGCGGACCATCACCTCGACCGGGACCAGAGACGACCGCGCGATCTCCACTATTGGGATCAACCCGAAAAATAGTAGCAGAAGGCTGATCGCCAACGATGAGTTGTCCAGATGTTTCCCGCATCAAGCCGACCGGACCCAAAAACGCGGGACCTGAACCGATGATCGGGACATTCGGATCAACGGGGCTACCGCCTGAAGACACGATAAAAAGATCGCCCATTCGAATATCGAACCGCAGGACAATGGGCAGACTGCTTTCAGAGAGGGCTATCAGGAGGTCGCCATTGGCATCCCGGGCAATCTGCCGGGGAACACCGCCGATGCGGTCGGTGACAACGGTGCGGTCTCCCGTACCGGGATGGATGCGGAACAGCGCGCGCTGGGCAGCATCCGTGAGCAAAATATCGCCCTCAGATAAAATAGGGATATCTTCGGGCTGGAGACCCTTATCGGACGAACCACAGGCGACCGCGAAACAGACAAATAGCAGACAAATCGACAAACGATTCATGACTGCATTCCCCATCGAAAATAGTTAGTGAATGCTCAATAATAGCGGATAAAACAATTGCTGTCAATACGAGACAATACAGGAGGCGGGACGTGATCACAAAAGGCGGATTGTGGTTGATTATTCTGGGCTTGCTAACCACAGGATGCGCTTCCAAAGCCGACGAATGGGTACAAATTTTGGAGCATCCCAATGCTGCGGAGCGCGCCCGCGCAGCGATGCAGTTAGGGGAAATAGGGGACCGAAGTGCGGTGCAGCCTCTCATCCAAACCCTCAAAGACCGAGAAGCCCAGGTGAGATTAGCCGCAAGCGAAGCCCTGGGCAAATTGGGAGATCGGCAGGCAGTGGATTCGCTGATTGCGATTGTTCGCGATCCAAATGTCATGGTGGGCCTGAGCGCGGTCGAAGCCCTGGGCAATATCGGAGGCGAAAAGGCCGTGGAAATCTTGCTACGGATCGCGCAGGAGCGAGAAAGGCCGCTGAGCCTGGGAGCAATTCAAAGTCTGGGTACCGCAGGTGGCGACCGGTCCATTCAGGCACTGACCACCGCGCTGACAGATAGGGCACGCGATGTGCGGTGGGTGACTGCGCTGACCCTCGCCCATTTAAAAAACCCACAGACTCTCGCCCCCCTGATTGACGCCCTGCCACAGGCGGACAGAGAACTGCGTCGGGTAATGGTGGGAGCACTCAACACCATCGATCCATCGTGGCGAACTTCTGCACCGGCTAAAGAGGCGATCAATCGCCTGATTGACGGATTGAAAATGCCTAACCAATCGCGCTACCAGACGGTTCAGGTGCTATCGGAAATGGATGCCGAGTGGAAAACGCGTGCGGGTGCTGCCATGGACTTTTTTGTCGCACAACTGGCGGCTGGAGACCTGATGGCACGGATACAAGCTGTCGAGGCCCTGGGGCAGATCGGAGATGCCCGGATAGCACCATCTCTCCTCGAGGCACTAAAAGACCCAAACAAACAAGTGCAGTATATCGCTATAAGAGCACTGGGTGAACTGCGAGATGCGCGAGCCGTTGAACCACTGGTAGAAGCCCTCGAACATCGTGATCCCGGCATCGTTTCAGCGGCTGCACTGGCTCTGGGTGAACTACGAGATACACGCGCCGTCGAACCACTCATGACCATCCTGTCCAATACAGAACAAGGCGTATTTCGCCTGGGAACAATACAAACTCTGGGTGTACTGAAGGACCCCCGTGCTACAGCTTTGCTAACTGAGCAGTTAGACGATACATCGGTACAGGTCCGGCGCATTGCAACCGAAGCTCTGGGAGAAATTGGAGACCGCGGTGCCATCGCTCCCTTGCTGAAAATACTGAACGATCAATCAGCCGAAGTGCGCTGGGCAGGGGCTGATGCCCTGGGATCAATCGGCGATGCGTCTGTGGCAGATACTCTCATCTCGATTATCGGAAAAGGACGGATATGGGCGCGGCGAATGGTAAGGGTGCTGGACCGCCTGGACACCAACTGGCGGGAACGAGAGGCGACACTGCAGATAGAAACCTATTTTCTGAAACATATCGACCATCCCGAGCCAGAAGTACAATGGCGCTCTGCCGAAGCTCTGGGAGAAATTGCCGCGCCGAGGGCGCGCCAGAAACTCCTGCAAGCCCTGGAACAGAAACGCACCATGGTCGTAGCAGCCGCGCACGCCTTCTTCATCCGAAACGGAATGTCTGAAGCAGAACCCCTGCTCGTCCAGGCTCTGCATCAGTATGGCACCGAGGAAATGGCACTAACATATCTAAATGCCGACCATCCCGTGCTGGCCAGAGCCGCACACATCTGGGCGCGCAGACAGGGAATGATATTGCTATCTTCTCCCGAACCGGGTAATATTCGATGGAATAGCAACTAAAAAACAATACCAAGGAGAATATAATGAGCAGTATATATGCAATTGCAACAATGGACACCAAAGGTGAAGAAATCGGGTATGTCGCCGAATGCATCCGAACAGCGGGCGCAGAGGTGATAGTCGTAGATGTAGGCACACAGAGCGACGCGCAGGGCGGCGTGCCGGATGTATCGCGAGAAACCATAGCCGCCTGTCACGCGGGCGGAACGGGCGCCGTACTCGGGCATACGGACCGGGGTGAAGCCGTAACAGCGATGGGAGAGGCATTGTGCGCCTACTTATTGCAAGAATACGCCAGAGGCGATGTGGCAGGTATTGTCGGCATTGGGGGCAGCGGAGGCACGGCACTCATTACGCCGGCAATGCAGGCATTGCCCATTGGCGTACCCAAAGTCATGGTATCCACCGTCGCCAGTGGCAATACCGAACCTTATGTGGGGTGTTGTGATATAGCGATGATGTATTCAGTAGTAGATGTAGCCGGAATCAACCGCGTATCGCGGCAAGTACTGGGCAATGCAGCGCATGCAATAGCGGGAATGGTCGTAAACACTGTTGCAGAGGCCGAAGACAAACCCACGCTTGGAATGACCATGTTTGGCGTAACAACGCCGTGTGTAACCATGGTCCGCGAGGCACTGGAAAAAGACGGATATGACTGCCTGGTATTCCACGCCACAGGCACGGGTGGACAGGCAATGGAAAAACTGGTCGAAAGCGGGATGATCGACGGCGTTCTGGACATTACCACAACCGAAGTGGCCGATGAAGTAGTAGGCGGTGTATTTCCCGCTGGCCCTGAGCGAATGGACAGCATTCTCGCGCGCGAAATACCTTATGTCGTGAGCCTGGGCGCGCTCGACATGGTAAATTTTGGCGCCGTGGAAACCGTACCCGAACAATTTAAAAACCGCACGCTCCACGTACACAACGCACAGGTCACATTGATGCGGACAACAGCGGACGAAAACCGCCAATTTGCCGAATGGATAGCGAACAAATTGAACCGATCAACGGTGCCAATCCAAATTTTAATTCCGGAAAACGGCGTATCGTTAATCGACGATGAAGGGCAGCCCTTTCACGACCCAGATGCAGACAAGGCATTATTTGAAACCCTGGAAGCGCGAATCGTACAAACGGAAAATCGACAAATCAAACGGCTGGCGAATAATATCAACGACCCGGAATTCGCAGCAGCACTGGTAGCGAGTTTTCAGGCGATAAGATAAACACAAGGAGACAACAATGGCAGCAGAGAGCCGAACATCAATTTTAGAACGCTTGCGAAAAAAAATTGCAGATGGACTGCCGCTTATCGGCGGCGGTGCTGGCACGGGAATCTCGGCAAAATGTGAAGAAGCGGGTGGCATTGATCTCATAGTAATTTACAATTCGGGACGCTATCGCATGGCGGGGCGGGGATCGCTCTCGGGCGTCCTGGCCTATGGCAATGCCAACGAGATCGTAAAAGAAATGGCTTATGAAGTCATCACAGCAGTAGAACACACCCCCGTACTCGCCGGAGTGAATGGAACAGATCCATTCATGTTGCGGGATCACTTCTTGCGAGAACTGAGAGATCTGGGCTTTGCGGGAATCCAAAATTTTCCAACCGTGGGACTCATTGACGGGTTATTTCGCGCCAATCTGGAAGAAACCGGAATGGGCTATCACCTCGAAGTGGAAATGATCGCCGCAGCCCATGAAATGGACATGCTCACAACGCCCTATGCATTCAACGTCGAAGAAGGACAACTCATGACAGAAGCAGGCGCCGATATTGTGGTGGCGCACATGGGATTGACAACCAAGGGCACAATTGGCGCGCACACGGCAAAAACGCTCGATGACTGCGTGGAAGAAGTAAAGGCAATTTGCAATGCCTGCAAAACGATCCGGGGCGATGTAATCACACTTTGCCACGGCGGGCCTATTGCCGAACCAGAAGACGCCTCTTATATACTCGAACGGGTTCCAGAAGTCGATGGATTCTACGGCGCCAGTTCAATGGAACGCCTGCCGACGGAAGTGGCGATTACAGAGCAGATCAAACGCTTTACCGAAATCCGCAGATGAGTTAAACGCATGATGTCTCTACCGCTAAGCGAGGAAATACAAAAATATACCGTTCCATGGCTGCAACTGGATTGGCCGATAGACTGGCAACAGATTTTTGATCGGCCAGGCGATCTCGTCCTCGAAATCGGATTTGGCAATGGGCATTTTCTCTCCGATATGGCAACAGCGCGTTCCGATGCGTGTTTTGTCGGAATCGAACGCGCCTGGGGATCCATGCGCCGATTATTCAAGCGATTAAATGCTCTAAAATTAAATCACGTGCGCGCAATAGAGGGCGACGCCGCATTTTTATTACAACACGTGTTTGCTCCGCAATCCCTATCGGAGATATGGATTAATTTCTCAGATCCCTGGCCCAAAGAGCGACACCACAATCGGCGTCTGATTCAAGATAGATTTGTAAAAATACTGGCCGAGCGATTAAAACCGGGCGGCGAAGTAACCATAGCGACAGATCACGCAGATTACGCAACGTGGATCACCGATATATTGACGCGACAATCGCACCTCCAATCTATTTACGCAACCCCATCTGTTCACCAATTAGCCGGACGCACCCCAACCAAATACGAACAAAAAGCCATAGATGCGGGCGTACCCATCCACTATTTTGTCTGGCGTCGGGAATCGGAACTATCAGTCGAAACGCGCATTCAAAAGGTCGGGAATATGCCAAATATCGTATTAGAAGGCGCATACCAACGCGAAGAAATACTGAGACTTATTGGACAGGCCACAGATCAAGTGTGGCGCGAAATCCATCGGGATATGCAGGTCGTGATCAAAATGACGGACATCTACTGCCAATTGCCCGACAATCACGGCCTCATCTCAGTCATGGTACGCGAAGGAGAACTCGCCCAGTATTTCGGCATATCCCTCTTATTTCGCAAAAACAATCAGCTATTGATCAAACTGGCACCAATGGGTCAGCCGCGCCCCACCTGGGGCGTAAAAAAAGCGGTGCAAAAAGTGGCAGATTTGATATTGGAAACACATCCCCATTTGTGGCTCGCATCGAGCACAGTGGGTCTGTGAGGAGAATGGTAGCGCAGCAAAAACATCGATATTTTTGCACGGCGTGATGGTCTGATATTGGAAGACTAAAAAACCAGAACCGCTTCGCGAAATTGCCCGAGTGAACGCCCATCATAGGTCACTTCTATCGGAATGATCAGACGTTGGGACCGGGCGTGATTCCCCTCCGGGATAGGTATGGTAAAATTGATATGCCTCTCTTGTTTGGCGGGAATTGTTATTTCTTGTTGCGGCAGGCGGATATCCCACGATTCCGGCAGGACGGGGCAACACCCCGCCTGCCGCGCCTCTTCGGAATGGTTGGTGAAATAGACGTGCAAATTGACGGCGTGCTTTGACCCGACTTCCTGCTCGTAGGGATCAGCCCGAATCCAGTGTTCATCGAGTCCGTAATTCGCGTGGTCCCAGGCGCACAAATCGGTGTAGAGTGTTTCCCTTTCGGCGAGATTTTCCCGCATCAATCGAATCTCTTCAAGGGTAAAATCGAAGGCACAGCTAACGTGACAGTTAAAGATATGCGTCGGTTTCAACGCTTCAATGAGAGCGAGACATCGGTCATAGCCAACGGCGCTGCCGAGCAGATTGCGATTCCCAGTGCAGTAGTCATCAATTCCCGCCATTGTAAACGAATCCCCTGCGAAGAACAAGCGCACCCCGTTCCCTTCGACTAGTAATCCGCCGTGATAATACGTCTGACCGGGAAAGTGGTAGGCGGTCATCTGGAACTCGTTCCATTGCCACGATTCGCCGTCACGCGTCCGCTGGTGAATGCGTGCAACAGAAGGGGAAATACACGGGATGCGGAATCGCTGCGGTTTTTCAATGACCTGGGCAACGACGCGGTCTGTCAGCGTCTTACACGGATAAACCGCTTGAAATTGGGGGACAGCATCTACATGGTCGTCGTGGTAATGTGTGAGCCAAAATTGTGTCACATCTGAGATCTCACCATCAGCTTGAAGTTGCTGAATCTGTTGCAGGATACGGATACTGCCACAATCCATTACAAATGCTTCCTTCGTCTCTGAGATGATGAGCCATGTTGTCCCGTAATGGCGCAGGAATGCTGGCACATCCTTTCCCTCGCGGATGGACATGTGTCCTTCTCGTCCTTCAAACTCGGTGAACAGATTGGGAAAATAATGCCGCAGAGCAGAGATGGCGACGTACTTATCGTAGCACGTATCCAGGCGTTCGAGCAGTGTGTCAATCGCATCTGCTGGCCGGGTCATCACTTTTCCGTGTGAAGGGATGAGCGCATTTGCCTCCACCTGACGCAACTTCTGGAGACTTGACGCCAGCACCTCTCTCGCACCGAGGAAGCCGTGATAATCCCGCGTCTGTTCCCCCTTTTGGAGGCTATGCACATCCCAAATCTGCCCTTTGTCGTAGATGGTGTCACCACAGAACGCAAAGCGTTTGCCGTCAACCGAAACGATATAAGAGACACTCCCGTCCGTATGTCCGGGCGTATTGAGGACTGTAATTTGGGCGTTCCCCCACTGAATCAAATCATTTTCGGCGTAGGTGTCGGTCACGGCGAGCGATTCGGTGAGCATCAGATTGTGCGGACGATAGTCGTAAAGATGCCACCGATTTTTCGGCTCATTCCAGAACGTCTCGACCGAGTCGAACCACGGGCGTTCTCCCGCGGGGACACCGACGCGCGTCTCCGGCGAAAGGCGTGTTCTCAGATGCCGAAAACCGGAGGCGCCATCGCGGTGATGATGCGTGAAAAGGACGGTATCGAGAGTCGTTATCCCGAGCGTATTGAGCGTTTCTTTGACATCGCCGTTGCCGCAATCAATTAAGAGGGCACGCTCGCCGTCACACAAAATACCAACGTTGATACAATCGCGGTGGACGAACAGGTGCTCGGTGAGTTGAGAAAATTGGAGGGGCATGTTGGTCTCCTCGTGTTTGACTTGTGGACCTGTGAATGCTTTCTTCACGCATTTGACGTATCAAAACGCTTAGAATTGCTATTTTTGAGAAACGAGTAGAAACATGAAAAAGATTTTGATATTTGGTAATTTGTTTTGTTTTGTTTCATTAGCAATTGCCCACAGAGGCGGGCAAGATTCACAGGGCGGTCACTTTGACACATCGGATAACACCTACCATTGCCATGCGCCTTCTGGATGCGTTGACCTTGACGACGTGTATTTTACAGTAACCGACGTGAAAGACGGCGATACAATAGACGTTACGCATTTAGAATACACAGTGACCGTGCGCTTGTTAGGAGTAGATACGCCAGAGACAAATCACCCATTCGAACCCGTTGGTTTTTACGGCCCCGAAGCGAAAGAATACACACGACAAAGACTGCATGGGAAAAAAGTAAAATTATCTTTTGATCACCAGCAAAAAGACGCTTTTGACAGGTTGCTCGTTTATGTGTATTTGGGCAGCGTTTTGTTTAACCTTGAATTGGTGAGGGAGGGATATGGCGTAGCAGACGTTGAACACGAATACGAAAAGCGAAATGAGTTTGTATCAGCACAAGAGGAAGCCAAGGCCCAAAACAAGGGCGTGTGGAGTGACCCGAACCGCATAGCTCCTATTTCTACCGCGACACAAGACTCTCTTTTCAGGGCGAGACATGGCGATTTAGATTTTGACGGAACAATAAGTATTAGCGATTTTCTTTTGTTTGTCGCAGAATTTGGAAAGACGCTTATCGATGGTGTCTATCAATAAGAAACAGACAAACCCAATTCGCCTCCAGTCCCAGAGCCTCCCTCAACCCGTCACGAGATTTTGCCGATAATCTCCATGTGAAATCAACTCTGGCGCATACGCGAACAGCGCTGGATTCCCACCTGTATGCACGTACACCACCGTAGAACCCTCTGGAATCTCTCCCGTCTGAATGCGGTCAATCACCCCCGACATCGCCTTACTCGTATATACTGGATCGAGTAATATACCCTCTGTCCGCGCCAGCAAATGCAATGCATTTAGTCCCGCCTCCGTCACAATGCCATAATTCTCACCCACATACACATCCGTATTTTCCAACTCCTCTGCCCGCAATCGAACATCCAGCCCCAGAAGCTCTGCCGCCTCGTTGGCCACCTCTGCCAGCCTCGCCTTCCGCTGCGCCTCATCCCCCTTGCTCGGCGAAAACCCCTGCGTCTGAATTGGCAACCCCAGCGCTTTCACCCCCAAAGCCAGCCCCGCATGTGTCCCGTGCCCGGATGCAGTAAAGATAAAATCTGCCCGTGCATCCATCGCTTCAAGCTGCGCCACAATCTCCAGCACACAGCCCACATAAGCCACCGTCCCCAACACCACCGCACGCTGCCCGATCAAATAGGGCTTCTCTCCCTGCGCCGTCAGTTCCGCCACAACCCGATCCTTCACCTCATTCTGATTCACGCCATCCACCACCAGCCGTACATCCGCCCCCAGAATATTGTCCAGCAACTGATTTCCCTGAATACCCATCTGACTGCGGTGATCGTGCCGATTCACCAGCACGCACTTCATCCCCAGCCTGGCAGCCGCTGCCGCCGCCTGCCGCGCGTGATTCGACTGTGACGCCGCGCCTGTTATCAACGCCGTAGCCCCCTGTGCCACCGCATCTCCCAGCGCCAGATCAAACTTCCGCGTCTTATTCCCTCCAAAAGCCAGCCCCGTCAAATCATCCCGCTTCACCATCACCCGCACCTTCCCACCCAGTGCCTCTGAAAACCGCGGACAATCGTTCAACGGCGTCGGCAAATCCGCCAGTTCCGTACGCGGGAACTGATCAATAGCGGCCTGTAAATTCTCACGTGTAACAGCCATGCAACTCCTCCAAATTTAGAATGTGGTTATCCACAAAAACCGCCATCCCTGCTCGAACTACCGATCCACCGCCTTTGACTGCAACCCCGCTCGCAGCGGTCCATACATCCCATATCCCCACTGAAATTCGGCCCCCTCCACCACCTGCTCCACCTGTTCCCGTCGAACGGGCGCCGAACCCAAGAATTTCCCATCCTGCACGACACTGATCTCCGCCTCGCCAACCGTGAACAACAGCGTAGTCGGCTCATCACGCCACACAACCGGCACAGAAACATGCCCCGGCTTTTTCAACCGATGCACCACGCGGTACTCATCCCACACCTCGTCATCGTGCAAAAACGCAAGCCGCATATCTCGCTCGGGACACCCCTTAGCACTCACGGAAAGAAAGAGCGCGTCCCCCATCGGAGATAGCCCCGTAACCCGCTGACCCCAATTATTAAGCACCATATCGCCATCGTGTTCTTCATTATACGCCACAACCCGATCTTCCCACGGGTGATTCATCTCATCTGTAATTGGCGGACGCCGGAACATCCGCTTCACAAACTGCCAGTGATCCCTGTGCGCATCGTACCGCCACAACTCGGACCACGGCCAAACGCCCACATAGAGATCCCCGCCGTAAAACCCCGTTGTCTGTGCCTCTCGCACCCTATCCGACACACCCGGCATCACGGGCGGCCAATCTTTTAGATGACGAACCTCCTCCCCATCGTAAATAAACAAATTGCCCGTTGGATACTGCGCCATCAACAGCTTATCATACCAGTTCAACATCGAATAAAGCTGAAAACTCACCCCCTCCAATGACGCGCGCAACACCTTCCACCTCGCCCCGTCGAACGCATATATCCCGCCCATATTGGACGAATTTACAATCTCATCTCCCAACTGCCCAATGGCAAAAGGCGTCTCCCGATCGTACTTCAGATCGAGCACCACCGCTTTCCCCAGATCAACCGCCCCATCTCCCGGCACATAGGGCACTGCGTACAATTTCGTGTACGGCTGTCCCACCTCTTCATTCTTATAGAAAAACGTCAAATACCCCAGCGCGTAATAAAAATGATGGTAATATCCCGACACCGGTTTTGCGAGAACCCGCTCGCCATCATACCACGCCTCACCCCCCTTAAACTGAAGCACCTTCCCGCCAACCCGCATCTTGCCCTCCCCGCTCACCGTCTCACCTATGCCAAAACTCTCATCCGCCTGCCAGGCACCTGCTACATCGTCCCACGCTCTCGCAGTCCGGTCCTGATGGTAACTACACGCGTACACCCTGCCATCCAGATCGAACAAATAACTCCCCCCATCCTCCGTCGAAGGCGGCAACGTCTCAAATTCCATCTCCGCTTCATCATCCCGCACAAAAAACTGCAACGTATATCGATCCATGCGAAACGCCGTATTATACACGCCTGTAAACCCCGCGCCCAACACCACGCGCCCCTCTGCGTCTCGCGCCTCAAACAGCGTGCCCCAGTTCTGCCCCACATCTTTGCCAAAATCAATCGTCGTCGCAATCTGCATCACTATTCTCTCCTCAGCCTGCCCACACAGAGGCCACAGCAAAAATACCGTTAGAATCCATCTCATCTCACCCATCCCAAACCGGTGCATCCTGTGCCTGCAATTGGGTCCACAGCCTGTCAAATGCCTCGCTCCCATCATCCTCCCACTCATCCAGACGCACGCCCGGCGCAAACGACTCATCCACCCCCTGTTTCATCAGCCGCTCTGCCTGTTGCAAATTGCGATAATAATGTTTAATACCACCCGGCAGCGTCACCACCGAAACGTGCCGAGGCCATTCCACAGCAGGTATCTCCCGATACTTCTCCACGGCATCCTCATCCAGCACCACGCCCAGACCAGGCCCCTCTGGAACCTTCATAAATCCGCGCTGTACCAAATGTGCATCCACAATCAAATCGTCCTCATAAGAATGGCTCGCCGTCACCCCCGGCAGCGTCGCTGTCGGCATCACCGCGCCCAACTGAAGCGCAAACGCCGTCGTAATACCCGTTCCCACATACTGCAACAAAATCGGCGTATTCGCCGCCGCAAAAGTCCAGGCCGCCGCCAGTGCATCCCGCACACACTCATGGCTGCAAAGCGCCCCATCAAAATCGCCCGCTCGAAGTCCTATCCACGGACCTGACGGCTGCCGCGACGCCGCCTCACTCAGCACCCGCACCCCGTGCAGATAGAACGGTATCCGAATCGCCTCATGCAACCTGCGCCACCCTTCAACATCATACGCAAAAATGGGTTCCTCCACCCCCTTCACCACCGGAATCTTCTCCAACTCCCGCAGCACCGGCAATGCTTTCTCCACACAAATCAGCGCCCCGTTAAAATCGAACTCCACCCGGAAATCCACCGGCGCAACATCCTGGATCGCCTGCGCGCATGCCACCACATCGTAAAACGCCCGTGCCTTGCACTTCAACCCCCGGAACCCCCGCTCTGCCGCCACCTGCACCTCCGCCGCTGTATCCTCCACCGACATACACGGCATCCACCATCCCATAGACACCCACTGACGCACCTGCTGCCCCATCAGCTTCCACGCCGGTAACCCCAGATGCTTGCCCATCAAATCATAGCACGCCATATCCAGATTAAATCGCCCTTGCCCCATCACATGGTCAAATGGATCCGTCCCGATATAGGCCTCCAGCATCTCCTGCCCAAACGGCGACCCCACATTCTCCCCCAGCCCTATCAGCCCTGTATCCGTATGAAACTTGTAAACCGTCACTTCTTCCTTCATCGCAAAATGATAATACGCCTTCCGGATACGCGCCTCATACGGGACCCGAAGCGGAATCACCTCGATATCCGTGATCTTCATCGCCATTCTCCTTCTGGACAACTTGAATTTCAAAAAAATTGTCGTATATATAACAACCTATTTCCCAAACTCCGACTCTCACGAAAGGCCTCCCCATGCCCCAGCGTCTCGTCTATTTCAACGGGAACTTCGTTCCCGAACGCGAAGCCCGTATCTCCATCTTCGACTCCGCCCTGATGTTTGGAGATATGGTATTTGAAATGACCCGCTCTTTCAAGCAAAAACCCTACTGCCTCCGCAACCACTTGAAACGCCTGTACGCCTCCATGAAATACGCCGAAATCGACTGCGGCCTCAGCATTGACCAGATGGAAGACGCCACGCACAAAACCATAAAAAAAAATCTGTCCGCCCTGGAAAATCTGGACTTTCAGATCATGCACAACGTCACCCGGGGTGCCCTGGGCTTTTACGACACCCTCGTCACAGAAGGTGCCAGTCCCATCGTCACCATCAACGTCATCCCGCTCGTGCGCCACATCGGAGGCAGTGCCCACTATTACGAACAGGGCGCTCACTTTGTCATCACGCCCCAGCAATCCGTACCCGCCCGGTACATCGACCCCAAAGCCAAAAATCGCAGCCGCATCTACTACCAGATTGCCAATCTCCAGGCGCAACGCATGGAAAAAGGTGCCAACGCCCTCCTCACCGACGAACGCGGCTTTATAACCGAAGGCACTGGCACCAATTTCTTCATCGCCCGCAATGGCGAAATCCACACACCCAAACCACACGACATCCTGCGCGGCGTCTCCCGCCAGAGCTGCATGGACATCGCGACAAAACTGAATATTCCCGTCTATGAGACCGACATCGAACCCTACGATGTGCGCGAAGCCGACGAAGCCTGGTACACGTCAACCACCATCTGTATGATCCCCATCACCCGCTTCAACTTCCAACCCGTCGGCACCGGCAAACCCGGTCCCATCTATCAACAGCTCCTCGCAGCCTGGTCCGAAGAAGTCGGCGTAGATATCCCCGCTCAGGCTCAGGACTACGCCGAACGCGCCAAAACCTGGACCCCCTGAACCCGCCTGTAAAAACACTACACCTCGTATGCCGTCCACGTTCCCGTGCAGCCCAGCCCCCGTCTAACGTGGAGCAACCCCTTTGCAGGTTCGGCGATATAACCCGAAATAGAATACATATCTACAGCACCGTGGCGACATATCGCTGCGGGATCGCCATCGTGATCTGAGAGAATGGCCTTCATCGTATCCACCGTGATATCGCCCCAGTGTTCTTTGACCAGATCGCGCATTCTATCGCGCCGAGGGCAAGAATCCGCAAGACTATTGGTTTCGCAGGGTGCAAATTCGGGCGTGAGATAGTGGTTGGCGTGAACAATCGCATCGGGATGTGTATCGGTAAATTGCATCACGCCTTCGGGACGGATTTCCAGATCGGCAATCTGCCCATCGCCAAAACAAAAAACCATATTGCCAGCCGAACAGGTGGGATGTTGTCTGAGAATTCGAAGACAGGTATCCAGCCCCTTCTGCTCCAGCATAATGCGTTTGAGCGGATAGTGGGGCAAGCCCATCTGCCAGGGACAATCGTAGAGCGCATTGGCAAAATGAGCCAGACCGTACTGATTCATACCCGAATAACCCAATTGTCCCGCAAAAGTGAAAAGCAATGCCCGGGGACGCCCATCAGAAGGACAGACATGCAAGAGAATGGCGACATCGGCGTATTCGGGCGCGAGATCCTGATTTTGACCGGCCAGAGGACACCCATCGGCAGTCGCAGAACCAGTAAGCGCGAAAGCCGTACAACCCTCGGGAGGAACACTGGCGGCCTCGCCCCGCGCCTGACACAAAAGCGCTTCGTCAAAAGAAATACCCGCACCATCGGCAAGCCCGCGAATCTCTTCCATAAGCGGCGGACTCAATTTTTCAATTAAGGAATGAAAAGCACGCGCATTCTGGCAGAGTTCATCGCGGGATTTGCCCGTGAGCTTTTCAATCCACACGAGATATTTGTGAACGAGATCCGCGGCCTGTTTGCCGTGCTGATACCCCATGTCGTACGCCGTACCGGACACTTCGACAAAAGGAAACGCATGACCGGCTATCGCAGTATCATCCATGGGACAACCCTTCGCGATTCATCCACAGGCGCATAATCGTCGGCGCCTCGCGGAGGAGATGGAGATAGACATTCCCCGTTTGGCGTTGCTTGGCGAGATGCTTTTTGCCAAAGGGTTTGAGATTGAATTTGCCAGCGTTTTGAACGACGGATTTTTTCTTATTATCGACCTCAATAGTAAGCACGTGTTCCTGCACCTGATTTTCTTCGGCAGCGTCGAGGTCCAGCGCGCGCAAAGACCAGAGAGATCTCTCACCCGCCGCACAGCGTTTGGCATAAGACCCTGCGCAGTGATGCATAATGCGCCCCTCGGCGTAGAGTTGTTGCGAAGTAATGAGTTCGTGAACCGTCCACTGAATATTGCGTTTGAGCCTGGGGTCCAGCGTCGCATGTTCAAACTCCCTGAATCCAGAGGACGCCCAAATTTCCAACTCGACATCCTCCAAACCCGTAAGCTCTTGATGCCACACATCGACCTGGCGGAGAAGCTTATTGATACTGCGACCCTTCATGCAAAAATTGGGATGTAGCGGCGGCCCTTCGATCTCAGTACCGTCGGGTTGTGGAATGCGCTGGGGCGTGAATTTTTGATTGCGGATATAGTCGATAATGGGATTGATGTAACTGCGTTCGAGAAAAGCCTGATTGGCGAGAAAATGTACAACGGTCTCCCAAAAATCTTCATTTTCGAATCCTTCTCCCAGAGGCCCCTGGGCAATTTCCCAGGCACTTTTCGGGTTGCCGCCATAAGCTATGTACTGAACCTTGCGAAGGCACTGAACAACGGTGTGATAACTGCGTTTTTCTTGCAGGAGCAGATGCGCCATGCGCTTTGTGATCTGCATAGGTACACCGGCTGTGCGGATATTTTGCCCCATGCCAACATGTATGAACCACGCTTGTTCCTGGCGCGCCTTTGGTGTATTGCCCTGCAAAAATGCCGTATCAAAAAATGCGGGCACATCGTATTGTGCCAGAAGATGACGCGCAAGGCTATAGAATTGGTGCGCTGGTTTATAGCTATTGGGCCGCCAATCCTCAACGGGCCGAATCCAATCTGTGTGATTGCGAGCGAGTTGCTCAAGAGCGGCAATATAGGTATTGACAACCGTATGACCAAAACGCTTGCAGGCGCGTGCGGGCCGCATCAAATCGCCGTATTTTTCAACGTGCAGAACCAGACGACCCAATGCTCGTTGCGCATCGGGATCACCGTCGAGATTATTGTAAATCGCGCGAATGCGAAAGAGCAAATCTGAAACAGTGTCGTCCTGAAGCTCACCTTTAAAGATACGGGCGATAAATTTGGCGCGATGGGCATTGTGCCTCGGGCTAACATCGGGATCGCGCTGCTCAACCTCGCGTTGCAAAAGATCAATTTCCGCCTGACGCTGAACAGCGGTTTTATCCAGACCCGTATCCAGTCCATTGCGGTAACACCAGAGTCTATAAGCGAGCGCCCTATCGAAGCCGAGCGTCTTAAGATGCGATTCGAGATCGGGTTTATCTATAAAAATATTTGACATCGCACAATCCTGTTATTTAGAGCTATAGAGGTCTTAATTTCACTACATAAAAAGACAAAACGCTCCACAATGAGGTTTCATTGTAAAGAATCAAAACCCCCGCAAAACCGTACTCTCTCTGCGGGGCAATCCTTCCTTCGGCGCGCGTTTTAACACGACGTATTCCAGACCATGTTCCTCGCAAAAAACTCTCTTCTCCAGCTTATCGCCATCTTCATTCACCGCATAAATATCCGGTTTAATAACATCAATCTCAGGCGCGGCATCCATCCATCCGTCGCCAGATGAAATCAGCCCCTGTTTGACAAAACGGACAGATTGCACGACATACCGGCGTTCGTCTTCACCGAACATCGGATGATGTTCGCCTTTGAGCAAACGGACATTTGCATCGTGACCCACAACCACGTACAAATCGCCCAACTCCGAAACCTCTTCAAAAAACCGGATATGCCCTGAGTGAAACCAGTCAAAACACCCCGTAACAATCACTTTTTTATTATTCGCATCCCCATCCGCTGTCTCCGCTATCGGAAAACCTTTAACATCACCCGCAGTCAAAACGCGATATGCGATATTGTGTGCCCCACAAAAACGTCGTCTCTGCGGCGTATCATCTCGTTCATCCACCACCCAAACATCTGCCTGGACCGCATCGGGAAGACCGTCTTTATCTCCCAACTCCGTCACAAGCGTGGCGCAATCCACATAGCGAATCGCATCCATCATATACAAACGTTCTTCTTGCGGAAATTTGGTTTGTCCCTTGACGACATCATCCCCCCATACCAGCGCGTGAAGATATCCGTATTGGGAAGCCTCTTGCAAAAAACGGATATCGCGCGCCCTCATATCGTCAAAACTGCCTGAAACAATGACCGTCTTCATACACTACCCTCTGTCATATCGAACATCCACGCGAAGTGCGCCCGGCACGGGTTCTTCAGACACAACGTAAATATACCCACCGCCACAGCCAGAATACATCGCCCCGACATACCGAGACTGATAATATTCCAGAATACCCATAAGACCAATCCGGATAGTAGGATGACGCACCGTATGTGGCAAAAGCGTCTCCCAGCACACCATACATTCATTCAGCGACGCGCCCAATCCCCGGGCATCTCTGGCAATAATCGCATCATAACAATCCTTACCCGACTGACTCAATCTATCAATCCATATCGGATCTAAATTCTTCTCACCCAACGGCTCATAGCCATCGGGTCGCGGGGCAACGGGAACCATGTAGATCACATCTTCAAGCCAACGCGCGACATCGGGATCATTATTGGACTCAATATGAACCGGAAAATACCCCCCCTCGTAATCGCAATCGTAGTCGAGCCTGCTCACACCCGGATAAAGCAACCCAATCATATCCTGCGACCCCGACGGCTCGGCCTTGCCTTCATTTTCAACCGTGTACAATTCCTTCACCAGATCGGATGGCACTCGATCGGGAAACGTGGAACCCCAGAGCCTCATCGCAACATCTCGCGTACTCGTCGCCATACCGCAGCGATTCATAAAACGGCTGGTCGGTTCGAGAGAAACCACAACCATAGACCCGGGAGGCGACGGATTGTACTGAGACAAAAATGGCTGATCAATCCACCCACCGGCAAAAGCCATGCGAAAGGGAATATTGCCAATAACGCTCGTAATATCTTTGCTCATATAATAAATACCCTGCTTAACTCACCGTCCTTTTACCCGCTTTGCGATCAGCGTATTGCTGTGCAATCCACGCATAAGTCTTAGCCATACCATCGCGCAAAGGGGTATCTGGCTCCCAATCGAGAATTTCTTTAATCATCGCATTGTCACTATTGCGACCAGCAACGCCCTGAGGCGCAGTCAAATCATACGTGCGATTGAGTTTAACATCGCCGATCTCCTCAATAACACTCACCAGTTCATTGATAGAAACCAGCTCACTCGAACCGAGATTAATAGGCGTCGCAATCAAATCTTCACTGTGCATAATCATATCGACGCCCCTGATACAATCGTCAACGTACATAAAACTGCGCGTCTGGTTGCCATCGCCCCAAATATCGATTTCGAGATTGCCCGTATCCCTGGCCTCAATCGCTTTGCGGCAAAGCGCGGCCGGTGCCTTCTCTCGTCCGCCATCCCACGTCCCATAAGGACCATACACATTGTGGAACCGAGCAATCGCCGTCTTCATCCCGCGTTCGGACCAATATTCCTCGCAAAACATCTCCGAAACCAACTTCTCCCAACCGTACCCACGCTCTGCCATTGCCGGATATGCATCTGATTCTTTGAGCGCGCGCACATTGGGATCTTCTTGCAACTCAGTGTTATACGCGCAAGCAGAAGAAGAAAAGAAATACCGCTCAACACCTGCCCAATAGGCCGCCTCAATCAGATGGGTATTGATCAAAATACTCCGCAAACACTCGACCCTGAAACGCTCGATAAATCCCATCCCCCCCATATCCGCCGCGAGATTGTACACTTCAGCAGCCCCTTCAACGGCGCGTTTGCAATTGTCTTCATCACTCAAATCCAAACACAGATTCTCCACCCCCGGCACGCGCTGGTACCATTCGGGCAAAGGCTTCTTATCAACAGCGCGAAGCCGCACAAACCCCTGATCGTGAAAATATCGCGTCAGCGCACCGGCAATAAAACCACCCGCCCCACAGATGACGATCAAATCGTCTTTGTTAAGCGTTGTTGCTGCTATTTGCTGCTTTCCCATCGTATTCCTCCAAAATAAATAGCCTGTATTCTGGTATTACGCGTCTGGTCAGTGAAGATATTACAAAAGAGAGATACAAGACGCAAGAAATGAGAGACAATATCGTGCGTCCATTCTTTGGTTAGACACGAAGTTTGTTTCTCAATATATTGCAAAAAGTAAAAACTTAAAATCAACGCGTTCCACAGGAGCACCCATGCCGCTACTCAACGTCGAAAACGCCCGTAAAAACCTCAGCCGCTACCCCTGGGCGCAGGCCATCCTCGAAGGCTGGAAACAGCAGGTCGCCCACCTCATGGACCAGAACCGCGACTTTATCGACGTCATGATGCCCGAACTCACCCCCTGGCCCGAATACGGCCAGAACTGTCCCGCCTGCGTCAACCACCTCTCCTCCATGGGTGAAACCGGCCTGTATGAATGGGATCCCACCAATCCGGATAAACTCACCTGCAAATACTGTAAAACCGAGTATCCCAACGCCAACTATCCCGAAACCGGCAGCATCACCGCGCCCAGAATGAACCAGACCTTCACCTACTACCTCACCGACGAAGAACGCGCCCACCCCGAAGACAAATCGGGCAAACACGCCTTCAAATGGGTCAACTGGCCCGTACACACGAGTTGGACCGGCATCATCCGCACAAAAAAAAGCCGCTGGATCTTTGAACAAATGCTACCACTTGCCAAATTATACGCCCTCACAGATGACGTATTATACGCCCAGTGGTGCGCCGGAATCATGGACTGCATGGCGCGGCGATACCCCAACTGGCTCTTCCACTCCTACGACGGCACCATAGCGGATTGCCCACCGGCCGAAGCCGCCATCTCCCTGGGCAAATATCCCCGCGCCGGGCGTTTTCCCGTCGAAACCATCATCACCGCCTTTGAAGGCCGCCATCGCGAGGCCGACCATGCCATCCTCAACAACGGCTTCTGGGGCGCCGGACGCTTTGGCTGCAGCGGCTCCGATGGCGGAGCCATTCTCCAGGTCACCCTATCCTACGACCTCATTCGAACTGCCCAATATCCAGATGGCTCACCCGTCCTCACACCCGAAATGGATCAACGCATCGTCAACGACCTCATCCTATCCGGCTGTGCAGACACCGAAAACTGGCGCGAAATCAACAACAAATGCGGTCCCGGCCGCGCACTAAGCGCCGCCGTCGGCATACTCTTCAACAAACCGCAAAGTGTGCGCCGCGCCATCGAAGGCCTTGAAACCCTCCTCGAAGATGCCTTCCACTTCGACGGCTTCTGCACCGAATCTCCCTCCTATTCCGCCATGCACCTCAACCTGTTGCGCGACATACCCGAACTGCTCGTTGGATACTCCGATCCCGACGGCTACGAACCCGAAACCGGTCCACCCCTCAAAAACCTGGACCCCTTTCAACACTTTGACCGCTACCGCCTGGCTCTGGAAAGCATGGTCCGCATGCTCGACCCAAACCTGCAAGACCCCGTCATCGGAGATTCCCGAGAAGGCCGAGGCATCGACCCCATCTACGCCGAAGTTCTATCCGCCCACTACGGCAACCGCTACGCTGGCCTGCTGGAAAAATCGCAGAACGCCCCGCTCTCGCAAAAAGGCAGCGAATACGCCCTCTGGCATCGGGATCCCGATATAGTGGCCGAACAAAACACCGACCTGCCCCACCACACCGAATGGTTCCCCGGCTGGCATGTCGCCGTCCTCCGCGGCGGAAACCCGAAAGGCCACACCGCCTTCTACTTCAACGGTTATGGCTATGGCGGCCATCGCCACTACGACAGCCTGGGCATCATCTACATCGCCCAGGGGCGGGAAATGGCCGCAGACAGGGGTTATATCTGGGACGACCCCAGAAATGCCTGGACCAAAAGCACCCTCTCTCACAACATCGTCACCGTTGACGGCCAAAATCAGAACGGCAACCCAAAACCCGCCACTCTGGAACTCTTCGGCACGGGTGCAGGCGTCGAAATCGTCCAGGCATCCGCCGCCCCGTACGAACAGTGCGACCGCTACCAGCGCACCTGTGCGCTCATCCAGATCCCCGGCGAACAGACCTATGCCATCGACATCTTCCGAATAAACGGCGGCAATCTCCACCAGTATGGCTTCCACTGCAACGGCCATCTAACGGACATCCGCGGCGCCGATCCCCAACCCATTGACGAACAAATCGAATGGCTCGACAACATCCGCGCCGACCATCCTCAAGCCCCCTTCACCGCCACATGGCAAAACCAGGATCTGAGAATGGACCTCACCCTGCTCAACCCCATCCATCGCCTCCTGCTCGCAGACGCGCCCGGATGGCGCTCGGACCTGGGCGACCAACTCAACGCCCCACCCGTCCAGCAAATCTTGGCCGAACGCAAAGACGACGCGAACACAAATAGCCAGTACGCCGCCGTCATCGCACCCTACACCGACACATCACCCATCCAATCCGCGCACCTGATCCTGAACGACCCCGATACCAGCACCATGGCAATAGCCGTAAAACGCGATAGTTGTACCGACTACATCCTCTCAGCCCCAGAAGGCACAACCCATGACCTCGGCCCCATCTCCATCACAGGCCAATTTGCCTATGCATCCATCGACAATCAGGGCAATCTCCAACGGGCTTATCTGCTCTGTGGCACCGAACTCCGCTGCGACAGTCACACCCTCACATGCCCTCAGGCACAGACCCCACTCGACATTACCTCAGTTGACAATCGCACCTATCATATATCGCAAACCCTGTCCGAACCCGACACCCTCCCTGGAACCTATCTCCTGTGCGCAGACACCGGCTACAAAATCGAATCCGCCTCGGAAAAATCCATCACCGTGCGGGATTATCCCGCCACCGCGTGCGACCGCGTCGTTCTCCTCAACGCCGCTACCTTAAATTCTGCGATCTAACGAAACCAGCGCACGCATAACCAGGTCTGGCTCCACGCGATGAGGGTAGTTTATGAAAGGCGCAATCAACTCGGCATCTCCCCCAGTCAAAACAAGCGTTGCCCGCCCATCCGGAACCAATTCACTAAACAGTCGCTCTACAGCACCAGCAGCCCCATAAACAATACCCGCCCGGATACAAGATGTCGTATCCGTTCCAACAGCCGAATCAGGTGGTTGAAGCGCCACATGCGGGAGCAAACTCGTCTCATCGTACAAAGCGCGCAACCCCATACCCAAACCGGGCGCAATAGTCCCCCCGCGAAAAACACCATCTGCTGTCACCATATCCACAGTCAGCGCAGAGCCAAAAGCGGCGACAACCACACTTCCCGCGCAAACGCGAAACGCCTCACTCGCCTGCAATAACCGATCAATACCAACATGGTCGGGACGGGGCACAGCGACATCAATCCCCAGATCCATCTCTGTATCGACCATCAGGGGCACTATAGCCCATACCGTCTGAACCGCTTTGTAGATCATCTCATCTGCGCCGCGCACCACAGAAGCAACCAAACACCGATCGGGCGTCCCTCTCGGGGCAAAACGCGATTCAAGCACATCCACAACCCGTGCCTTGTAATCCCCACCGGCCATATTTCGCACCGCGCTCAGAGACGCACGCGCAATCGGGCGATCATCATCGTATAACGCCGCCTTCAAGCGCGAATTGCCCACATCAAAAACCAGCAACTTTCGCCCCATTGTTTGATCCCTATTCAGCGGTCATTCCCTGCTTCTCTCCTTCACCCTTCACACTTCCTACTTCACCCTTCACACTTCACCCTTCACCTCTCGCCGCCGCGTATGTAAAACCAATTCAGTATATCCATTGGGCACTTCACGGCCCTTGAAAACCAGATCGAGCGCCGCTTGAAACGCAATACTCTCATCAAAATTTGGCGCCATATTGCGATACGCCGCATCGCCCGCATTCTGCCGATCTACAACCGCGGCCATCTTCTCAAACGTCTCGCGGACTTGCTCTGCACTCACAATCCCGTGATGCAGCCAGTTGGCGATATGCTGGCTCGAAATACGCAATGTCGCGCGATCTTCCATCAGGCCCACATCGTGAATATCGGGCACCTTAGAACATCCAACGCCCTGATCAACCCAGCGCACCACATAGCCCAAAATACCCTGCGCATTATTGTCCAATTCCTGCACAATCTCCTCATCCGTCAGATCTCTATCCAGCAAAGGCGGCGTCAAAATCGCATCCAGACTCGCGCGTTCTCGCCTTGCGAGTTCTGCCTGCCGCGTCGAAACATTCACCTGATGGTAGTGCATCGCGTGCAATGTGGCCGCCGTCGGCGAAGGAACCCACGCAGTAGTCGCTCCCGCTTCGGGATGATTCATCTTCGTCTCCACCATCTCCCGCATCGCATCGGGCATCGCCCACATACCCTTGCCAATTTGCCCTTTGCCGATCAACCCCGTCTCAATACCCACATCCACATTCCAATCCTCATAAGCCGCCAACCACGGCTGCGCCTTAATTTCATTCTTCGGAAGCATAGCACCGGCTTCCATACTCGTGTGCATCTCATCACCCGTGCGATCCAAAAATCCCGTATTGATAAAAATGACGCGCTCTCGGGCTTCCCACATGGCGCGCTTCAAATTGACAGTCGTGCGCCGCTCTTCGTCCATAATCCCGATCTTCAGCGTATTGCGCGCAAGTCCCAAAACATCTTCCACGCGCCCGAATAATTCTACCGTCGCCGCCACCTCCTCAGGCCCATGCATCTTGGGCTTTACAATATACACGCTACCCGAGCGGCTATTTTGAAACACGCCATTGCCCTTCAAATCGTGAATAGCCGCCAGCGACGTTACCATCGCATCCAAAAACCCTTCGGGAATCGCCTCTCCATCGGCAGTCGTCACCGCATCGGTGTACATGTGAATACCCACATTTCGCACCAGCAGCGTGCTTCGCCCCGGCAATGTCAACGCACCGCCATCCGGACGGATATACGTTCTATCGGGATTCAATTTGCGATTCAGGGGTCGTCCATTCTTTTCAAAAGTCGTCTCCAGCGTGCCCTTCATTAAACCGCACCAGTTGCGATACACGCGCACCTTATCCGCGGCATCCACAGCCGATACGGAATCCTCGCAATCCTGAATCGTGGTAATTGCTGATTCCAACACCACATCTTTTACCCCTGCCGGATGGTCTTTGCCAATGGGGTGGCCCGGATCAATCTGAATCTCAATATGCAACCCATTGTGCGCCAACAACACGCTGGTCAATTCTCCATCTCGCTCCGCATAGCCCACAAACTGACTCGGATCTGACAGCCCTGTATCCCGACCATCAACCTCTGCGACGAGCACCTTTTGCCCGCCCACTTCACTCAGAGCAAACGCCGTCACTGCTGCATAAGACCCACCGGACAGCGGCACAGTCGCATCCAAAAACTCATTCGCGCTATCAATCACCTTCTCACCGCGCACGGGATTATACGCCGTACCCTTATCCGCACCATCATCCTCCGGAATCACATCTGTCCCATACAGCGCATCGTACAAACTGCCCCAGCGCGCATTGGCCGCATTCAAGCAATAACGCGCATTATCCACCGGCACGACCAACTGCGGTCCAGCCACTGTCGCAACCTCTGGATCAACCCCATTAGTCAACACCTGAAAATGGTCCCCTTCGGGCAATAAATACCCAATCTCCTGCAAAAAAGACCTGTACGCTTCCCCATCAATAGATTCGCGCCCCTTGTGCCAGGCATCGATCTTTGCCTGTAAGACATCGCGCCATTCCAATAAACGCCGATTCTCCGGTCTCAGATCTCGAACAATTTCCTCCAACCCCTGCCAAAAAGCCTCTGCATCCACGCCCGTATCGGGCGCGATTTCGTCTTTGACCAATGCGTAGAGCGCGGCATCTACATTCAATCCGCCAACAGCTATCCTGCTCATATACCACTCCTTTGAAAACTCATGTATATCCACCTTTACCCAACAAAATACGCGCTTCCTCGTCATCACCCTCTAAAATCGCCTGTGTCAACCCGTCACCGGGAGGCGGTCCCCCGTGGGGTGATCGGCGCAACCAGGTGGGCGTATAACTCAAAATCAACATCCTGCGCTTTGTCCTCAACGTCGGCAGTCCGCGATGCCACAGATTGCTGTGAATCAACACGCCACCCCCGGCCTTCACGCGAACCACAAGCTCGCCCTCAACCGGCTCATAAACATCGGGAGGCGGTGCTCTATCCAACCAATTGTGCGACCCTGGCACAATTCCCACAGGACCCGTATCCCCATTCAAATCATCCAGATAAATCAGAGCATCTATCCCATGAGGTCTGGAAAACCACGGCGGCAAAGGATTGGAAACCACGCGCAAATGCTGGTGCCATGGGGTCTGATGAGGCGTCGCACCTGGATAACTGATCCGCGCGCTCAGCCCTCGAAGCCTGACCAGCGGACCCATCATTGCCCGCGCCACTGATAGTACAGGAGAAAACTTCAACAAATCCAAAAACACCGGATCTTTGTCCATCAAATGCCGCGGGATACGTCCCCAGGACCGCTTTCCGCTGTCTTGAAACGCGCCCAATTCTCTCTCTTCTAATCGATCCAGCGCATCTTGCAATGCTTTCAAATCCTCGCCTGCAAACAATCCCTCGCGCACCAGATATCCCTCTCGATCAAATTGCCGCAACTCCTCTGCCGATGCACAAACATCTATCTCGTAATGGTGGTCTGATCCGCTGGTATTGGGACTGAGAACCTTATAAGACACGGTGCAATTCTGTTCCATATCATCTCCTCATGCCAAAACCAGAAGCCAATCGCCTTCTCCCGGTGCTTCGTAAACGCGCCTACCGTCGGCCTCGCGCACTACTGCTGCTTCCACATCGCCATCGCGCGGATTGTACCAGATACCCCGCAGCTGTGGTGACAGGCCCGCCATCTTTATCGCCACCGCCTCCCCCTGTGGTGTATAGGCAACCACGAGATCGTTTGCCACGGATTTAGAAATCAAAATGTGTTTGTGTACATCTCGCTCGCCAGGCTGCGCGCCCAACAACTCTGGGGACGGACGCAGCGTCCACCACCCGATCGAATCGAATGCATCAACGAGATGCCGCACTTGCTCTGCACCATCCATCAGCAACGCATCATGCCAGGGCAGGGGCGTTCCCGAATTGGGATGATCGACGGGAGGACCGCTACCATCGTCCCATCCCCATACCCCGTGCCCCCCATAAGTCACGCCAGCGGTTGGCGCATTGAGCAGACTCCAGTACAGCGCCCTCCTCACCGACGCTGCATCGTGTGGCCGCTTTGAATGATAAGCCACGTGATTTTCATAAGAAGGCTCCATATTAATATAAAATTGGCGCGGCGTCTTCTTCCAATCTTCCGAAGGCGGACCCGTCACAATCCACTGCAAAGTCTCGTCGTTGTCGCCATGCCCGCTTTGATAACCCACCACATCGAGCCAATTTTCAGACCGAAATTCATCAGTCGGAAACCGCCGCCCCGAACTGTGCATCGCCACAGGCGCGTGGGGACCTTTTCCGAAAATAGCGCGCCCAACGCGCTGCCACCGCTCGGCATTCTCACCATCGTAATTGCCATCCCCACCCAAAATCCACACCACGGGATAACACGCCCAGCGCGCGACCATATATTCAGCCAACAAGATCATCTGGTCCTCTGGCAACGATGCGCCCGGACTCTTTTCCGGATGGTTGCGCCCTCCCAGTGCCCACAACATCACGGGCGCATTGACCAGACCCGCCTGAAAAGTCATCTCTACCCAGTCATCCAACCGCTGAAAAAAGGCCGGATTTATTGCGATCTCTTCCATCCCAGAAAACGCCAGATTGCCCTCGATATCCCCATCTGGAGCCGCACGCCACTGCGTAGCCACCCATTGCACGGTATTAAACCCCTGTCGCACGCGCTCGCTGAGATAATAGCGCCATTCATCCCGCGTTGACCGCAAACACCCGTTCCACGCCGTATCTGCCACATAAAAAAACGGTTTCTCATTCGCATAAACAAAATGCCGCCTGTTTGCGGACAGCGCGATGGGACCGTGTACATCAAATTCACTGCTCGTCTGCGATGGCCCACACGCAAAACGCCCCTCGCGATTGTGCAATCCCGTATTTTCCGCATCTGAAAAAAACGTCGCATACGACCACTCGCCCTCTTCGTATGGACAAAAACGCACGCGCCATTGCCGCCCGCCATCCCAGAATCCCATCACATTATAGACCGAACCAAACGGCGAAGTAAACACCACCTGCAACGCCGCTTCACGAATGGGATTTCCGTAATCTTTATCGCTCTCGAAATCGATCTCAATGCGTCCCCACTTTGTCACAACTGGCTCACGACCGTTTTGATCTATCATCTCATTCATATTTTTCATAATCCTCGCTCAAATCTAACCGATATGCCTTCTTTTCAGATCGTTGATTCAGCACAGCTCATCCGCGTCCATCTGCGTCCATCTGCGGATTTTTTTCAGGTCTCTGGTCCAGCACATCTTCCACAAAAGCGCGCAAGACTTCGGCCGTACTCCACGCCTGGGCAAAACAGCCGCGAGATGCATGGGGCGGATCGCCATCGAAAATTTCAGAAATATGTCCCAATCCCGATTCTTCAACATGGCGCAACAAAGGGCGCAACATGCGTTTGGCAGAAGCACGAACATCTGCCTGGTCGCCGTGAATCCGAATCCATGAAGTAATGAACGGCCCCATAAGCCATGCCCAAACCGTCCCCTGATGATATGCGCCATCGCGAATATGCGGATCGCCGCCATACGTGCCCCTGTATGCCGCGTCGGATGGCGATAGACTTCGCAAACCATAAGGCGTGAGCAACTCGCGTTCGACCACATTGAGAATACTGCGTTCACGCGCGGCATCGAGCATGCGATGCGGCAAACTGAGTGCAAAAATCTGATTTGGACGAATCGTCGCATCGGGCTCCGCATCGGTCAAACAATCGTACAAACATCCGGCATCGGGGTTCCAAAACGCATCGGCAAAGCGCGCGGCTGTCTTTTCAGCCAGACCAGCGTATTCGGCACTGCGTCTGGATTCGCCATATCTATCGGCCAAATTCCGCATCACGCACAGCGCATTGTACCACAGCGCATTGACTTCAACGGGTTTGCCTTGCCGCGGGGTAACGACCCAATTTCCTACCTTAGCATCCATCCATGTAAGCTGCACACCGGGTTCCCCGGCATAGAGCAACCCATCGCAATCCAGATGGATATTATAGCGCGTGCCCCGAACAAAATAGTGGATAATCTCCTGTAGCACTGGCCAGAGGGTTTCACGCACAAAATCATAATCATCTGTGTACGCCAAAAAGCGATCCACAGCATAGACGTACCACAGGGTAGCATCCACACTATTGTACTCGGGCAAGTCGCCGTGATCGGGAAATCGATTTGGAATCATCCCCTTATCGCAGAAACGCGCATAAGCAGCGAGAATATCGCGAGCTTCCTCAAATCGCCCGGTCACCAGCGCGAGACCGGGCAGCGCGATCATCGTATCCCGCCCCCAATCCGTAAACCAGGGATAGCCCGCGATAATGGTAGCACGCGCGTCGCTGCGCCTGACGAGAAACGCATCCGCACTCAGACTGAGACCCGTGCATTTGGGAACTGATCGAATAATTTTATTTCTCCGATCTATCTCAGCCTGCCTAAGTGCATCCACCTGATCACATGTGCCGCGTTCAAGGCTGACGAGCAAATGCGCGGACTCGCCTGTTGCGAGATCAAAGGTAAATTCTCCCGGACAATACAGATCTTCCCTATTATCCAGACCGCGATAAGCTTCAACTGCATATTCAAAATTGTAATACCAATCACCCCGCGCTTGAAATTCTCCATTGTGCGCGATATACAAAGGCGGGTATTCCGAATAGGGCTGAAAACTCATCAGACCATCACAAATATCGACATCGCCATTGAGCATATCATTCTGGCGCATCAGGTGATGGTAATCTCGGAAAGCCGCGAGCGGACGCAGCGTAAGCATAACAGGACGATTAAAGGGACCGTAAGTAATCACAGTGGTATTCTGACCATAGACCATAAAAACTTGCTTTTCAAAACACAAATCGCCGACACAATAGGTAAAGATGGGAAAGGGATTTAGGCGAAAGTGTTCGAGATAGCGGTAGCCGTGTGGATGAATAGCACCAGCGTAGCAATTACTACTCAGCTCAAAAGTCCCCATATCGGGCGCAATAAGCGTCTCTTCAAATTTGGACAACGCGACAAATCGACCGTGCGACTCATTCTGCGCGGGAATGAGCAAGCCGTGGTACCGCCGCGTGTTCATCTCAATAATAGTAGAACACGCAAATCCCCCCAGGCCATTGGTCTCAAGCCACTCCCGCCCTATCGCCTGATCGAGATCTCGGCATATTTCTTTTTTGATAAAAACAGCCATAATCCGCTTCCATTCACCGAATGGAATATTCCCTACTCCTTGACATCGGGCAATTTTGTGTCTATAAATATTTGCGATGAACTTTTCTATAAAGAATCCATATATGACTGCGAAACAACTGACATTAGTGATAGAATCCTCTACATCTGACTGCCTCAAACGGGAACTGGCGGACTTCAGTGCATTTGGCAAGGAGACGATTGTGACCTCTACGGAGGCCGCGACTGAACAGGTCTTAAAAGAAAGTTATTCGGGATGCGATCAGGTCCGCATTGAAACTTACGTAAACGAATTTTGGACCGCAAAACAAAGAGCAGCCAATGCACTCCACGAAATATCATACCGGGCGTGCTTCAAGCCCCAGTTACCCAGATTCTTTATCGAACGACTAACTTTACCGGGCGACGCGGTTTATGACCCCTTTGCTGGACGGGGTACTACACTCATCGAATCTGCACTTTTGGGGCGCATTCCCATAGGATGCGATATTAATCCGTTGAGTTCCATTATGACGCTTCCCCGCCTGAATCCACCCACAGTTGATCAAGTCGCCGACAGACTATCCCATATAGAACTCGAAGATGTCGATGAAAATCCAGAAGAATTACTGACCTTCTATCACCCGGAAACCCTGAAGCAGATTTGTTCGCTCAAAAAATATCTGATAGAAAAAACCAGCAGCCTCGATTGGGTTGATCAATGGATTCGCCTGGTCGCACTGAGTAGATTGACGGGACACTCATCCGGTTTTTTCTCTGTTTATACCCTGCCACCCAACCAGGCTGTCTCTGTTGATTCGCAAAAAAAAATCAACCAGAAGAAAAATCAAGCACCGCCATTGCGAGATGTTAAAAATCTCATCCTGAAAAAAACGCGTTCTCTTTTAAAAAACTGCGACGATCAAACTCGGCACACCCTGACAGGCATCTTTTCCCAAGGGCAGTTCCTCACACAACCCTCAGATAGCATTCCCGAAATCGCGTCCAACTCCATCTCCCTTGTCGTAACCTCTCCGCCGTTTCTCGATGTCGTCAACTACGCACAGGACAACTGGTTGCGATGCTGGTTTTGCGGCATAGACCCCGCGGCTGTTCCCATCACCATAGCGAGAAAAGTCGAACAGTGGCAACGCGAAATGACAAAGGTCTTTTTGGAATTAGCGCGCGTTTTGAAACCCGGTGGACATATCGCCTTTGAAGTCGGCGAAGTCAGACACGGCAAAGTAAAACTCGAAGAAGCGGTTATCCCGTGCGGCATCAAAGCGGGACTTATGCCATTGCTCGTCTTAATCAACGACCAAAAATTCACCAAAACCGCCAATGTTTGGGGCGTTGACAATCTTAAAAAAGGGACAAATACCAATCGCATCGTCGTATTTAAAAAAGAATAGTTATAATTTTTCATCAAGCAGCACGCGCATCAGCGACCTCAAGCGTCATTTTCAAGTACGCCACAGTTTGCTCTCGGGAGACTGTTGGAAAGTCATCAAGAAACTTATTGAGTGAATCTCCTGCCGTCAGATGCTGGATCAAAATCTCAACCGGGACGCGGGTGCCAGCAAAAACTAAGGCACCACTCATCACATTTGGGTTGCGCGAAATAATCTGTTTCTTTTTCATAGGTAAAACCTCCTCAAATGTGTCCCTCCCATAGCGTTTCGTTCCTATCCATTTCCTACTATATCCAACTTATTCAAACTGTTTTTTGCTCTGATTACACGCCTTGCCCTTGCCGCGAATAATATCTGCTCGCTGCCATAGCTCAACAGCGCGACCAATTGCATCGCCCTCGCCGAGACGTTGTATCTGTGCTCTGGTGAACCAGTCACAGTGCCCATTTGCCAGCGCATCGGCGTCTATGTTTTCATCTGAAAAACCATAAACTCGGCAAATACCATCTTCCTCTTCCACATCTTCAATATAGGACATCCACGGTACCTCCAGCCCGAGTTGAGATCTGGTAAGCTCTTGCAAAGAGCCGACACGCGCGCCGACATCCCAACCGACTAACTTTTCCTCTTCCCATCCTTCGCCTCCCGGCAACGCCCAGCGATCCGTCTCATCATCGCGTCGCAGCAAGAACCTCGGCTCTCCACCGTCCGGGTACTCGATAAGCAAACGGGTCGTCTCAATCGGCTTGTCAAAACACACGGGAATAAGCCGTTTTCCATCGTCGCTCAAAGCCTCAAGAGCGGCGGGATTGTACGGATAATATCCCGCGGCAGGCGGTGCGTTTACCGCACAATACTTATTGAAAATACCGCAACGATCTTCTGTACTCGTACCCGCAGGTGCTTCATGCCAGACATGCTCGTTGACAATCAGCAAATCCCCCGCTTTAAGTTCTGGATCGATAAAATCCGGCAACTGGCTCCTATCGGGACGATTGACATCTAATATATGTGCCTCCTCGTCGATTACCTGCGTCAATTTGTGCGATTTCGGCGACACCAGAAAAGGACCAAATACTGGATCGAAATCAGTTAGCGGAATAATGGCAAACACCCAGTTCATCGACGAACCTACGGGGCGCCACCGCTTGTAATCGCAGTGGGCACCGCCCCCCTTATCGCCCGGCGTTCGCAAATACGCGACAAAAGCCGTCAAATGCGCGGGTTGATCCAGCACGGACTCTACCGCACCGATAACCGTTGGATGTTCGGAAATCGAAGTAAGTCCCTGTTCTGATAGTCTGTTGCCACTCACCGTGTACTTCGCTGGCTCTGGATACGAAAGCTTTGGTGGATACGCACCGCGTTTGACCTTTTCTTGCACGACGCGTCGAAGGTCATTCGCTTCAGTCGCGGATAACATATTGCGAATAATCAGATAACCATCCTCATGATAATCCGCAATCTGTTGCTCATTCAGAGATGGGGTAATCGGCATGGTCATAATGAGAACTCCTTTCAACAGGCACATGAACACCAAAGCCCCTTCCAAGCGAAGAGGCTTTGCCGCATTTTGATACAACCAGTCCTACGAGTCTTCGTTGAATTTAATGCTACACCCGAGAGCTTTGGTCTCGGATATTGAAATGTCTTTTCCGGCTAACAATGCATCCAGCGCGTCTTTGAGATAAGCCGCTTCCACGGCATTGGCATCCGAAGCATTATCGTCAATCGCGCCGTGATACGCGAGCTTGCCTTTATCATCAAAAAGGAAAACCTCGGGCGTACGGCTGGCGCCAAATGCGCGTGCGACCTGGGATGCGGGATCGACCACATAGGGAAACTCGTAAGATAGCACTTTGGCACGGGCGACCATCTCATCAAAATCATCTTCTGTAGCGCGTTGGGGATCATTGGGATTAATCACAATCACGCCAAAACCCCTGCCGCGATACGCATTGCCAATACTGGCTACGCGGCTTTCCCATTTAACAGCCCAGGGGCAAGAGTTACACGAAAAAATCACCAGAGTACCCTTCTCACCCAGCACACTATCCAGAGTGTACATCTTACCATCAGTACCTTTCATCTCCAGGTCGGTTGCCGGCGCTTCCGCGCCCAATGCGAGGGTTTTGCTTTTGCCTGCTTCGGCATTGAAACTCATCGCTAAGACAAGTGCAATGGCTAATAATTTACGCATGGAATCCTCCTGATATTTGGTCGTATAAGAGCATCTGGATTCTCTGATAGACGCGCCCTAAAGTGCCCCCTGATCGCCCCCCATCAACACATCGCGTATTTTCTTTTCAAATTGTTCGCGCGAGGTTTTCCCCAGCCAAAAATGGCGTTTATTGCCCTCGCTGTCGTATAGCCAGGTAGCGGGTATTGCGCCCCACCAATCGGGATCTAATGTATTGATAAACGCCCCATCGCTCTTCAATTTGATATAGCTTGGAAAGTCAACACCATGCGCTTTGAGAAAGGCAATTGCGCCATCAGCCTGGCCTTCAGAATCAGCAGAAATAAAGACGAGCTTTAAGCCCTGGTCCTTGTACTGATTATAAACAGCCATCAAATCGGGAAACTCTTCAACACATGGTGGACACCACGTTGCCCAGACATTGACGAGAACGACCCTGGCATCGGCATCTTTGACATGCTTGAGAATCTCCTCTGCCGTAGCGGGAATGAGATACTGGTCATTACCCGATGCGCGATCTGTTTTGGGTGCATCGCAACTCAAAAAAAGAAGAGCAATAAAAACAAATATATGACGTTGCAAAAAAGACCTCCGTTAAATCGCAATAGTATTATCCACCCAGGGCATCTTTATACGCTTGCAGGCGCTCTTGTATGCCCTCGTCGGAAAGCGCGAGAATTTGCGCTGCCAGCACAGCGGCATTGCGCGCATTGTCAATACCCACAGTCGCAACGGGAACGCCCGGTGGCATCTGAACAATCGCGTATAACGCATCAACGCCGTTGAGCGCACCCGAAGCGCATGGAACGCCAACAACTGGCAAAGTCGTATGCGCGGCAATCACACCGGGCAGTGCTGCGGCCAATCCAGCACCCGCAATAATCACCTTGAGACCTCGCGCTTTTGCCGTACTGGCGTATTCAGCGGTACGCTCGGGATTGCGATGGGCGGAGCATACGATCATATCGTAGGGAATCTGGAGTTCGTCGAGAATGGCGCAGCCTTTTTCCATCGTGGGTTCATCCGATGAACTGCCCATAATAATGCCAACAACTGGATCTGCCATAAAAATCTCCTTTGGTATTTGGTTTTCTACTGATTCAACCGGCGCACTCGCGCAGGCGTGTGGTCTCCCTGAGTCTCGCTGGAAAAAACTTTGAGCGACCTGTCTTCAACAGGCAGGTCAATACGGGCACCGCCACGGCGATGGGATTCCCGAAGTGCAATAGCAACCTCGAGAGCAGCGCGACCATCGGCTCCAGAGCAACGCGGCGGTCGGTTGTTCTCCATAGCATCAATCAAATCATCAACAGTGATAATACCCTGCCCTACGGGACGCGCTGGCTGAGGGAAAGGGGACCTGGCGGGGACACCCCGGTTCCCCAGGCCGCCTGAAACCCTCTGGAAAAACTCAAACTCAAGCGCATCCGATAACGTACGCACCCTGCCCTGTGTCCCAATAATATCAAATTCCCACGAAGCAACACCCGTCGATGTCCCGCGAAGATACGCCCGGACGCCATTGTCAAAAGCGAGATATCCATTGCCCATCAAATCGTCATCAGATGCGGCTTCCTCATCCGACGCCATTTCTCCAAAAACCCATGAAACATCGCCACCTGCGAGATAGCGAATCGTATCAATCGCGTGACTACCATTGTGCGACAAACCACACTGGGCATAAGCCGTGATCTGGAGAATGTCGCCGAGATCCCCAGCATCGATCATGCGGCGAGCTTCGCTGAAATAGGGATTGTAACGGCGCGAGCAATACACGGCAATGGGAACGCCATTTTTTTCACAGGCATCGACCATAGCATCGGCTTCTTCAAGACTAAAAGCAATGGGTTTTTCCACCCATAAAGCTTTGACACCAGCTTCAACAGCATCCAGTACAATTTGCGGACGATAACGCGCTGTAGTAGTCACACTGACGATATCGGGTTTTGCATTTTCCAGCAGATCCTGGTGATTGGCATACAACTGGTCGCTATCAATACCCCACCGCTCGCCGAACAGAGCGCGCTGTTCATCGTGGGGATCTGCCCCGGCAATGAGATCGGTCTGCGGATGCGCGCAATAGGTGGGACCGTGACAATAGGGCAAGAAAATGGACCCGCCCTGAGTGATTTCATCGTCAAAAGTACTGCCCATACGCCCCAGACCAATAACCGCTGCTTTATAAGACATCGTATGCCTCCAAAAATATCTGGTATTCATCTGGTATTCGAAATATACACGTTATAACGCTTAGTTGCCAAACTGGTTGACAAAGATTAGAAAATCAGCAAATCCAATCGTGCCATCGCCATTCAGATCAAACCTCGCGTCATATCCCGCATCGTCCTGGCTTGTCCCAAACTGTACAGCAAAAAGCAAAAAGTCCGGAAAACCAACAATCCCATCGCCATCAAAATCGGAAGTAGGAAGTTGAGGTGTAATATACGGCGACATATCCCATATCAGAATTGTACCTTCATCTGCCCCTGTAGCAAGTAGCATCCCATTGGATGAAAATACCACAGAATCGCTCCAGCCCCTATGCTCTCTAAAGGTAGCAACATTGTGTCCTGTGGAAACATCCCACAACTTGATCTCACCCGCTGACCCCGAAGCGAGTAGCGTACCGTCTGGTGAGAATGCCACAGCGGAGATCCCATTTGTATTTCTATCAAAGGTAGCAATATTGTGCCATGTCGAAACATTCCACAACTTGACGTAGTTCCCGGCCCCTGCAGCAAGTAGCGTACCGTCTGGTGAGAATGCCACAGATGTGACACGACTTGTAAATCCTTCAAGAGTAGTGAGATTTTGTGTCGATATGTCCCACAGTGTGATACCTTGCTCTGATCCAATAACCACAGTTTTGCTGTCAAAAGAAAACGTCACAGACCAAACATAACTCGTATGCCCTTCAAGGGTGGCGAGATTGCGTCTCGTCGCAACATCCCAAAGTCTAACTGTTTGATCGAAAGACCCCGAAGCGAGCAATGTCCCATCGGGCGAAAATGCCACAGATTTAACACGCCTTGCATGCCCTTCAAGGGTGGCGAGATTGCGTCTCGCTGCAACATCCCAAAGTACGACATCATTGTAGGCCCCTGCAGCCATTGTAGCACCATCAGGAGAAAATGCCATAGAGCCGACGCCACCCGAACGCGATGGAAGATTTGGTATAGTCACCTCAAGGGTGGCGAAATTGTGTCCTCGCGGCACCTCCCATAGCTTAACCGTGCCATCCCACGCCCCTGAGACAAGCGTTTTGTTGTCGGGGAAAAATGCCATAGCGCTGACATGATCCATATGCCCTGTGGGGAGAGTCTTGAGTTGACCTGTACCAGTGTCCCACAACCGAATAGTCCTGTCTGAACCTTCACTGACAAGCGTGCTGCCATCTGGCGAAAACACTACGGAAGTGACCCATCCTGTATGTCCTGTAAGTGTTGTCTTATGTTGACCAGTGTGAGCATCCCACAATCGAACTGTACGATCATAACCCCCACTGGCTAAGGTACTATTATCCGGTGAAAACACTACGGAAGTGACCCATCCTGTATGTTCTGTAAGTGTTGTCTTGAGTTGGCCTGTATCAGCGTCCCATAATCGAACTGTATTGTCATAACTCCCGCTGGCAAGCGTGCTGCTATCTGGCGAAAACACCACGGAAATGATCTCATCCCTATGCCCTGTAAGTATTGTCTTGCGTTGACCCGTATCAGCGTCCCATAATCGAACTGTATGGTCACCCCTACTCACAAGCGTCCTACCATCCGGTGAAAACATCACGGAAATACCCTGATTAGTATGTCCTGTAAGTGTTGCCTTATGTTGACCAGTTCCAGCGTCCCACAATTGAACTGTACGATCATAACTCCCACTGGCCAAAGTGTTACCATCCGGTGAAAACACCACGGAACTGATTTCTGCCGTATGCCCTGCAAGTGTTGCCTTATGTTGACCAGTTCCAGCGTCCCATAATCCAATCATATTGTCCTTATCCTCACTGGCAAGCGTCCTGCCATCCGGCGAAAACACCACGGGATAGTTCCTGTTATATTTCGAAATAGTTGTAATAGTTATTATGGGTTGACCTGTATGAGCATTCCACAACTGAATCTTGTCGTCGTCGGCCTCTCCAGTGCTTACAAGCGTCCTACCATCCGGCGAAAATACTACTGAACTAATCCTCTGCCTATGCTCTGTTTTAAGGATTGCCTTGTATTGACCTGTGTTTGTATCCCACAACCGAATGTCCCAACTCCCACTGGCAAGCGTCCTGCCATCCGGCGAAAATACCACGGAAGTAACCGGCCACTCATGCTCTGGAAGCAGGGCTACTTCGGCACCGGTATGTGCATTATAGAGCCAAATACCCAAACTACCGGCCACTGCGAGCCGGGTGCCATCAGGCGAATATGCAATATCCTCTACAGTCCCTTTTCCAAGGCGTACTTTGGCACCTTCGGGCAAATGCCAGTGAGTATAGTCCTGGGCGCGGCCATCCTGTACAAACAAGATGGCGACGAGTAAGAGTATGGCAGTGAACCAATGGGGCTTTTTCATAAGAGGCTCTCTTAATTATGAAGCGGTATCACTTTCAATTAAGCATTTGTCAAAACGCGATGCCCAATATCCCGCCGGAAATAGGCCTTATCAAAATCAATTTTGCCCACGGCTTCGTAAACGCAATCGATGGAAGATTTGATCGTATCGCCAATTGCAGTAACGCCAATAACGCGCCCCCCATTGGTGACGAGTTGACCGTCCTTGCGTCCCGTACCAGCGTGAAACACCATCACATCGCCCGGTGCCTCGGCGAGATCAATCCCGGAAATGGGAAAGCCAGTATCGTACGCTTCGGGATACCCTCCCGAAGCCATAACCACGCAGGTCGCCGCGCGATTATCCAGTTCAATATCGAGATCCGCCACCGAGCCATTGCACACCGCCTCAATTATATCCACGAAATCGGTTTTGATCAACGGGAGAACCACCTGCGTCTCCGGATCGCCCATGCGGCAGTTAAACTCAATCACCCTGGGACCATCAGCCGTAACAATAATACCACCGTAGAGAATGCCCTTGAACGGACAACCTTCCCGTGCCAGAGCGTGTACCGTGCGTTTCATAATACGCTCGACAATATCGTCAAAAAGTTCCGGCGTAATAATCGGAGCAGGCGCATACGCGCCCATACCACCCGTATTGAGACCCACATCGCCCTCGCCAATCGTCTTGTGGTCCTGCGAAGGCACAACACAAACAATATCTTTCCCATCTGAAAATCCAAATATCGACGCCTCTTCTCCCTCGAGCAACTCCATAGCAACCAGCTTGTCACCCGAGGCGCCGAAGGCGCGTTGCACCATCACTTCATCCACCGTTTTATACGAATCTTGCAAAGTCTCGCAATAGATCGCCCCTTTGCCCGCAGCGAGGCCGCTCACCTTGAGATAGAGCGGATGTTGCCATTCCCTGAGCCGTTCCCTCGCCGTTTCCGCATCGAAAAAAGTTTCGTAAGCACCGGTGGGAATATCGTATTTGTGCATAAGTTCAAGCGCAAAATCTTTGTCTGCTTCAATTTGCGCCGCTGCCTGTGTGGGACCACAAGCCGCGAGACCCCGTTCTGTGAAAATATCGACAATACCATCTGCAAGAGGGGCTTCGGGACCGATAACCGAGATATCAATACCTTCTCGTTGTGCAAAATCCGCCAGACCATTGAGATCGCTATCCGATATATCGACACATTCGGCATATTGCGCCATGCCCGGACTTCCAGGCGCTGCGTATAACCCGGTAATCTTATTACTCTGGGCGAGCTTCCAGACAAAGGCGTGTTCGCGCCCGCCTCTACCAACGACGAGGAGCTTCATGTGGTGTTCTCCTGGATGATTGTTTCTTCCTCAAGCACATCTTCTGGCGTTTGAGTAATCAGTGTGCCGACATCCTGGCCCTCTACAATGCGGCGCATCATGCCTTTTTGTTCAAAATCAAAAACGTGAATCGGCAAATGGTAGTCTCGCGCGAGAATCACTGCGGACTGATCCAACGCACCCAGATTCTTTTGAATAATTGTATTGTGACTGATGCAACGATAGAGTTTGGCATCGGGATTCTTGTTCGGATCGTCTGTATAAATACCATTGGCTTTGTGCTTGGCAAACAAAATGGCATTTGCACGGACCTCAAGCGCGCGCTGTACCCCGGGATAATCTGTCGTGAGAAAGGGATTGCCAATACCACCGGCAAAAATGACAATATACCCCTTATCGAGATGCCGAGCAGCAACCAGCCGAATAAAGGGTTCTGCAACTGCATTAATCGGGATCGCGGTCATCACGCGCACCTCGGCATCGCTTTTGGCATTGAGCACACCGCGCAGCATCAGACTATTGATAATGGTACCGAGCATGCCGATATTATCGGCTTCGGAGCGTTCGATACCCCACCGCACACTCTGTTCGCCCCGAAAGATATTGCCCCCGCCAATAACAATGCCGATTTCTATACCTCGACTGTGAATATCGAGAATTTCGTCGGCAATATGTTCGAGAGCCTCCGGGTCAAATCCCGATTCCAAAGCACCTGAAACAGCACCACCACTGAGTTTGAGAACAACGCGTTTGTACCGCATACAATCTGACTCCTCTAAAAAATAATAAATGTTTATGATAGCTTCTAAAATATATAGCGAAGCGGGATATGACGAAAGAGGAAAGACGTTGACATTTGAGTAATTTTGAATTTACTTCAAACTTTGATCCGCCAGCTTGCTGATCTGTGTTTTCTGGACTTCGGATAAGGACACGCGAATGCCCCCAAACGATAGCGCTTACGTCGAATTTGAGAATGTCTGCAAAAGTTACGACGGTCGCACACTAATTGTCCAAAACGTCAATTTCAGCGTCCGCAAGGGCGAATTTCTAACCCTGCTCGGCCCATCCGGGTCGGGGAAAACGACCTGCCTGATGATGCTTGCGGGCTTTGAGACACCCACATCGGGCGACATCCGCATTGACGGACGTTCTGTACACGCGCTGCCCCCGCGCAGGCGAGGCATTGGCATGGTATTTCAGAACTACGCGCTCTTTCCCCACATGACAGTGGGCGGCAACCTCGCTTTTCCCCTTGAAGTGCGCGGATTTGACCGCGAGCAGTGTCGCGAACGCGTGGCGCGTGCCCTGGACCTCGTCCGCCTCAGCGGCCTGGAAGACCGGCGCCCCAACCAGCTCTCTGGCGGTCAGCAGCAGCGCGTGGCAATCGCCCGTGCGCTGGTATTTGAACCCGACCTGGTGCTGATGGACGAACCCCTCGGCGCACTTGACCGGCGCTTGCGCGAAGAGATGCAATACGAGATCCGCCGTATCCACCAGAGCCTCGGCGTAACCGTCGTTTACGTCACGCACGACCAGCAAGAGGCCATGGTCATGTCGAACCGCATCGCTGTCCTGCGCGGAGGAGACATCCAGCAAATTGCCGAACCCGAGGCCCTCTACGAAGAACCAGAGCGTTCATTTGTAGCGCGTTTCATCGGCGAAAACAACCGCCTGCAAGGCCGCGTAACAAAAGTAAATGGGGACATCTGCGAAGTGGAAACCGGCGGCCAAATCATCCAGGCGTTGCGCATTGCACCTTGCCAGATCGGCGACGCCACCACGCTGTCGATTCGCCCAGAGCGCGTTGCCATTGAACCCGAACCGGGCCTGTACACCAATGAACTCGAAGCAAAAGTCGAGGACATCACCTTTTTAGGCGACCATCTGCGCTTTCGCCTGAACGTGTGCGAGTCCTTGGAATTCATCGCAAAAATACCCAATACCGTGGGACACGGAGCCGTGCTGAAAGGCGATAAAATCCGCATCGGCTGGACACCAACAGACTGCCGGGTACTCGACCCGGACGACGAGGAGGATACGACATGAATACCAAACAGAGAAAGACATTATGCACCGCGGTAATAACCGCGCTGGCGATGTTGACTCTGGGCTGCGATATTTCGGAAGACCGACCGCTAACTGTGGTTTCCTGGGGCGGATCTTATGCACGCGCATGCGTCGAAGGCTACCACGAGGCATTCACCGCTGAAACAGGCATTAAAATCAACCTCGAAGACTACAACGGCGGGCTGGCACAGATCCGCGCACAGGTTAGGGCGGGCAATGTGCATTGGGACGTCGTCGATTTGAGATTCCCGACCTGGGCGCAAGGCTGCGATGAGGGCCTGCTCGAACACGTTGAGATCGACTCGCTGCCAGCGGGAGCCGATGGAACGCCTGCGGAAGAGGATTTTCTGTTCGGAACATCGACAGACTGTGGCGTGGCAACGCTGTTTTACTCTACCATATACGCGTACAACGAGAAGAATATCCCGGGTGAAAAACCCACCACAATGGCAGACTTCTTTGACATAGAAAAATTCCCCGGACGCCGAGGCATGCGCCGCTCACCCCAGGAGAACCTGGAATTCGCGCTAATCGCCGACGGCGTCCCGCTCAACAAAGTATATGCCACCCTCGATACGCCCGAAGGCATAGACCGCGCCTTTCGCAAGCTGGACACCATCAAAGACCACATCGTATGGTGGGAAGCCGGAGCGCAGCCGCCGCAGATGCTCGCCGATGGCGAGGTGATCATGACCACGGCCTACAACGGGCGCATCTTCAATGCACAGGTAATGGAAAATCAGCCTTTTGTCATCGTATGGGACGGGCAAATATTGGATTTATCTGGGCTTGCCATTGTCGCGGGAACGCAGAACCTCGAAGCCGCAAAGAAGTTCCTCAATTTCGCCTCAACCGCGAAGGCCATGGCCGGTGTCGGTAGCCGCATCGCCTACAGCCCCACGCGCCACTCTGCGGAGGCACTGATATCGAAACACGCCGAAAAGGATATCGATATGAACCCCCACATGCCCAACAGCCCACAAAATTCCAAGCGCGCCCTGCGAAATGCCTGGGAATGGTGGAGCGTTCACATCGACGAAATGAACGAGCGATTCAGCACCTGGCTGGCGCAGTAAGGGATATTCTAATCACAACTATACAAGGAGGGCATAACTTGAAGTGGAAAAACAAGTGTAAAACGGCATTGTATGTAACTGTACTGACCGCACTGGCGACATTGACCTCAGATCGTGCAGTAGCCACCGATCAACCGCTAACCGTGGTTTCCTGGGGCGGATCTTATGCACGCGCATGCGTCAAAGGCTACCACGAGGCATTCACCGCTGAAACAGGCATTAAAATCAACCTCGAAGACTACAACGGCGGGCTGGCACAAATCCGCGCCCAGGTCGAGTCTGGCAATGTGCATTGGGACGTCGTCGATATGGAAATCCCCGACATGGTGCGAGGCTGTGACGAGGGCCTGCTCGAACCCATCCCGGTCAACTCGCTGCCAGCGGGAGCCAATGGAACGCCCGCGGCACAGGATTTTCCACTCGGAACGATGACGGATTGCGGTCCGGCAACGATATTTTACTCCACCGTATATGCGTACAACGAGAAGAATATCCCGGGCGAAAAACCCACCACAATGGCAGACTTCTTTGACATAGAAAAATTCCCCGGACGCAGAGGCATGCGCCGCACACCTCTGGCGAACCTGGAATTCGCGCTCATTGCCGACGGCGTGCCGCTCAACAAAGTATATCCCACGCTCAATACACCCGAAGGCGTGGATCGCGCCTTCCGCAAGCTGGACACCATCAAAGACCACATCGTATGGTGGGAAGCCGGAGCGCAGCCACCGCAGATGCTCGCCGATGGCGAGGTCGTTATGTCCACGGCCTACAACGGGCGCATCTTCAATGCACAGGTATTGGAAAACCAGCCCTTCGTCATCGTATGGGACGGGCAAATACTGGATACGGGCGGACTTGTCATTGTCGCGGGAACGCGGAACCTCGAAGCCGCAAAGAAGTTCCTCAATTTCGCCGCAACAGCGAAAGCCATAGCTGGCGTCGGCCGCTACATCGCCTACAGTCCCACGCGCATCTCTGCGGAGGTGCTGATATCGACGCACGCCGAGAAAGGCGTGGATATGAACCCCCACATGCCCAACAACTCGGAAAATTCCAAGCGCGCCCTGCGAAATTCCTGGGAATGGTGGAGCGATCACATCGACGAAATGAACGAGCGCTTCAGCGCCTGGCTGGCTCAATGAGAAAAGTATCATGCTACCCGTCTAAGTGATACATGAAATGACCGGATAAAATTATGCAAAATCCGAGTCCCAACTTATCGACAGATAGACGCAAGTTGCCCATCGGTATTCAGACCTTCCGCGAGATTCGCGAGCAGAGCTACTATTACGTGGACAAAACCGTCTACATCCAGCGGTTGATGGACGAGGGCAAGCACTACTTTCTGTCGCGCCCGCGCCGCTTTGGCAAGAGCCTCTTTCTCGACACATTGAAGGAACTGTTCGAAGGCAACGAGCCGTTGTTCGAGAAACTTTATATCCACGACCGCTGGGATTGGTCGGTTCGCTATCCTGTCCTGCGTCTGAGCTTTGGCAGTGGCAACTTCAAAGAGTCGGGCTATCTACAAAAGAATCTCATGGATCAATTGAACGCCATCGAACGCCGAACCGGGGTGGTTGTCGAGGCCGAGACAATACCGGGTCGTTTCGCCTATCTGATAGAGGCATTGCACGACCTTACCGGACAACCTGTAGCCGTTCTGGTAGATGAATACGACAAGCCGATTTTAGACGCACTCGAAGTGCCAGAGATCGCACGCGCCAATCGCGATTTTTTGCGCGGTTTGTACGCGACCATCAAGGACAACGACGCCCACGTCAAGTTCACCTTTCTCACAGGCGTCAGTAAGTTCTCCAAGGTGCATCTGTTCTCTGGCCTCAACAACCTGACCGACATTACCATGGATCCAGGCTATTCCGCCATCTGCGGCTACACTGAAGAGGATCTGGATGTGGTGTTCGCACCGGAACTGCCAGGTCTGGACCGCGATCAAATCCGCGACTGGTACAACGGCTATAACTGGCGGGGCGAAGAGAAGGTCTATAATCCTTTCGACATCCTCCTACTGTTCCATAGACACAGCTTTGAAGCCTATTGGTTTGAGACCGGCACGCCGACATTCCTGATTGAAACCCTGTTCAAACGCCGCATCAGTTCCCTATCGCTTGACGAGATGTTGGGCAGTAGCGACTTGCTATCGACCTTCGATGTCGATGACATAGCGACC
>JAJEDY010000025.1 GCA_022821275.1 Candidatus Latescibacterota bacterium | reverse complement strand
CCACTCGTCGCCCGGACTGCTACGATATATTCATTGTTACTCGCCGCATTCGATGGCGTCGTGCTCAAAACATCTGTCGGAGCTTCAAAGTTGGGAGCCGTCTTGAAGGACAAGACCCCACCATTGGTGATCTCAAACTTGTCTTGATCTACCCCACCTATCAGTGTGTAGCCCGTGATGCTGTCTTCACTATCGGCATCATCGGCGACCACCGTGCCAACTGCTGTGCTGTTCTCTGCAACATTAAACGTCGCACTACTGGAAAACACCGGTGCATTATTTGGTGGCGCATTCACTGTGACAGTAAAGGTCTGCTCAATACTCGAATGACCATCATTAACTGTCACAGTGACCATCGCACTACCAGCAGACACTGGACTAATCGTCAACACTGAACCCACAACGGACACGGTCGCTATGTCTGTATCAGAGGACAACGCACTATACGTCAACTGATCGCCCTCTGGATCGCTGAAGTAGCCTGACACATCTACCATACCAGATGTCCCTACCGTCAATACCTGTGCTGAAAGGACATCCAGGACAATACTCACTGGCGTTTGCAAGCCCGTCGTGAGCACATCTTCTACACTGCTCCCATCCAAATTCGCACGCTGTATCTTATCTGTACTATTATCTACCCAATACATCTTGCCATCTGAGATGTTCAATCCACTTGATATGTTCAATGCGATGCCCCGAGGATCAGTCACACTTGTCACAAGGTCTTCCACACTACTTCCATCAAGGCCCGCACGCTGGATCTTACCTGCCCCACGATCCGTCCAATACATCTTGCCACCTGAGACATCCAACGAAAGATCAACAGGCGTCGTCAAACCTGTGGTAATGAGGTCTTCCACACTACTCCCATCCAAATTCGCACGCTGAATTTTATTTGTGCCATCATCTACCCAATACATCTTGCCACCTGAAACGTCCAACGCAATGCCCGAGGGAGCTGACAAACCCGTAACGAGGTCTTCGACATTGTTACCATCAAGATCCGCACGCTGTATCTTGTCTGTACCGCGATCCGACCAATACATCTTGCCACCCGATATGTCCAATGCAATGCCTGTGGGTAAATCTAAGCCAGTAGTAAGGAGGTCTTGTATATTACTCCCATCAAGATTAGACCGCTGAATCTTGTCTGTACCCTCATCTACCCAATACATCTTGCCACCTGAGATGTCCAATGCAATGTCAACAGGATTGCTCAATGTGGGTCTGGTAACGAGGTCTTGTATATTGCTGCCATCAAGGTCTGACCGCTGGATCTTGTCTGTACCACGATCCGTCCAATACATCTTGTATTCCGCCACAGGCGCACTATTGTCAAGTGTGGCAGCCATCACTTTCACATTGAAGGTTTGCTCCACACTTGTACTACCATCACTAACTGTCACAGTGATCATCGCACTGCCAGCAGATACTGGACTAATCGTCAATACTGAACCCATAACGGACACGGTAGCTATGTCCGTATCAGAGGACAACGCACTATACGTCAACTGACCCCCATCCGGATCGCTGAAGTAGCTTGACACATCTACCATACCAGATGTCCCTACCGTCAATACCTGCGCTGAAATCGTGCCTGTCGCTGTTATAAGATTGACTTTCGACCCCACCCCAAAAAGTGAAAATCTATCGGTAAACGCGCAGACCACATTGCCATCCACGCGCTGATCGGCCAGCATTTCCCAGACCCTACGACTCTTATCGTAATAAATAAGGACTGGTTTAGAAATATTCTCTGGTACAGGCAGACAAATCTCCACGGGGCCCCTCAATGCACCGCCGATATTAATGTTCCGCCTGTTGACCTGAGCCTTCAAGTCTATATCGAAGAGTGATGAACTGCCAGAAATGGTAAACCCTTTATCGGGAGGAACAGCCGATGCATTGGAAACTTTAACCTCGACGATTTCTACAAAAATCCCCTTGACATCCTCTTGTGGAATGTTGGCAGGAAGAGTGGTTGAAGCGATCCTGACTTTGCCCCCCTCACCAGTGAAACGCGAGAGGTCAATTTCCACGCTTGCCATATCTTTCTCACCCTGAAATTGTGCAAGCTCCGATTTCACTTTCTGTGGCACATAGACTGGTGTACCTGAAACCGGTACAGACCAATCGCTTGCACCATCACTGTTCCAGGTGCGAACCCGAACTTGATACAATTGACCATTAACCAGGATTCGGCTTTGATACCGATACGGATCGATCTTATGATAATAAACAGTTGTATTAGTACGGCCATAGATGATCTTGTGAGTCCCCCAGGGGCCGTTTTCACCCCGGCGTATCTCGGCATGATACCCTCGTACAGGCGGCCTCCCAGGTTCATCTGGCACTGCATGGTAGTGGACGGTGAGGGACTCATTGCCCGGAAAAACCTGAAAATTCGACGGTGGCGAGGAAGGCGGTTCTTTCAAATCATTGATTTTGATGATTACCAAAATGCGTGCCGTCCCCCCCTGACGGTCATTCACTTCAACGATCACGGAATAGGTCGTCCGATATTCATAGTCGTACGTGATGCCCTCCTTTGCCCGAATCTGCCCCATGCGTGCGTCAATGGCAAAATGATCTGCATCCTTACCGCTGAGGTGATAGGTTAGAATATCCCCGTCAGCGTCGGTCACAGAGATGGGATCACCTATCGCCGTCCCCCCCGGGGTATTCTCATCTATAAAGTATGTCACATAGGTCCGTGACATGAAGACCGGTGCGCGATTCACCACCTTGCCAAAGCTATTGACAAAGATCACGAAATCATCCTGATCAATAGTTCCATCGCTACTCAGGTCGTATTTGACCTCATACTGATCTTGGTCCTCTCGATAGCTATAATAAGCCCTGATCCACAACAAAAAGTCTGAAATACCCACAATCCCATCCCCATCAAAATCAGGCGATGACGCAATGATGTCTGTCGCTGTAGGCGCATTCAGATAGATGCTCACTGGCGTTGTCAACCCTGTGGTGATAAGGTCTTCGATATTGCTGCCATCAAGATTAGCACGCTGAATCTTATCTGTACCACGATCCACCCAATACATCTTGCCACCGGCTATGTCCAACGCAATACTCGAGGGATCAGTCAATCCTGTGGTGATAAGGTCTTCGATATTGCTGCCGTCAAGACCCGCACGTTGGATCTTATCCACACTATCGTCCACCCAATACATCTTACCGCCGGCTATGTCCAACGCAATATCCCAGGCGCCAGGCAATCCGGTGATAAGGTCTTGTATATTGCTGCCATCAAGATTAGCACGCTGAATTTTATCTGTACCACGATCCACCCAATACATCTTGCCACTTGATATATCTAATGCAATGCCTGTGGGTAAATCTAAGCCAGTAGTAATGAGGTCCTGTATATTGCTGCCATCCAAATTCGCACGCTGAATTTTATCCGTTGTTTCATCTACCCAATACATCTTGCCACCTGAGATGTCCAAAGCAATGTCAACGGGATTATTCAATGTGGGTCTGGTAACGAGGTCTTGTATATTGCTGCCGTCAAGATTAGCACGCTGAATTTTGTCTGTACCACGATCCACCCAATATATTACTGAAACACCCACCCTGTCCGTTCCTATCACATCGGCGACAACTTGTCGAGAAATAAGTTGCCACAACAGGGCAATGAGTATAAATGCAAAAGCTAAGTCAGACACGGAGCGCATATATAGTCGTAATTTGGAAATGTTGTGTCTCCATTGAGCTTGAGATATTGTCAAAGGTTTGGATGGAGTGCATTATTGAATTATCAGCAATATGTGTGCCATTATGAATTGATTCTAAAAAATGATATTCGTAAAGTATTATTACTAAATAATGTATATTTATTTATAAAAAATTTAAGAGCCAAACTGGGATTTTAATTTTAAGACGATATATCGTCTTAAAATTAGTCAGCTTGGCTCTTATGCTATTTGTCAGCTGTGTCTGAAAAATCGGTTTTACGTTTACGGTGACTCATCTGCTATTTTCAGAAACAGCTTATTTATTGGATTTTCTGGAAGGCTTAAAACTGCTATTTTTTAAAAATTAGAACTTTTTTATTACCTAATTCTGATATTTATGAATCATAGATGATATATCGCCCTTGGTTGATATATCGCCCTTATTAGGGGCGTTTAATACCCAGTTTTTTCATTCGACTGTACAGCGTAGAAGGTGGTAATTCCAGCAGAGCCGCTGCTCCCTTAACTCCCTTTATCTGCCAGTTGGTGACTTTGAGCACTTCGAGGATATAACGGCGTTCAAATTCATATAGAGGCACGATTTCGTGGTCTTGATCTAACTTAAGATTGAAAGCCGTATCTTTGATTCGAGAATCATATAGTCCGAGATCATCCACTTTGATTTGAGAACCGCCGCATACGATTACTGCCCGCTGTATCGTATGCTCCAGTTCCCGCACATTCCCCGGCCAATGATAGTTTTGCAACACCTCTATGGTCTCGGAATTCAGGTGGTCAATTTGCTTGCCCAAATGTACTACCATGCGATTCTTGAAAAACTCAGCAAGGTGCGGTATATCTTCCTTACGCTCGCGCAGAGGTGGCAAATAGAGCGGAAAGACATTGAGGCGGTAATAGAGATCCTCGCGAAAAATTCTTGCGTTGACCATCTCTTCAAGATTGCGATTGGTCGCTATCACAATACGCGTCTGCGCCTTAAGTATCTCGCTGCCCCCAACGCGCTCGAAAATGCCCTCTTCCAGCAAGCGCAGTAGCCTGGCCTGTATTTCCAGAGCCATATCGCCGATCTCATCGAGAAAGAGCGTACCTCCTCTGGCCAGTTCCACCTTGCCCAGCCTGCGAGATACTGCACTGGTAAAAGCTCCTTTCTCGTGACCAAAAAGTTCGCTATCAATCAACGATTCAGGCAACGCCCCGCAGTTGACCTGGATAAAAGGACCATCGCTATGGGGACTCAGTGCGTGTAGCACCCGCGCTGCCAATCCCTTGCCTACCCCCGTTTCACCCAGAATTAGCACCGTCACATCAGTGAGTGCCACCTCTATAAGTTTGGTTTGAAACTGATGTATAGCCTCGCTTTGACCGATAAATGCGTCGCCATCTTCACCATTGCTATTGAGTGTGGTGGTCAGTGCTTTAATACGTGGGTCCATCTCTACCGCGAGATACACCTGCGCTATTTCCGAGTAATTGAGGTCGCGATCTACAGCCCTGACCTGAAAGGTGTAATCTCCAGGTGGTAAGTTCCAGTAATATACCCGCATATTGCGGGTCGCTGGTTGCCAGTCTGTATCGTAGCCCTTCAGGCGGTAAACATAGAGCATATCGCTGGGATGGGTCGAAAAACTTTGACCCTTGTACTCGAAAATCACCTGCTGATTCGTCGTACATACGATGGGTTCCTCTAAGTTCTCATAAACTTGATCGGCAATCACTTGAAGCAAACGAACCAGAGGCTCAATTTGTCGCGGACGGTAGCGCACCAGAGAACCCAGGGCAGTACCAAACCAAAAATTCCCGTCACGATCTTCAAGTATCTGAAGAATAGATCCTATATGCGGTGACTTGATGGTCTGGAAAAGCTGACCATCGTAGTGAACCACACCCCCGTCTGTGCCGAGCCAGAGGTGGCCTCGAGAATCCTCAAACAAGCAACGGATGCGGTTGCTCGGCAATCCATCTTCAGTGGTAAAGCTGCGAAAGACAACACCATCAAAGCAACTGAGGCCTCTTTGAGTGGCGATCCACAGGTTTCCAGCGCGGTCTAATAACAGGTCGGTGACCTTGCGGTCTATCAGGCCATCTTCAATTCCATAAAATTTAAGGCCATCTTCAGGATACCAGCGAGCGAAGCCCTTGTTACTAACTGAAAAATTGTGACAGGCCAGGTGAAAATAGACCTCGCTGTTGCGTCCGGCGATCACAGTGCCGATGCGGTCTAAAGTATTTTTTCCCACGCTCTCTACAAAGATACTTTGGAACTGATCGTCTTGCTGGTAAATGATCTTTAATGGGCTGACCAAAAGCTCTTCTCTGTTACTCATGGAGCCCTTTTCCCAATAGCCAAAAAGGAATTGACCTTGCGAATCCTGGGTAATTGTGCTGATACTCCTTTCGTCCCAATCTGCTGCTATCTTCGTTTTTTTTATTTTTTGCCCATCGTAGCGAAACAAACCATTTCCACCGCCGAACCATAGATATCCCTTAAGGTCCTCGTAGATGGCGAAACAGTTGTTGATCTCAAAACCCCTCTCGGTGTCTAAAAATACAAAGTGCTCACCATCAAAACGGGCGACACTTGTGCTCAGAGGGGTTAAGAGGGGAGACACACACCCAACCCATATATTACCTTGATGGTCTTGCACGATCTGCGAGATATCACACACGTTTTTGGATAACTCTGCATTGAGGTTGAAAATGCTGATACTATGCGCATCGTAAAGTCCCACGCCACCCCAGGTGGCGAACCACAGCTGATGCTCGCAATCCTGAAACACAGCTTTAACCGCCGGATATGGTAGGCCATCGGCAGGGGTAAACCTGCTGAACTCGTTACCTTCCTGGTATAATACCCCTTCCGAGGTGCAAAACCACATCCGCCCTTCCTTATCACACTGAATTTTGCGCAGGCCGCCACCTAAATTGACCTGAACAGATTGGAAGGTACCATCGGCATAGCACCAGAGTCCATCTCGATATCCAAACCGACCAATCCACACCTTTCCGGTATGATTCTGCCCTACGACATAGCTGCTTCTATCTCGGGGAAAACCCTCTTCCTCTTCGTAGCGATCGAAAGATTTGCCATCAAAGCGGATGAGATAGTCAAAGCCAAACCACAGGTAGCCCTGTGGATCTTCGGTAATACCCCAACAATAATTGGACCACTCAGGAGATGGAGGCTGCTCGTAGTCTTGCAGATAGAGCGGAATCAGGTCGTGGTAAGCGGTGTCATCGTAATACCCCAGGGTACGAGTGCCACCACACCATATCCGGCCCTTATTATCTTCGTAGATGAACTGCACGGATCGGCCTGCAATGCCTTCGTCCTCCAAATGGTGAAAATTTGCACCGTCATACCAACAGACACCACTCATTGTACCGAACCATAGCCGCTCCTGGCTGTCCTCGAAAATAAAAAAAATCTGGTTGTGAACAAGACCGTCCTGTTCAGTCAAATTCTTGAACTCATCTCCGTCAAAGCGGCTGGCACCATTCTCCCAGGTAGCGAACCAAAGATAACCCTTGCTATCCTCGGCGATGTGTTCAATGCGCAGCCCAGCCAGGCCACTATCCATATGATATGTTCGCCAGGTACCTGTGCGTTCAAGTGGCTTGATCATAAAAAAGAACCTTATTAAAGTGAGAGAAGGCTGGATAGGCGCAACTGTCCCACATTCATATCCATCGTCATATATCCTTTGCCACACAGGCAACCGCTTCAATCGTCGCATCGATCACGTCATCTGTATGCGCTGTTGATAAAAACCACGCGCCTCGCTCCAGCGCGCGCACGCCTTTGTAGTGGAGTGCCTCTGTAAATTTGATATACTGCTCGCGATCTGCACAAAGCGAACTGCGATAATCGACAACGGAGGTATCAACGCCAAAACCGACGTGAAAAATCTGCGGCAATCCCGCAACCCGCGCTTGAATATCGGCCTCATTAAGCGCGCGCGCAATACCTTCCATAAGCCGATTGCCCCGCGCATTGAGCACGTCAAACGTCTCTTCTTTATCCAACTCGGTTAGCGTAGCGATCACCGCGGCCATAGAAGCGGGTTGGGCATTATAAGTGCCTCCGTGCATCACACCCGCGCCGAGCATATCCATCAAATCGCCCCGCCCGGCCAAACACGAAACTGGAAACCCGTTGGCTATCGCCTTGCCAAACGTCGCCAGATCGGGCGTCACCCCAAAGTATTGCTGCGCGCCGCCAGGTGCCACGCGAAACCCCGTAATCACCTCGTCAAAAATAAGCACCGTTCCCGTATCGGAACACACCTCTCGAACACCTTCCAAATAGCCCTCAGCGGGAAAAATCGCACTGGTATTGCACATCGCAGGCTCCATAATAACAGCCGCGACATCCCCGCGTTTCAGGCGCGCACTCAGAAGCTCCAGATTATTCCAGGGAAGCACCTCAGTATGCCGGCCCGCCAACAGGTCTTGCCCTGCACTGGCGGGAATAGGGATGGGCACATCAACCGGACCATACTGATCGGGCGAGGGTGCGACAGACCACAGCACATTGTCAAACCAGCCGTGATAATGCCCCTCAAATTTGATCACTATTGACCGCCCCGTACCCGCGCGTGCCAAACGCAAAGCCGCCTGCACCACTTCGCTACCCGTGCAATTAAACCGCACCCGATCCGCGCATGGCACCATATCGCAAACCAGTCTGGCTGCCTCTTGCTCAATCGCCGTCTGCCCGGCAAAAAGAATGCCCGACTCGAGCTGTTCTCGAACAGCAGACAGCACGGGTTCTGGATTGTGCCCCAAAATCATCGGTCCCATACCCAAATAATAATCGATCAAACGATTGCCATCCACATCGTAGAGATACGGCCCTTCGCCCCGTTCAAAAACCAGAGGCGTGGGAACCATCCCCAGTCGAAAATTGCTGTTCACCCCCCCCGGCAAATAGCGCGAGGCTTCGGCGATCAAACGCCTGGATTTTTCAAAACTTTTCATGTAATCCCCGAACCTTTATAGCGATCCGCTTACCCTGTTCATCCTTCAATCCTGAAAATTCTGATCGCTTTCATCCTGTTCATCCTTTAATCTTGAAAATCCTGATCCGAGTTCCATAAATCGCACACGCGAGGAAACATCTTCGAGAAGGGCGCGGTTGGTGGCGATGAGATCGGCGACAATACCGGTGAGGAACATCTGAAATCCGGCGAGCAAGAGGATGGCGGCGAGGATAAGCGATTGAATGTGGAGTTCGCCTTCATCGGTAAAAAAGAAAAAATAGAGAAATCGGAGACCAATTAACGTGCCAAAAGCGAAAACAACAGCACCAAAAATAGAAAATATGCGAAGTGCTTTGTAGCGCGCGTAAGTCCTCAAACTGATCATGCCCGACTTAAAAACAAATACACCCGGATTTTTGAAAAGGCGCGATTCGCGCGTTTTGGGATTCGTGCGAATGGGCACAGTTTCAACAGCGAGACGGTCTTGCCCCGCTTGCACAACGTGCTCGGCAGTGTGATCAAAATCCGTAAACATCGACAGATGCAGGGCCGCATCTCGTGAAAAGGCGCGAAAACCACTGGCGACATCGGGCACCTCAATATGCGCGAGACGACTGATAATGCGACTGCCCAAACGCTGTAGCCATCGCTTAAAAAAAGAAAAATGGCCGATGCCACCTGTCTGTCGATCGCCAATCACAATATGGGCGCGCTTTTCGAGAATGGGCTGAACGAGTGCGACAATATCGGCACCGCAGTACTGATTATCTCCATCGGTATTGACAATAATATCGGCATCGAGTTTGAGGCAAGTGTCAAAACCCGTTTTGAATGCATGACCCAGACCGCGATTTTTTGGAAATCTGACAATATGATCCACACCGAGGTCGCGCGCGACCTCAGACGTGCGATCCGTAGAACCATCGTCAATGATCAAAATCTCGACTTTGTCAATACCGGGAACTTCGCGCGGAATATCGTTAATCGTAGCGGGCAGGGTTTCTTCTTCGTTGAGACAGGGAATTTGGACAATCAGTTTCATTTTTAATCGCCAAAAATAGCAGCCGATGCGGCTTCGGCCTTTTCCATTTTTTCTTCATCGGATAAATCGCCCATCGCTTTGTAAAAAATTTCATCGTAATCGCGCGTTTTGATCACCACGGGCATAGGGACCGCATGCCCAAATACAAGGGCTTGTTGTTTTGAATCGAGACTCGCCAGAACACTTCGCAAACCACTGGCATTAGATACCCCTGTGAGCACTCCCTGGATGTCTTTTTCGTCATTGAGCAAAGCCGTAATTTTTGTGCCGAGTTGTGAAAGCACTTCTTCGTCAATACCCGAGGGACGCTGGTCAACCACGAGAAGCGAAACATAATATTTACGCATTTCCCTGGCAATCGTACCAAAAATAGTTTGCCTTGCAGTCGCGGGATTGAGAAACTTGTGGGCCTCTTCAATGGTGATAACCAGGTGCCGCGGCTGATCTTCGGGATTTTGCGAGGCGTAAAATTTTTCGCTTTTTGTAACGTATTGTTCGTGAATGCGACGAGAGAGAATATTCGCCACGAGCAAATACGCGAGCATACCGGTCTGCCGACCAAACTCGAGCACAATGTGAATGCCACGGTCGATGTAGTCCATCATCGTATCGACGGCATCGGCTCCGTTGAGGCTATTGACCATAAAGGGAAAGGTTTCAAGGCGTTTGAGTTTGCGATGCAGTGCGGAAAGCGAGCTTTTATTTGCCCCAATATCATCGGCAAATTGCTCGACATCGGGACCGTCAATAGAAAGCAGTTGGCGCAGCCAGCGGTCTTTGTACATCGCGTAAACGAGATAGGCAGATTCAGAAGCCGTGGGATTGAGTTGCAGCTCGTCTTGCAACGCGATAACATCTTCAACAGCAACCTGGTCGTAGGTAATGTACACCTCGTGATCGGGTTGAATCCCACGCTGCCGAGACGATTCGGGATCGAGAGAAAAAAGGGCGACCTGATTCCCAAAAAGCTGCTTAAGGCCCTTGACAAAGCTATTGCCTTGCCCACCTTCTTTCATAGCGCGAAAACCGTATTCGTTGTGCATATCAAAAATGAGATTGACGGCTTTCTTGTTTTTGATCAGACCGCACAATACCAGACGCGTGAGAAAGGACTTACCCGTACCCGTTTTGCCAAAAATACCATTGCTGCGCTCGACAAAGCGATTGAGATTGATGCACACCGGCGTATCCATATCCAACGGCGTGCCCATGTTGAAAAAACGGTCGTCTTTCTCCTCGCTGCCAAAAACGCGCGACACATCCTCTTCTTCGGCTTCAACAACTTTGGAAAAATGACTGGGAATAGTTTTTACCGGACGCGGTTCATCGACGATTTCTTCGCCCTGCTCCAGCATGAGCATGGGGCGCAGGGCAACGGTGACATAGGTGCTGGACCCATTGAGAACACTGTGCAACAACTGGTCGCCCTCTCGCGGCGGATAAAGCAAAATTTCGGGATTGGTCGCATCCAAACTCAGGTCGGTGATCATGGAGAAGAACTGATTTTTGTAGCCATCAATAACCACAAATTTGCCAGCTTTGACGTCCTCCACGCTGCGGTAGGGGTTGAGCTTCATCTCAACGCCTTCGGTCAAAGACCCCTGCGTGACAACGCCGATTTCGCCGCCATCCTGGATAGTGGGTGAACCGTTTAGATTATTCCAGAGATCATTCATAAAAGATAGCTTTCATCCATTCTTTCACTTTTCACACTTATTGCGAAATCCGCCGCATAATAGAACTCAGACGGTCGTAGTCGTCGCGGATCAGGCGACACAGGTCTTTGCCAATGCCCACCAAATAGGGCATATCTAAAGCGCGAGCCGCCCATGCATTTCTCACTGAGGCGATAATTAGATCGTCGGCAGGCAGGCGATTACCACATAAAATGCTGCGGAGAAAATCCCCGCTATTGGTCAGGGCTTTGATTTCGGATTCGGTACAGGGACAAACAAAGCTGTGAATGCCCGGCGGTTGCGGAGGCAAGACCTGTTGCGGACCGCGGTCGTCACCATAGCCAATAATAACAGCTTCAAATTCAGTCTTGAGAAGTTCAAAAATTTGCGGTTGCTCTTCGCGCAATTCTTGTTCGGTAAGCCCATAAGCCGTGGCGCGTCGGTTGGGTTCAATAGAATGCGTACACACATTGAAAACCAGACCATATACAGGCAATGCACCAAGCGTCTTGACAAAGGACCCAAATGGCGGTGCGCCATTTAGCTCTCGGCTTTCAGAAGTAAATTGCGAAGTAGAGCTTTCGACAATTTCACCAATATATTCGGTACTTATATCAAGTTGCGCGAGTGACATGCGGGACCTCTATCGTGAAAGGGCGTACCAGTCTGACATTGTAATTTCGCGTTCGAGAATTGCTTCAATTTCTCTGACCATAAACCTCAATTGTGGAACAGAGTATTCAGAATTGGATGGGATGGACAATCGATGATTTTGATAGGTCATAAATTGGTGACGTGTACCCGAATAGGGACCCTCAAATCCGAGTCTGCGAAGACGACGAATAAAATCGCGACGTTTACACGGTGTCCAACGATTCATACATGGGCACCTTGTTTAAGTCAATATCATTAATTACAGGAAGTCTATGTCCAAGCTTAATACCCACGAAAATCCAATCTTCAAGTATGGAATGAAGTTCCGATTCACAATCGCGAAGCGAATTGGCAAACGCCACCACACCTTTGCATACGGGAATACGTCCACCAAATGTACCGTCTTCAAGTTTGTCGTATTCCGCCTGCGCCATAAGGTCGTTAATATAATCCGTAAGGATAAATTGAGTCGCCATGATGATAGTCTCTCTACACAGCCGCAGCCATTTTTTTGAGTTGTTTGAGCGACTGTTCGGTTTTGATATTGTTTTTGACAAAAGCGTCTTTTAAGAACTTAAAAAATATGTCTCGGTCAGCTCCGCGCACAACGGCGCGTTCGTGGGATTCGGATAAGACGACGGGATATCCGCGTCCCTTATCGACCTGATCGACAACCGTAGCGTGTACGAGATCGAGCAACTCGCGGTCTTCGGCAACCCATTCGGGAATTTCGACGCGTCCAATTTCCCAACCCGTGTGTACGTAAAAAAAGCAAATGCGGTGGGGACCGTAGTCCTCGAGAATTTTAGACGCGCTGCGATAAACGCCACTGCGCTCGCCGCGTTTGAGTTTGCGGGCGTACAGCATATCGTCGGTAACGCCGGCAATGGGCTCACAGGGAATGGGCGCAGGCGGTTCGGAATCGCCATCGAGATCGAGAAGATACTGCGCCTCGGCTGCTTTCCACGGACACTTGTCGCAATTGGGGGGCTGCTCGGGACAAAGACCCACGCGCATGGCATTGAGTACATCGGCACTGCCGGGATCTGAAATATACCCGGCAATGGGAACGCGGAGTTCTCGCAAACGCTCCAAACCGGCGAGCGTGGTCTGGAGGGTTTCACGGCGGAAATCGTAGGGTTTGCCTTCGAGCATCCACAAAATCAGCGTTCCATCGGTCAGCCCGACACATGTTCGGCCTTCTGCGTGTGCCTGGGCAGAGAGGGCGACCACCTTTTCGAGTTCCATGGCATTGCGCCGCACGCCAACGACTTCACGGGTGATCGGACTCCGTTTGCCCGCCCATTCCTGATAGAGGTCGTCTTCATCGTAAAAAAGCGTTGGTTCGCTGTTTAACACCGGGCGTTCTCCCGTGCCGTAATGAATGACGACATAGCCAATATTGATCAGAAAACAATTGGCGACTTCGTGCCGATCGGGGAATATCTGAGACCCATCGGCGGCAATAACGGTGAGTTCTTTTGGGCGATCGGGTTTTGGGCACACCTCGGTAACAGGCCCGCCGAGTTGGGCAACCAGCCAGGAGGTGCGACTGCGCGCAATTTTAATACCCAGAGTCTCCCAGGCATCTCCCCAGCGGTCCATTTCAGAACACGCCAGATCAATACGGGCAAAAAAGTCGTCTTGTAGAGTACTGGCATCAACCGCCATCTGGTCAATCTGGCGTTTGAGCAAACCGTAATCGAGCATTAGAGGCTCCAGGAAGCGAATCTACGGATCATACGATTGATTCATAAAAGAATTGCCGACCACCTCCGGGCACACTCCCATCGCGCACGCGGCACACGAGGCCCATTTTTTGAAGGGCATTGAGCCGATTGCATGCAATATTGATATTTTTGCTCAGTGCGTGGGCAAACTCGGAAGACGTACCTTTTTTTTGTGTGAGAACGACGTCAAGGGCTTCTCGAATAGGCGTTTTGAGTACCCCGAGCACATGAATATCGCCTTCGTCATCTTTGAAAAGCGCGGCCAGATCGCGCAATTTGAGCACGGCCTCGAAGGTCTCACGCACAGAATCATTGGCATTTTGGATAAAGGTAAAGCGATTGCCAAGCTCCCCACTACCAATACGCATGAGGAGTTTGCAGAGCAACTCGTCGGCACAGGAGATATCGATAAACGAGACATTGGCAAAATCGAGAGGCGTAACTGCATCGTCATCAGCTGTTTGCATAAATGCCATAAGCTGATTGAGCAGGACTTCACCTCGATCGCGCCCACTCAGAATGCCCGTAGGCGTCTCAAAAACAAAAGGGAGGGTTTGTTCAGGCATCTCATCGTCCCTTAAAATTCGGTTAAAATTCTATTTGTGGGGATTGGGGGGAACGATGGGGAAGAAAACTTAATTGAATTCAGTTAAGTTGCTGAGAAATTAGGCGTTCTGAAATGATATGTCAAGTATTTTCTTTTATTTGTTGCAATGCTTGCAAATACGACGCGCGTGAGATATATTTCTTTTAAGAACACGCGAAAACACACAGAGCTATTCATAAAGGCTTGAATGTGACCCCTCCGGCATCCAAAGATCAAATGCCTGTTTGGCGCGACAATGGCGCGATATTGCAAGTCAATGAAATTTTCTATTCCATAGAAGGCGAGGGCCTGCGCGTGGGGCAACCCACAACATTTGTCAGGCTCGCGCGTTGTAATTTGCGTTGCTTTTTTTGCGATACGGAATTTGATTCTTTTGAGGAAATGACCATTTCTCAAATAGTCGATACAGTCGTGCGTCATCCCGCAAAGTGGGTCTGTTTGACCGGAGGAGAGCCGCTGGGGCAAAACATTGCGCCACTGTGCAGGGAACTCGTCAGCGCGGGGTTTCGGTTGCACATCGAAACAAATGGGACGATTGATCCAGATCCTGTTTTGTGCGATCTAATTGAACACTGGACCGTATCGCCCAAACGGCAAAAAATTGCCGATGGTCTCACGCATATCACCGAACTCAAATACGTGGTGGGCAAGGCATTTTGCGAAAATATGGTCGATGAAAACCGCGCAAAATATATTTATTTACAGCCCGAATCGAGCAAACCTCGATATATTAACAAGGCGTTGGACATTTTGTCGCGACATCCCAACTGGCGATTGTCGTGTCGCATCCACAAAATGTTGCAATTGCCTTAGGGAGGCAGGTATATGATCAAACTGGGTATGATCGGATGCGGTGGCATGGGGGGCGCACACATGCGGCGATTTCACACGCTGAGCGATCGGGTCACATTGGCCGCTGCTGTCGATGTTGTTCCAGAACGCGCAGAAGCAGTCGCGCAGCAATTTCCAGGAGCCTGTGTGGCGACAGATTATCGCGAAATTTTAGACTCGGTAGATGCGGTATTGCTCGCGCTACCCCACCATTTACACTTTTCCGTAGGACAGGCCTGCCTCAATGCCGGCGTTCATGTCCTGCTCGAAAAACCCATGGCCAATTACGAAGTCGCCTGTAAAGAACTGATTGAGGCATCTGAAGCCTCGGGCAAAGTGCTGATGATTGCGTATTGCATGCGATTTCATCCAATTGTACAGCATTTGAAAGCATTATTAGATGAAGGCGCGTACGGCGATGTATTTCAAGTGTCGATCTGGACCGAGCAACTCACCCGGTATCCCCCCGATCACTGGGCATCGAGCAAAGAGCGATTGGGCGGAGGACAGTTGTTTAGTCATGGCTGTCATTATATCGATTTGCTACTCTGGTTTTTGGGGCGACCCGTCAAGGGCATGCACATGGGCACAAATTTTGGTACACCGTGGATGGAGCGAGAAGGCACGAGCAATGTGACGATAGAATTTGAAGAGGGCCGACTGGGATATCATTTTGGCACCTGGGGCGCGCGAGGCACCCGGTTGCGATACTCAATCCACGCGCATTGCACAGAAGGTTTGCTCGACGCCAACCTCTCAGGTGGCAAGCTCGCGCACATCATACGCGGTCATGAAAAAATTTTGTTCGAAACAGAGCCGGGCAAACACACGGAAAACGAGATGGCCCATTTTCTCGATTGCATTGAAACTGGGCAAACACCGCTGACAGATGGCAAAAGCAGCTTGCAGGGATTGCGCGTGATCTGGCGACTATATGAAGCCGAACAAGCAGGGAATATTGCAGACTTGACGGGATTGGGTTTGGATGAGGCCCAATAAGTTTCGAAAATTCAATGGATTGAGGTTGCGATTCTATCTCTGCAATGGGAGAATTTCCGCTTGACACTCCGATGCTCTTATTATAGATTTACCAGACTTTGGCAGGTTTCTATCTTTTAATCTCAATTGCTGAGGGATGTTTGCGGGCGAAACTGCTCACCGAATAGTTCCACGATTTCACATTTCGCGCGCTGGCAATTTCCGAGCGCGATTTTTTTTATGGCCGAAAACCACTCGATAACCATTACGCTTCCCGACGGTTCAACCAAAAAAATTGAGCGCGGCGCAACCGTGCTACAAGTGGCCGAATCCATTGGCTCCGGCCTTGCTCGCGCAGCGCTGGCCGGACGGGTTGACGGTCGAACTGTAGATTTGAGTTACCCGGTTGCTTCAGATGCTGAAGTTGAGATTTTGACTTTTGCCGACGCTGGGGGCAAAGAGGTTTACTGGCATAGCACAGCACATGTGATGGCTCAAGCCGTGCAGGATTTGTTTCCCACTGCCAAAGTAACCATTGGTCCGCCCATTGAAAACGGATTCTATTACGATTTTGATGTCGATCGGCCCTTTACACCCGATGAACTGGAAAAAATTGAAGCGCGAATGCTGGACATTGCCAGAGAAGACCAGCCCTTTTCTCGCGAGGAAATCTCGCGCGATGAGGCTTCCGCGCGCTTTCGCGATTTGGGTGAGTCCTACAAGCTCGAGCTTTTAGACGCCATTGCGCCCGATGAGACCGTGAGCATCTACAAAAATACCAGGTGGTTTGATCTGTGCCGGGGGCCACACTTACCGTCAACAGGGCGCATTAAGGCCATCAAGTTGTTAAACGCATCCGGAGCTTATTGGCGGGGCGATGAAAACAACAAAATGCTGCAACGCATCTACGGCATCTCGTTTCCCGGCAAAAAAGAATTGCAGGCATATCTCGACAAACTCGAAGAGGCCAAACGCCGGGATCACCGCACTTTGGGCGTGCAATTAGACCTGTATTCGATAAATGACAATGTAGGTCCAGGCCTGGTGCTCTGGCACCCTAAGGGAATGCGAATTCGACACGAGATTGAATCATTCTGGCACAGCGCCCATTTCGATGGCGGATATGAACTCGTTGGCTCCCCTCATATTGGGCGATCCAACCTGTGGGAAACGAGCGGACATCTGGATTTTTTTCGCGAAAATATGTACTCGCCGATGGATGTCGATGGACAGGAATATTTCGCAAAACCCATGAATTGTCCATTTCACAGCATGATTTACAAAAGCCGTCGTCGAAGTTATCGCGAGTTGCCATTCCGCTGGGCAGAAATGGGAACGGTTTATCGCTATGAACAGGCAGGCGTGCTGCACGGGCTTTTGCGAGTGCGCGGATTTACACAGGATGACGCGCATATCTTTTGCCGCCCAGACCAGGTCGAAAGTGAAATAAAACGGGCCATAGATTTTACGCTGTTTATCTTGCGGTCATTTGGTCTCGAAGATTTTAAGATCGATATTTCCACGCGCCCCGAAAAAGCCGCAGGAGATCCCCACGATTGGGATATGGCGACAAATGCCCTAAAGGCTGCGATAGACGCACAGAACTTAAAATACGGCATGGACGAAGGCGGCGGCGCATTTTACGGACCCAAAATTGATGTGCAAATTAGAGATGCACTGGGGCGTGAATGGCAGTGTTCGACAATTCAGTTTGACTTCAACCTGCCCGAGCGATTCGACCTGACTTTTGCCGGGCAAGATGGCAAGATGCATCGCCCCTATATGGTACATCGCGCGCTTTTGGGGTCAATAGAACGATTTTTTGGCACGCTTATCGAGCACTATGCTGGCAATTTCCCCGTGTGGTTGGCGCCTGTACAGGCCGTTATACTACCTGTATCGGATCGTTTTACCGACTATGCACAGCAAGTTGCCAAACTGCTTCGGGATGATCAGGTGCGCGTTGAAGTAGATGATCAGGATGCCAAACTGGGCTACAAAATTCGAGAGGCAGAAGTTCAAAAAGTACCCTATATGCTTATCGTTGGTGCGCGGGAAGTTGAGAATGGCACAGTGTCTGTTCGCCGTCATGGACAGGGGGATTTGGGTGCGCTGAGCCTGGAAAATTTAATCGCGCGTATTCAGACAGAGGTCGAATCCAAACAATTGTCATAACGCACCATGCGTTTGTGAGTTCCCTACATCCAATCTGGAGGTGATCGCAATCAATAGAGGTTCAAGAAGTCGAGATACCAGACGAGAAATCGGGCCGCGTGTGAATCGGCAGATTCGCATTCCACAGGTTCGTTTAATCGGTGAATCAGGTGCTCAAGTGGGTATTGTAGAAACGAGCAAAGCCCTGACAATGGCTCAGGGGGCTGGGCTTGATCTGGTCGAAGTTGCGCCAAATGCACGCCCGCCTGTTTGCCGGATTATGGACTACGGTAAATACAGGTATGAGCGGGGGAAAAAAGCCAGGAAAAACCGTCAAAGTGCCTCGCAATTAAAAGAAATTCGGATGCGTGTTCGTATCAGCGATCACGATTATCAATTTAAGATCAGGCATGCTGAGAAATTTTTGACCCAGCGCCATAAAGTGCGGATTGTCATTGAGTTTTATGGACGAGAAAATGCACATCGCGATATGGGCCGCGACTTATTGCAGCGCATTGAAGACGATTTGCAACACGTTGGGCAGATCGAAACGCATCCCCGCGACGAAGGGCGAAAGCTCGTGATGATTGTCGCGCCAAAATCTCAGTCGTAGTCCGCTTCAACTGATCTGTGACGTTGTTCCCAAAGGAGTTTGTCGTGCCCAAAATGAAAACCCATAGTGGCGCTAAAAAGCGTTTCAAAAAGCGCAGTTCTGGCAAAATCAGCCGTCGCCAGGCCACAGCAGCGCACAACCTGACCAAAAAGACGAGCAAGCGCAAAAGAAGCCTTCGTCAAACTGCGCATGTTCACGACACTGACCAAAGCCGCGTCAATCGCCTTCTGGCGTCTTGACAGGGGTTGGTGATCACTGTTCATTGGAGATTAAAATGCCGAGAGTAACCAATAGTCCTGCATCGAGACGCAGGCGAAAAAAAATTTTGAAACAAGCCAGGGGCTATCGGGGAGGGCGCAGCAAACTGCTACGCACAGCCAACAACGCTGTGGATCGCGCATTGCAATACGCCTATCGCGACCGCAGACAAAAAAAAAGAAACTTCAGAGCATTGTGGATTACCCGAATCAACGCAGCTGCCAGGCAACACGGATTGACTTACAGCCGATTTATGGCTGGTTTAAAGCGAGATGGTATTGTTATCAACCGCAAAGTATTGGCCAATCTGGCCATAACCGACACCAATGCATTTGCCGCCCTGGCCGAAAGGGTTAAGCAAAATGCCTGAGTATCTCATTGATCCCAAAAAGCGAAATCCGGCACCGTGTGGATTTCGCTTTTTGCATGAGGGCCTAATCCTCGTGGGGCGAGCTTGACTTTCGGATAAGATGATGTTAAATTGCTTTTATATATTTATTTATATTTAATAAGCTTTTGATTTCTTTCTAAGGAGCAGACATGGATATGAACCCCTGGATAGTTAGAAATGCGAAAGAAGAAGCGGATGAAAATGTGGAAGACAGCGCCGAAGACACCGAAGACACCGAAGAAGTAGAAGAAGTAGAAGACAGTGCCGAAGATGCCGAAGAAGTAGAAGAAGTGGATGAGGAAGTGGATGAGGAAGTGGGGCTGATAGATATTAACGCGGGAGCAGTGGCAGAGGGAGTGGATCGGCTCGTTGAAGCAATTGACAACGCCGTTGCAACCATTGAAGATTTGCGTCGTGAAAATGCCGAATTAAAGCAACAGAGTCAGGCATTGCAGTCAGATATATCGCGCCTCGAAGAAGAACGGGTGGTTCTGCGTAACGAACGAGATCGGCTGCAAGACATTTACAACGACAATATACTTCTAATAGACAACAAGGCGGAAATCCTGGATAAGGTCGAGGCGATGTTGCAACGCCTCAATTCCTTAAATCCCGAGAACAATGAGTGATGTCTGGTTTGTCCGACGTACGCGTTCAGATATTTGGCTCAGGATATCGCATTGCCAGCGATACTGATCCCGAACATATCCGCGAGGTGGCGAGTTATATCGATCAAAAAATGCGCGAAGTAGCCAGTGCTCTTGCGCTGAGCAATAGATCGAAAGTAGCTGTATTAACGGCTGTGAATTTGGCTGATGAGCTTTTTAAGATCGAGGAAGAAAGTCGCCAGATGGATCGGATTTCACGCGAGAAAGCCGATCAACTCGCAGACTCGGTAACCTTTACCTCACGAACCAAGTGAGTATATCGCACAATGCGAGTGTGAGACAAGCTATCTCACGGGATTGTGAACCCCGTCGCGTTTGTCCTTAAAAATGAGCACAAGCGCGGTGGGGATTTCTTTTAATACCACATTGGAGAAGGTCATGGAAATCGTATCTGCAATTGCGCTATCTACCGGTCTGTTGGTGCTGGGATTTGTTGTGGGATGGCTGATTAGCAGTAAAATTTCACACAAAAAATTTTACCGCACCGACGCCTCAATCGAACAAATTTTGGAAGATGCTCGAAGAGAAGCAGAAACTGAAAAACGCACCGCGCTTTTAGAAGCTAAGGATCAGATTTATCACGAGCGCGTACAGGCCGAAAAAGCACTGGAAGACCGCAACAATGAAGTGGCACATAAAGAAGAAGAATTAGATCGCATGTCGAGCGAGCTGAATCGACGTGCAGATCTGATCAACCACAAAGCTGGACAAATGGAAGAATTGGAACAAAAATTGGTACAGCAGCAGGACGAATTAACCGTAAAAGAACTGGAATTGGAAGCGATTTTGGAGGCTCAAAATGCGCGATTAGAACGCATTGCGGCCCTGACACGCCAGCAGGCCAAACGCGAATTGATGGAAAATTTGGAAGCCGAATCCCAGCGCGAAGTAGCCTGGCGCTTAAAAGAAATACGGGAAGACGCACAAGCGCGGGCCAATGATGAAGCGAGAGAAATTATCGCGAGTGCGATTCAAAGACTGGCAGTCGATTATACGGTAGAATCAACGGTAACAGTTGTCGAGTTGCCAGCCGATGAAATGAAAGGTCGAATTATCGGACGCGAAGGGCGCAATATTCGAGCTTTTGAGATGTGTACTGGCGTGGATGTGATTGTTGACGATACCCCCAAAGCCGTCGTGCTGTCCGGGTTTGATCCCATCCGCCGTGCAATTGCCAAGACAGCTTTGGAGCACCTTTTAATGGACGGACGCATTCATCCGGGCCGGATCGAAGAAGTGGTTGAAAAATCGCGAGAAATTATGCACGAATTGATTCAACAGGCGGGTGAAGAGGCCATCTTTGACATGGGAGTGCCCGGCTTGCATGATCGCCTGATTGAATGTCTTGGACGATTAAAGTTTCGGACGAGCTATGGACAAAATATGTTAAACCACAGCAAAGAGGTGGCTTTCTTAGCAGGGATGATGGCCACGCATTTGGGGCTTGATGCACAACTCGCCAAACGCGCTGGCCTACTACACGATATCGGTCAGGGAATCAGCCACGAATTTGAAGGTACACCCGGCCAAAATGGCGCTGATATGGCAAAAAAATACGGTGAGGATGACGAGGTAATCAACGCGATTGAAGCCCACCACGGCGAGGCTGATCCAATCTCGCCAATTGCAGTGCTGGTCGATGCCGCAGACACCATTTCGAGGGTTCGCCCGGGCGCAAGGCGTGAGGTGTTGGAAAATTATGTACGGCGATTGGAGCATTTGGAACAAACTGCCCGAGAAATAGAGGGAGTAGATGCGGTTTACGCCATTCAAGCGGGTCAGGAAATTCGGGTCGTCGCCAACTATGGGTTAATCAGCGATGAAGATACCGAGCGATTATCTGCCCAAATTGCCGAACGACTGGAAAAAACAATGACGTATCCGGGGCATATAAAAGTGACCGTAATTCGCGAGGTGCGCGCCGTCAACTTTGCGCGATAAAAAATAGCGAATGAAAATTCTATTTGTAGGCGATGTTTATGGCAGGCCCGGGCGACGGGCCGCCGCACATTTGATTCCTCAACTGATCGCACAGCACGCCATTGATTTTTGCGTTGTCAATGGCGAAAATTCTGCTGGCGGTTTTGGTATTACGGCAAAAATCGGACAAAAATTTCACGCTTACGGTGCCGATGTAATTACCATGGGCGATCACGTCTGGGATCAAAAAGATTCGGTTGACTATATTCAAACGGGTGACCGGATTTTGCGTGCAGCCAATTTTCCCAAAGAGGTTGGGGGTATTGGCGCAGCGGTTTTTTCAGCGCGCAACGGAACGTCGGTTGCCGTGATCAGTCTGCTTGGACGAACATATATGAAAATGGCTTTGGACTGCCCCTTTAGAACGGGGCAATGCGCCGTGGAGGAATTGCAAAAGAAAACGCCCATTATTCTCATCGACTTTCACGCCGAGGCGACCTCGGAAAAAATTGCTTTGGGGCACTACCTGGATGGCAAAGTCAGCGCGGTTTTGGGTACGCATACCCATGTTCAAACCGCCGATAATGAGATATTGCCCGGCGGAACCGCGTATATGACAGATGTTGGCATGACAGGGCCTCACGATTCGGTTATTGGCGCAAAAAAAGAACCTGCGATTCGCCGATTCATAAATCAGATGCCCGTGCGTTTTGAGCCAGCCACAGGTAATGTAAAACTCTGCGGTGTGCTCATCGATGTGGATGAATGCTCTGGACGCGCTCGACACATCGAGCGGTTGTGTCTCGATTTAGAGGAGGTATAAGGTGGAACGCCCACTTTCCGTATCGGACGTCACACAAGCGGTCAAGCAAACCCTCGAGATGCAATTTCCGCCCATGTGGGTCGCCGGTGAATTGACCTCCTTCTCTCAGCCCTCATCCGGACATCGGTATTTCACGCTCTCAGACCCCCAAAGCCAATTGCGCTGTGTCATGTGGCGCTCGCGTTCTATAACCGGATTTCGTCCCACAGCGGGAATGGCCGTATTGGCTCAGGGACAGTTGACGGTGTATGAACGACGGGGCGAATATCAATTTAATGTGTCACAGTTGCTCCCCGCAGGCGTGGGACAACAGCTAATCGCCTATGAAAAACTGAAAAAAAAATTATCAGAAGAGGGCCTGTTTGACGAAGACCAAAAACGTCCCCTACCCGAATACCCGAGAACCATTGGGGTTGTGACTTCGCGGACAGGCGCAGCTTTTCGAGATATTTTGGATGTGTTGGAGCGGCGGTTTCCCGCTATTCGCATTGTTTTGCGCCCCGCACTGGTGCAGGGATTAGACGCGCCAGAAGATATTGCACAAGGCATTGCCGATCTCAATGACTTTGGAGAAGTAGATGTACTGATTGTCGGACGGGGCGGAGGCTCGGCTGAAGATTTGGCTGCATTTAACGACGAGACAGTGGTGCGGGCAGTTGCGGATTCCGAGATCCCGGTTATTTCAGCCGTAGGACATGAGATCGACATCTCCCTATCAGACCTGACGGCTGACGTGCGCGCACCCACCCCTTCGGCTGCCGCAGAAATCGCCGTACGCGATGTTTTAGAAGTGCGCGAACATGTTGGACGTCTCACACTCCGCACGCGGGAAGCCATGCAGCGATTGTTAGACGAGAATAAAGATCTGATAGAAATGCACGAAAGCAGTTATGGCATGCGGCGATTGTCCGATTTGATCTTTCAGAACGCGCAACACGTCGATGAATTACACCGCGATTTATACGCGCTCATACGACGGCTATTTGAAAGCAGATTAGCCGACTATCATCGTATGACCGGCAAATTGGGATCGCTCAGTCCACTGTCAGTACTCGCGCGGGGATTTGGCCTTGTACAACGTAAAGATGGTTCGGTCGTGTCTGATGCAGGCGTTTTGACACACCGTGAACATCTGCACATTCGGTTTGCAAAAGGCGAGGCAACCTGTCGGGTAGAAAAAATAAAAAGGTAAAATCCAATGCCAAAAAAGAAAACCGCAGACCCCACTTTTGAAGAGGCTTTGAAGCAATTGGAGACGGCTGTGGGTCGTTTAGAAGAAGGTGCACTGCCCTTGTCAGTGGCACTAAAAGTGTTTGAAGAAGGTCTAAAAGCATCCAATCAATGCCGCAGTTTATTAGAAGATGCGCGGCAACAGGTTGAAGTGCTGATACGCGATAGCGATGGTGAATTTGAATTGGTATCCATAGATTCCAACGGCGAAGGGTTTGCAGACGAATGAAGTCCATCGGTTTGTTTTCGAACCCGACCCAGCCAGAGATAGGCGTTGCGGTCGATCAATTGGCCCAGCGCATCCATCAAAGAGGCATTGGGGTACTGATCGCCGATAACTTGCGGCAAATTTGCACATCTGATTCCAAATGGTTTTGTCCGGTCGATCAGTTGCCCACACGCGCTGACATCATTGTGGCGATGGGCGGCGATGGCACCTTGTTGCGCGCAGCCGATGTGGTTTATCCGCACAGCACGCCAATTTTGGGTGTGAACCTGGGGCGATTGGGATTTTTGTCGGGCGCAGAACCCCGCGAATTGGACGATGGTCTGGATCGGTTGTTATGTGGCGATTATACCGTTGAAGAGCGCATTGCCCTACACGCACACACCCGCACAAAAAAAGCGTTTGCGCTCAATGAGGTCGTAATTGAACGCAGTGTCAAAGCGCGTCTGGTCCAGGTCGTAATGCTGGTTGAAGGTCGGCCCGTGAGTTCTTTTTACGGCAATGGATTGATTCTGGCAACGCCGACGGGATCCACGGGTTACAGCCTGTCTTCTGGCGGCCCAATAGTACATCCAAATTTGTCCGTGCTGATCGCCACGCCTATATGCCCGCATTCGCTATCTTTGCGTCCAATGGTGATGCCGGGCGGTCAATCGGTAACGGTTAAGGTGATAGCTGATCAGTCTGATGAAATCATGTTATCCACAGATGGACGCACAGTATGTTCGCTTTCTCCTGAAGAACCCGTTACAGTGCAACGGGCCTCCGAACCCGTGCGTTTTATCAATATGCAGGGGTTGACTTTTTACGATCTGTTGCAGCGCAAATTGGACTGGAGCCTGGATCGGCGAGACGAGTAAAGGAGTTGCGCCTTGTTGTCTCAATTGCATGTGATAAATTACGCCCTGATCGACGACATGGAAGTCGCATTTGGCAAAGGATTAAATATCATCACGGGTGAAACCGGCGCTGGTAAATCCATTCTGGTCGGCGCATTGGGTCTGATACTCGGTATGCGGACGAGTCCCGATGTGATCCGCACAGGCGAAAAAAAATGTACGGTAGAAGCCATTTTTGAACTCTACCCCGAACATCCCGCACTCGAACTCCTGAACGCTATGGGTATAGAGACAGAAGATGGTGAACTGATTTTGCGGCGAGATGTACTATCAGAAGGGCGCAGTCGGTGCTACGCCAATGGTCTGTCCATTCCCGTGCGCACACTTCGGGAATTGGGCCGTGCGCTGGTCGATTTGCACGGTCAACACGACCATCAATCGCTTCTGAATATCGATCAGCATCTGGACTTTTTAGACGGCTTTGGCGGCTTGATCGCAGCACGCACACAGGTCGAAAAATCATACCACCAGGTGGTACAGTTGCAAAATCGACTGCTCGAAAAAACTGCTGTTGCCCAGCGCCAAAGAGAAAGGCGCGAACTGTTGGACTTTCAGATCAAAGAAATCCAATCAGCAAGACCACAGCCTGGCGAAGACGAACGCATGCAACGCGAACAGTCCGTGCTTTTGCATGCAGAACGGCTACTCGAGATCGCCTACCAGATCGAACAGGTGCTTTATGAAGGTGAGCAATCTGTGGCCGACCAACTCGGCGAAGGCTCGCACCTCTTAAATGAGGCCGCACAAATGGACAGCAGTTTGGAGCCGATAGCCGAAGAACTCAATGGCCTGCGATATGGGGCAGAGGAACTGGCCCGCGCCTTTGGCGATTACGCCAATCGCGTAGAACACAATCCCCAACGCCTATCAGAAATAACAGAGCGATTAGAAACATTGAACGCGCTGAAAAAAAAATATGGCGGCGATCTGGAAAGTGTGCTATCCTACGAAAAAAAAGCCGAAAAAGAATTGGAATTGACCGACGAACTCGAAGCATCTATAAAAAAAATTCAGATCAAAATCGACGACGCAATACGAACGTTCGCGCATCGTTGTGAGAAATTGTCAAAAGGAAGACACAAAGCCGCTGGCAAATTGTCAAAGGCGATATGCCGTGCCTTGCGCGAACTGGGCATGCCCGATGTGCAATTTGACGTTCAATTGAATCGGCGTCCAGACCCCGATGGCTTGATAGAATGCGATGGACAGCGATTTGAAGCGGGACCACAAGGTATAGAGCGCGGCGAGTTTTTTATTTCGACCAACCCGGGCGAAGCCATTCGCCCACTGGCAAAAGTGGCGTCGGGTGGCGAAATCTCGCGTATTATGCTGGCGATGAAAACCGTGCTGGCGCATACCGCTTCGGTGCAGGTGTTAATTTTTGACGAAATCGACATCGGAATTTCCGGACGCATTGCAGAGGTTGTAGGCAAAAAATTGCGCGACCTGTCAGAAACGTATCAAACCATTTCAATTACGCATTTACCACAAATTGCAAAAATGGCTGATCGACATTTTTCAGCCAGAAAAGAAATGGCCGATCAACGTACAGTAACCCGGGTAATCCCACTGGATGAAGAGGCACGTGCTGGCGAACTCGCTTTGATGATGGGCGGCGAAGAGATTTCAGAACTGACCATGCAACACGCCCGCGAAATGCTGGCAGCAAAACCGTAAAACAGTATAAGGAGCATAGCGTGAGACCGATAATTCCCGACGATCTCCGAGACATTGAAGAAAAAGTAAACCTGGGACAACGACTTTCTGCCGAAGATGGCATGCGACTTTACGAGACGCCCGACCTCAATGCCGTGGGATACCTGGCCAATATCTCGCGCGAACGCATGTGTGGCAATGTGGCGTGGTACGTTCGAAATCAGCATATCAACTATACCAACGTCTGCAACAAGCTGTGCCGGTTTTGCTCCTTTTACGTAAAACCAAAAGATGATCGGGGCTATGTATTATCACCCGAAGATATACAAAAACGCGTGTTGCAATACATCGACCTGCCCATTTCTGAAATCCACATGGTCGCGGGCATCAATCCCAAACTGCCCTATTCGTACTATCTCGATATCGTGCGCGCGGTAAAAGACGTGCGGCCCGATGTGGCGGTAAAAGCATTTACCGCTATTGAATGGGTGCAGATTGCGCGCATTGCAAAAAAGCCATTGAAAGATGTCATGATCGAATTAAAAGCAGCCGGCGTATCGTCCATTCCCGGCGGAGGTGCAGAAGTATTTAGCGATCGCGTACAGGAAGATTTATTCTGGACCAAAGCGGATTCCGAAGAATGGCTCGAAGTGGCACGCACGGCGCATGAAGTCGGCCTTCCCACCAATGCGACGATGCTATACGGACATATTGAAAACCCACGAGAGCGCATCGATCATCTCGTGCGATTGCGCGAATTACAGGACGAGACCGATGGTTTTTTGACGTATATCCCCCTGTCATTTCATCCCGAACGCACAGAATTAGAGCACCTGCCCGGCCCGACGGGTATCGCGGATTTAAGAGAAATAGCCGTGGGGCGATTAATGCTGGACAATTTTTTCCACATCAAAACGTTCTGGATTATGAATACCATTGAAATTTCACAGGTGGCTTTGTGGTATGGCGCAGACGATATCGACGGCACAATACAGGAATACGAAATTACGCGCCGTTCATATACAGAGACCCGACAGGTACTCACGCGCAAACAACTGGTCGAACGCGTTATAGAAGCCGGACGCGATCCCGTCGAGCGAGATAATCTATACAATATTCTATCGAGCGAGCGAGAAATTGTCGAAGAGACACCTGTAGGAATCCCCGGTGAAATACCCGTAATTTCGTGATTTCTCAGGATTCGAATGGAACGCGACATGATCGACGACATTGTTAAAAAAGTATATAGCGACGAGCGCATTTCCACAGATGATGCCATGCGCCTGTTTGAACATCCCAATATAACCGAATTGGGCTTATTAGCCGATGTGGTGCGGCGGCGCAAATGGCCCAAAGACCAGGTGACATATAATATCGGGCGAAATATCAATTACACGAATGTATGCTGGGTAAGGTGTGATTTTTGTGCATTTTATCGCCCCCCGGGATCCGACGAAGGCTATACATTGCCCAGAGAACAGATCTATGAAAAAATTGACGAACTCATCACCGTGGGCGGCGACGTGCCAAAAGGCAGCGAAATTTTGATGCAAGGAGGCCTGAACCCAAAACTACGCGTGGATTACTACGAAGACCTCTTTTCCTCAATACGCAAGCGCTACCCACAAATCCATCAGCATTGTTTGTCCGCCACAGAAATTATCTATATCGCGCATATTTCTCGTATGTCACTCGAAAATTGCATTCGCCGTTTGCGCGATGCCGGGCTGGATTCCATCCCGGGAGCTGGCGCGGAAATTTTGTCGGACGAAGTGCGCGACATCATCGGCTTTCGCAAAGACCGCGTCCACGAATGGCTGGCTGTACATCGCATTGCACATGACCTGGACATGCACACATCGGCGACCATGATGTATGGACATGTCGAAACCATTGAACAGCGAATAGAACATCTGGAACACATTCGCAATTTGCAGGATGAGACGGGGGGATTCACCGCATTTATCGCGTGGAATTTTCAGCCGGATTACACGGCTCTTGCCGATGACCAGGGGCGATGGAATGGCGTGAAAGCCACCGGATTTGACTATTTGCGAACCATCGCCATCGCACGCCTGTTTTTGGACAATATCAAAAGTTTTCAAGCATCCTGGGTAACGCAGGGTGCCAAGGTCGCGCAGGTCAGCTTAAAATACGGCGTGAATGATTTTGGCAGCACAATGATGGAAGAAAACGTGGTCAGCGCAGCGGGCACGAGCCATACGGATACCATGACACTCCAGGAGATGCAACGGCTCATTCGGGATGCGGGATACGATCCGGTAAGACGAAATACGCGGTACGAGATTTTGAATTAGGGGTAAGTAGCAATGCGTGTACGTTTTTGAAAAAATCGGCAATAGGCCGTTTTTTTTTATCGAAAACTGGAGAACTCGTGATGGCAGACAATAATAAACACAAACCAATTCGCGTGGGCGTCGTCGGCGTGGGACGCGGGCGATCATTTATGCGGGCAGCAGCAGAAACGGGAATGGAACTCGTTGCAATTTGCGATACCTGGGAAGAGCGACTAAGACCCGAAGGCAAAGCACTCGGTGTATCGACTTATGTAGATTACCAGGCATTTCTGGAACACGACATGGATGCGGTAGTACTCGCCAATTATTTTCACGAACACGCGCCCTTTGCCGTCGAAGCACTGAACGCCGGAAAACACGTCATGAGCGAAACCGCTGCCTGCCATACATTGGGCGAAGGCGTCGCACTGGCACGGGCGGTAGAGCGCAGTGGCAAAATTTATATGTTTGCCGAAAATTATCCCTATACGGCCTATAATCAAGAAATGAGGCGACTCTACCAAAACGGACACGTAGGAGAATTTAAATACGGAGAAGGCGAGTACGTACATCCCGATCCACCGGAAGTAAAATTGGGGCGCAGTTGCGGGCGCAATCACTGGCGCAACTGGATTCCCTCGACCTATTATTGCACGCATTCGATTGCCCCCGTAATGTACATCACGGACACGCGCCCGGTAAAAGTGAACGGATTTGTCATACCCTACGATTTTGGCGATATGACCAAAACTCTGCACATGAACCGCGCGGATATAGCAGGCGTGATCATCTGTCGGATGGACAATGACGCCGTAATGAAATCCCTGCACGGCGCGTTGCGCGGGCACGGCAATTACGTCAGAATCCATGGCAACAAGGGCGTAATGGAAAATTGTCGAAACGGCGATAAACATCGGCTGCGCGTGTGGAAAGAGCCGTGGGAAAAGCGAAAAGGGGAACCGGTAGAAACCGTTTACAGACCGGATTTTCCCGTACATCACGATCGCGCAACACAAGCCGGGCATGGCGGCGGCGATTTCTTCACGAGTTACCACTTCGCCGAAGCGATTCGCACGGGCGAGCAACCCTACCTCGACGTGTATCGCGGCATCGACATGAGTATTGCGGGTATTCAAGCGTGGCGATCAGCGATCAGCGATTCGGCACCGATGGAAGTGCCCGATTTTCGCGATGAATCCATAAGAAAAAAATACGAGCGCGATGATTGGTCACCCGATCCCACGCGCAAAAAACCGGGACAACCGCCGAGCAGTATTCTGGGAGAAATCGAACCATCCGATGGCGCCAAAGCACTGGCAAAAAAAGTTTGGGCAAGCAGGGGATACTTTGGAGAGTGAGGATATAGCCATGATTGAAATAGCACAAGTAGCACTGGCGATCTACGGCATATTGTTAATTGTCGGAGGAATTATTGGGAAGGCGAAATCCGGAAGTTCAGCCTCCCTATTCGCAGGCGCAATCTGCGGTATTGTTGCACTCATTGGATACTGGCAAAGCCTGAGCGATCCCGCCGTTGGATTTTTGACCGGCGGATTGGTCGGCTTGTTGCTCACGGGCATATTTATGAGCCGATTTGTCCGCACGCGAAAATTTATGCCCGCGGGATTGGTCCTGCTACTCAGCCTTCTGGTGGGTATTTTGACAATGATGGCGAGACAGGAATACCTGCTCAATCGCGACAAACCAGCGGGAGAACTGACAAAAAAGGGCCAGGAACAATGTCCCTGGCCCAACGTCTGAAGGGTCACAGCCTGAAAATCAGGCGTTCACCTCCGAGTTAAAATGTTTCACATTAACCTCCTTTCGATATGCGCGACTCCGCTTCCGGAAAGCGTTTTGCGCGGTGGATGCCAATATATCGGCAAACCGCACCAACCTGTTGGCCCGGTTACATAAACACCAGTGTGGATGCAGTTTTATACAGATTGCACCCTGAAAAATAAAAACGCCTGAGCTATAATGCCCAGGCGTTTTTTAGTTTGTGATTGCAATACCGTGTTTGCGGCAGAGCTTGCGAAGTTTCTTCACAGCACCGCCTACGGACTTTCCATTTCGCGTAATACCGAACAAATGCTGGCTGACCACCCTGCGCGAAATACCCATAATTTCTGAAATTTCCCGCTGGGTCTTGCCGTATTTGAAATACAATACAGCGGCTTCAAATTGTCTTTGCGTAAGCGATCGATTTAAGAGCGTATCGATCTGTGGGATGAGGCGTCCAACCCTGTCTTCATGTTTATAGCGCAAATTTTGGTCTTCGGGCGACTCGTACCACAGGCCAACATCATCCGGCATCATTTCCAGATCTGATTGATCTAATTGAACTTCCCAAAAATCAGGATTGTACATATGTCCGTTCGTCTCCTCCAGGGAATGGATATGTCGTGCGAAAAACCACCACACATACCAGACCCGCGGCTCCGGAGGAACGACAGTAATGCGACGGACAGATTGTAAACGACCAAACCGCCGTCAGCTATCTCACCGGAGGCGAACCGGGTATGTTATTTGCCGTAAATACGAAAATTAAAGCCTTCATGTTGCCTCCTTTCAAATAGACATACGTAAACGATCATCCATAAAACTGCGGAACTCTTACTGCATTGTCAAGACATACCTCTTCGCCCTTACACCGGCATGGATGCACTTTTGGGCGCGTTATCAAAAAGATTTTTGCTTTCGCAATTCATCCCACCAATCCATAAGCGCGCGAATGTGTTTCTCATAACCGCGATCTGTGGGATAATAATAAGTTCGATCTCTCAAATTATCGGGCAAATACTCCTGATGAATATACCCATCTGGATCGTCATGTGCATATTGATACCCCTTGCCGTAATCGAGATCTTTCATCAGCTTTGTCGGCGCATTGCGAATATGCAGAGGCACGGGCAGATTGGGATGCTTTTCAACATCGGAAAGCGCACTATTATACGCGGCATAAACGGCATTGCTCTTGGGCGCTGTAGCGAGATAAACCGTCGCCTGAGCAATGGACAGATCGCCCTCGGGGCTACCCAGAAAGTCGTACGCCTCGCGGGCATTGAGCGCAACTTGTAAAGCGCGCGGATCGGCAACGCCCACATCTTCAGAAGCGAATCGGATCATACGCCTCAAAATATAATGCGGATGCTCACCCGACGCCATCATGCGAGCGAGCCAATACAGCGAAGCATGAGAATCGCTACCGCGAAGACTCTTGTGAAAAGCCGAAATGATATTGTAGTGCTCTTCCCCTGTCTTGTCGTAAAGATGAGCCTTGCGACCGAGAACTTCGCGCACCGTTTCGGGCGTAAGTTCACAACCCGTAGCTTCAACAGCCGCAGCAACCGTCTCAAGCGCGTTGAGAGATCGACGCGCATCGCCCTCCGCAGTCTCGGCAATGAGATCCAAAGCCTGGTCATCAAGCTGCAAATCGGGAAACCCGTGTTCCGAATTGGCAATGGCGCGGTCCAGCACCTGGCGAATATGGGACGTATCGAGCAAATTGAGCACAAAAACGCGCGTGCGTGAAAGCAAGGCTGAATTGACCTCAAAAGAGGGATTTTCAGTCGTGGCACCAATAAGCGTGATAACACCATTTTCCACATGAGGCAGAAAAGCATCTTGCTGCGCTTTGTTAAAACGGTGAATCTCATCAACAAAAAAAATGGTACGCCTGCCCAGGCGTAGCTCTTCTCTCGCCCGCGCAATAATCTCCCGCGCCTCTTTGATACCCGCAGTAACCGCGCTAAAAGACACAAAGCGACTCTCCGTCGTACCCGCAATAACCCGGGCCAGCGTCGTCTTGCCCGACCCCGGTGGCCCCCAGAAAATCATGGACGGCAAGCGATCGCTTTCGATAAGCACTCGGAGGGGCGCGCCCAGCCCAACGAGATGATCCTGCCCCACAATATCGTCCAGCACCTGGGGACGCAGGCGTTCTGCCAGTGGCGCACCTACCATCTCCTGTCCGGCTTGCGACACGGGTTTAATAAAAAGATCTTCATTCATCGGTCTCACCTCTCGCCAAAATATACTCAGATTCCCCTACTTTCGCCAATACTCGGAAAAGTGCTTGTGAACGCATCTACATTTCAGACCGCTATTTTTTGATGTAAAACTCTTTCACGATACCCCATCTCCATGGATCAAAACGTACACTTTTGTATTCCGGTGCGATCCGTTTTTATGTGCCTCCAACGGCGATCCGTACATTCAAGTTAGAGGCGCAATACAGCATATTAAAAGCATTGTCAGGGTTCTTGAGCGACTATCCATACAATTTATCGCTTAATTTCTCTGCTGTTGGCTCGATATTTGCTTTGTGTCTGACTGTTGCGTGTAAAATTCACCCATCAGACTCAGGGCATCTCACATGGCCGAATATGATTCTGTCTCCAAAGATCTCATACAGACCTATCCCAAAGACTTCATCCGACTCACGTTTGGACAGGACGATGTAGAAGTCCTCGACATACTCGACACAGAGCAATCCACGGTTGAAACACGATATACCGATAGCCTCATCCGCGTCCACATTGCGGGCAGGGAGGCATTGGTGCATCACGAGTTTCAAACCACTGACGATCCATCTATGCCGCTGCGCATGGCGGGCTATATTATACGTGCGATAGAGCGTCACAACTTGCCGATTTATTCCAGTGTGATCTATTTGCGGCGCAGTGCAGGTCGGCGCGATCCGGGATACTTTATTCAGGAAATATCCGGCCGTCCCGTTGTGATGGACTACACAGTGATTCGGCTCAGTGAGATAGAGGGACAGGACATTCTCGGTGGCGGACCTTCGGGCTTGTTTCCGTTTGTACCTTTGATGAAACGTCCTGTTGGGATAGATTCGGAAGCGTGGTTGCATCACTGTGTTGACGCGACGAATGCCTTGCCGGTGGATGAATCAATAAAGGTTGACTTTTTAGGCAGGTTGATGATATTGAGTGGGTTAGAGTATGATCAGAGACTGATCAATCGTATTCTATTACAGGAGGGTCTTATGGACGCCATTATGCGCGAGTCATCGTTTGCACAATACATTAAGCAATTGGGTATAGAGCAAGGTATTGAGCAAGGCAGAGAGGAAGGCATTGAGCAAGGTGAAAGAAGAAGCACGATCGCAGCGATCCTCGAAGTGTTGGAGATTCGATTTGACCTGAGCGAAGCGCATCCCCTGTCTGCCCGCATTGCCGCGATTGACGATTTGCACCGCCTGAAGCAGTTGCACCGTGCTGCGATCCAGGTGTCCAGCCTTGAGGCATTTGAGCAAACGTTGGATGCGTGACGCGATTATATATGGAATTTTGGAATTTTGAACTATATGAATAAGCCCAGTGGGATGTATCCAGTGGGCTTTTATTTTCGAGAACATCATTCAGCAGAGTGACTACTCCCAACGCTGAAGCAGTTGGGATATAAGGGCTATTAAGGTAAAGACCTCATGATAGAAAAACACGACATGACAGAGGAACAAATTCGCAACCATTACGGCTGGGCAGAAATCGACCCAGACCGCGCGGTTATCGCTGGAGAAACGGGCACATGGCGCATTGTATATCACGTGGGCAAATACGGAATAGACGATGGCGGCGTAATCAAAATCGCCTGGCGCGACGTGAGCGACTGGCAGCGACCGCAATTTGACGACCCCTCTGCGCCCGCTTATGCATCGGTCTCGACCACAGGACCGGCGACCTTGAAAGCCGTATTTGACAGACAGCGCTATATTCGACCCTGGCGATATTGCGTGACCATTGATGTATTTGACGACTCATTGTCGGAAGGCGACACCGTCACGCTGATATTGGGTGACACATCCGGCGGAAGTGCGGGCAGCCGCGCCCAAACCTTTTGCAAAGATGCATTTGAATTTCGGGTATCGGTTGACTGGTGCGGAACGTGGGTATATACAGAAGTACCATCCCCCAAAGTACCAATTGTAAGCGGTGCGCCCAATAAACTCATCGTCCTGGGACCTTCTGAAACAACGCCTGGAGAAACCACCTGGATCGGAATAAAAGCCGAGGACATATGGGGCAATCCGTGTGAGGGATACAGAGGCACAGTAAAAATCGACGCCGATGGCCTGGACGGATTACCCGAAACATTTGTATTTGAGCCAGAGCATCACGGCGTCAGGCGATTTGAAAATGTGACAGCCCCCACAACGGGCATTTATCGCGTACGCGTCCGGGATGAAAACAGCGGCATTGAGGCAGAGAGCAATCCACTAATATGCATTGAAACGCGCAAAAACGCGCAACCCTTTTGGGGAGACCTCCACGGACAAAGCGAAGAAACAGTGGGAACCAATCCGGTCTCGTCCTACTTTCGTTTTGCGCGAGAAAAGGCGTGGATGGATTTTGCGGGACATCAGGGAAATGACTTTCAGATCACAGAAGCAATCTGGAATGAAATCAAACACCAGGCAAATACCCAAAATATCGCAGGCAAATTCGTCGCCTTTGTCGGTTGGGAATGGTCGGGCAACACGCCTTTGGGCGGCGATCACAACGTCTATTATCCCGGCGACGCTGGACCGTTGCACCGCTCCAGCCATGTCCTGATCGAAGACAAATCAGATATAGATACAGATTGCCAGCACATAACCGACCTCTACCGCGCACTCAAGGGAAAAGACGCGCTCCTGATACCCCATGTGGGCGGGCGCTATGCCAATCTGATCTATCACGATCCAAACCTGGAAACTGTGGTTGAAGTACTATCCGAATGGGGTGAATTTGAATGGTTTTTAAAAGAAGCCCTTGAAAAAGGCTACCGCATCGGATTCACCTGCGGCAGTGACGACCACAAAGGCCGCCCGGGTGCCGCACATCCGGGCAGTGGCGCATTCGGCATTTACGGCGGAATCACATGCGTATATGCAAAAGAACTGACGCGAGAAAGCATCTGGGAAGCAATAAAAACAAGGCGCTGCTACGGCACCAGTGGGCAGCGCATTCTCATAGACGTCACCGTAGGTGGACAGCCCATGGGATCGGACCTCGCAACGAATACACCACCTGAAATCGCCGTCAAAGTCTGGGGTACTGCGCCAATAGAAAAAGTAGATATCTTCAGAGGCACAGAGATCATTTACACACATCCCCAAACCATCCCCCGACATCAAACAGACATACGCATCGCGTGGTCCGGACAGCGCATCCGGGCGCGCAACCGCCTCGTGCGCTGGGACGGCGAGGTAACGATAGACAAAGGGCGAATCGCAGGCGCCAGAGGCTTTGCATTTGATTCCGCATCCGAAGGCATTCAATCTGCCGACGACCAATCGGTCTCGTGGACATCGGTAACAACCGGCGATGCAGACGGCATCATTTTAACCCTGGACGCGCCACCCGATGCAACACTCAAATTTGGAACACCCGTCTTGTCGCAAGCGTTAAAACTTACAGACATAGCAAAAGGACCGGTTATAATCGACGCAGGTGGTATTGATATGCAGGTCGTATTTGAACAAATGCCCACAGGTATTGGACGCGATATCGCATTTACTCATACTGAGAACCAGTTACATCCCGGCTGTCATCCCTATTGGGTGCGCGTAACGCAAATCGATGGCGGAAAAGCGTGGGTAAGTCCGGTGTATGTGCAAAATGAAAAAGAGGAAATATAACATGAACGAATATGCAGTCACATTCACCGAACGCGAAACCGCAAAATTGCTACCCGTTGAAATCGATACAGACGCGATCGGTGCAAACGAAGTCGCAGGTCATACCCTTGCAACCCTCATCAGCGCGGGCACGGAATTAAACAGCGGGTATCTCGGCGACAATTTTCCCAGACAATCGGGATACGCAGCGGCATTCAAAGTTGAAAAAGTGGGAAAAAATGTCTCGGGCATTTCGCCGGGCGACCTCGCCTTCTGCCCGGGCAATCACGCCTCCTATCAGCGAAAGCCCGCCTCGCAGGTAATTCGCCTACCCGATGGCCTCGCGCCAGAAATATCTACATTTGCCCGCATGATGGGAGTCTCAATGACCACCCTCACAACCACCTCGGCGCGGCCACCCGCCAAAATACTCATCACTGGACTCGGACTCGTCGGCCATCTCGCAGCCAAAAACTTTCAAGCCTGCGGCTACGAAGTCTATGCCTGTGACCCGGTTGCACCGCGGCGGCAAATTGCTTCAGAAACGGGGATTCACAATGTCCTGGATGCCGTACCATCGGAAAATTCCGACCTATCGGGCCAATTCCACCTCGCCATTGAATGCTCGGGACACGAACAGGCTCTGCTCGATGCGGCAGGCACCGTGAGAAAACGCGCCGAAGTCGTTTGCATTGCCTCCCCCTGGCGTCGATATACGGACCTGCTCATACACGACTTGCACCGCCTCATCTTCTTTAACTACGTCACCATTCGCAGCGGCTGGGAATGGGAACTCCCGCGCCAGCCAGAAGACTTTCGCACCAACAGCGTCTTTGAAAACTTTGCCGGTGCCCTCAAATGGCTGGCTGAGGGCCGCGTCAATGTCGATGGCATCTACACAAAATACGATCCCGAAAGGTGCCAGCAAGCATACCAGGACCTTTTGCACAAAAAAACCGAACGCCTCGCGGTCGTCTTTGACTGGACGACTTAAAATCGGCGATTGTTGCGTATATCAGATATGCATACGCAACATGGGACGGCTGAATGAGACGGGCATGTACTCCCCGGTTTTGTGGCGTTTTGTCCCGGGGATCATGAAATGGATGGCAAAGGCGCGACGCTGACGGTCCGTGTGATTGGGCGGTGTGTAGTGCAGGGTTTGGCAATGATGGAACATAACACCACCGGCGGGCAACTCGATAATTTCGGCTTTGGATACCTTCACCTGATCTTCGATATTAAACAGCGCATCGGTTTGAGATGAACGCTCATGAGTGAATGGCCGGAGATGGGAGCCGGGAATAACGTGCATAGCCCCGTTTGCCGCATCGGCATCGTCCAGGGTGAGCCAGCAGGAGACGAGATTCGCTGGCATACATTGCCAGTACCCATTGTCTTGATGCCAGAAAACCGCATCCCCGTTATGCGCGGGCTTGAAGAGTGCCTGATCGTGGAAGAGTTGAATATTTGGACCAATGAGCGCCTCGGCAATATCGAGTATGGGATCGTAGTAAATCAGTTCCCGGTAGTGCAGATTGCGCTCACACATTTGCATAATTTGCAGCATCTGTGTAGGCGCGTCGTTCTTAGCACTGAGATCGTCGGTATTGCTAATGGCGAGATTGCGAAAGCGGTTATCCTTCCGCGCGGCTGCAAATTCGCGATCGTATTCCCGGCGCAATATCTCGATGTGTTCATCCTCGAGAAGTTTGCCAATCGAGATATAGCCATTCTGAAAAAAAAATTCGATTTGCTCCGGAGTTAATGCAAACATTGTGTGGCTCCTGATCGCGGATTAAACGGATGACGCGGATAGCGCGGATTAAAATCCGTATTATCGGTATTCATAGGTATTCCCGTGGTCAAAAAACTAATCCAACAATTCCTCTGTATAAGCAAATAACGCAGGTGTCCCTCCCGTATGCACCATCACCACCGTCTCATCTTTGCCAATCTCGCCGCGGTTCACCATATCGATCAAACCCGCCAGCGTCTTACCCGTATAAATCGGCTCCAGCAAAATCCCCTCTGTTCGCGCCAACAACTTTATTGCATCATTGCCCTCGGGTGAACAATACCCATATCCTTGCTCGCCGACATACCGATCCACATTTTCAATCATAGACTCATCAAACGCGACATCCACATCTAATATCTCCGCCATTCGTCTCAAAACACCCAAAAATGCGTCTTTGAGATCATAAGACCATAAAATGGGCCTCACGCCCACAACCCGCACATCCAGGCCCAGAATAGTCTTCCCAAAAATCAAACCCGGCTGTGTACAACTGCCCGAACACACAACAACAGTCGTAGGCGTTTCGCCTATCGCATCGAACTGATCCATCATCTCTGCCATACAAAGCGCATAACCCATTGCACCAAACGGGCGATTGGGCGCTTGCATCACCACAAAAGGCTTTCGCCCTTCGCGCTCAAATTTTTCGATCAGTGCCTGCTTGGCATCATCCAACAACTCCTGCGTTTCAACATCGATCAGATCGACATAAGCACCCAATAAATTATCCAGCAACAAATTGCCCTGCGTACTGCCACTCTTGTGATCCTTCACCAGAACCAGCGCACAATCCACGCCCAACTTTGCCGCTGCTGCTGACAACTGCCGACTGTGATTGGACTGAGATCCCGCCCCACCGATGAGCACATCCGCACCGCGAACCAGACCCTGCGCAATCGTAAACTCCAGCTGCCGCGTCTTATTGCCGCCAAATGCCAGACCCGTACAATCATCGCGTTTCATATAAATTTTTGGACCGCCAACCGCTTCAGTCAACCGCTCACAAAACTCGAGTGGCGTGGGCAAATGCCCCAGCGATACACGCGGCACCTTCTCAATGCGTGCTCTCAGTTCGTCACGGGAAATAATAGCCATTATAGACCTCCGAAAAATTACTGTCACATGTGTATATCAGCATAATTATGGCCTATGGAAACGAATATACACGCATGAAGCAAGCGAAAATGCCATTGACATTTCTCAAGATAGCGAATTATTTGTTAAGGGCAGTGCATACGGGGTTTACATCACCAAAAACCATCAATCCAAAGCCAGGAGGACCCCATGAAAATACTCATCACCGGCATCACAGGGCGCATCGGCGGCAACCTGGCGGCGCAACTCGTTGAACAGGGACATCAGGTTCGCGGGCTTGTTTGGCCCAAAGACCCGCGCGTAGAAAAATTTGAGGGCATCGACCTCGAACTCATTGAAGGCAGCCTCACCGAATACGAAGACGTGGAAAAAGTCACCGATGGCGTCGATATCATCTATCACCTCGGCGCGGCTTTTCAGGGAGGCGGCCCATTTAAAGACAACGACTACTTTGAAATCAACCTGCGCGGCACCTTCCACATGCTCAAAGCCGCACAACAACGCAACATCAAACAATTCATCTTTGCAAGCACAGACGCGCTCTACGCCAAATATCCTCCCGAAGGAATGGACGAACCCATCCGAGAAGACGCAATGCCCCGGGAACCGCGCGGTTGGTACGCCCTATCCAAATCCGTCGGTGAAGAAATGTGCTACGGGTACTGGCGCGCCCACCAACTGCCCATCACCATCTTGCGCTTTTGCCTGGTCGTCGGAGCGGGCGAAATCCTCGACTTCCGCCAATTTTACCTGAGCAAACTCAAAGGACTTCCCGAACTCAAAGCACTATGGCGCGGCGAAGAACGCCTCCTCTTCCTCAAAGACATGAAAGGTCGCTCCTACAAAAAACACATCGCCGACGTGCGCGACATAGTACACGGCTGTATCTGTGCCTTAAACAAAACACAAGCCGCCGGACATGCCATCCAACTCGGCGGACCGCGACCATTCACATGGGCAGAAGCCATCCCGTATTTATCTCAACGCCTGAACATCCCCTATCAGGAAGCCATTTTATACGGCACGCCCACACATTACGAATACGACCTGACCAAAGCGCGCGACCTGATCGGCTTTAATCCGCAATACGACATCATCCGCATGATCGAAGACGCCATCGCCTATCGAGAGGGCAAAACTATCAACGTCTTGCCCACGGAATAGGGATCGGGATGGGCAGGATGAAAGGATGGACAGGATACACCCTGCCTCCCCTAAAACCAAGAGGAAACACATGTCTCAACCCAACATACTCATGATCATCTCAGACCAGATGACGCCCTTTCTCACGGGTGCTTATGGTCATCCCGTCGTACAAACGCCTGCCCTAAACGCGCTGGCAGAAAACGGCATCCGCTTTGACGCGGCCTATACCCCCTTCCCGCTCTGCTCACCTGGACGTGCCTGCTTCATGACGGGAAACAATGCCGCAAAAATCGGAGCTTATGACAACGGTGCTGAACTCCGCTCGGACATCCCCACATTTGCCCACCACCTCACCCGCGCCGGATATGACACCGTCCTATCTGGCAAAATGCACTTCATAGGTGCGGATCAACTCCACGGCTTCAGCCGTCGCCTCACCACAGACATCTACCCGGAAGATTTCCGGTGGGTCAAACCCGAATGGATACACATCAAAGAAACCAAAGGGGAAAATTACCAGGCCATCATGGAACAGCGTGCCAGATATAACGCCGCCAATTACGACGGACACAAGCTCCAAATCGACACCTGGCACGGTCCTCTCAGCTACGACGAAGAAACGCACTTCCGATCCCTGGAATACCTCCACGCCGTCGGCACGCAGAAAAATTCCAAACCCTTCCTCCTGTGCGCGTCTTATCACCACCCCCACGAACCCTTTTGGCCCCCCCAATCCTATTGGGATATGTACGAAAATGAGGACATCGAAATACCCTTCCTACCAGACAACCTGGACCACACATACTCCATGATGGACAAATGGCTCAACGCCTATCACGGCACGCGCAAACACGACCTGCGCGACCCGGACGCACTCTACAAACTGCGCCGCGCCTATTACGGGCTCGTCACATACATGGACGACAAAGTGGGAGAACTCCTCGCATCACTAAAAGAAAATGGCCTGGACGACAACACCATCGTCATCTTCTTTTCGGACCACGGCGACATGCTCTGCGAAAAAGAAATGGTCCAAAAACGAACCTTCTACGACTGGTCCAGCCGCGTACCCTTCTTTATCCGCTTTCCAGACCATTACAAAGCCAGCAGCACAATCGACCAGCCCGTCTCGCTCATTGACCTGTTGCCCACCTTATGCGATATGGCGGGAATGGAAGACCACTACCCCTGTGATGGCACCAGCCTGATGCCCCTCGTTGAAGGCGCGGAAACAGAAGACCGAGAAATTATTGTCGAAGCCCACGAAGCAGTCGGCACCCCCTGTGTCATGATTCGCAAAAACAATTACAAATACAACCACATTCACGGACACGATCCGCAGCTTTTTGACCTCGACGCGGACCCGGGCGAATGGAATAATCTCAGTGGCCAGCCAGACCACGCGGAAATCGAAACCTATCTCCTCACGCGCATCCTCGACAACTATGACCTCGACGCCATAGCCGAAGCCAATTTAGACAGCCTGTATCGCAGGCAACTCATCCACGAGGCAATGCAAACCAACGGCACAACCTGGGCGTACAAACCGAGCTTTGACCCAACCAAAAACGCACAAGCACAGTATCTCCCATAACGAACAGGAGCAACCAATGTCCAACAACACACCATTCATCGTCGATAAAAACCTCGGCGTCAACATGACCGTCGAACCAGAAGACCTCACGCAAACCAACGCCGATGGAGAAACCGCCATCGCGCCCACACAAGAGGAAAAATACCTCTTTGATGCGCGCGGCTGGTTGCTTTTCCCGGGCATCCTATCCGATGACGACATACGCGACATGCGCGAATATGCGCTACAGGTCAAACACGACCCGCAATCGCTACCCGAACACGAACAATCCTACCTGGCAGGTCCCTTGCAAAAACTCGCCGACCACCCCATAGTCGTCGGCTTTATGAACGAATTTGTCGCACATCCCCACCTCGCCAGCCCCGATGGATATGGCTTTCGCATGGAAGCATCGAACATCCGATTCCGCTCGACGCGTACCGGTGAAGTCGGCGGCTTTCGTCCGCACAACGGCAACGGCCTGTTTCGCTTTGCAATCGACTCGCACCACTATCAGTGCATCCCCGGCAAAGCGTATAGCGGTCTAACCCGCGTGGTCTGGGAACTCGCCCCCGTACAAAAAGGCAAAGGCGGAACACTGGTGGTCAGCGGCAGCCACAAAGCGGTTTATGCCGCGCCAGAATCCATTCACGACCCAAACGCACCCATCTGGGACACCTACGAATGCCCGGCTGGCTCACTGCTCATTTTCACCGAAGCCCTCACCCACAGCGCCACGCCCTGGACAGATGAAACAACCGATCGCGTTGCCATCTTCAACCTCTACAACACCATCGGCAGCAAATGGAGCAACTGGCACCCACACCCGGACCTGCTCGCCTCCATGCCGCCCAAACGCCAGAGCCTGTTCCGAGACGTGCGCTGCGCCGCCAATCGCATTGGCGGCAACGGACGCTATCACGGCGCAAATTTCAGTGAAATGAAAAAATAAATAAGTCATTAAAACAAAAAATTCTGGAGCTTTTTTATGCCAAACCTCTCTAACCGTCCCAACATCCTCTTCTTCTTTCCCGACCAACTTCGCTTTGACTGGATGGGCAGCAATCCCGACATAGCCGTACGCACGCCCAATCTGGATCGCCTTGAAAAAAAAGGAGTGACATTCTCCAAAACCGTCTGTCCCGCACCCGTATGCGCGCCCAGTCGCGCCTGTGTTGCAGCCGGCACAGAATACGACAACTGTCCGGTCAAAGGAAACAGCGACGACTATCCCACAGACCGCGCCACCGTTTATAGTCTGCTCCGCGACAGCGGGTACCACACACTGGGATGTGGCAAATTCGACCTCAACAAAGGCACCTGTACATCCAACCTGCCAGCCTGGGGACTGGATGGCAAACGCCATTTGAAAGAATGGGGGTTCTCGGACGGCGTCAACAACGAAGGCAAAATAGACGGCGCCAACAGCGGGCGAGAAAAACCGCAAGGACCCTATTTGCAATTCCTCGAAGAACGCGGTCTACGCCAGATGCACCTCAAAGACTTTGCCGACCGCAAAGGCCAGAGGAGCACCTTTGCCACGCCACTACCCGATGACGCCTATTGCGACAACTGGATCGGGCAAAATGGCCGGGACCTCATCCAATCAGTCCCCGAGGACAAACCCTGGTTCATACAGGTCAATTTCAACGGACCCCACCTGCCCCTGGACATCACGAAAAGCATGGCAAAACTCTACGAAAACGTCGATTTTCCGCAGCCGAACCGCAACGACCAGCTCACACCCGATGAACACCTCGAAGCTCGCCGAAATTACTCCGCCATGGTCGAAAACATCGACCATCAGGTCGGCCTCTACTTAGACCTGCTCGAAGAACGGGGCGAGTTGGACAATACCCTCATCGTCTTTTCCTCGGATCACGGTGAAATGCTCGGCGACCACAATTCCTGGGGCAAGGGCAAACCCCTGCACCCCTCGGCCAGCGTGCCCCTCGTCATCTCGGGACCCGGTGTACAACAGGGCATAACCCATGACCTGCCCACGACCAACCTGGACCTCACCGCCACCTTCCTCGACTACGGGGGTCTGAACATCCCCGACGACATGGACAGCCGATCCCTCCGCAACCTCATAGAAGGCAATACCAGCACGCATCGGGACATCGTCCTATCCGGCCTTGGCAACTGGCGCATGGCTTATGACGGCCGCTACAAATACATCGAAGGATTTGGCGACACACCCATGCTCTTTGATCTCGACACCGACCCACTCGAAAACAACAACATCATCGACGACCCGGGCGTCTCATCTCATATTGAGCGACTAAAAGCAAAGTTGATATAATGACCAACCATCGCCCCAACATCCTCTTCTTCTGCTCCGACCAGCACCAGACCGCTGCATCGGGGTGTTATGGTCACCTAACAGCCCGTGAAGCCCTTAGCTGTGGGAGTGTAAGTGGCTCTCCCGTTATAGCTTTAGCGTATCACAAGGCTGGAAAACCACCTTGACGTCCGAAAATATATTGAGTATATTTCTCAATATGAAACTGACACTTCAAATACAACTGTTACCGGACGCCAATACAGGCGAGAAGCTAAAAGCCACTATTGAGCGATTCAACGAAGCTGCCAATTGGCTTGCTCCGAAGGCTTATAAGCGCAAGCTGGCGAATAAGTTTGCACTACAAAAGCTATACTACAAGGACTTACGCCACTTGTTTGGTCTCTCTGCACAAATGGCAATTCGCTGTATTGCTCAAGTTGTAGAGGCGTATAAGCGCGATAAAAAAGTGCAACCTTCGTTCCGTAAGCATGCAAGCATCCCCTATGATCAACGTCTGTATAGTTTCAAGGGCATAGACAAAGTATCTCTGCTTACCCTTGAAGGCCGCGTGTTTGTGCCAATGTTGATGGGCAACTATCAGCGTGAGCAGTTTGGCTATGCCAAAGGACAGGCAGACCTTGTGCTCCGCAAAGACGGCAAGTGGTTTCTACTTGTCTCTGTCGATGTACCCGACGGCACGCCGATACCGACGACAGACTTCATTGGCGTTGATCTCGGTACCACCAACCTTGCTGTTACAGACGATGGTGAGACCTTCTCTGGTGAAAGTGTTGAAAATGTCCGCCAGAAGATGCACGATCTGAAAAAGTCGCTCCAGCAGAACGCGTCTGCCCTTGTCAAGCAAGGCAAGAGATCCAAGAATGTTCGCAGAAAACTCTCTGTTATCTCTGGCAGAGAAAGTAGGTTTCGCAGAAATACCAACCATATCATTTCCAAACGCATCGTTGAGAAGGCTAAAGACACTGGCAAGGCCATTGCCCTTGAAGACTTGACAGGCATACGCAAGAGCCAGAAACGGTTTCGCAAGCCTCAGCGTGCTAAACTGTCTGGGTGGTCTTTCTTCCAGCTCCGCACATTCGTTGAATACAAAGCAAGACGTGCTGGCATTTCCGTGATCCCTGTGGATCCGAAATACACCAGCCAAACTTGTGCCGAATGTGGACATTGTGAGAAAGACAACAGACATACCCAGGCATCCTTCCTTTGCAAAGCGTGCGGTCACAAAGACCATGCTGACCGCAACGCTGCTCGGAATATCCGAGCAAGGGCTTTGTGTCAACAAGCCTAAAGTTGCCGAGTGCATTTATGCCCGAGCGACAAGCCCAAATGCTTCAGCGTTGGGTAGTTGACGCGAGACAATCGGTATGTGGGCAAACCGCCAATCCTCATGGTTCGCACGGACCGCTGGAAACTCAATTATCTGAGCTGGGCGCGCTCTGAACTCTTTGATCTCGAAAACGACCCAAATGAATTTCGCAACGTCATCGACGACCCCGCAAATACCAGCATCGCACGCGAACTTACCGACATTGCGAAACAAATGTATGAAAACTAATGCTATAAACCAACACAACGAGGAGCACATCATGCCTACCTTTCAAATCCCCGACGGCACAAAAGTCAGAATGAGCGGAAAAGAACTCGTATTTGGGAAAAATATCTTCTCGCCGAGGGAATCCAACGACATCCTCACAGACACGGAAGCACTGAGACAGCGAATGGAAGAAGACGGGTACCTCATCATTCGCAACTTCCACAACCGCGAAGACATCATGAAAGCGCGAAAAGAAGTTGTCGATCACATGGAAAGTCAGGGCCTGCTCGCCGAGGGATCCACGCTTGAAGACGCCATCATCGGCGATAGAAAACGCTCCATGCGCTTCAAAGACAGCCTGGTCAAAACATGGCCCGGCTTTCTCAACATTGTCGATGGCAAAAACACAATGGACTTCTTCGGTCGCTTTTTGGACGGACCCGCGCTCTCGCTCGATCACAAATGGCTGCGCGCCGTCAGAACGGGAGGCAATGCGGGAATGCACTGCGACATTGTATATATGGGCGCAGGCACCAAAAATCTCTATACCATGTGGACAGCCCTGGGCGATATCTCCCTCGACATGGGACCACTCGCCCTCTGCCTGGGATCGCACAAACTCGAACGTCTCCGCAATACCTACGGCGCATCGGATGCACACGACGATTTGATCCAGGGCGCATTCTCCAACGACCCCTACGACGTCATAGAAACCCTCGGTACCACATGGGCCGCCACGCCATTTCAGGCAGGTGATGTCGTCATCTTCGGCATGTACTTCATGCACGCCTCCCTCGAAAACACCACCGACCGCTTTCGCATCAGCAGCGACACGCGCTATCAACTCGCCACAGAAGCCACTGACCAGCGACACATGGGCGAAGACCCCGACGTAATACCCAAAGCAGATCTGTCCGAACGCAAGTCCATTGAAGAATACCGCGCGGAATGGGGATTGGCGAAGGAGACCTCTTGAAATGTCCGGTATCACACAGCACAAACCCGACAAAGCCTATGAAGGATACACCCTCTTTTCAGAAACCTTCGCAGAACCAAACTGGGAAGTCGGCAAAGAAGCCGTGGTGTACCTCATCGACATGAACGGAGACCCCGCCCACACCTGGCACCTCACGCAACACACCGTCCAGTCCCACTGTCGATTGCTGCCCAACGGCCATCTACTCGTGCCTACTCACGACCGCTCGGGCGTCACGCAGTGCAGCAATGTCGGCATTTTTGAATACGATCCCGACAGCACACTTGTCTGGCGCGTGCGCTGTCGCACCGACCACGACTATCAGGTGCGCGACAACGGCAATCTGCTCATGCCCAATGGCAATACCCTGATATGCGAAGGCGGCAAGACCCGACTTTTTGAAGTCACGCCAGATGGGGAAATCGTCTGGGAATTCATCAACCCCTACCGCCACGAAAATGGACGCCCCGTCATCTACCGCTGCTTGAGATATTCGCCCGAATACGTAGCCCCTCTTCTATCCTGAAAGGAGTTTTTATACCTATGCCTTCTCCCAACGTAGTCTTTGTAATTACCGATGATCAGGGCTATGGCGATCTTGGATGCCACGGCAATGACATCATCCAGACGCCCAACCTCGACAAGCTTTACACCGAAAGCGTGCGCTTTACCAATTACCACGTCGGCCCCACCTGCGCGCCCACCCGGGCGGGCATCATGACGGGACGCTATTGCAACTGCACAGGCGTATGGCACACCATTGCGGGACGCTCGCTATTGCGCAAAGACGAAACCACCATCGCCGACTTCTTCAAAGCAGCGGGATATCGCACTGGCATGTTTGGCAAATGGCACCTGGGCGACAACTATCCATTTCACCCACATAACCGGGGCTTTGACACGGTCGTTTACCACGGCGGCGGCGGCGTACACCAGACCCCTGACTACTGGGGCAATACCTATTTCAACGATACGTACTTCCGCAACGGCGTACCCGAAAAATTCAGAGGCTACTGCACGGACATCTGGTTTGACGAAGCCAAAAAATTTATCGAAGACTGTGGCGACACGCCCTTCTTCTGCTACATCCCCACCAACGCGCCGCACGGTCCCTTCAACATAGCCGATCACTACCGCGAACTCTATAATAGCGACGGCTTGCCCGGCCAGCGCGATCGCTTTTACGGCATGATCACCAACATCGACGAAAACGTCGGCCTCATGCGCGACTTCCTCCGCGAAAAGGGATTGGAAGAAAACACCATCTTCATCTTCATGACCGACAACGGCACCGCCAACGGCTGCACCCTCGACGGCAATGGCTATGTCACAGATGGATTCAACAATGGCATGCGCGGGAAAAAAGGCTCGGAATACGAAGGCGGACATCGCGTACCCTTCTTTTTTCACTGGCCCGCAGGGGGATACACCAGGGGACGCGACATCGACACCCTCATTGCCAACATCGACTTCTTGCCCACCCTCTGCGACCTCTGTGGTGTGCCCATCTCCGACGAAGCCCGCGAACGCATCAACGGCACCAGTGTCAAACCCCTCCTCGAAGGCACGGACAACTGGCCCGACCGCACAATCGTCACAGACTCACAGCGCGTGGAAAACCCCATCAAATGGCGCAAATGCGCGACCATGACACAGCGCTGGCGACTCGTCAACGGCGAAGAACTCTACGACATGGACACCGATCTCGAACAACGCCACAATGTCGCAGAACAACATCCCGATGTCGTCGCCGAACTGCGCCAGCACTACGAAGACTGGTGGGCACTTGTCTCCGAACGCTTTGGCGAAGACGTGCCCATCATCGTCGGCTCCGAAAGCGAACCCGTCTCTGTAATCACAACCCACGACTGGCACAACGAAAACAGCGATTGCGCCTGGAATCAGGCTGCGATCCGCCGCGGGGTAGAATGCAATGGTCGCTGGGCGATTGACGTGTCTGAATCAGGTGATTACACCTTTGAACTGCGCCGATGGCCCCGCGAAGAAGACCGCGCCATCACCGAAGGCATCCCCGGCAAACTCACGCCCTACTACGGCGGCAATGCAATTCCCGTCAGCACCGCCCGCATCAAAGTCGCAGGGGAAGAACAAGCGCAATCCATCGGCCCAGAAGACAAAGGCATCGCCTTCACCTACACCCTCCAGGCTGGTGAAACGAGCCTCGAAACCGAACTCGCCGATGGAAATGGCATTTCATTGGGGGCCTATTACGTGTATGTGGAAAGGGTGGAATAGAGCGAGGGGCTGGGGACTGGTTGAGAGGACCTCTCACCTACAAGAAAAACACAATGGGCAAAGGATTGTTACTCATCTTCGCGCTTTTCTTCGCGAGTGTACCTTCATGGAGTGCGGAATCTCAGCCCGATTCGCTCTTATCGGACCGCCGCGTGCGCGGTGCGGTCTTGCGGTCTATCGCGCTACCCGGTTGGGGACAATTTTACAATGGCAAGCGCGTAAAAGGTAGTGTAATTGCGACTGCAGAAGTAGCTTCGGCCATCGCATGGGTAGTGCGCCGCAAACAGATCAAAGATCGGGGCACTCAGGAGCGGAACCTGTACCTTTTCTCAACTATTGGGATAGTGCTCTACAGCGTGGGAGATGCTTATGTGGATGCCCATCTCAGTCGGGTAGATTGGGCTGAAGTGGAGGCGGGTATCGATGAAAATGGCGCAGCAAAATTTCGACTAAAACTTAAGTTTTGATATCACTTCAACGCGAAGAGTACATCAATCAACAGCATATTCAACGGCTTTGGGGTTCTTCACGCGCAAAGAAGCATCCAAAACTTCGAGCCCAACGATATTTCCATCCTTATCATAATCCAGGATTAGACCCGGTTTTTCCTCATCACTTTCCTCAATCGGCGTATCCATAAAAATGATACGCAACACATCAACTTCAGAATCGTAGTTCACTTTCATGTTGGCCTCCAGTATTTCGCAATTTTGCTCGTGAGATAAACTGTAACGACAACACATGGATCTTTATCATCAGCAACAATGACACGTACCAGATATTTCTTACCTCTCAGATCTCTCAAGGATTGATATGCTTTCTTTTCTTCTCGAACAGGAACAATTTGCCCCGGGTTTTTCATAATATCACGAACCCATGCTTCCGGAATCCCTCTTCGCAACATTTCACGTCGCGCATGTGCTGAGATCTTGAACATTATAATGTAAAATTACACCTGTTTTTTGATTTTTTATACATACCTGATATTCTTCCCGAGCGTCGCCACCATCTCGCCGCTCGCCACCATTGGCAACAAATTTTCCGACCAAAAAATCGACTCCTCTGGCGCGCGCAATGTCTCGAGCACATTGCCAAACGGATCGGTAATATCTGCAACGGGGTCGCCCTTTTGCAAATGATCGTAGTGCTGTGCGTGAAACTCTATAAACCCACCCCGATTGGCCAACACCGTCAAAAACCCATCCACCACCACCTGCTTCTTGGGTATAAACGGCTCGCCCGGTATAACCCCGTAATACTTCAACACATTCTCGACACCCGTAATACCCTTTTGAATGCTCTCTCTATCCCAGCCGATGCACCCACCGAGTTCGGGATCAATCGTCGGAATCCCCTCATCGGGCGCAGAACGCGCGAGTTGACCTTCCGGACCGCGCTGATCGAGAATATAGCCAATGCCAAACACCTGAGCCATCTCCATACACGCGCGATGAATGCGCTTGCGCCGATCCACCCGCACGCGCACCTCGTCAATCATCGGCCGGCGCCCCCCCTGGTGCAAATCAATACAATAATCGGACTGCAATACCGCATTGTTAAATAACCGATAGGCAATGCGCTCGCTCGACGTACCATCTTTGCGCCCGGGAAAACACCGATTCATCTTTTTTTCATCAATCGGACTAAATGCCTGATGCGCGTGAAACGCGTGGAAATTGACAATCAACACCGCAATAACCCGCCCGCTCATCACCTTCGGATCCAGCCGCTTCAACACCTGCCGAATCACACTGATGCCATTTAACTCATCCCCATCGCTAATCGCCTGCAAATAAATCGTCGGTCCTTCCTCAGCACCATTGACCAGGGATACCGGAACGCGCGCAGGCGATCCATCCTGCATCTCAGCCACCTTCAAATAGCCATCCGTGCGCTGCCCAGACTCGGCCCGAAGATGTTCAACGCGAAGCAACTCACCCATAATATTCACCGCTCCTAAAAAAACCAAATACCTCTTCAATTCTCCGTGTAAAAAAACAGGTGAAACCATGTGATGTCAACCAAAAAGAGCCGATCCATTTCCGGATCGGCTCTTTCAGTTATAACCTCAATAATAGACCCTCTCTAACCCTCATCATAATCAGTCAATGGACGGATCCAGATATTCCGATAGCGCACGGGATCGCCGTGATCTTGCAGCATCAACGGCCCGGTAGGCCCGTGCGGCGTGTCATAATTCGACACATTTCTATGCCCGGTCGGTCCCATAGCCTCTTTGCGATTGTGCAGCACAACACCATTTAAAAACACCGTCAAATACGCGGGCTTCACCAGTGAGTCGCCATCGTATTCCGGTGTTTCAAAAACAATATCATAAGCCTGCCACTCACCCGGCGGGCGCGTCGGATTCACCAGCGGCGGATACTGACTGTAAATCGCACCCGTCGTGCCATCGGAATACGTCGGATTGTCATATCCATCCAGCACCTGCACCTCGTATTTTCCGATCAAAAACACACCGCTATTTCCCCGCCCCTGACTGCTGCCACGCACTTCTGACGGACAGGCAAATTCTATGTGCAACTGCGCGCTCCCAAACTCATCTTTTGTCTGGATATTCCCCGTGCGGGGATTCACCTCTACATACCCATTTTCCACTGTCCAGGTCGGATCTCCACCATCGCGACTCTCCCAACGGGACAAATCTGTACCATCAAACAGCACCACGGCATCTGATGGCGCATCACCTGCACTGCCCCCCGGCGTCACCACGCGCGGTGCTGGACGATTCTTATCGTGAACGCGCCACGGTTGATTGGGTAACATTGGCGTATCGTCATACCCCACCGGCGTGTGTTTTTCTGCTGCCATTTCGTTTCCTTTCTAAAATGAAGTGAATATCTTATCGTGGAACCATGATCATAAAAATAAACGGATGTGTCAAGCGGGATTGCAAATATAGACTGCGCCCGCAATTTTCAGTAATAAATCCCGCTGATATCCCATCCAAAAACAGACACATCCACCCACTCCTTACTGTCCACCCCTCCTGCATTGATCTCAACACCCTCACACTCCAGTAACGCCCGCTGATTATTCACATGCGGCGTCAAACATCCTTTTGAATCCAGAATGCGATGCAGGGAATACGCCTGTCCCGCCACGCGCTTCATATACATGGGCAACACGCGGTAATACGAACGCGACACCCCCAGAACATCCACAATCTGCTTATACGTCATCACCTTCCCAAAGGGAATCTGCTTTACAACCCACAAAAATCGATCTGAGGTCCTATCGGGCACGGGATCATAACATTTGTCCAACACCCTGACCGGATCGCCTTCACAAACGACACCATCCGTCAGCACCACGGCTAAAAATCCCCTCTGATTCTCCAACGACTGGATCGGTTTTACGCCCAACGTCCCGATATACTTGCACACTTCACAATGAAACGTTAACCGAACGGTAGCGGAATCCCCAAGTTGCAGCACCGAACCCGACGGCAAATCGTCCAGCGGCAACCCGGCGACAACGACATTCTCTCTCAAATCACCTGGCTGCAATTTGAACTCGTGCAGAGTCTTCATAGCAACCAAAAGCACCTGTCTCGGACCAACACCACCTGCATTGGCATCGCCATCAATGCCAAAACGAGCGCGCAGCGAAAGTTTCCCATCGTGCGGTCTGGCCAACCCTTTCTCTGCCTTAACAAACAGAGAAATGACACGCCCCTGTGTATCTGCTTTTTCCATTCCTACCCCGTCATCCATCCACCCGCGACCCGTGCCAATTCTTCCATCACGGGTTCATCGGTATTTCGCCGCTTCAGAATCTTAAATCCGTGATCCGCGGTATCCACCACATGAAGCGTCGCCCCCTTCAGATTATCCACCACTGGCTGCAACAGATCTAAATTCGCCATCCTATCCCGCTGACCCGATAAAAACAGCATCGGCACGTACACATCCTTCAAATGCTCGGCGCGCTCTGTATCCGGCTTGCTCGAATACAGCGGAAAAGCGAAAAACACAATACCCTTCAGCCCATCAATGGATTCTTCAGCACAAGCCATCGAAACCATTCGTCCACTCATCGAATGTCCGCCAGCAAAAACCGGCAACCCGCGCGCCTGCTTCATCCCCACTCCTATAGCCGCACGCACCGTTGCCAATCGCACTTTCTCGCCATCCATGCCACCACCACCCCTCTCGGAATAGGGATAATTAAAGCGCAAAGTCGCAATCCCCATATCGTTCAACGCATCGCTCAGTTCCTGCATAAAGAGATGCCGCATATTCGTACCCGATCCGTGCCCCAACACCATCAACGCCTTTGCCCCGCGTGGTCGCGCGTACAAAGCCGACACCTCGCCCTTTTCCTCAGTCGCGATAAATTTCAACTCTCTGGATTCAGCCATTTATGTCTCCTTTTGCCACGTAATATGAGAAGCGCGCGGCGTAGCGCAAAGCGGCCCGCCGAGATCATCCGTCAACTTTAGCTTTACAACAATGGGTTCACCCGACTCAAGTGCCCGATTAACCTGCGCCCAATCGAGATGTCCCAGACGAATTTTGAGTCGTCGAAACATCTCAAAATCCCCCGAATCGCGCACCACACCCCAGGAAAGATAAAAAAAGCGATCCGCTGGTCTGCCCTGTGCATAAGGACCCAGAAAATTGGGCGAACCATCGGGTTTCTCGCCAACCCTGAACTCCGGATAAAACACGACCTCGCGGCGGTCTGCGGGAACCTGTTCAATAACCTCTTTCCCTCGCTGTATGCCGAGATAAACAGGTTCTTTAATTTTGGGTTTGTGAGCGTGCGGATCTTCAAAACGCGTACCGGGCAACTCGGTACAAATCACTTTTAGTTTCAAGTATGTGTCAGTTATTCCTGGCATGAGACCTCCCGCATTATCTGGAATTAAAAAACAGCTACCTGGATATATCCATCTTTTTGATTTTTGGGTTTCTGCTTTACAGTTAAGGTAACATTTTGATCGAGCTTGGTGAGCCAGCTCATCAAACGATCAAAAGTAAATCGTCGAAGTTCACGTCCCCGTTTCAGTTTAGAAATATAAGACTGATCGGTGCCGAGAATTTGAGCTGCTTCAATTTGTGTTAGCCTTCGGTCCTCTATAAGTCTGAGAATGGCAACTGCGAGTTTAGCTTTTGCCTGCATACCATCTGAATCCTCGACATTGAGATCGGCAAAAATATTGCCGCTACCTTTTTCGACTGTTTCGATTGTATTTGCCATCGTTTATACTCCTTTGTGATATGCTCGTACCTGACGCAGGCGCTGCCGAATCACATCCATATCTTCTTTTGATGTGCGAATGCCGCGTTTGGATTTTTTCTTAAAACAGTGCAAGACATAGATGGCATCTCCCAAATTTGCTACATAAACTGCTCGATAGGTGTCTTTATTATACCGCTCGACAAGCTCCATAACACCCGACAGACCTGTAAGTGGTTTCGATGTTGTCGGGGTCATGCCACATTGTACTTGATACAGGTCAAAGCCCACATCATCTCGTACTGGCTTTGGGAACTTTCTCAGGTCAGATCGAGCACTGCCGATAAAATACACGGGTTTTAAGATTTCATTTTCCATATTTAATTATGGCTTAAAAGACATAAAATTGCAAGCAATAAAAGAGATATTCTGCCATTTCCTGTAGGCAAAAACCATCTCACAGTTTATGCTTTCTATGCGATTTCAAAACTTGCATCAATTGATAGAACTGCGTATAGTGTGTATCTAAAAAATTGGAAGTAGGCTCAGTGTAATCATCGAAAGGAGACGCATGCAACCCAACATCATCTTGATCAACTGCGACGACCTTGGCTATGGTGACCTCGGCAGTTACGGCTCTAAAATCAACAAAACACCAGCACTCGACAAAATGGCTGCAGAAGGCATCAAATTCACCGACTTCTACATGGCATCTCCCGTGTGCTCGCCCTCTCGAGGGGCCATGCTCACGGGCTGTTATCCCCCCCGCATTGGCTTTGGCTCTTTTGACGGGCGCTGGGTCCTCTTTCCCGGCCAGGGTGTGGGATTAAACCCCGGCGAAATCACCATCGCCAAACTCCTCAAAAACCAAGACTACGCCACCAAAATAGTCGGCAAATGGCACTGCGGAGACCAGCCAGAATTCCTGCCCACCCGTCACGGATTCGACAGCTATTACGGCATCCCCTATAGCAACGACATGGGGATACAAAAAGAAGACGATAAAAATCCACCTCTGCCCTTATTGCGCGACGAGGAAGTCATCCAGGCACAACCCGACCAGCGCGGCATCACCGAACGCTACGTCGAAGAATGCGTCCGCTTCATGCGCGACAACAAAGACCGCCGTTTCTTCCTCTACCTCGCCCACATGCACGTCCACCTGCCCCACTATCCCCCCGAAGCCTTTGTCCGCGAATCCGAAAACGGCGTATATGGCGCGGCAGTCGCCTGTATTGACTGGGCAGCCGCCGTCATCTTCGACGAACTCAAAACTCTGGGCCTCGACGACAACACCCTCGTCATCTTCACCAGCGACAACGGCTCGCGCGCCCGCGACGAAGGCGGCAGCAACAGCCCTTTACGCGCCACCAAAGGCACCACCTGGGAAGGCGGTCAGCGCGTACCGTGCCTCATGCGATGGCCCGGCAAAATCCCCGCGGGCGAAGTGTGCAGCGAACTGACGCTATCCATGGACTTTTACCCCACACTTGCAGCCCTCGGCGGAGCAGAAGTGCCCACTGACCGCATCATCGACGGCAAAGACATCCGCCCGCTCATGTTCGCAGAAGAAGGCGCGACATCGCAACACGAATCCTTCTTTTACTACAAACGCAACAGCATCGAAGCCGTGCGGAGCGGCAAATGGAAACTCCACATCCGCAAAGACGATCAAGAAATCCAGGAACTCTACAACCTCGAAGCCGACATCGGCGAGACCAATGACATAAGCGAACAACACCCCGACATCGTGCGGGATCTCAAGGCTCAAATTGACGCCTGTCGCAAAGAACTCGGAGACGATGCCGCGGGCATAACGGGCGAAAATATCCGTCCTGCCGGACGCGTTGAAAATCCCGACACCCTCACGCATCTCGACCGCGACCATCCCTACATGATCGCCATATACGACCTCAAAGAACGGGGGTAACATGGCCCTCTCACCCGAACAAATCGCCGAGTTCAAAGCATTGGGATATGTCCTTGTACCCAATCTCATTGATCCATCGATGTTAGACAATTGGCGCGCGCAAATTCGCGCCAAATTCGGCGATCTATCTGACCCCGCCCAACAAAACGCCGCAGGACCGCCCCAACAACACCGCGAAGACATCACCATATTGCGAGGCTTTCGCTTTTCCCCAGAAGAAACACAACTCGTCAACCAGCCCAAAGTCAAAGCCATTGTCGATCACATGGGCGATGGACAATTTTGCGGAGAAGACGGCAACCTGCGCCTCCTCTTGCCCGAACCCGAATACAAATGGCGCTTGCCAGAGCGCGGACACATCGACGGTTATCTCGGCAAGCGGCGGGGAGCCGCTTTTCTCCTTGGATTGGCAACCTATATCTACGATGTAGAACCGCGCGGCGGTGGCACGGTATTCTGGCCGCGCAGCCATATCAAATCATGGGAATTTCTTCGCAAACATCCCCATCACCTCAACCACAGCTTTAAGGACCACCCCGAATATCTCGACATGGTCAAAGATATTCAACCCGTTGAACTGCATGCAAAAGCAGGCGACGTCATCTTCTGGCACTGTAACATCCTGCACGAAACCTCTCAAAACACCAGCAACAACATCCGCCATGGCCTTTTCGCCCGCCTGCAGCACAAAGACCAGGAGACATTCCGAGACGAAATACCCGACGACCTCTGGAAACGCTGGCGAATATAGGTATGAAGTGTGAAGTATGAAGTGTGAAGTATGAGCACCTTCAAAGTCATTCAAACCAGAAGCGAGAAAAAAATAAAGCCAGGTTAGCTGGCGAACAGACCGCTCAAATGGATTCGGGATTGAGCACAGAAAGCCCCTCTATTGTGGCGACCTGACAGAAAGGAACATCAGCGCAAACAAAATGATCGAGAGGTGTATGGTTATTGGTGTGGAGAGCAACTGCAAGCTGAAGAGCATCTAATGTGCGCAGACTTTGGGTGAAAGCATAACGGGTGAGAAGGCGAATAGCCCGGTTCTGATGTGTGCGTTCAAGAGGCTGAATAAGAAATTTTCGATGCCGGATATCTGAAAGAAATCGCGTTCGTATGGTTTGAAACTCGTCCTGGGTAAATATGTCCATACGCATGAGACGAAAAAAGGCAGAATGCCATTCTATCAGTCCAAGCCGGGAGATAAAGATGCGATTATTTGGATCATCAACGAGGCTGACGACCATCTGTCTTCCCAGCTCGTTGTGATAGTATTTAACCAGAGCACTCGTATCAAAAAAACAAACCGCCATTAACGCTCGTCTCTTTCTTCACTCACGATCTTTGCCATAGACCCTTTGAACTTAGAGGTGATTCTGAGCACTTCCTTCATAGAGGCCGCGTCATTCACAGTCTCTCGGCTCAAATCCAACCCCCACAAGTCATCCTCATGCAGATCGTCTAATGGTTCCTGAGAATGATTGGATTCTTCGAGTTGCTTTTCAAGCCTTCGCTTAACTTCCTTCAAATCATCGGGAGAAAGTTTACAAAGGGTATCAATGAGTTTTTCAAGGTCAGGTTCGGCGTTTTTGTCAATACTGGCCATTATTTTTCTCCTAAAAGATTTGGCAATGGCTTGATATGACCACCTTTAATAGGATACCATACTTCAAAAATGAAGCAACTAATAAATAAAAACATCCTGTATCCGTTGACGCAGGACATTTTTGCGTGTGATAATCTCATTGAGCGGACGAATTTTTTTTGACCCATTTCTCAATCTCAGGTTTCGCCACTTCAATGATCCGAAGAAGATGGTTGCCTATATCCTTGACTGCGTGCTCGGAATCGAAGTGCATCTTGATAAGGGTATCTTTATCGTTCCAATTTGAGTAGTCCCAATTGGAAGACTTTAGAGGTTGAAACCAAATCCACTGAGAGTTTGCTTTTCCTTTTTCTAATTTCTCATCTAGCTTACTGCTGAGGTGCTTCATTGATGTATTAAACCCAGAAGAGCCACCAACTCCGATGATATGATTACTGAGATCCTTAGCCTGATTCTGAAGTACTATATTTACCGGTTCGTTTAACACATCAAATTTTCTACTTACGCCAAAACTAAGGAAGTTAGCCTCATAGGGCTTGGCGCAAAGCCCTGTTTCCCAATCCCACTGCGACATATCAAGTTTTTTGCAGATAAAGCCTTTGAGTTTTCCCAAAAAGGTTTTGATTATTCGCTCGCGAATCTTCTGGTTTATAATATCCAATGCCACCCCCAGATTCTCTTCATTCTTCAAAACATGTTCCATAATAATTTCTGTTTCTCTTTTATTCGTTTGCATCGTCGTTCTCCTCAAAAGTAAAAGGTTCGTCACGAATGTACTCTCTAAAATCGTGCAAAAACCAGCGGAATCTATCGGACTCGCATAGTTGCCAGCACTCCTCAAGCCATTCCAGAATATCTGGCCTATATGAAAGGCAGTATAACTCGCCTTTCTGAATGAGATCATCGGGGTTAGGTATAGTTTTGGGGGTTCTTTCATCTGGGGTAATGAAAACAAGGCAAAACTCCTTATTTTTATATTTACCTTTGAGATGAGAATAGTAAGCCTCCAGTTGTTCATCGTTTTCATGCGTCCAAGGCTTATTCTCAATGCCAATCCCGAAACCTTCAAAATCAACAGTAATATCGATTCGGCGGTGCTGATTTTCGTTGTTGAGAGTTGGATCTTCGCGCTTGACTTGTCGTTGTTTACCGGATAGTTCAGCTACCCGGTCAGGTCGCTTTTTCTCGAACAGACACTTGAGAAAATAGGGCCTGTCTGTATCAAAATGATTTTTTTCGTATAAACGCTTGAGAAAGGCGTCAAGAAACTTGCCTTGCTGGCCATGAGAACCATTGGCGTCAAGCAGGCAGGCGATAATATCGGAAAGACGGTCTTCCCTGCGGAAGTACTTTTTATTGATTATGATGAACTCGGAGACAACATTGAAATCCGTTGAGAGAAAACGGTCCCAACGCCGTTTTTCTTCTCGATAGATTTGGAGCTTTTGGCTCAGGCTCGAAGAGAACATCTCTAAACGCTGCTTATAGTTCTGTTCATCCATCTTTGATCTCCTTCCCACTACTTTTCTGTCTGTTTACTGTTTTTCCTAATCACTCCTGATGAATCTGAAATATAACCTATACGCGATGTGTGACTTCAAAACTGCCATAGAATAATGCCGACAAACAAAGATAAAAAAGTCAAAAACACTGGATTACTGGCGTTGTGCCTTCGGCGTGGCGGCTTACACCCTGCCGCAACGACGGGCGAGGCATGCCTCGCCCCTACAATGGATAACTGACCACTGACTGCTGACCCCTGATTGCTTGTTTTCTTGAACATTATTCTAAAGTCACACATGACGTTAACCTATGTAGTCTATCAAAAAATTTGCTAATATATTTTTTTGATAGACTGGATTGCGGCTCAACAGCGTGCCGCAATGACAACCGCCGTTCGTCAACCCCTAACTTTCCCTTGACCCCAAAAATCCTGACATTTATACTTCCTATTGAGATGCCCTTCACCGCAAAAGGAGATTTAACATGTCAAAAATCACCATCTACCACAACCCCAACTGAAGCAAATCCAATGGCGCAATGGACATATTGCGCGCTGGCAACGTCGAGTTCGACGTGATTGAATACTTGAAAACACCGCTGAGCGAACAGGACTTGAGAAAATTTCTCGCGCTCCTGCCCGGTGAACCCAAAGACCTGATTCACCCCAGTTCATTCGAAAAACTGGGGCGCGACATGGATGACTACAACACGCCCGACGCCCTCGTCGGCTTGCTCACAGAACACCCCGAAGTCATGAATCGCCCCGTGTGCATTCGCGGAGATCGTGCAGTCATTGCCCGTCCCTCAGAAGCCATACATGAACTTCTCGACTAAAAAAACAGCCGCCGAGACCTGAACCTCGACGGCTGTTTTCTTTTTCGCTTTGTAACTCACGCACCCTCCACCGCTTTCCTCAACTCATCGCCATTGCTTCGCCACCACGAATGCAGAACTGAGATATCCACCCCAATATTGAAATGACGCACGCCCATATCGAGATATTCCTTTGCCTCATCGGGCGACATAATCTCTGCGCGGGGATGCACACCCATACTCAGCGCAGTCTTAAACACCTCATTCCTCGCATCTGCCACTGCGGGATCACCGCGCTGTCCTGCCTTGCCAACACTCATCGAATAATCCGAAGGACCCCATTGCACCATATCCACGCCCGGAACCGAAAGAATCGCCTCCAGATTTTCCACCGCCTCCTTCTTTTCGATCATCAAAACCACAACCGTCTCCCGCATCGCCTTCACATACTCCGGTCCCCCGCCATATCCCATATACGTATTGCGCCGCGTGTACACACTGTACAGGCCACCATCTTCCGGCGTATCTGGAAGCGTAACGCGCACGCACTCCTTTGCATCTTCTTCCGTGCGACAATCCGTAAACAAAATGCTCCCAAAACCAGACCCTATCGCCCGTTGTGACAAAAAATACTGATGACTGCGATCAATTTTGAACATCATACCCATATTGTACAACTCGGCTGCACGGCACAAATTGTCGAGATCGTAGAGATCAAACGTACCGTATTCGCCAACGTATTCGACATAGTCGTAAAGTCCCGTATGTCCAATCGCCTCAACAATCGCCGGCCAACTCGAATGAATCCGCGTGCCAATGGTGGGTTCGCCCGCATCCAATTTTTCTCTAATCCTGTTGGGTTTCAAAATAAACTCCTTTGTTAATGGTTAGTTTTCGGTTATCACCCAAACAACGACTGAAAAACGCTCTTCGTCTTCTCCAACACATCTTCGGAGAATACTTCTCCATCTGAAATTTTCACATTCTCCGCGAGATGATCCGCATTCGTCGATCCCACAATCGCAGTACACACATCTTCGTGAGAAAGCACAAAACGCAACGCAAACTCAATCAGCGGCATATCGCCCGCCAATTCCCGCAACGGTATCTGCTGTGCCCGATCCCACGGATCGCCCATATACGAACCGTCTGGTCGCTCGGATCTGAGATACACCCCATTGGCAATCGGACGTTTAATAATCGTCCCCATACCCCGGTCGCACAAAGTCGGCATCAAATTTTCAGCAGATTCCTGAAACAACACATTGTACGTAAACTCCTGCGTATCCAAATCCCACCTCTTCGCCGCCTCAGCCGCTGCCGATCCATCTGCCGATACACCGACAAACTTCGTCCATCCCCTACTCTTCGCTTCCAACAGCGCGTCAAACGCCGCATCCCAATCATCCGCATCTCCCGGCAACCCGTGAAATTGCACAATATCGATCACATCCATCTTCAGCTTTGATCGACTCGTATCAATCGTCCTCAAAATGCCCTCAGGCGAATAATCCTTCACAATCTCGCGCTTGCCGCCATTGATCACCTGATAATCGCCGCACTTTGTCGCCAGAACAAACGCATCCTGCCGATGGGCGATAAACTTCCCGATCCGCTCCTCGCTATCGCCATACATCGCAGCCGTATCGATAAACGAGATACCCAAATCGAGCACGGTGTTCAGCACCGATTCAACCTGCGACTCCGGCAGCGAGGGATTTCCAATCTGCGCCGCGCCAAAACCGATCTCCGAGACCTGCAAACCCGTCTTTCCCAGCGTCCGAAATTTCATCTCACTTTACCTAATAGCCCGTAAAGCCCAACTGCTTTAGCGTTGGGTCGCATGGCGAAGGGCTTCCCGTTATAGATTTAGCGTATATGGACGTTGCCCTGTCGCCAAAGACGGGCTACTTTCGCTTGACAAAAAGTCCATATAAATGTATATTTTATATATGTTTAAGTCATTCAAATATAGGTTGCGCCCAACGGGAAAGCAAGAGAAAATCTTGCTGGTGCATATTGAAGAATGTCGCTTGCTATACAACCAACTTGTGGCATCCAGGGTACAAGCCTATAAGAATAGCAAGGCGTCCTTGTCCTGCTATGACCAACAAAAAATGTTGCCGGTGCTGAAACATCAACACAATGGCTTTGTCCAGGTCTATAGTCAAGTCCTACAACAAGTCGCGGTACGTGTTGATTTGGCGTTCAAAGCGTTCGTCCGCCGTCTCAAAGAGAGAGCAAAGACCGGCGAGAAAGCAGGTTTTCCCAGATACAAAGGTCAAAATCGCTATGATTCTATCACGTATCCGCAGTTTTCCAACGGTTGCCGATTGGACGAGAAGGGCTTGCGATTGGGCA
>JAJEDY010000015.1 GCA_022821275.1 Candidatus Latescibacterota bacterium | reverse complement strand
TAAACACGCCTCTTGGCTCAATCAGATTGAATGCTGGTTTTCTATTCTTGTGCGACGCCTACTCAAAAGAGGGAGTTTTACTTCTGTCCAAGACCTCCAGCAATCGCTCTTGGACTTCATTGCCTTTTTCAACAAAACCATGGCCAAACCCTTTAAATGGACCTACACCGGCAGACCCCTTAATCTATAAGACCAATGACTTTTGCCACGAGGCACTAGCGTCCATCTGCGTTGGGTTGCATGGCGGAAAGGCGTACATATCTTTCACAATACCGTCTGTTCATGAATCAAAATGTACACCTTTGTATCCGACATTTGTTCTGCTCCGCATTTATTTTAACGGGTGATCCTTAATATTCAAGTTGTGAACATGGGCGTAATACAGCATATTTTAGGCACAATGAGGGTGCTTGTGCGTCTGCCAACGCAATTTGTTGCTCGATTTCCTGGGTGATGGTATTTTTCTGGCTCAGTATTTGCTTAGGGTCTAAGGGTTGATGTATTGCAAAACACACCTACCTTCAGACCCAAGGCATCCAATATGGGAAAGTATGATACCATCTCCAAACGTCTCATCCAGACCTATCCGCAGGATTTCATACGCTTCACGCTCCAACGGGACGATGTTGCGTTTCTCGCACATCTCAGCACAGAACAACCCACCGTTGATGCACACCGAACGGATAGCTTGATCAGTGCGCGAATAGGCGAAGAAAAAGTATTGATTCAATACGAATTTCAAACCGCCGACAGCACGAATCCGCCCATGCCGCGTCGTATGGCCGGGTACATCGGTCGCGCCATTGAGCAGTATGATCTGCCCATCCATTCTGCTGTCATTTACTTGCGTCCCGATGCAGGGCTGAGCGATCCGGGATACCACATCCAGGCGCGTTTTGGCTGTCAGTTCATTATCCAATACAAGGTGATCAGACTGATAGAGGTAGAAGGGCAGCGCGTCCTTGATGCGGGTCATTCGGGCTTGATCCCGTTTGCACTGTTGATGAAGCCACCAGAAGAGATGGGTTCTGAGGCGTGGATACAGACGTGTGTTGACCGTGTACGAGCCCTGCCACTGGATGAATCAGCCAAGAGCGATTTTCTGACTGGTCTGGCAGTTTTAGGTGGGTTGGTGCATGATCGGGACCTGATTTCTAATCTTCTTTCAAAGGAGGGACTGATGGATCTCATCCGCGAATCCTCATTTGCTCAATACCTTATTGAGCAAGAGATTGAGGAAAACAAGGAACAATGGATTAAGCAAGGCATTGAGCAAGGAAAGAGAAAAAGCGCGCTCGCAGGCATCCTCGACGTATTGGAGATCCGCTTTGGTCTGAGCGAAGCGCATCCCCTATCTGACCGCATTGCCGCCATCGAAGATTTGCAACGTCTGAAGCAGTTGCTTCGTGCGGCAATTCAGGCCACCAGTCTCGAAGCATTTGAACGCCTGTTAGACGATGCGTGACGCGGCCCAACCTCAGATAACCAACGCATCCGCACCTCAGATTTGTACGAAAAAAACCCGCTCGCCATAACTTCAGTGCCTGTGCTGAAGTGCTTTTATTCAGTGAGCGGTTTTTCGTGGTGATCAATTCAAACAGCATCCTTTTGTGATTTTGAACTGGCTTGAGAGGCGGCCCTGCCTGTGCGGAAAACCTGCACGCAGACAGGCATTTGTACTCTGCTCGTGGTTAATCATTCAAATGACCTGAATAGTTACGGTGGATTAAACTCATGATGAAATGGCAATCAAGACTACTTTCGGACTTCCTGGTTGAGCGAAAAGAAAGAATTAAACACGCACACGCCAACCAACTGGGCTTGCAGCGTATAAAAAAAATTGATTTCTCGGGCAATCTTCATCTTGATCCCGCAACCGAGACTAAGACTGATATGATTCGCATAAAGCAAGGTGATCTGGTTATCTCCGGCATCAATGCAGCGAAAGGCGCAATCGCCATTTATGAGGGTGAAGAGGATGTGTTGGCGACAATCCATTACTCCGCATATCAGTTCCATTCAGACCGAATTTCTATTGAATTTCTGAAATGGTTTTTCAAGAGTTCCAGGTTTGCTGATCTCCTGAATAAGCAAGTTCCAGGCGGAATCAAAACCGAGATCAAGCCAAAGCATATCCTGCCTCTCCGGGTGAAGTTTCCCACGCTCTCGAACCAAATAAAGATTGCCAATGGGTTGAACCGCTTTCTCTCACACCATTCAAAACTTGATTACGAAATCGTCTATCAAGAAACCTTCCTTATCAAACTCAAGCAGGCGATCTTACAAGAGGCGATTCAAGGCCGGCTAACAGCCGATTGGCGTAAAGAAAATCCCGATGTTGAACCCGCAGGTCAACTTTTGGAGCGTATCCAGCAGGAAAAGCAACGTCTCATCGTCGAGAAGAAGATACGCAAAGAAAAACCACTACTCCCCATCACGCACGAAGAAATTCCATTTAAAATTCCCGATAGCTGGGAATGGTGCCGATTGGGAACACTGATCGAAAAGAAGCCACGAAATGGTATTTCCCTTAAGCCAGTCGAATACAAGACCGACACAAAGACCCTAAAATTATCTGCTACTTCATCTGGAACTTTTGATGGCAGTCAGTGTAAATATCTCGATCTTAAAGTTGAGCCAGATTCATATCTATGGCTCAGAGATGGAGATATCTTGATTCAACGTGCGAACTCGTTAGAACTTGTTGGCACCACGGCCGTGTATCGTGGTCGGGATTTTGAGTTCATCTATCCTGACTTGATGATGAAGTGCCGAACAGTATTTTTGGAGAGTACAGACTACCTGCACCATGTGCTTTCGTCTCAAACCACCAAGAACTATTTCCAAAGCAAGGCGTCAGGATCGGCTGGTAATATGCCGAAGGTGAGTCAAACTACAGTTATAGCCACGCTTATCCCCCTTCCGCCACTTGGAGAACAAATCGCGATTACCAAAAGAGTCAAAGCACTCATGGATTTATGCCGTCAACTTGAGACTGAAATCAAGCACTCCCGTACACATGCCGAAAATCTCCTTCAGGTAGTTTTGCAAGAAGCGTTTACATCAAACACCATCTGAATCAGGATAGGCAGGATGGAAGGATGAACAGGATGAGGGAAATACAAGAAATCCTGATCATCCAAAAATTCTGTATATTCTGATTCAGACAAAAGAAGAGATTGCAATAATGGGACACCAGAAAGGGAAGATGTGAAGACAACTATCTCACAACTGAAATCTGCTGATATCGATGCGGTGGATGAGTTAATGAAAGACAACAGTAGCACGCTCGGCTTTCTTACCCGAGAAGCTCTATTGGAAGGTTTTATAAAAAAAGGAGGCGCATTAGGTGCCAAGACTGATGATGGTCAACTCGTGGGCTATCTTCTTTTTGCTGCTTATCCAAACTATTTCCGTATAGCCCAACTTTGTGTGTCAGAAAATTCCCGAGGCCAAGGCATCGCAAAGCGGCTTGTTGAGTCTCTAAAGAATTTTGCTACTACCCAAAAGGTCATAACACTACATTGTCGTCGTGATTTTCCCGCGGATAAGCTTTGGCCTCAATTGGGGTTTGTGGCCTTAGGTGAAAAGCCTGGGCGATCTAAAGAAGGACACCCTCTGACTTTTTGGTGTCTTACTCTGGCCGCAGATGACCAACTGAGTCTATTTCAGGCGCAAACATCAGATGATACTCTTGATGTCATTATTGACGCACAAATTTTCTTTGATTTTGATGAGCCAGATAGTGATAAGTCAAAACCCTCTAAGGCTCTACTCTCTGACTTTTTGATAGATTCTGTCAACCCACGGGTCACGGATGAACTATTCAATGAAATCAACCGGAACAACGATCCCAATCAGCGCGAAAAATCTCGAAATATAGCCAGAAATTTTTTTCCGGTAGAGCCCGATCCTCACGTAGTCGAAAATTTTGATGAAATTTTACCCGATAACAGGCCAAACAAAGAGTCCGATATCAGGCAATTAGCAAAGGCTGCTGCTTCTGATATAAGCATTTTTGTTACACGAGACGATGCTCTCTTAAAAAAGGCAAAGAGAATTTCCGAACTGACCAGACTTCAGGTGTTATCCCCAACTGAGTTAATCATTCAACTCCATGAACTTTCCGAAAGGCAATCTTATATGCCCACTCGTGTTTCGGGCCATAGTCTTGTATGGCGCCGACTAAACTCTGATGAATTTGCAGATTTCCCGTTTAACTCGTTCCTTATCGGATTTTGTGGTATGTAAGTAGAACCGAAAAACAAATTGTAGCTGTATCCCATCTTGACGAAGTTGAGATAGATATTCCCCAAGAACTTTTCAAGAAGTTCAAAAGATTTGGAATACTGGAGTGGGAAAATATTTATGAATTGTGCGACGGCGATCTATCAAAAGAAATTATGGCGTTGAGATTTTCGCACACATTTCCTTTCCGACAGCCGGTTTCATTAGAGGCAATGAGAACGGTTTTCAAAGAGGATAACGTTGGGCTATGGCTGCAATCGCCATCAAAAATACCCATAGAAACATTCTCTAAACTCTTTCAACTTGGATATCCAAACCAAATATGAGCACGACAACAGACCTGCCTGCAGATAGATGTAATTTACAAGCAAGACCTTTACTTTTTTCCTTGAAACCTCGTTATGCGAACTTGGTTTTTGAAGGGCTAAAAAAAGCCGAGTTGCGAAGGCGTATTGCTTCCGGTATAGAGGGCCGTAATGTATTTATTTATGTATCAAGCCCTGTCAGACAGCTTCGCGGTGGCTTCCGCGTTGGAGAGGTTTGGCAGGGTTCGCCCGAGGAAGTTTGGAATGAGGTATCTGAACTCGCTGGTGTCGATAAGCAAGGTTTTGACGCCTATTATGCAGGGTGTGAAATTGCTTATGCCCTGCAAATCACGGACGTTTGGGAATATGAAAATCCGGCTGATCTGAATAAATTGAGGAAGCGATTCCCAAATTTTGTAGTTCCGCAGTCCTGGCGATTTGTTAAGCCTGAAGAACATCGATCTTTCCAGAAGATGAGACGGGTAAAAAAGGAATGCGAATATTTTAGCCTGGTGTGATTGGGGAGAGGCATAGTCGTGTTGCCATTTGAATTTGTGATTGATGGGCCTCCTGTTTCTCAACAAGCAAGGCGCAGAGCAAGACTGCGAGAGTGGATTAGTAAAGTTAAAAATGAAGCGGAGAGTCATTGGCCAGAGGATGAGTTGCCAGTTGACGATTCGGTTATGGTAAAAATTACGTATTTCTACGAAAATACACCCGTAGATGTAGATAACATAAGCAAACCCATCTTAGATGCTTTGAAAGGCATGGTTTTTAAAGACGATTCTCAAGTAACGGATCTGTTATGTCGAAAGCGAAGTTTGAGAGATACAATATTCGAAATTCCCTCTGATATTTCACTTAAACTATTGATCCGAGAAAATGAATTTTTATTGATTGTCGTTCAGGATGCTCCTGATCAGGAGGTGTTCAATGGTTGACTTAACCGCTCGTGAAAGCGAAAGAATGCGTGTTGAAGAAATTGCACAAACATACCGCGAAAAAGGCTATGATGTATTGATTGAACCTCAGGGCGATCAATTGCCTGATTTTTTGCAGGCATTTCGGCCAGATTTGACTGTACATAAAGGCGATGAGCATATTGTGGTCGAAGTAAGAACGCGTGGGCAGGTTTCTGATTTTCCTCAAGTGAATGAATTAGCAAAAGCTGTCAAAAACGAGGCTGAATGGAGATTCCAGTTGGTTTTATTGGGGCCAGAAAATTCATTGTCTGTAGCTGGAGCTTCACCATTTACAATTGAAGAAATTCGCTTAAAAATTGTGGAAGTGGCTTTCTTGGTGGAGAATGGGCATTTAGAGGCTGCATTTCTCATGGGGTGGTCTTTGGTGGAAGCGACTTTGAGAGTCTTGGCGGTGAAAGAGGGAATAGAGGGTGAAACTGCAACGCCCGATTATCTGTTTAAGCAAATGACTTTTGAGGGGATCATTGCGCGAGAAACATATCATGCTCTCAAACATATACAGCAAACGCGAAATGCGATTGCCCATGGTTTTAAGTCGTCACAACTCACTGTTGAGACGGTGCAGGAATTGATTGATTTGATTGATGGAGAGTTGTTACAGGAATTGGATAATGTGACAGAGGAATAGTACATGTCGAATTGCCTTATCGTAAAGATCTCGCCTGATTTTTGCGAGATCTTTTTTTACATAGACACAACATCAGGATGGAGTTTGGCATGTTTGGCGGGAAGTGGTAGGGGGTATCCTGTTCATCCTAAAATCCTGAAAATCCTGATTCAGACATTAGTGGTGTGTGGCAGGGGGCATCCTGCCCATCCTAAAATCCTGTAAATCCTGATTCAGACAAAAGGAGGAATCGCAGTGTCCCAACAACCGAATATTGTAGTTATTATTACGGATCAGCAACGCACGGATACGATGGCGTGTTATGGCAATGGGTGGATTCAGTCGCCGCATCACGACGCGCTGGCTGAGCGCAGTTTTGTTTTTGAGAATGCCTATGTGACGCAGGCGGTTTGTACGCCGGCGCGGGGGTCGCTGGTTACCGGGCTTTATCCGCATTCGCATGGGTGTGTGGTCAATGGGATCCCGCTGAGGGAGGAGACGTTGTCCATCGCGGAGATGATGCCGGATACGTACCGCAAGGGGTATGTGGGCAAGTGGCATTTGGGAGATGATGGCAACTGTCAGCACGGGTTTGACGAGTGGTGCAGTATTGCGGATGGGTGTGGGTACCACCAGTGGGTGTTGGATCAGGGCTTTGTGCCGGATGTGCCCAATAGGTTTACGCCCCAACAACGCGCGGAGATGCCGGCTTCCGCGCAGATTGGGGCTTATGTGGGCGCGGAGTCCGAGCGGTTTATTCGCGAGCATACGGGGCGTCCCTGGCTGCTCGTTGCCAGTACGTTTGAGCCGCATCCACCTTATCGGGGACCTTATGACGGGTTGTACGATCCCGAGGAGATTCCGTTGGGTCCGACATTTTTGAAGCATCCAGAGGGGCATTCGTTGTTTAACCGGGTGCGTTCGGATTTTTATCGCAATACCACAGATGCGCGGGTTGTGGCGGAGGATATGACGCGGGATGAGAATTGGCGGAAGTTGCGGGCGCAGTATTTGGGCAATGTGAAAATTGTGGATGATGCCATTGGTCAGATGGTGCAGGCGCTGGATGAGACGGGTCAGATGGAGAATACGATTTTTGTGTTTACGAGTGATCACGGCGAGATGGCGGGCGATCACCGCATGTGGGAGAAGCGGGCGTTTTACGAGGAGTCGGCGCGCGTTCCGTTTTTGATGCATGTGCCGTGGTTGAGTACGGAGCAGACGCGGGTGGATGGGGTGTTTGGTCACGCGGATCTGGTTCCGACGCTTTTGGATCTGGCAGGGCTGCCGATTCCAGACCAGTGTCAGGGTGAGAGTGTGGCAGGTGCGTTGACGGGTGAGCGCGATTTGAAGGCGCACATGGCATTTATGGAGTGGAATGGGATTGGTGACCGCAATTTGGGGAATCCCGATATCAATTTGGTGGCGACGCTTCCGTGGCGTTGTGTTGTCACGGGTGACCGGTGGAAGTTGAATTTGTGTGCGGGCGATCAGTGCGAGTTGTTCGATTTGAATACCGATCCTTTTGAGGAGAATAATTTGTTCGATGCGCCCGAGCACCGGGACCGCGTTCGCAGTATGGCGGCGTCGATTCGCTTGTGGCAGCACGAGACGGGTGATACGGCACCTTTGCCGAGTATTTGAGGAGAATAAAAATGGGTTTTTCGTATTGTTTGAATACGAGCACGATTCGCAATGAGGGTGTTTCTGTGGTCGATGCCATCGATATTGCGGCGGATGCGGGTTATGAGGGGATTGAGCCGTGGGTGGCAGAAATTGACGAGTGGGTTGCGGGGGGTGGTTCGCTGGTTGAGATACGCGATAAGGCAGCGGATCGGGGGATTCAGATTGTCAATTTGATCGCGTTTTTTGAGTGGTCGGTGCCTGAGGATGAGGAGCGGGCAAAGGGGCTTGAGGAAGCGCGTCGCTGTTTTGAGATGGCCGATGCGCTCAATTGCACGTATGTCGCGGCTCCGCCTTTTGGGATTCGAGACCGGGATGTGGATTTGTTTTCTGTGGCGCGTCGCTACGGTGAGTTGGTTGATGAGGTTGCCGGGTTTCGGGCGAAGCCTTTGCTGGAGTTCTGGGGTATTGCACAGACGCTGGGTACGCTGGGCGAGGCTTTGCTGGTGGCGGCTGAATGTGGGCAGCCCGATACAGTGCTGCTGGCGGATGTGTATCATATGTACAAAGGGAGTGGACATTTTCACGGGCTGGAGCATCTGGGTCCGGGCAAGTTGGGGTTGGTGCATGTGAATGATTATCCGGCTTCGCCTGAGAGGGATACCATAACAGATGCGGATCGGGTTTATCCGGGGGATGGGTTGGCGCCCTGGGCAGAGATTGTGGCGGGGTTTGAAAATGTGGGGTATGAGGGAATGTTGTCTCTGGAGTTGTTTAATCCGAGTTATTGGGCAAAGGGTTCTGTTGTGGTCGCAGAAGAGGGGTTGGCAAAGCTCAAGGCGTGTGTGGAATGAACTCCAAAACTGTTTTTGGCAATGCGCTGCCCGCGCGCGTGCCGTTTTATTACGGCTGGGTGGTTCTGATTTTTGCGGCGGTTGCGATGGTGGCGACGCTGCCGGGCAGGAGTGTTGGTATTGGTTTGATTACAGAGCCTTTGATCGCGGATCTGGGTATTTCCCGGCTCGATTTTGCCGAGAAGAATTTTTGGGCGACGATTTTGGGAGCGTTGTTCAATTTGGTCTGCGGTTTGGCGATTGATCGCTTTGGGGTTCGCGTTGTTGTGACAGGGGTGCTATTTGTTCTGAGTGCGGTGGTTCTGGGTTTTAGCCAGATGACAGGTGCTGGTTTTTTGCTTTTTTTGCTGGTTTTGATGCGGGGTGTGGGGCAGAGCGCGTTGTCTGTGGTTAGTTTGACGATGGTTGGCAAGTGGTTTGTGCGGCGGTTGAGTGTTGCGATGGGTATCTTTGCCGTGCTTATGAGTCTGGGTTTTGCGGTCGCTATTGTTGTTGCTGGCGATGTTGTACTCACGCAGGGTTGGCGGGTTATGTGGTCGGGGTTGGGGTGGATTCTGATGATTCTATCTGGTTTGTGTCTGCTATTTGTTCGTCGCGATCCGGAGGCGGTTGGGCTGGATACCGAGGTTGTGAAAGATGATGAGTCGCAAGAGCCGGTGATTGGGTTTACGCTCGTACAGGCGTTGATGACACCGGCTTTTTATGTTTTTGCTATTGGTAGTGCGCTCTACAATCTGGTTATTGCGGGGGTGATGCTGTTCAATCAGTCTATATTGGGGGAGTTGGGGTTTGATGAGACGGTGTTTCAATATGCGATGGCGGTGTTTATGGCGACGGGTTTGTTGGGAAATTTTACAGCGGGTTGGGCGGCGCGCCGATGGTCTTTGGGCAGGCTGATGACGGTTGCGATGCTGGCGGTTGGCGTTTATTTGCTCGCGTTTCCGCAGCTTAAGACGCCGGGGCAAACGCTGATACATGCGGGGTTGCTCGGTTTTTCCGGCGGTGTGGTTTCGGTGATTTTTTTTACGGCATGGGCAGATATTTTTGGCCGTCTTCATTTGGGTAAGATTCAGGGGGCGGCACAGGTGTTTGCGGTTTTGGCTTCTGCGACGGGTCCGTGGTTTATTGAGTCCATTTTTAGCTCTGCGGGGTCTTATACACCCGCGTTTTACGCGCTGGCGCCAGCGGTGTTGCTGGTGGCTATTTTTGCATGGTTTGTGAATATCCCCAGGCCAGAGGATGCGCCGGTATTAGGCCAATAATTCAGAAGATTTTGGTTGTCATCGCGGCATGTCCCTGCTTAAACCACATAGGGGCATGCTTTAGCCGCGATCCAGTCTCAAATAGTATTAGAGGAGTGCGTATGAAATGGATCGTTATTTTTTCTCTTAGCCTGTCCAGTGCGGCGATGGCACAGGATATGCCCTGGCGCTATGATTTTGAGGAGATGGGTGAGACCTATCGGGCAGATGCGGGCAGCGAGGTTGCGCTTTCGACGAGGCGTTATAAAGGGGGACAGCAATCTCTGAAGTGGTCATGGGAGAATCATGGACGGCTTTTGTTTACGGATCCTGCGCCGGGACGCAATAAGGGATTGAATGGTTTTCGGGCGTGGGTGTACAACGAGGAGGCTCTCGATGAGGTGCTGACGTTTGGGTTTGGGACAGAGTCTGAGTTGGCAGCAAATAATCCGCGTTATCAATTTGAGTTTGGTTTGAATTTTACGGGCTGGCGGGCGATGTGGATCCATTTGCGGGAGGATGCGCGGAACAGGTCTTATGAGGGGGCGAGAAGTGGGCGTGTGACGGCGTTTGAAGTCCGTGCGTCGAATAGTGGGGCTGTTTATCTGGATCTGGTGGAGTTGGTGGAGAGGATTCATCCCAGGCGATCTCCCGATGCGCAGGTTCCATTTGTCAATGCGAATAGAGCAGATAGGAGCCGCGAATACCGGTGGCGTCTGAATACTTTGTCCGGGACTCTTCCTCCAAAGATCACGGATGAAGAACGCGAGGCTTTTGAGACGATTGCCCGGCGATATGAGGCGTGGGTTCTGGGCGATGGGGTGAAGGATGATCAGCGGGAGCCTGTGAGGATTCGGCTCAATGCGCTTAAAGATTACATAAGGCGCGGGTATCGCAGTCTGGCGGATTACGAGATTCGGCGCGAAGATGATCGCATTTTAGGACGGCCTCTGTTTGCCGAGTTGTCGCCCTATACGCCCCTTTTTCAGAGTGTTTTTCAGGGAGTTTTGTTGCGTCTGGTGCTGGATTATCGGTTGAATGGTAATGAGGCGGCGAAAGATCGGGTGATAGATGTTTTTGATTATTTGCACGATCAGGGATGGGCAGATGGCAGTGGTGTTGGGGCGATGCATCACGAGTTTTTGCGGGTTGCTGGCTATGCCCATGCGGTGTATTTGATGCGGGGTGTTTTGCAGAGCAGAGGGATGTTGGAACGAGAATTGGCGACGCTGAAATGGTTCAGTATGTTTGGCGAATTGTACGAGGATCCGCAGGTGCCGGGGGCAAATGCGGATTTTATACGTTCGGTGGCGATGTATCGGTTGTTGTGCATTTTGATGATGGAGGATACGCCTGAGAAGGTGGCGAATATGCGTCGCTATATTGTATGGCTGAATAATGCGCTATCTATTGCGCCCGGATGGCTGGATACGATTAAGCCGGATTTTGTGGGTTTTCACCATCGGGGTATTTATGCGAGTGGGTATGCGCCAAATGCGTTCCATGTGGCTTCTATTCTGGTGTATTTGTTGCACGATACGCCTTTTGCAGTTGCAGATGATAAGCGCGATAATTTGAAGCGGTCGCTGTTGACGTCCAGGATTATGGCGAATACGTATGATATTTCAATGGCTGTTAATGGTCGTTTTCCGCGGAATACTGCGGTGGCGACCAAGCTGTTGCCGGCGTATATGTATGTGGCTTTGGGTTATGATCCGGTGGATGCGGAATTGTCGGGTGCGTTTATGCAGCTTTGGAAACCGGATTCGCAGTTGCTGATAGAGGATTTGTTTGAGCGGGTATCGGTGCGGCTGATGTATTTGCATACGCCGGGTGCGATGCAGATGATGGCGAATTTTGCAGGGGCGGGACACCCATCTGCTGCTCCACCTTCGGGGCACTGGACGCTGCCTTATGGCGCGTTGTCCATTCATCGGCGAGGGGAGTGGATGGTGAGTATGAAGGGGTGGGGTAAATATGTGTGGGATTACGAGTCGTCGGGGAGGAATAATCCGCTCGGTCGTTATTTGAGCTATGGTTCGATGTTGGTTTACGCGAGTGGTGATCCTGTTGGCCGTGAGGCGAGTGGGATTGTTCGAGATGGGTGGGACTGGAGTATGTGGCCCGGTACGACGGCGATTCGCCTGAGTCATGAGCAACTCAAACACGAGGGGCGCGATCGCAATTTTTCGGATGAGACGTTTGTGGGTGGGGTGAATATAGAGGGACGAGACGGTGTGTTCGCGCTGAAGTTGCACGATACGAGGTTCAATACGAGTTTTCGGGCGGTTAAGACGGTGTTTTGTTTTGATGATGTGCTGGTCTGTCTGGGGTCTGGTATAGAGAATGATGATGGTGGGCATGCGACGGTGACGCCGCTGTTTCAGGCGGCTATTTCTGAGGATCGTCCGACGGGGGTGAATGGGGAGGGTGTGCGTGGGATTCCCTACGCGTTTTCGGGGACGACGGGGCAGATGGCATGGCTGATGGATTCACGGGGTAATGGGTATGTGATTCCAGATGGGGGCGAGTTGCGCGTGCAGCGACAGGTGCAGGTTTCTAAAAATTATGGCAGGGATAGCGGTGGTACAGGAGCTTTTGAATTGGCGTATCTGGATCACGGTCCTATGCCCCAGGGTGCGTCATATCACTATGCCGTGCTGGTTCAGAGATCTCCGGATAGAGTAAGTGCATTTGCCAATGCACCGGAATACGATGTGTGGCAGCGAGATGGTCAGGCACATATTGTGCATCATCGGGGGATGAAGACGACGGGTTACGCGCTGTTTGATACGGATGCGAGGCCAGTGGATGGACCTGTTGAGGCTGTGTCTTTGCCGAGTTTGGTGATGACTCGAGAAGCGGGTAACGGGTTATTGGTTTCGGTGGCTGATCCGGATTATGGGTGGAACTGGGAGATTCAGGATCCGCACCGTCAGGATGGTACGTTGGTTGTCAATCAGGCGAGTATGCCTCGTAAGGTTGAGGTGACAGTGCGCGGGAAATGGCGTTTGGACCAGTCCTATGATCTGGTAGAGGTTGTAGAGGAGCGGGAGGATCAGACGGTTGTGGCGTTTATCTGTCAGGATGGCAAGGGCGTGGAGGTGAAGTTGGTGAGGGTGGATTAGGCGTTTGAAGATAAAAAATTAGTGGCAAGGCTCTTGACTCAAATGGGGATATGGGATAAATTGGATCGCGGCCCCGTAGTGACTCTATACGGGGTCACGCCTGCATGTCTTAAGCAGGCGTCCAGAATGGGGGTTGTTTTTAACTTTTTGTGTGTCTTTATTTTTTGGAGGACTGAATGATTTGTGAGGACGATTTGATCCTCGAAGATGAGGAAAAAGAGGAAGATAGCGCGTCGAGAAACGGTATTTTGAACAAGGGGTTGATAGATGCGCGTACGATTTTGATTTCCGATCCCGTGGATCACAAGTTGACGGCTAAGGTGACGGCTCAGTTGCTGTTTTTGGATCATCAAGATTCGGAAAAAACAATTAAAATTTTTATCAATTCGCCCGGCGGCAGTGTGTACGATGGGTTTGCGATTTACGATATGATCCGATTTATCCGTCCCAGAGTAAAGATAATCAGTGCGGGGCTGTCAGCCAGTGCAGCGACGGTGATTATGATGGCGGCAGATAAGGAAGATCGGCTGGCGTTGCCAAATTCGCGTCTTATGATTCATCAGCCTTCGATGCGGTTTCAAGGGGTGGCAGAAGATGTGCGGCGCACGGCTGAGGAGGTTGTGAAGATTAAGAAGAAGATTAACGAGATGTATGCCGATGAGACCGGTCAGCCGATTGAAAAGATTGAGGAAGATACGGATCGAGATTATTGGATGAGTCCCGATGAGGCTGTGGAATACGGGTTGATCAGCCGGGTTGTGAATGGGTTTGATGAGATAGACGTTTGAGGGGATGGGGGCTGGGGACTGGTTGGGCTGTGCGTGCAGGATGGCACAAGGCCTGTTCCCTACGGTGATATTGTGAATCCGATTTGTAGGGGCGACCCCCCGTGGTCGCCCGCTTTTAAAAAGTCTCCTGATTGAGGAGGCTTTTCTTTTTTGAGAATTGCTGAATGGATATACTTGAAAACAGAAGTATTACCCCGCATTGGATGATGCGTCTTTTGGGCGTGCGGACGGCAACGATTTTAATTTCATCCGATGGGCTGATTTTGGAGAGGGCTGGGGGTGAACGCTTTGCCATAAGCTCTGAAAATTTGACACGAGAAGATGTATTGCGTCGCGGGCGGCTGTTTTTTGAGCTGGTGTTGCCGACGGATCGCGGCGCGCAGCGGTTGAAGGGGTTGCGCAAGGCAGAGGTGGATGGGTTTTTCGACTGGTTGCAGGATTATTGGTATTGGTTGGAGGAGGCTCAGAAGTTTGCGTCGGAGGTGCGTCGGTGTGCCGGGGAGATTAATAGATTGCTGGATAAAGGTTATTTGCGTAGTTCCCGTTTGTTGAAGATAAAAGCGATGGCGCGGGATATGATTGATCAATTTCGCAAGGTGCCAGCGGTCGGCAGTTTGGATCGCGATGCTGATTTTACGCTGGTGCAGCAGATGGCGCACTGGGGCGATCAAGAGGTGGAAGATTTTCGCGCGCAATATGTGAGTCGTCTCAAAGAAGCGTTTTCGACCTTTTTTGATGGGGTGGAGAATAATCCGCTGACCGAGGGTCAGCGCGATGCGTGTGTGATAGATGAAGATAATAATCTGGTGCTGGCTGGCGCGGGTACTGGGAAGACGAGTGCGATGGTGGGGCGCGCGGGGTTTTTGGTTGAGAGCGGGCAGGCGCGACCCGATCAGATTCTCATGCTGGCTTTTGCGAATAAGGCGGCAAGAGAGATGCAGGAGCGACTAAATGAGCGCGTGGATGAAAGAGGTGTTGTTGCGAGTACGTTTCATAAGTTGGGTAAGGATATTATTGCTTCGGTTGAAAAGGCGCAACCTTCGATTTCATCTCTGGCAGAGGATGGCGCGTTGCTGAAGAAGCATGTCGATGGGTGGTTTGAGGCGTTGCTTGAGATTCCGAGCTATAGACAATGGGTTCTGGATTATCTGGGGTATTACAGGTATCAAGCGGTCAATCCCTTTGATTTTAAAACCCAGGGCGAGTACTTTGAATATATTTCTGCGAATGAGATTCGCTCGCTGCAGGGGGAGACAGTAAAGGGTCTGGGCGAGTTGTGGATTGCCAATCGTTTGTTTATGCTGGGTGTGGTGTATAAATACGAAGCGGATTATGAGCATGAGACGAGGGATCCGGATTATCGGCAATACCAACCCGATTTTTATCTTCCGGATTACGGTATTTATCTGGAGCACTGGGGTATAGACCGCGATGGGAATACGGCGCCTTATGTCCCGCGCGCGAAATATCACAAGGAGATGTCCTGGAAGCGCGGGGTTCACGAGAAGTACGGGACGCGCTTGATTGAGACCTTTCACTACGAATATACCGAAGGTTGCTTGTTGACGGGCTTGCAGGAAAAATTAACAGAGGCTGGGGTGCAATTTAATCCGCGTTCGCCGGATGAGATGCTGGACGCGCTGAGGGAGTTTGGTGCGATTAGGGATTTGACGCCGTTGCTCGCGGATTTGTTGAGGCGGTATAAGAGCAATTTGCCCCGTCCAGATCAACCGTGGGAGGAAATTGTGCAGGGCGATGATCTGAGTTTGGTTCAGCAGCAGATTTTGAAAATTGTGGTGCCGATCTATGAGAGGTACGAAACATTTTTGAAAGAGAACGAGCACATCGATTTTGACGATATGATTGGCAAGGCAATCGCGTATGTGCAATGTGGTCGCTTTGTTTCGCCCTGGCGGTACATTCTGGTGGATGAGTTTCAGGATATTTCCGAGCCACGGGCGCGGTTGGTTAAGGTGCTGAGAGAATCCGTTGATGCGTGTTCTCTGTTTTGCGTGGGGGATGATTGGCAGTCGATTTATCGATTTACGGGTAGTGATATTCGGTTTACGACGGATTTTGAGGCGAGGTTTGGGGCTACTAAAATTACGGTCCTGGATAAGACGTTTCGGTTTAATAATAGTATTTGCGATGTTGCATCTCTGTTTGTGCTTGAGAATCCGGCGCAGGTTAAGAAGTCGTTGACTACACATGCGATGGTTAATCATCCCGCGGTTTCTTTGTTGCGCGAGAAGAAGCGTCAATCTTCTGATGAGGCGGATTTTGATGATCGGCTGGATAAGGTGCTGGCACATGTCGCCGAGCGGGCAGAAGAGGGTAGTTCGGTTTATTTGTTGGGCAGGTTTCGTTTTAACTTGCCCAATGACACGCAGATGATGATGTTGAGGAAGCGGTTTCCCTCTTTGTCTATTGCGTGCAATACCGTTCACGGTGCGAAGGGTTTGGAGGCGGATTATGTGGTGGTGTTGGGGCTTGAACGCGGTCAGTACGGTTTTCCTTCGCAGAAGACTTCTCATTCTTTGCTCGAGGCGCTTTTGCCCGCGTTAGACCCTTTTCCATATTCGGAGGAGCGCCGTTTGTTTTATGTCGCGCTGACGCGCGCCAAACAGCGGGTGTATTTGATTGGGGATATGACGAATGCTTCTGAGTTTTTGGTCGAGTTGTTGAAGAATAAATATCCGTTGGCGCTGGACGATTTTGAGACCAGTTTGGAACAAGCGTCTTTTGAGCGCATTCGCTGTGTGAAGTGCAAGACGGGTACGCTTGTTGCCGTACAGGATAAGTCGTTTTACGGTTGTAGCAATTATCCGTTGTGCAATCATACTGAGAGGGGATGTCAAGCGTGTGGCAATCCGATGCAGCGCGTTGGCCGCTTCAAATTATGTCTGGATCCCGATTGTGAATCGTGGATGCCTGTTTGTCCAAAGTGTGGCGCGGATATGGTTCAGCGCAAGGGGCGCTATGGTGCATTCTGGGGGTGTAAGAATTTTCGCGGGGATGATGATATTTCTTGCTGGCATACGGAGAATGATATTTCTTTTTCTTCGTGAAAGGAGAGGGCGCGATGGTTTTGCCCAGTATGCGATTGGATGATCAGGTGGTGCTGGTGACGGGTGCGGGTTCGGGTATTGGACGGGCGATTGCGATTGCGGTGGCTGAGGTGGGTGCAGATGTGGCGGTGTGTGAGGTGCCGAAGAAGATCGGTATGTTGGATGAGGTGTGCGAGGCGATTGAAGATTTGGGGCATCGGGCATTGTCAGTGGCTTTGGAATTGCCGGATCAGGAGAGTATTGATGCGGCGGTGAGCCGGGTTATCGATATGTATGGCCGGGTCGATATTCTGGTGAATAATGCGGGTGTGAATATTCCCCGGGACGCACTTGAGGTGACAGAGGCAGATTGGGATGGGGTGCTGGATGTGAATTTGAAGGGGTTGTTTTTTATGTCGCAGCGCGTGGCGCGGTCGATGATTGAGACGGGTGGTGGCAAAATTGTGAATATTGCGTCGCAAAATGGGGTGGTGGGCTATTACAAGCGGGCGGCTTATTGTTCGAGTAAGGCCGGTGTGGTGAATTTGACGCGTGTGTTGGCTGTGGAGTGGGCGCCTTATCAAATTACGGTGAATGCCGTGGGTCCGACGTTTATTTTGACGCCGTTGACACAATCGACGTTTGATAATGAGGCGTTGCGCGAGGATTTGCTTTCTCGCATTCCTCTGGGGCGCGTGGGACAGCCCGAAGATGTGGTGGGTGCGGTGGTGTTTTTGGCGAGTCCGGCTGCCGATCTTATTACGGGGCATACGCTGCTGGTGGATGGCGGCTGGACAGCGCTTTGAAGTGAGAAGTGTGAAGGATGAAACGGTAGGGGCGAAAAATTTTTCGCCCGCCGTTGGAATCCGCAGATGGCGCAGATGTGTAGGGGCGAGGCATGCCTCGCCCGTCATCGCTAAGGGCAAATTACTATGACGAGTTCTGAAAATACAGGCCGTGGACCGCTGTTTACAGATCCCGATCCAGATGTTGCACGGGCGTTTTTTCGAGAGAAGAAGGGTGCGTTGACAGATAAGCTGATGTCTGTGCCTGATGCTGTTGCCCGGTTTGTACACGATGGGGATTATTTGGCTTCTGGCGGTTTTGGTGGGAACAGGATTGCGACGGCGCTTTTGCACGAGGTTGTGCGGCAGGAGCGGACGGATCTGGGGTTTGCCGGTCATACGACGACGCACGATTTTCAGATTTTGGCGGCGGGTACGCGCACGGGGAAGCTGATTTTTTCGCGGTTGGATGCGGCATATATTTTAGGGTTGGAAGCGCGCGGGTTGTCGGCGCAGGCGCGGCGGTTGATGGAGAGCGGAGAGGTCGAGGTGTGTGAGTGGACAAATTACGCGCTGGCATGTCGGTTTCGGGCAGCGGCGACGGGGGTGCCTTTTGTGCCTGTTCGCAGTATGCTGGGGACGGATACGTTTAGAGAGAGTGCGGCTAAGAAGATCGCGTGTCCTTTTACTGGCAAATCGCTGACGGTTGTGCCCGCTCTGTATCCCGATGTGGCGCTTATTCATGTGCACGAGAGTGATTTGTTCGGGAATTGTCGCATTCGGGGCATTACGGTGGCGGATTGGGATTTGTCGCGTGCATCCAAACGTGTGATTGTGAGTGCGGAGCGCATTGTGAGTACAGATGAGATTCGCAGCGATCCAAATGCGACCGCGATTCCGGCTTTTTGTGTTGATGCGGTGTGTCATGTGCCGTATGGATCGTATCCCGGCAATATGGCTGGGGAGTATTTTTCAGATGAGGTGCATCTCAAGGCGTGGTTGGACGCTGAGCAAGATGTGGCGGCATATCGCGTGTTTCTGGATAAGTATTTGTATGGTGTCGATTGTTTTGAGAGTTATCTGGAGATTTGTGGCGGAGAAGAGCGGTTGGCAGAGTTGCGGAGGTTGGAGAATAACTGAAGGTTGACGCTATGTACAATGCTATGGAACTTATGATTTGTGTGGCGTCCCGGTTGCTGGAGGATGGGGCGACCGTTGGGGTGGGTACGGGGGCGCCGTGTGCTGCGGCGATGCTGGCGCAAAAGACGCATGCGCCGGGACTTTTGGTGGCTTTTGAAGCGGGTGGGTTGGCGCCGATGTTGCCCGCGATGCCTATTTCTGTGGGTGATTCGCGCACGACACATCGGGCACTTATGGCGACGAGTATGTGTGATATTATGGAGGCGTGTCAGCGGGGTGTGATGGATTACGCGTTTTTGGGCGGTGCTCAGATCGATGCGTATGGAAATTTAAATTCTACGGTTATTGGCGATTACAAAGAACCTCGTGTGCGTTTTCCGGGTAGCGGGGGTGCCAATGATTTTGCGAGTTTTTGCTGGCGCACATTGATTATTACACAACACGATCGCCGTCGGTTTGTGGAAGAGGTCGATTTTTTGACGACGCCCGGTTTTCTGACTGGACCGGGGGCGCGCGAGGCTGCGGGGTTACCCAGCGGTGGGGGACCTTATCGCGTGATTACGGATCTGGCTGTGATGAGTTTTGATGAAGATACATGCCGCATGCAGGTCGAGAGTTTGCACCCCGGCGAGACGTTTGAGGAGGTGCAGAGAAATACCGGGTTTGAGTTGGGTCAGGTGGCTAATGTCGCAGAGACTGTGCCGCCCTCAGAAGAAGAGTTGTGCATTTTGCGCGATGAGGTCGATCCCGATGGTTTGATTATTGGGAGATGATGCCAACAATTTCATCAACAAAGCCGTCATTGCGGCAGGGTGTTAGCCGCCACGCGCAGCACAACGCCAGTAATCCAGAAGGTTTTGTCATTACTGTCGTCGTATTGTGGCTGCGCTATGACCCGAGCGCAATATGGTAGCTTTTGTCTTTTTCGGTTTGGAACGCGATTTCACCCCGGCCTTCTGCGATGACCGTCCGGTCATCATCGATGGCGCGCATAGATCCATTGTATAGCATGCGGATGGGTTTGCCCAATAGGGATGTTATGTGCGCGGATTTTTCTCCGTTTTTCCACTGTAAATCTACGACAAATCCACCCCTTGCCCGCAGTCCTTTTGCGTTGCCTTCTGCCCATGCGTCTGGCAGTGCGGGAAATAATTCAATAGCCTGATGATGGCTTTGCAATATCATTTCCACTATGCCTGCGGCACCACCCATGTTGCCGTCCATCTGAAATGGGGGATGGTTGTCGAATAGGTTGGGCAGTGTCGAGCGTATGAGTAGTTGTCGCACGTCTTCCCAGGCGCGATCCGCGTCTTTGAGGCGCGCCCACACGTTGATCAGCCAGGCTCTGCTCCAGCCCGTGTGTCCGCCGCCATGCGCGAGGCGGTGTTCAATGCTTTTGCGCGTGGCAGATAGAAAATCGGGTTGATCGACGAGTTGGAAGCCGGGATACACGCCGTAGATGTGTGAAATATGCCGGTGCCCCGGTTCTGGTTCTTCAAATTCTTCCGTCCATTCCATCAGGCGTCCATCAGTGCCGATTTGCGGTTCTGCGAGACGGGATAGTGCGCTTTTTATGTCGTCGATAATGGGGTCGTCGAGAGATAGGATCTCGGCACAGCGCAGACAATTTGTAAATGTTTCCCAGATGATCTGCTGGTCCATGCTCGGTCCCATGACGAGGTTGCATACGTCCTGTGTGTTCGGCGCGAGGAAGCGGTTTTCTGGTGAAGAGGAGGGACCGGATACGAGTTTGCCGGTTTTTGGATCTTCTACCAACCAGTCGAGGTAAAATAGGGCGGCATCTCGCACAACTGGCCAGGCTGAGTCGCGCAGAAATGTTTCTGAGCCGTTAAAATCCCAATGTTCCATAAAGTGCCTGCTGTTCCATCCACAGCCCATGGGCCACATGCCGTATTGTACCTTTCCCAATGGGTCGGTGAATCGCCACGCATCTGTTGTGTGATGCGCCGCGGTTCCGCGACAGCCATAGACTTCTTTTGCTGTTTGGCGCGCTGTTTGGCGCAGGGCGTTTGAAAATTCCAAATACGGTTCATGGCATTCGGGCAAGCCTACGAGTTCACAGAGCCAGTATATCATCTGGATATTGATGTTGATGTGGTAGTCGCTGTTCCACGGGGCTTCGTATTCCTGGTTCCAGATGCCCTGCAGGTTGGCGCATAAACTGCCCGGGCGCGAGCAACAGATGGTGAGGTAGCGTCCGAAATTGAAGTAGAGTGCGACGAGCGCGGGGTCCGATGTGTGTTCGAATTCGGCGAGGCGGCGGTCTGTGGGGATGTGGTTATTTTTGTCTTCTCCGAGGGAGAAGGCGCATCGGTCAAAGTAGGTGCTGTGGTCGCGGGTATGTTCGCGTTTTACGCGGGGATATGGACGCGCACTATCGATTGTGGATATTACGGAGGCTTTCAGGTCGTGTGTCAGGGGCGTGTAGGGGTCGTCAAAGTTGTAGTCTGTGTCGGCGCAGACGACGATAGTGACTGCGTCCGCATTTTCGACGATGAGGGTGTCGTCGGTACACTGTACGCGCCCGTTTTCGGCAATTGCTTTGATGCCCGCAGAAAATTTTACGCCGGGATGGGTTTCCCCGTGTCCCGCGCGTCCGGTTATGAGGAGTGTGTTTTCAGATATGCCCGACCACTGTGCGTTTTCTTCCCGGTGAAAGGATATCCGACACGATATTGCGCCTGCTTTGTCCGATGCGATGCGACAGATGATTGCCCGGTCAATTGCGGTGGCAAATACTTCTCGATGATATGCGACGCCATTTGTGACCCATCGCGTTGTGGCGATTGCAGAGTTTAGCGAGAGTTCGCGGCGGTAATCGGTGTGTTGTTCCATGCCGCTTTGCTCGATGAATAAGTCGCCTAATGTTTGATAGCTGCGCGGTGCAATGCGTTCTCCCATGACGCCTTCTTGCACGAGGTCCTGCGCTTCGGTGTATTTTCCCTCGAAGAGCAGTTGACGCGCGCGTGCGACGACCTGTGGCGCGCCCGGTGGTGATTTGGGTACGGGTGGTCCCGCCCAGATCGAGTCTTCGTTCATTTGTATGCGTTCATTGCTTACCCCGCCAAATACCATGGCGCCGAGTTTTCCGCCACCCACGGGTAAGGCGCGATTCCAATCTTCCGCTGGTTCGTTATACCAGAGTCTCATTATGTCCTCCGTTGTTTTAGTTCCATAGAGTGCTCTGGTAAAATAGCAGGTGAATTCGGTTCTCGCAACCGTCTATTGTATCGTGGGAAAAAGGCTGTTTATATTTATGACTCAGGGTTCGTTGACACTCTTTTGGCTTTCGGATATATTGTGGAGAATCGCGGCAGGTTTATGGCAAGAGTAAGTATCAGTGTGTAAGGTTTTAAAAATTGGTCAAAGGAGACATGCTATGGCCGAAACAGAAAAGAATCCAATCTGGCAAGATCGCATTGTCACTGATCCGTTGATTCTGGCAGGAAAACCAACAATAAAAGGCACTCGGATTTCAGTGGAACTGGTCATGGAATTGCTGGACGGGGGGCGCAGCGAAGCCGATATCATTCGCAGGTATTCGCATATTACACTGAAAGATATCCAGGCTTGTCGGGAGTACGCCGCCACTGGTGCAAAGCTATCCAATGTGACCTGGGAAGATATTGACGCGATTATGGATGGCAAACGATAGATGAGAATACTGGCTGATGAAAACATACTGGATCAGGTTGTCATCCGGCTACGTGCTGCAGGTCATGATGTGCGATGGGCGATGGAAACTGACCGGGGTGAAGCAGACCCCAACCTGCTGGAATTGGCAACGCGGGAAAGACGTGCGCTGATAACTTATGATAAGGACTTTGGAGACCTTGTGCATCGTGATGGTATGTCCGCTCCTCATGGCGTCATCTTGTTCCGCATCCATAGCGATGTGCCGGACACAGTGGAAGCTGAGTTTGTCGCCAGCAGTGTTATGGCCTGGGATAGCTTGCCACCTGGAATCTGGACGATTCAGATACGACATCAGTGAAGCCGTTCCACTCACAGGGGCTTGGAAGAATCGGGGGCTGAATAGCAGTTTTAGAAGCAAATTGGAGTCTAAGCGATATGGACAATGGAAATTATAGAGGGAGGATTGCGGTTGATCCCCAAATTCATTTTTCCGAGGCGAGATGAGGTATTTCCCGATCACGATGCCTATTCGATTACAGCGCAATTTCTCAAAGACCTTGGGCATGATGTTGTGACTGCGGGTGAATTGGGACAGGCACAAACTGACGATAGTAATACCTCATATTCATATTGGTAAAATGCGGACTCGCGTTCTGTTCTCATCTACAACAATTAGGGATCCAGAAGCCAGATCATCATCGTGCTGTCTGAGAGCAGTGATTACGATATTTTCCAGATGCTCCGGCAATATATCTCGCGCGCGAACCTGAAGCACACTTGGACCGGTAGCGTGAGACAGAGCCAGCATGGTGCCGAAATCCAGATCGTGGGTAAACACGATGTATTCATGCCTTAGTGCCCAATCCATAATTACCCGGTCACTCTCTCGCGGGTCCCCTATTGTGGACCAATGGACTGCCGACCATCCATGGCGCTTCAGAACGGGCACCCAATCGGGTGACAGATTCATGTCGATCAATAGCTTCACACTCATGGAGTGACCAGTGCGACTTCCCGTTCTTCGACTCGCCAGGCTGCATAGGCCAGAGCATGATCAATATCTTCACGCTCGAGATAAGGATAGGCTTTCAGGATTTCCTCATGTGAGCGACCAGCCGCCAGTAGCCCCACGACAGTTCCGACCGTCACCCGCAGGCCCCGAATACACGCTTTGCCGCCCATGACAGCGGGATCGAAAGTAATTCTCGTGAACTTTTCCACGCGCTATCTCCTTATATATCCGGTATCAAAACGATTTACCAAAATAAAAGTGTAGCAACGATGAGAGTTTGTCAACCGCATTTCAACAAAGGTTATGAATAGAATGAGTCGTCCCTATGTGCAAGTTGAGTCTGAGAACACAATCGCTACGCTCCGACATCATTTGGAAAAAATGTTGCCGGAGTTTGAAGCATTGCCCGGTGTCGTAGGATTAACTTTGAATGGTGGTCTTTCAAGGGGTTATGCTGATCATCTCTCAGAGATTGATATAACCATCTATTTGACTTCAGAAGCCTTCAGGGATTGGAAATTGGGTAAGCCTCCGATTGCTGTTGGAATTACCAAATTGGCGGGTCAACTCTATGATGTCAAGTATGTAGATTTTACGGCTGAAGAAGCGCGCGATTGGGATGATACTGAGCTGTGGGATGTATCGTATGCGGAGATCCTGTTTGATCCTGAGGATCTTCTCCATTCGCTTTTTGCTGAGAAACTGGCTGAGCGTCCTGAGCCAGATAAGGCGGAGAATTTGCTGATGAGTTGCTGGTGGTATTTCCGGCTCGCGGGCGATATTTGGATTCATCGTGGAGATGTTCTACAGGGGCACCATGTATTCAATCAGGCTGTGACGGCGCTGGTTCAAGCACTGTTTGTAGCCAACCGGGAGTATGTTCCACATGAGAAGTGGTTGCTGCATTTGAGCCGCAGTCTTCGGTGGATGCCAGAGAATTGGGAGGATCGCCTACAGGCTGCGATGAGTACGGGGGATTTGACTATCGAGAGTTTGAAGTCTCGGCAAGTTGTAATCGCGAATTTGTGGAAGGAGATAGACAGGTATATCGTTGAAAATTACTATCCACACCTGCCTGTTCATATGATGCAAAAGACGAGTTATGAGAAATTAAAATTGCTGGCGAAAGAGGGATCTATATCGAAAGACGAATGGCAGGTGAGGACGGGTTCTGGCGTTCCTGGAGGAGATCCATTCTATCCGATTTTTAAATTTGAGGACGATCAACTAATATTTGATCCCCAGGCATTTCGTACTATTGATGAAGACGCTATGTATGAGTGGCACTATGAAGTTCTACGGGCTGTGAGGAGAGATCTTCAGGAGGGGTAGTACGGGGAAGAGGAGAGTATGTCTCCCCTTCCCTGTACGGGGAGAGACCGGGGGAGGGTTATTGGTTATCTACAGCCTTGTAAACGTCGAGGATTGGGACCTGTTTTTCGCGTGCAATGCGGGCGCAGTCGTCGTATTCGGGGGTGATGCGCTGTTTGCCGCCGATGTCGGCGATTTTGACGCGGACGGGACCGTAAGGGGTCTGGACGGTGTCTGTGCGGCGTTCGAGGACGTGGCGCTGAACGGGCAGGCGGCGGATGCCGAGGGTGGTGGTTTCTGAGAAGATGAGTTCGGTGAGTTCGGTTTCTTTGTTGGGGTCGGCCAGGACGGTGAGTTGAATGCCTGGGCGGCCTTTTTTCATGATGACGGGGGTGAGGAAGGCATCGCGAGCACCGGCTTCGAGCAGGCGGTCGATGAGGTAGCCGTAAATTTCAGGGGTCATGTCATCGATATTTGTTTCGAGCAGAACGGGGGTATCAGTTTGGGTATCGGTGACGAGTTCGCCGATTTCAACGCGGAGGAGGTTGGGTACCTGTTCGACGTCGCGCGTACCGGCGCCATAACCCGTGCTTTCTGTGCGTAGCTGAATGGTTTCGCCAATATTAGAGGCGAGTGCCGTGAGGAGGGCTGCACCGGTGGGCGTGACGAGTTCATACGGGATATCTGTGCGTTCGGATGGAAAGCCTTTTGTCATTTCTACGACTGCGGGAACAGGGACGGGCATTGCCCCGTGTGCGCCCCGCGTGTGGCCCGATCCAAATCGGAATTTGGAGGCATAGATGGCTTCAATTCCGAGGAGTTCGAGGCCGACGATGGCACCGACGACATCGACGATGGCATCTACTGCGCCCACTTCGTGGAAGTGTACTGCTTCAATGGTGGTGCCGTGGATTTTTGCTTCTGCTTCGGCGAGTTTTTGAAAGACGCGACCGGCTTTTTCTTTTGCAGAGGCCGATATCGAACTGCTGTTGATGATTTCAAGTACGTCTTTCAGGTGCCGGTGGACATGGCCTTCCCGAGCGTTGACGTCTATTTTGGTGCCGGCAATGCCGTGTTTTTCCACACGACGCTTGGAGAGGGTGAATTCGCGTACGCTGAGTTTGTCGAGTTCGGATTTCAGGGCGGCAAAAGACAGGCCCACATCGACGAGTGCGCCGAGGGTCATGTCGCCGCTGATGCCAGCAAAGCAGTCGAAGTAGGCGACTTTCATGAGATAACCCTAAAAAAAAGACCGTGAAATGCTCACGGTTTGTTTATCCGGGGAGGCGAGAAAAGTTTCTACTCTGCTACTACCCCTGTCGGCAATGCGGTTGTGACAATCGAACCGTTTTTGCGATCTAAAAGCGCGAGATACTGGTCGCGCTGCTGGTGAAAATACGCCATGTATTTTTCGGGGATGGATTGACCTGCGGGACGATTGATTTTCCGCGTTGGGTTGATCAGTTTGTATTTCCCATTTACTGTGGCGTAAAAGTTGAAGTGCAAGTGTGGGCCTGTGGAGCGTCCGGTTGAACCTACATAACCGATGGTTTGTTTTTGGTTGACGCGCTGTCCCTTTCTCAGCCCCCGCACAAATCCCTTCAGATGGCCATAGCCGGTTTTATAGCCGTTGTTGTGTTCGATTTCGATATAGTTGCCGAGGGGTCCTTTGCGTCCGACAAAAGAAACCTTGCCGTTGGCAATGGCCCAGACTTTTGTGCCGTATGGCGCGGCGTAATCCACGCCGTGATGGCGCGTGTATTTTTTTAGTATGGGATGAAATCTACGGGTGGTAAATGGGGAACTGATGCGGGTAAAGTTCAGGGGTTTGCGTAAGAAAAGTGCCTGGAGGGAGTGGCCTTTAGCGTCGTAGTAATTTCGGTTTCCTTTGGAGTCGGTGTAGAGAAATGCCTGAAAAGATTCTTTATCGCCTTCGTATTGGGCTGTGAGAATATCGCCATAACGGACAAAGGCACCGGATTTGCCGTAGAGTTTTTCAACGACGAGCGTAAACTGGTCGCCTGTTCTGCAGTCGTTGTAAAAGTCGATATAGTATTCAAATACGTATTCGAGTTTGTCGCACAGGAGGGCTGGATTTTCACCGGTTTCACGAAGCGCGTTCCAGATGTTGTCTTTTATGCGGCCAGATACGATGATGGCCTCTCGCTTCAAGGGCTGGTTTTCTTGCCTGGCTTTGAGTTGGCCATCTATACGTTCGACAATAAATTGCGTTTCACGGTCGTTCTGCCTGGTGTATTTGAGGGACTGAATGGTTGAATGGCTGTCGAGTTCCAGTTCATAGCGATCTCCGCGCCGAACGATATTGGGATTGAATGAGGAGCGTTTAATATCTCTGTGTAGCACATCGATAAGCTCGAGAGCATCGGCGCGTGAGATATCTTCGCTCATGAAGGCTTCGGTGAGATTTTCATTATTGGCGATATATCCCATAATTCTGGTGGATTTGGATTCTGGAGGAGGGGTAAGTGGGAGAATGAGATCTGCTTCAACGGAAACGGGTTCTGCGGAGCTTTCTTTAGTCATTTTTGCGATGGGTTCATCTTTTGCCGGTTCTTTGCCAAGGCCGAAGAGCATACTGACGGATATCAGTAAGCAGAAGAAGACCCATCGTTTGCGTGACTTGGGGGATTTGGGCTGACCTTTATAAGCGCGAACTGGCATGTGGGGAGGGACCCTCGTAAACGTTCTCGTGTTGCTGACTAAAATGTGCGCCACAACAATAAACCATCTCGCTATGTACGTCAACCGCATTATATAGGGGTCGTAAAATTGTGTCTGCTATATGTTGTAATTCGCTCGCTGTGACCTTGACGCGATCAGCATAGCTGGGTAAATTGAAATGTGAAGTGAGAAGGGTGAAGTGGGAAGAGGGAAGAGGGAAAGGATAGCAACCGTCATCGCGGCATGATTCCCTGCTTAAAGCATGCAGGGACAGGGCCGAGCCGCGATCCAGAAAGTTTTTAGCTGGCTGCTAATTCAGGTTATACAATGAATGATAAAAAAATAGAACTCAAAGGTTTGTTTCCCGAAGAATTGGCGCAGCATGTGTCCGATATGGGCCTGGAGCGGTACAGAACCCGGCAGTTGATTGACTGGCTTTACAATAAAGGTGTCACGGATTTTGAGTCGATGACGAATTTGTCTAAGACCATGCGGGTGCGGTTCGATGAGCAATTTACGCTTTTGAGATTAAATTGCGTTGGTGAATTGAGGTCTTCGTCAACAGATACGGTAAAGTTCTTGTTTGAGTTGCCCGATAAGCGGCTTGTCGAAAGTGTTTTGATGTGGGATGGCAAACGTCGAACGCTGTGTGTGTCATCGCAAGTGGGGTGTCCACTCGATTGCCAGTTCTGCGCGACCGCGCGCATGGGGTTAATCCGCAATTTGACGGCAGCAGAGATCGTTGAGCAGGTGTTGTATGCACAGCGATTTTTGCGTGCGGAGGGCGATGAGTTGACGCATGTGGTGATGATGGGGATGGGAGAACCACTGCTGAATTTCGATCAGGTGATTCGGGCTATTCGGCTGGTTAATCTGGATTATGGGGCGGCTGTGGGCATACGTCGTATTACGTTGTCAACAGTTGGTCATGTGCCGGGTATTGCAAAACTGGCGCGAGAAAAACTCAAAATAGGATTGGCTGTATCGCTCAATGCGACGACCGATGAGCAGCGGTCAGAGATTATGCCGATTAATCGCAAGTGGCCCATTGCAGAACTCCTGTCTGCAGTACGCGCCTATTACGATCAGGTTAGACGGCGGGTGACATTTGAATACGTGTTGTTGCACGGGTTTAATGATACAGCCGAAGATGCATACAGGTTGATTGACCTTTTATGCGATATTCCATGTAAGGTTAATGTGATTCCCTGGAATCCCATTGACGATGCACATTATGAGTGCCCTCCGCAGAGAGCAATTGATCGGTTTGTCGATATTTTGTCTCGGGCAAAGTTGACAGCAACTGTTCGCTATAGCAAGGGAGATGATATTGCGGCCGGGTGTGGGCAGTTGTATTGGGAGATGGAGAGAAGTGTGAAGTGAGGGGCTGATTCTACCTTTTTAGTCTTGAAATATTTGCATATCTGGTTTATGATTAGCATGACCGCGAAGCCACTTATTTTTTCTCCTCCGTTTGATTGATTGGAGATGTTTTTTATGGAACAATTTGTTATCGAGGGCGGGCATCCTTTATCTGGAACTGTTGTTCCCGCTGGCAATAAGAATGCGGCGCAACCTCTTTTGGCGGCGACTTTGTTGACAGAAGAACCCGTGGTGATAAAAAATGTGCCTGATATTGGCGATATTGACGTTATTGTCGAAATTTTGCGCGATCTGGGAGCAGAGGTTCGCGACTCGGATGATCACGAACTGACTATTTGTACACGGGGTGTTCACAAATCTGTATTGCGAGCCGATTTGTGCCGAAAAGTGCGCGGTAGTTTTATGTTTGCCGGTCCTTTGTTGGGGCGATTTGGGAAGGCAACTATTCCGCGACCTGGGGGCGATCGCATTGGTCGGCGGCGGGTCGATACGCACTTGATTGCGCTGGAAGAACTCGGCGTGCGGTTCCACACCAATCACATTTACGATTTTAAGGCGCCCAGAGGTCTTGTGGGGGCGGATATTTTTTTGGATGAGCGCAGTGTAACCGGTACAGAAAATGCTGTGATGGCAGCGGTTCTTGCGCGGGGGACGACTATTTTGTGCAATGTGGCTTCAGAGCCTCATGTGCAGGAATTGTGTTTGATGCTGAACAGGATGGGTGCTCAAATTTCGGGCATAGGGACCAACGAACTGGTTATTGAAGGTGTGCCGGGACTACGTGGAACAACGCATACAATTGGTCCAGATTATATGGAGGTCGGCAGTTTTATCGGGTTGGCGGGAGCGACCAATAGCGAGATTCGCATTGTCAATGCTGCGCCCAAAAATATGCGCAAGAGTTTGATGGTGTTTCGGCGGTTGGGGCTGGAAGTTGAGGTCGATGGACAGGATATTGTGGTGCCGTCCTTTCAAAAGCTGGAAATTATGCCGGATGTGGGCGATGCGATTCCGCGCATTGACAATGATCCGTGGCCGGGTTTTCCTCCCGATTTGATGAGTATCGCCATTGTATTAGCGACACAGGCGCGGGGTACGGTGCTGTTTTTTGAGAAGATGTTTGAACAGCGCATGTACTGGTTGGACCGTCTCATAGATATGGGTGCGAAGATTGTGATTTGTGATCCTCATCGCGCGGTGGTGGTGGGGCCGTCAAAACTTTATGGCGAACATTTGACGAGTCCCGATATTCGGGCGGGTATGGCGCTGATTATTGCGGCTTTGTGTGCCGAGGGTCAAAGCGTGATTAGAAATATCGAACAGATTGACCGCGGGTACGAACAAATCGATACGCGCTTGCGCAGTTTGGGCGCGCGTATTCAGCGCGTGACGATGGAAGAGTAATGGCAAAGAGGTGATTTGATGTGACGAATGACCAGGATGCACGCACGGGTGCTTTGGAAATTGTGCGTCGTTTGCAGGCGCGGGGTTTTCGCGCTTTGTGGGCCGGTGGATGCGTGCGAGACATGTTGATGGGGCAGGTGCCCCGCGATTACGATATTGCTACAAATGCCGATCTCCAACAGGTGATCGGCATTTTTCCTCATGCACAGGTGGTTGGGGCACATTTTGGGGTGGTGATTGTGCGGCTGGGTGATTATCATTATGAGGTGGCGCGTTTTCGCCGCGATCTGGGGTATTCCGATGGTCGGCATCCCGATGGTGTGGTGTTTGTGGATGAGAAAGAGGACGCGAAGAGGCGCGATTTTACCATTAATGGGATGTTTTACGATCCAGTGGCCGATGTTGTGTTCGACTATGTGGGGGGACAGGCTGATTTAAAAAAAGAGGTGATCTGTACGATTGGCGATCCGCGTGCCCGATTTTGTGAAGATCGATTGCGTATGTTGCGCGCGATTCGCTTTGCGTGTCGGTATCACTGGCCCATTGAGGAGAATACGCGAGAGGCTATTGGAACACTGAGCGCGAGTATCGCGTCCATAAGTTTTGAGCGTATTCGCGATGAAGTTGTCAAAATTTTGACCGAGGGGGGCGCGCCTTTGGGGGTGCGCTGGCTGATTGATCTGGGATTGATGGCGGTTTTTATGCCCGAGGTTGTGGCTATGGATGGCGTGCCTCAACCGCCGCAGTTCCATCCCGAAGGCGATGTGTTGACCCATACGCTGATTATGCTGGGTTTGATGCGGAATCCCTCCGTGGAATTGGCGATGGGTATTTTGTTGCACGATGTGGGCAAACCCCCTACTTATGAGGTGCGGGACCGCATTCGGTTTCACAATCACACAAAAGTCGGGCGCGAGATGGCCGAGGAGATTTGCAAAAGGCTGCGTTTTTCTTCGGGACAGACAAAGCATATTGCGGCATTGGTGGCAGATCACCACAAATTTATGCATGTACAGGAGATGCGTCCGAGCAAGTTGAAGCGCTTTTTGCGTACGGATCGGTTTGAAGATCATCTGGAATTGCACCGAATTGATTGTTTGTCGAGCCATGGCGCATTGGACAATTATGCGTTTTGCAAGGCTGCGCTCGAGACGCTGGAGCCAGAACAGATTCGTCCCGATCCGCTGATTAATGGTCGCGATTTGATTGCGATGGGACACAAACCCGGTCCCGCGTTTAAGAAGGTGTTGCGGGCTGTTGAAGATGCCCAGTTAGAAGGGCGCGTGACGCACCGCGATGAGGCGTTGAGATTGGCAGCGCAGGTGTTTGAACGAATAGACGAATAGACGAATGGACGAATAGCAATACACACTGATTTTGTGAGGATGGGTGGGGTTCGTAGATTCGTTGATAAACTGGCCTGAGAGACGGCCAGTTTTACACCGCTCCGCAGTTCATCCTGCAACTGTTTGTCCGTTGAGATGTATAAGAAGATGATATTTGAGATGTTTACTGGTTGCTGTTTTTTCAGGAGGTGGGAGAATGTATAAACGATTGTTTGCAGGTTTGATGCTGATGGCTATGGGGTGGACACCTGCCTGGGCGACAACTGTGAAGACGTTTGTCTTTGAAGAGATGTGCGAGACCGCGCAGACTATTGTACACGTTAAATGTCTCGCGCGCGATAATGCAGTTTTTGCCGATCGGGAGGGTATTTTTACCCAAACGCGGTTTAGAGTGATGGCGGTGGTCAAAGGGCAGGCCAATTCGGAAATGGTGCTGACTTTGCCTGGCGGCAAATGGGAAGGGCAACAGATGTATGTGCCAGGTATGCCGCAGTTTGTGGTGGGACAAGAAACCGTGCTGTTTCTTTCGAAGCGCGACAATCATGGGTCTCCATGGCCGATGGGATTGGGACAGGGGTGTTATACAGTACAGGTGGGCGAAGGTGAGAATCGTCAGGTCAGGCTCAGACATGTGCCTTTGCCTCCGGGTGTGCGCAGCAAGCCCGCGCAAGCGCAAGAATCGCACATGGCATTGGACGATTTTTTGACTGCGGTTCGAGAGGTGCTCAATGTGAATGAGCGGGAAGAACCATCTGAGCAGTAAGGGGTAATATGAATCTGCATTTTGATATTCGAGATATTTTTCGCTGTGTGCGATTGGGTTGGTCTGGAAAAAAAATTTGGGCTGGGCTGTTGGGATTGATTGTGGCCTGGGCGGGGTATTCGGTTTTTTTACTTGTCGCGCATATGCGTGCGGGCAGTGCGGGTCTGTGGCAGCGCTATGGTTTATTTCCCGGCGCAACACTCGGTGAATTTGATCTGCTCGGTACGGGGTTGCACGTTTTGGGTATGGTGTTTGCCCTGTCGGTGGTGTTTGTGACGACCAGTATGATGTGCAAGATCACTTTTCAGCAGCTTAGGGGTGATGATTTTTATTCGGTTGGCGATGCCTGCCGATTTGCAAGAGGGTGCTGGAAAACTGTGTTGTTTGGCCCCGTTGCCGTGCTCGCTCTGTTTGCCCTTTTTGTGATTGGCGGCGTTGTTATTGGGTGGGTTGTTAGCTGGATCCCAGTAGCAGGTGAGATCGTTTTTGCGCTGTGTTTTATTCCCATCTTTTTTGCGGCATTGTTGGCCGTGTTTATCGGTTTGGTATTTGTCGTTGCGGTGATTATGTCGCCAGCTATTGTGGGTACAGAGGGGGTTGATATTTTAGATGTTGTGATACAGTCGTTTTCACTGACGTGGTCACAGCCCTGGCGATTGGTTTTGTATGCGGCGTGGATGATTTTTGCGGTGTGGGTTAGTTTGATGGTGCTGGGTGCTCTAACCATGGCTGCGATTGGTCTGGTTGCCTGGGCGTGTGGTTGGTTTATGGGTGTTAAACTGGCCAATCTTTTTTACGTGGCTTCGCATTATCTCTTATTTGTGCCAGAGAAATGGGATGATTTGTTTGCGAGTTTGCCCGTGCCGGGGACACCGGCGGGATCAGAGGTCTGGGGTGGTGGTATTCTCGGGGTGATGCTTATTGTAATTACGGGGGTTGTGGTTGCTTATGTCCAGGCGACATACGCGTCGGGACTGAGTTTGATGTATGTGGTTTTAAGACATCGCAAGGACGATGAAAATTTGCTTGATCGGGATGATGATCTCGAGGTTGTGAGCGAGGAGGCCAGCGATAACACGGATTCCGAGACGGCCTAGGTCAAATTTTTCCGCTGAATTGCTGCGCGAGGTGGCAACCCGGGCGCGACTGGCCGAAGGTGCCGAGGGCGTGCGTCGTATTCTGCGAACGGTTTTTATGGCCGAGCAGATTCCCATTCGCAATGTCGCTCAGGAGGTGGGTTTGCCCGTTCCCGTGGTTGCTGCTGTGCGGGGTGAATTGGAAAAGATAGGTGTTTTGACGCGAAAAGGTGGGGTTTCGCTCACTGGTGAAGGCTTGCGTGTTGTGCAATCGGTGTTGGGGATTTCGTGTCGCAAACGCTTTGTACGCCCGGGCGTGCCCCCTATACCTGTGGTTTTGAAAGATGTATGCAGACGCCTTGCAGATATTGTTGAGAGGCGGCCAGGGGTCGATGTCAAACTGGATCAGTCCCATGCAACGCCAGAAACCGTTTTAAGGCGTGCCGTGTATTTGTACGAACACGATGCTCTCGAAGGACGCAATTTGCTCGTTCTGGGGGACGATGATCTGACGTCGGTGGCAGTGGGGTTGCTGGCGCAGCATCTGGAGATTGTTCTCGGGCAGGTGGTGGTGATAGAGTGCGATGAGCGGCTCGTTGATTTTCTCGGTGTGATCAGTGAGCGCGAAGAGTTGCCCATCACTGTGATTGCACGCGATTTGCGCGAAGGTATTCCGTCTGATCTGCGCGGACAAATGGATGTGTTTTTTACCGATCCACCCTACACGTTGTCCGGTTTGTCGCTTTTTGTTTCGCGCGGGGCCTCTGCGCTGGTGCCCGAGGTGGGCAAGCAGGGTTTTGTGAGTTTTGGCCGTCGTTCGCCAGATGAGACAGCGCGGGCGATTGGCTCATTGATCGAGATGGGTTTTGCACCTGTGGAAATCATACCGGATTTTAATGAATATGTCGGTGCCCAGGTATTGGGTGGGGTCAGTCAGATGATGCGTCTTATTTCTACCGGGAAGCCACAGCCTCTTGTGACGGGCACATATCGCGGGGCATTGTACACGGCTGATTACAAAAGGCGGCGACAAGGTGATCGGGCATCCCATTGATCCCTCGTATGGCGCGTATTTGCGCGATGTGTTTTTGCGGGCAAACAAACGGGCCTGGTGTTATTTTCCGCCTTTTCTCTCTGCTTTTAGTCTCGCACCCAATCGGATTGTGTGCGTCGATGAAATTGCGGGGAGTACGTGTCTGTTAGTACAGCGTCCAGAAGGTGTTGATTTGCTGCTGCCGCCCGTTCCCTGTGATGCTGATATACTGAAGAGGGTTATCGACAAACTCGCATCTCGTCAGGATGGTCGTCTGCCGAGAATTTTGTGGCTTGATGCCCGTGATGCCAAATACGTAGATACCGAACGGTTCGTGTTGCGCGATAAAGACGCGGAATACGTCTATGATCCATCGCAGATTGCTGCGATCAGAGGACGGCGTTTTAAGGATGTGCGCAAGCGCGTGAGGCGATTTGAGCGCGCCCATGCGTTCCGTTTTCGCGCTTTGACGGCGTGGGATGTGCCGGATTGTTTCGCGCTGTTGAAACACTGGCGTCGTCGTCAGGGGCGTCGGCATCCCTTTTTGCTGGACTGGGGATATACGCGGGCAGCGCTCGATCAGTTTCATTTTTGGTCAGAAGATGTGTTGTGGGGGTGGTGTGTGGAGGTTGCGGGACAGATTGAGGCTTTTGCCCTGAGCGGAAAGATGCAGCCCGATTTGGCGCATTTTTTTGTTGCAAAGACCAATCCCGATTTGCCCGATTTGTCGTATTTTTTGCGGTGGCGGGTCTATGGCGCGTTGTCCGATTATCGTCTCGTAAATGACGCAGGGGATCTGGGTTTATCGGGTTTGCGCCAGTTCAAGCAGAAATTTCGACCTGTAGATCGGTGGCGGGTTTTTTTAGCAGAACCCCTGTGAGGTGTATTATGAACAGGTTGCTAAGCGTTGTGATGTTGAGTCTGTGGATTTGTGGTTGCGAGACCACATCGCCCTCGTCTTATAATTATTACGAGATGGTGCATTCCCCAGAGCAGATCGCGGTGGGGGATTCTCTGTTGATAGAGACCAGAGATGGCTCAACATTTCAGGGGATTTTGCTGCGGGCAGATGAAGAAGAGATTGTGGTGACGACAGAGACACAGGGTAAGGCCCGGGTACTGTGGCGCGAGGTTCATAAAGTGCAGCGCATTATGAGGGCAAAGGCGCAGGAGTAGGGGCGAAAGATTTTTCGCCCCATTTTTTATTCGATAAGGCGATCTACTTCATTGGACCAGGTATTGGCAACGCAAAGGCCGTATTCTTTTTTTCCACCTGTGGCAAGGGGACCTGTGAGGTGGGTATAGCGTCGGGTCGATTTGAGGTTTGTGGGAATATAGTCGGTGTTCAAAAAGTGCAGGGCAAGGCCCGCGCGTTCTCTGTTTGTGGTATTTGCAAGTGTGCGATGTGCAATGCCAAAGTTGAAGAAGACGACACCCCCGGCTGGCAATTCGATGGGGATGGCTCTTTCTTCAGGTACTGTGCAGTGTATGTGATGGTCGCTGTTGGGGTCCCGGTCATGGGCGTAGATTTCGCGGTGGCTGTCGGGTACGATGTGCAGTGTGCCGTTGGCGATGTTGGCGTCGTGAAGGGCAACCCACATGCCAACGCCTTTGGCGGGGTCGCTGATTTTGAAATACGCGTTGTCCTGGTGCCAGTCCGTGCCAATGCCCTGTTTGCCGGGTTTGAGAAAGATCTGGTCGAGGTAGAATACAAAGGGTGAGCCGATGAGTTGCTCAACCAATGTGAGGACTTTGGGGTGAAAGTGCAGGGCGCGATAAAGCGTGCTTTTGGGTGTGATGGGACAGATTTGCAGGTTGACTTGCGTTTGTGAATGGGTCTGCCCATCCCCGTCAGTGGCGACATTGCGGAGGAGGCCCTCGCGTTTGAAGCGGTCGAGTTCAGCGCGCATGGCGCGTATTTCGCGGTGGGTGAACATGTCGGGTACGATGGCGTAACCCGAGGAGCGGAAACGGTCGAGTTGTTTTTGTGTTAGGGACATTTTTTTTCCTAAAATGTGATTTCACCAGCGAAGTGACAACTCGCTCGATGCCCCGGTTCGATTTCTACGAGCCGGGGTTCTTCTGTTTTGCATTTGTCCTGTGCATAAGGGCAGCGCACGTGAAATTTGCATCCAGGTGGGGCGTCGGCGGGGTCTGGTACGTCGCCTTCGAGGGGGATGCGCTCGCGTTGATCGTCGGGATCGGCGGTGGGTACGGCGGATAGGAGAGCCGCGGTGTAGGGGTGAAGGGGATTTTGGTAGAGGCGTTCGGATGTGGTGATTTCAATAATTTGACCGAGGTACATGACTGCAACCCGATCGGAGATGTGTTCGACGACGCTGAGGTCGTGGGCGATGAACAGGTAGGTGAGGTCGAAGGTTTCCTGGAGGTCTTCGAGGAGGTTGATGACCTGGGCCTGTACGGATACGTCGAGGGCGGAGACGGGTTCGTCGGCAATAACGAGTTTGGGGTTGAGCGCGAGGGCGCGGGCAATGCCGATGCGCTGGCGCTGTCCCCCTGAAAAGGCATGGGGATATCGCCGCAGGTGATCGGGACGCAAGCCCACGCGGATGAGCAGTTGTTCGACGCGGTTTTCGAGTTCAGATCCCGATGCGATCTGGTTGATGATGAGGGGTTCGGATACGATGTCGAAGACGGTCATGCGCGGGTTGAGCGATGAGAAAGGATCCTGGAAGATGTATTGCAGTTCTCGCCGCAGGTGGCGCATGTGTTCTTTGCCAAGGCTGCGCAGGTCGAGTTGTTGCCCGTTGTGATGGAAGATGATTTCGCCGTCGGTGGGTTCTATCAGGCGAATGATGGATCGCCCGGTTGTGGTCTTACCGCAGCCCGATTCGCCGACCAGGCCGAGGGTTTCGCCCCGGTGCAGGGTGAGGTCTAAACCATCTACTGCTTTGACATAGCCGACGACTTTTCGCCATAAGCCTTTTTTGATGGGAAAGTGGGTTTTGAGTCCGGTGACTTCGAGAAGGGGGTGATTGTTTTTCTCTGGCATGATGTCTGGTTCCATTTGTGAGGCGATCAGTTTTCCAGCCAGCAACTGACGCGATGGCCCGATTCAATTTCGAGGAGTTGTGGTTCTTCTCGGCATTTATCCATTACATGCGGGCATCGCGGGGCAAAGGCGCAACCCTGCGGGATTTCAAAGGGATCGGGGATTGTGCCTTCAATGGGTACCAGGCGGCGTTTTTGGCCCACCTGTGGGATGGAGTTCAGCAGGCCCATAGTGTAGGGATGGCGCGGATTTTTGAAGACGGTGCACGTGTCGGCGTATTCGACGATTTTGCCCAGGTACATGACTGCGACGTAATCGGCCATGCTGGCGACGACGCCGAGGTCGTGGGTGATGAGCATGATCGCCATGCCGATGTCGGATTGGAGATGGCGCATCAGGTCCAGGATTTGAGCCTGTACCGTGACATCGAGGGCTGTCGTGGGTTCGTCGGCGATGAGCAAGCTGGGATTGCACGAGAGGGCCATTGCGATCATGGCGCGCTGGCGCATGCCGCCTGAGAGTTCATGGGGATACGCATCGACCTGGCGGTCGGGTCGCGGTAGGCGCACTTTGTTGAGGGCATCGATGGCGCGTTCGCGGGCTTCTTTTTTGTCTGCGTTTTGATGCAGCCTGATCGCCTCGGCAATTTGATTGCCCACGGTGTGTACAGGGCTGAGAGAGGTCATAGGCTCCTGAAAGATCATGGCGATGTCATTCCCGCGAATATCGCGCATCTGCGTGCCTTTGGGATTGAGTTGTGTCAGGTCAATGGGATCGCTTTCGGGACCTTTGTGAAAGAGGATCTGCCCGTGTTCGATTTTTCCCGGGGGACTCGGGATGAGGCGCATGGTCGAAAAGGCGGTGATACTTTTTCCGCAGCCCGATTCGCCGACCACGCCGAGTGTTTTTTTGGGGGCGATGGATAGGGATACGCCATCGACCGCGCGCACGATGCCATCGTCGGTGTAGAAATAGGTTTTGAGGTCGCGTATGTCTAAGAGGGATTGGGTCATATCTTATCTGCTCGAATACGGATCGGCTGCATCGCGCAGGCCGTCGCCGAGGAAGTTGAAGGCGAGGACGGCGATGATGATGCAGACGCCCGGGATGAGGAGCCAGGGATAGAGACTGAGTGAGTGAATGTTCATGGCGTCGGATAAGAGCAGTCCCCAGGAGGTCATGGGGGGTTTGATGCCCAGGCCGAGAAAACTCAATGTGCTTTCGCCGAGGATGAATCCGGGAATGGCGAGGGTTGCTATGACGATGATGTGGCTGAACATGGACGGGAGCAGGTGCCGGAAGATGATGCGCCGATCTCTGGCGCCGGCCACGCGGGCGGCCAGTACAAAGTCGGATTCGCGGATGGACAGGGTTTTGCCGCGTATTTCACGGGCGAGTCCGCCCCAACCCACGAGCGCGAGTACGGTGACAATGCCCATAAAGACCAGGTGCGAGGGCCATTCGGGGGGCAAGATTGCGCTGAGGGCCATGAGGATGGGGATGGATGGAAATGCGAAGATGAGTTCGATGATGCGCTGGATGATGTTGTCGATATTGCCGCCGTAATAGCCGGAGATCACACCGAGCGTAGAGCCGAGGGTGAGGCTGATGAATACGGCGAGGAGGCCAATGGTGAGGGAGATGCGGCCCCCTGCGATGATGCGCGAGAGCATGTCGCGTCCGAAACGGTCGGTGCCGAGGAGGAACATCGGATTGTCTTTGCCGGTGCCAAACAGGTGGATGTCGGTGGTGAAGAGGCCGTAGAATGTGTATTGGGCACCTCGCGCAAAGGGGTATATGGGGTAGCGCACAGAGGCGTCTTCTGTATAGGTTTTGACGCCGGTTTGCAGGTCAAAAGATTTTTTGATGCCATAGACAAAGGGCCAGTGGATGCCGTCTTGAGAGAATATGTGGATGCGCTGGGCAGGCAGGTGTACGTAGTCGTAGTAGCGATGCGCCGGATCGTGTGGCGATAGGAATTCGCCCAGAAAGACGCAGATGTAGAGGAAGATGACCACACATCCGCCGATGACGCCGGCGCGGTGTTTTTTGAAACGCCGCCAGATGAGTTGACGCTGTGAATAGGTGGCGGTGGTTGTATTTTCCTCGACGAGGGTTTCCTCGCGCTCGTCGGGAGGTGTTTCGACGATGCTACTCATAGCGTATCCTCGGGTCGAGCCATGCCAGGAGAATATCGGCTAATAAGTTGCCGATGAGCAAGAATGTGGCTGCAAGGAGCAGGAATGCACCTGCCAGATACATGTCTTGAGATGTGAGTGCTGTGAGAAAAATGGGGCCAGCGGTTGGCAGGCCGAGTACGATGCCGGTGACGACGGCGCCAGAGAGCAGGTTGGGCAGTTCGAGGCCCAGGCGACTGACGAGGGGGTTGATGGCGATGCGCACGCCGTATTTGACGATGACTTTGCCTTCTTTGAGGCCCTTGGCGCGCCCGGTTTGAATGTGCTGTTGTCCCAGTATGTCGAGCAGGTTGCCGCGCATGATGCGGATGATGCCCGCTGTGCTGCCCGTGCCGATGACGATGATGGGTACCCATATATGTTTGAGGAGATCGATGAATTTTGCCCACGTCCAGGCAGCGCCGATGTATTCGGGAGAGAGGAGGCCGCCTACGGATTCGGCTTCAAAGACGGCGACCTGTATGAACATGATGACCAGGGCCAGCAAGAAGTTTGGGGTGGCAAGGCCGATGAATCCGAGAAAGGTAAAGCCGTAATCGCCTATCGAATACTGTCGGGTGGCAGAGTAGATGCCGATGGGTATGGCGACGATCCAGGTGAAGATCAAGGTGGAGAGTGTGAGTGTGAGTGTGAGTCCCAGGCGTTCGGCCAGGAGTTCCATGACGTCCATTTCGTACGTGAAGGATTGCCCGAAGTCGCCTTTGCTGACGATTTTCCAGATCCAGTGGATGTATTGCACATAGATGGGGTCGTTGAGGCCATAGCGTTCGCGCAAAGCTCCAATTTGCGCCATCGCGCTTTCAGATCCGAGTTCGCCCTGTTCGGCCAATTCGGCGAGGCGAGAGGTGAGCATGTCGCCCGGCGGCGCTTGAATGACCACAAAGCTGACCATTGATATCAGGATCAGCGTGGGGATCATGTGCAACAGACGGCGGATGATGTAGTTGGTCATGGGCTATTGTTTTATAAATATCTGTTCGTGAAATACGGGACGACCCCAGCCGCGGTGTACGTCGGCGGCGCTGCCCTGAAAAGGGGCATTGCCCAGTCGCGTGCTGGCGCCCCATATCGAGTAGGCAGAGCCGACGACGATGACGGGTACGTTGTCGGTGTGGAGGTCGCGCACTTTTGTCATGTGTTCATGTACGGCTATGGGATCTACGGTTGTCAATACTTTTTTGATGCGCGTTGTGGCTTCGTGCAACCACGCGGGACCTTCTTTGGAGGCGTTGCGGTGCCAGAAGGGGACGGTGGGTGCCATAATTGCCCAGTCGTTGAGGCGGCCAAGAGGATCGGCGGGTCCTTCGAGGCCCCAGTGGTGTATGTCGTATTCGCCGTTGAGGCGGCGGGGCCATACGATGTCGCGCAGGGATATGTTCAGGTTGGCTTTAATGCCGATGTCGCGCCAGTGTTCGGAGACGAGTTCGGAGACATCGACGCCGACGCCGGGAACGACGTCGATGTTGAGTTCAAAACGCGATCCATCTTTGAGTTCGCGCCAACCATCGCCGTCTGTGTCGCGGTATCCGGCTTTGTCGAGGAGGTCGCGGGATTTGTCGGGGTCGAATTTGGCGTATTTGCGATAGGCCGCTTCTGAATAGTGCGGGTTAGAGGGGGCGAAGGAGTAGCCCGCGGGGTCGAGGAGGCCGTGATAGACGATCTGGTTGATTTCTTCGCGGTTGATCGCATAAGACAGGGCAATGCGCACGTCGCGGTTGCGAAAGGCTTCTCGCAGGGCGGGTTTTGGGGTGTCCCAGTTGAGGTAATAGGCGGGGCCGCGATCTGGACCGGTGATACGCAATTTGAATTTGCCCTTTTTTTCTTCGGTGCGCAGCGTGGGAAACATGTTGATGCGCGAGTATCGGCCAAACAGGTCGAGTTCGCCGTTGACAAATTTGAGCAGGATGACCTGGGGGTCTTGAATGACGGTAAATTCGATGCGGTCCGCATAGGGCAGTTGATTGCCCGCTGTGTCGATTTTCCAGTAGTAGGGGTTGCGCGCATAGACGATGCGCTGACCGCGAATCCATTCTACGGGGACCCAGGCGGATAGGCGCGGCATGCCGGGTTTCATGATGACCATGGCATTGGTGGCTTGTTCTCGAAATTCTTCATAGGTCGCTTCGGGATTGTAGCGGGGGTGTAAGTGCGACAGGTGGTGTTTGGGCTGTGCTATGACGTCTAAACACAGGGCGTGTAATACGCGACCGAGGGGTTTGGACGATGAGACTTCAAGGGTGTGGTCGTCGATTTTTTTCAGGTCGATGGGTTTGCCATCAACGACCCATACAGAGGGGGGTACGGGCTGGTTGTGGGGACGGGCATTGTCGTCAAATGTCATGTCGTAGTACCAGAACAATATGTCGTCAACGGTAAATGGTACACCGTCTGACCATTTGATGCCTTTGCGGATTTTGAAGATTGCGGTCCGGCCTTCGTCGTGAAATTCAAAGCTTTCGGCGAGGTTGTGTACGATGCTGTCGGGCAAGGGACGCGAGAATCCCATGAGGTTTTCGCTCAGTGTTTTATTGACGCCCGCTGTCTGGATGATGTCGCCGGTGAGTGCGCGCCGCAAGACGCCGCCGTATTGTCCGATGGTGTCCATGGGGACGACGATGAGTGGATTTTTGGGCAGGCGTTCAGATACGGGGGGGAGTTCGCCTTTTTTGACTTTTTCAGCGAGGATGGGGGCTTCCCCAAAGGTGCGGTTGATCAGGATTTTCGGGTCGATTTGTACGGGTGCGCGCGTTTCGTGAATCACCGCGTTGGATTGTGCGGCTTCACCTGTTTTTGCACGGTGCCCCGGGTCGGGTGCGAGGCAACCACAGAGGAGTAAGGGGATGAGGAGATAGGTTCGTTTCATAGGGGTTCTAACTTAATCAAACTGGTTCTTTCATGCGAGGATTTTCTATCACCTTGACGGATCGGCTGTTGTGAGAGTATATTGTTTTTATGATTTCTGATGAGATGAGAAGACGCATCGCCGCGCTCAATCGCCGCGATTTGAAACACGCAGATGAGGTCTCTGAAGCCGAAGAGAGACGTGCGCCCGATCCCGATGCGTTGCGCGTGATGGCTACTGCGTCCGATGCGCGATTGCATCTGGCACTGGACGAGGTGACGCAGGGCGAGGAGATTCATACGCCCGCTGGCACATTTTTGCTGATTGATCAGACTGTTCAGGAGGTGCTGCGCGGTGGCGGGCGCGCGTTTGGCACGCGATACGAACGCGCGATTGGCGCATTACATGCGGGCAATGTGCCGCACGATCCGTATGATACATTTCATTCTTTGATTGATGTATGCGCCGAAGATGTGATTTACGTCGATATTGAGACGACGGGGTTGACGGCTGGGACGCCGCTGTTTTTGATTGGGGTGTTGGGGCATTTCGATGGCGATTTGCGCGTTGTGCAGTTGCTGGCGCGAGATTATACGGAAGAGGCTGCGTCGTTGATGCACTTTGTCACATTGTTAGATGCTTCGAAGGTGATTGTGAGTTTTAATGGCAAGTCGTATGATTTGCCCTATATCCGCGACCGATGTTTGTTTATGGGGGTGCCGTTTCGGCTGCGACAGGCGCATATCGATATGTTGCATGTGGGACGTCGCATTTGGGGCAGGCAGTTGCCCAATTGCAAGTTGCAGACTCTGGAACAATATATTTGCCGCCGCACCCGGCAAGGCGATATTCCGGGCGCTGAGATTCCCAATGCGTATCACCGGTTTGTCAAGTCGGGAAATGCCGTGCAAATGCGCGATATTTTGTACCACAATACGCTGGATCTGCTGACGACGACCGAGGTGTTGTTGCGCGTGATAGAAGGTAAGACGTAAGAAGGGGGTTAGGGGCTGGAAACCCAGTCTCTTTTTTTATTCCTTGTCCAATATGGCATTGAATGTTGCGCTCGGGCGCATGGCCGCTGTTATTTTTTTGGTGTCTGGAAGATAATAGCCGCCCATGTCAACGGGTGGACCCTGTGCGGCATTGAGTTCGTCGATGATCGTCGTTTCGTTTGTTTCGAGTTGCTGTGCCAATTTTGCAAATCGCGTTTGAAGTGCCGCGTCTTCGCTTTGTTGAGCCAGTGCCTGTGCCCAGTACAGGGCGAGGTAAAAATGGCTTCCTCGGTTGTCTAATTCGTGTACTACGCGCGAGGGCGATTTTCTGTTGTTTAAGAATACGCGGGTTGCCTCGTTTAGTGTTTCTGATAGGATGCTGGCTGTTTTGTTGTTGGTTTTATATCCCAGGTCTTCGAGGGATGCGGCGAGGGCCAATATTTCTCCCAGTGAATCCCACCTCAAATGCCCTTCTTCTACGAATTGCTGTACGTGCTTGGGGGCTGAGCCTCCGGCGCCGGTTTCAAAGAGGCTTCCGCCCGCCAGAAGGGGTACTATTGAGAGCATTTTTGCACTGGTTCCCAGTTCGAGTATTGGAAACAGGTCTGTGAGGTAGTCGCGCAATACATTGCCGGTGACAGAGATGGTGTCTTTGCCCTCTTTTGCGCGTTGCAGGGTTGCGCGCATGGCTTTTGTTGGGGATAGAATCTGGATGTCTAAACCGGTTGTGTCGCAGTCTTTCAGATAGGTATCGACTTTGTCGATTAAATTTCTGTCGTGCGCCCTGTTTTCGTCCAGCCAGAATATGGCTGTGGATCCGGTTATTCTCGCGCGGTTGACGGCGAGGTTGACCCAGTCCCGTATCGGAAGGTCCCTGGTTTGACACGCGCGCCAGATGTCTCCTTTTTTTACTTCGTGTTCGAGCAAGGCCTGTCCGGAAGCATCGACGACGCGAACGCGACCGTTTGCGGGTATTTCATAAGTTTTGTCGTGCGATCCGTATTCCTCTGCTTTTTGTGCCATTAAGCCCACGTTGGATACATTGCCCATTGTGGTGATATCGAATGTTCCGTGTTTTTTGTGGAAGTCGATGATTTCCCGATAGATGCGTGCGTAAGAGCGGTCGGGGATGGTGAATATGGTGTCGCGGAGTTCACCGTCGGGTCCCCACATTTGTCCGGATTCTCGGATTGCAGCGGGCATGGATGCGTCGATGATTACGTCGCTGGGTACGTGTAAATTTGTGATGCCGCGGTCTGAGTTGACCATGGCGAGGTCCGGGCGATGGGTATAACAGGCTTCGATGTCTGCTTCGATTTCTGCGCGTTGCGTTTCCGGCAGGCGCGCAATTTTTGTATATACTTCTCCTATGCCGTTGTTTGGGTCGATGCCGAGTTCATCGAATACAGCGGCGTGTTTTTCAAATACGTCTTTGTAATAGACAGAGACCGCGTGACCAAAGAGGATCGGGTCGGATACTTTCATCATGGTGGCTTTGAGGTGGAGGGAGAATAAAATATTTTTGTTTTTTGCTTTTTCGAGTTGGGTTTCGTAAAATGCGCGCAATGCGCGATAGTTCATGACCATTGCATCGACGACTTCACCGGCCTGAACGGGTATGTCGTCTTTGAGTATGGTTGTGTTTCCGTCGGTATCTACAAACTCGATTTTGAGAGTATCATCTTTTGCTGATACAACGGATTGTTCACTGCCGTAGAAGTCCCCATTGCGCATGTATGCCACATGTGATTGGGATTCTGAGGTCCATTCGCCCATGGGATGCGGGTTGTTTTTGGCGTATTCTTTTACGGCGGATGCTACCCTGCGATCCGAGTTTCCCTCTCGCAAGACGGGGTTTACGGCACTTCCCAGAATTTTTGCATATCGGTCTTTAATTTCTCGCTCTGCGTCCGTTTGTGGTTCTTCTGGATAGTCCGGGATATCATATCCCTTTTCCTGTAATTCGCGGATTGTTGCGGTCAACTGAGGTATGGAGGCGCTGATATTGGGTAGTTTGATGATGTTGGCTTCGGGTGTTTTTGCCAGTTCACCCAGTTCCATTAGCGCATCGGGTTGTTGCTGGCTTTCGGTCAAGTTCTCCGGAAAATTCGCGATAATTCTGCCAGCGAGAGAGATATCCTGTATTGTTATTTTAATGCCGGCGGGTTCTGTGAAGGTTTTGATGATTGGAAGCAGAGAGCACGTTGCCAATGCAGGTGCTTCATCGGTTTTTGTATAGACGATTGAGGCCATGATATTCCTTGAGTTTTTGTTGTGGCGGATTTTGAAGTCCGTATTATACGAGTATGGGAAGGCGAAAGTCAAGGAGATATTTGCAGGAAATCGGGAACGCGAGAGAAGTGTGAAGGTTGAAGTGTAAAAGGGGAAGTACGGTTGAGGTATGCCTTGACCGTACTTGTCATCGCGGCATGATGTTGAGCCGCGATCCAGGAAGTTTTTAGCTGGCTGCTGATTGCTATATCATTTGGGTATTATCACAAGAAGGAGACAAAGTATGAATATGCGATGGATCATTGGTTTATTTTTTGTCGGATGTATTACAGTGCAACAGGTCTGGGCGGAGACGGCATTGGGGTTGCCGGTTGAGGGGGTGCAGACGATTGTGTTGCGCAATGAGGTGGGGAAGAATCAGATTCGGTTTGTGAGTTCGGCACCGCTGGAGGAGATCCACGGTACAGCGTCGGGGATTTCGGGCGCGTTGAAACTGGATCCGGCAAATTTGGAGGGTTTGACCGGGAAGATTGAGGTGCAGGTTGCGAGTATGGAAACGGGTATTGAGAAGCGCGATGAGCATTTGCACAGCGCGGATTGGTTGGATGAAAAACAGTTTCCGGTGATTGGGTTTGAGATTGCGGGGTTGAAGGATGTGTCTGTGGAGGCAGGAGAAGATAGGGCTGTGATTAAGGGTTTGGCTATGGGGACGTTTTCACTACACGGTGTGGCTAAGGAGATGGAGATTCCCTTTGAGGCGACGTATTTGCTGGCGTCAGAGCAGACAAAGAAGCGCGCGTTAGGGGATTTTTTTGTGGTGAAGGGCGAGTTTGAGATTGCGTTGAAGGATTTTGATATTGCAGGTGCGCGCGGGCTGGTGGGTAACCGGGTTGGGAAGAAGATCGATTTGAAGACAAATTTTTTTGGTTCGACGATAAGAGGTGAAATGTAGGGGCGAGGCATGCCTCGCCCGTGCTTGTCATCGCGCCATGATGTTGTAGGGGCAATCCTCGTGGTCGCCCGTAGATGCTTTTTAATGGTAACGCGAATCAAGAGTAAAAAGCGATTAAGAAGCAAGCAGCGGCTATTCGTCCAAAGATATGGACGAGTAACCCGTTATAGGATCGCACCTTACAGGCTTTTTGTATGCCAGTTTTATCATCAATCCACTGAAACAAGGA
>JAJEDY010000040.1 GCA_022821275.1 Candidatus Latescibacterota bacterium | reverse complement strand
CGCCATATAAGGGCTGTCACTCCTGCGGAGGCAGGAGTCCAGTCTGGCAAGGTGGCCTATGGATTGCGGCTTTAAGCATGCCGAAATGACAATCGCAAGTAAGATTTGATATGGATAGCTTCTTTTGCCGTGATGCACTAGTTAATTGCCTGAAGGCCGTGTCTTTCGCAGGGGACACGGCCCTTGTTTATTTCAGTTGAGATATAAAAGGTTTGCGGGATATTGGCAATCGGATTTGACCTTTGTTTGGGATAATGAAAATGCTTGTTGGAAGCAAAATTTTTTAAGTTATTGAAGTAGTTCGGAGAAAGGAGATTGTGTATGCGTTTTTCTGTTATTGTCGTATTAGTGATGACAACCATGTTAATACACTGTTATCATAGAAAAACAGACTGGTCTGTTACAGTGTACGAGGACGACGAAGACTATAAAGAATATAACTTTATTTCAGAGTGCGTCCAGCCTCTTACAAAAGATGGCAGCCTGGCGACACCCACTTCAGACGTTTGTGTGAAGCTACACGGTAGGGATACGAACACAGAGCCGATGAATACTGTCCTCTTCCAGGATATAAACCAAGAAAATTTGGAGAATGGCGAAAAGGTTGGCGAGGATTTGTATTATTCAATACGCATACAGTGGATTGGGGATGCCAACAAAACAGAATATCGTTTCTTCAAATTCTCCGAACAGTGGAACACACTTAGCCTTGCTGTGAACAAAGAACTTGAAGAGGAGTATGACCGTGCTCAAAAGGAATATGACCGTATTTCAGAGGAGTATAGCCGTGCCGTAGAAGAAATGACTCGTGCTCCAGCTCTTGTGCCTGCTTTTACTTACGACGGGCGTTTGGAAGGATTTCGCCCCAGTGACGCGGCTAAGGCGGTTAGACATGCTATGGAGAAAGAACAACACACCCGGAAGGAGCTTGACCGTGTCAGAGAGAAATGCGAGGTCGCCAGACAACGTATTGTCAAGGACTTCTTGTATAACTTCAAAACGTATAATGTGCTTATTGCAGAGATTCCATGGAAATTTTCAGGATCTGATTTCCGTGGCGCAGCACCTGTCTATTTCCAGTGGGATCTGTCAGGATTGCAAAGTGCTTATGCTGTACTTAAATAGTCATATGGAACACGAGATCTATAACGGGATTCTCTCCGATATCGACCTTGCTGGCGAAAACTACTGGTGCCGCAATCAGTTCCTCTTTCACGTCAATCAGATTCCGTCTGACTACCGGTACTCTGGCGATAAACATAAATCATAACCACCCCTGCGCGTTGGACCGCACTGGCAAACAATTATTAAGGAGAAAATAATGAGATCAGTAATCTGTGTTCACGAACGCTTTGACGCCTCCTGGCCTTTTACGGCCGACTACTGGAACCGCCGTTGGCAGGAATCGGGAGCGTGCGAACTCTATCGCACCGAGGAAAAAGGGGCCCGAGCGCCACAGATGGTGGAGAATCCTTCATCGGTACATCGGCTCGTCCTCCTTGGCCTTCCGGCGGACACTGAGGATCTCGAGCCATTTTCCGGTCTTGAAGAACTCTACCACGATGCAGCAGGCCAATCAAACGCTGGCCTCGATGATGCACAGGCCCGTGGGGTGGACATAATTCGCGCCCGTGGTCCTATCCAATGGGGACAAACGGTTGCTGAGTTTGCGCTCGGGCTTACAATAAGTGCATTGCGAAGGATACCGCAGACCTACGTGGCGATGATGGAGAGCCACGAGACATGGAAATACAAACCGGACGTTGGCAAGCCCGGCCAAAGGGGCACCCAGTTTGGCGACGACCCACGCTTTGTGAGCGGCACCATTGCCGGGAAACGAGTACGCGTCGTTGGCATTGGTAATATTGGAGGACGGTACGCTTCGTGGTGTTCGAACATGGGAGCAGATGTGGCTGTCTGGGATCCATTTGCTCCAGAGGCATCGTTTACGCTCGCCGGTGTCAGGCGATGCTTCGATCTCTCAGAACTCGTGAAAGATGCCGATATTTTTGCACCGATGGTACCCCTGAAGGACGATACGCGTGGGCTGGTTGGCCCGGAGGCCATTCGCACATTGCCGCATCAATCGCTCGTCGTTCTGGTGACACGCGCAGCGATCTGCGACACCGAAACATTGTATCAACGTGTCCTCAATGACGAACTCGCCCTGGCCGCAGACGTCTGGGATATTGAACCGGTGCGTCTGGATTCTCCACTGCTTGGTCGCCACAATGTGGTTCACACGCCGCACAATGCCGGGCGCACGATTGATGCAAATCACGCGCGGGCAGACGATGCAATAAACCGGTTTCGGCCGCGTTAGTCCGTGAGATCGAATAGACTCTGTCCTTAAAAGGAACTTTTCAACACATGAAACAAACCCATTCACTCGACGGAACCTGGCAAGTCATCTACGATCACGACAACAAGGGCCGCACGCTCAACTTACAGCATCGCGAAAATTTCTACGCCTGCGAAGACTTAGAGCAAATAACCGTTCCCGCCTGCCTTGAAGAATTCAAACAAGATTACGAAGGTGTCGCCTGGTATGGCAAGACATTTACCATCCCCAAAGACTGGCGGGGCAAAACAATCCGCCTGCATTTTGAAGCAGTCAACTATCGCGCAGAAATATGGGTCAATGGCGAAGCTGCTGGCGCACACGAAGGCGGGTACATCGGCTTTGAACTCCTGATCGACGACCTCTTAACCGAGGGCGAAAACTTCATCGCCGTTCGCGTCATCACGCCCCTCATCCTCCGCGACGTAGTCATCGATGGCATAGGCCGCGATGACATGCCCCACTGGCGCGGTGCAATCGCCGGTGGCATCTGGCAATCGGTATCCCTCATCGCTACGGGACCCGTGTACGTTGACGACACATTCGTTACATCCGACATCCACACGGGCGAAGTCGGCATAGCCAACACATTTCAAAATCGGGATTTGAGAACACAATCCGCGACCATCACCTGGTCAATTACCGAATACAAAAGCGACACACAGGTCGCCTCTGGACGAGAAACGCTCAACCTGAATCCCGGCACAAGCCACCGCGAAGAACCATTCACCATCGCAAACCACAAGCTCTGGCAACTCGACGACCCCAATCTCTACGTCGTCACCACCACAGTCGCCCTTGGGAACGAAACCTCAGATATACAAAAAACGCGCTTCGGCTTCCGAGAATTTACAGCCAAAGGCAAGAACTTCTACTTAAACGGCGAAAAAATCATCCTCAAAACCACCTTCAACGAAGCCTTCTATCCGCATTCCCTCGCATACCCACGCGACCTCAATCTTCTAAAAAAAGAATTTCAGCTTATCAAAGACGGCAACATCAACATGATCCGTCCGTGGCGCAAACCCCAACCGCCAATCGTCTATGACCTGGCAGATGAAATGGGCGTCCTATTTGTAGGCGCGCTCCCCGTCGAATGCATGGACAACTGGCCCCAAATCACCCCATATACTCAACAGCGCATCGAAAACGAAGCCACGGAAATGGTCAAACGCGATCGCAACCACCCCTCCATCGTCATCTGGGAAATGTTTAATGAAATCATGCGCGACGGCCTCAAACGCCTCAAACACAGCGTGTCCTTAAAAGCGCGTGAATGCGATCACACCCGCATGATCATCGACGAAGCCGGCGGATTTGCCGATGGATGCAGCGTTTACCTTCCCGGCTCTTACGAACCCATTGTCATCAACGATGTACACAACTATCCCGGCACACCCTTTCCCCAAAGCAGTTACGACAATTTGCTCGCACTCGGCAAAACCGAGGCGCAACTCAAAGAACTGGGATTAGAAATCGCCCAGTTCACCAACAGCAAAATCAAACCCGACTTGCTCACCAATATCTCAGAACTCGGGTATGGCAGTATCCCCGATCTCGAAGCCAACTTTGAACAGTACAAAAAAGAAGGCAATCCAATCACACCGGATTACCGCATGCACGAACGCCTCCTCAATTCGTACCTCTCGGTCTTCCGCGAAACCGGCACAGACCAGATCTTCTCCACCTTTGGCGATTTCGTAGAAGCCGTTCAAGACATCCACGCCACAGGCAACAAACTCATGACCGAAGCCTGCCGCATCAATCCCGACATCGCGGGTATCGGCATCCACGCGCTCAACGATGGCGACTGGGTCCTCGGCGCTGGCTTAATCGACAACTTCCGCAATCCCAAAAAGCCCTATTACGCCATCCAAGAAGTATTCGCCGCCCGTTATATCGCCATTCGCCCCGGCAAACACAATGTCTATGCAGGCGAATCCGTTGAAATCCTGCTCACCGCCGTCAACGACAAAAACGATCTATCGGGCACACTCTCCCTTCGCGTCACCACAAACGACAGACAGAACCTGCTCGACATGAACGAACAAATAACAATACCCCATGGCATCACAGACCTGGCGACTTACGAAATCAACACCCGTGGCGTCGAAGGCCCGTGTCAGATCGAAGTGACATTCACATCTGGCGAATCAGAACCCATCAAAAACCAGTCCAGCATCTACGTCCTCGACAAAAGCAAATCCGCCATTCCAGATGTACCCATTGTGACAATCGACCTCAACGGAGCACTCGGCAGACACCTTTCCAACACCACCGCCTTCTCCACTCAAACACCCACAGACCAGCTCGCACTCGTCAACCTCCAGGGTTGGAACGGCAAACCCGATCCCCGCTTCGCCGATCTCGCCACATGGGTTGAAGACGGCGGCACAGCACTCTTCCTCAACCTGCCCGCCATGCACTTTCTCAAAATGGAGCCGGGAAAAAGCCGCATGCATCGCCACATCGATAAAGACACCTTTTTCCCATTTCCACTATCACTCTACTCCGGCAAGGGGTTATGGACGCCCTGTAGTCATGTTGTCAAAAACCACCCCTTCTACGATGGCTTGCCCTCAAATTGCCTGATGGGACAAGAATATCAAAACATTTCCTCCCAGTGGTCCGTTGTAGAACCTAAAACCGATTGGATATGTGGCAACATCACCTACGACTGGTATGCGGGCCTCAAACACAAACAGAACTACATCGGCGTCACCGAAGCGTTCCACGGCGCTGACCTCACACAAATCACCCACGGCAATGGGAAATACATTCTTTGCACACATCGCATTGTCGAAAACCTGGGTACAGACCCGGTAGCGGATCGCCTACTGAGCAACATGCTCAAGCCCCTCCTATAACCAGATGAAAGGAATTCCCATGAGTAATGAGAAACGCCCCAATATTCTATTCGTATTTTCTGATCAGCAACGTTATAGCGCACTGGGTGCGAATGGCAATGACGTAATCAAAACGCCTGTTTTAGATGCGATGGCAGCTGAAGGAATGGTGTGTGACAATATGTTTTCCAACCACCCGCTGTGTTCGCCTTACCGGGCTATTTTGTTAACCGGTCGATATGGTTGGCAAAATTTGGTGATTGATAATGAGTACAGTCCGCGACGAGATATCCCGACGTTGCCAAGCACTTTGCGCGAGCATGGGTATGGCACTGCGCACGTGGGTACATGGCATCTGGGTAAAGGGCCTTATGGCGACGACAATCGGTACGGGCTGGATTATCTCGCGGCGCTGGCAGGCGGGAGAGGGCGGGGCGCCTACTTCGACAGAACCTATTACGAAAACGATGAAGGCCCGAATTTTTACGGAGGCTGGACGCCCACGAACGAAACGGATTTGGCTATTCAATTTATAGAAAAACACCTGAATGCTCGAACAGACGATCCATTTGCCGTCTTTGTGTCCTGGCGACCTCCTCACTGGCCATATATGCAGTATCCCGACGAATATAATATTTACGATCCTGCGGACATGGATGTGCCTGACAATGTACCAGACGAGATGAAAGCATGGGCACATGAGGAACTCGCAGACTATTACGGGTGTTGTACAGGACTCGATGCAGAAATGGGGCGATTGTTGGAAGCGCTGAATCGCCTGGGGGTCAAGGACAATACAATTGTCTGTTATACATCAGATCATGGAGACCACCTTTCAAGCCACGGGTATGGCAAACCCAGTAGTCGCTGGTTGGACGAGTCGATGCGGGCTTCAAAGGCAACACCTTATGAAGAATCTTGCCATGTGCCGTTTGTGGTGCGCTGGCCTGATGCTATTGAAGCTGGTACGCGAACGGATGCTTTCTTTGGTGCGATTGATATTGTACCCACATTGCTTGGTGCTTGTGGCGTGCCGTTGCCAGAAGGTCTGCAAGGGCGAGATATTTCGAGCGTGTGGCAGGGTGGTGAAGCACCTGCAGATACGGCGTTAACGCCTGGCGGATCGGAGTCTGTCTATTTGCAGAATATGGCACACGGTTGGCCCAATCGCGACGGTTGGGTTGGGTGCTGGCGCGGTGTGCGTACCGAACGCTATACGTATGCGCGTTGGTTTGCGAATGAGCGAGGCCCCTGGCTGTTTGACCGGCAGGAAGATCCGCTCGAGATGGTTAACCTGGCGAATTCTGCCGAAGCGCGACCAGCACTTCAAGAAATGGAAGAAAGATTGCATCGTTGGATGGAGGGGACAAAAGATCCATTTGAATACGGTAGGCGTGGTCCCCGCGGCTTTTTGGAATTGGGACAGGAGTTTGCTGATCCGGATAAGTATCCTGGCTGGGGCGTTGCATAATTGAAAAATAGAAGAAAGGAATCACAAATGCGAATAGAACAAATCGACGCCTACGTCGTCAAATTACCCCGTCCCAATATCGCTGAAAATATTCCCGATTATGCGCGTCCTCGCAAATCGCTCTCCTACGACACAACGCCTCCCATCGACGACATGGCCGCTGCGCGTTATGCCGAAGCGCTCTTTGTCAAAATCACCGCCGACAATGGCCTCGTCGGATGGGGCGAAGGCCAATCTCTGCTCGTTCCCGAAGCCACCAAAGCAGTCGTAGATCGCCTGTTTGCCCCCATCCTCATCGGCGAATATCCGCTCGCCCGCGAAAAGCTCTACGACATGACCTACGGCACCATGCGCGGTCGAGGCTACCGCGCGGGTTATCTCGCGGCTGCTCTTGCGGGCATCAACAACGCCCTCTGGGATATATCGGGCAAAGCCCTCGACGTACCCTGCTACGTCCTCCTCGGTGGCCCCTACCGCGACAAAGTGCGTATCTACAACAACATCCATGGTCCCACGCCCGAAGTCGGCGTTGAGCAAGCCGTCAAAGCCGTTGAAATGGGCTACGACGCGGTCAAGTATCACCTCAACCGCCCCCTGAAAAATGCCGTTGCCGTCGTAGAAGCCACACGCGAAGCCGTTGGTCCCGATGTCGATATCCTCGTCGATCTCACCTGGCATTACGATGTACCCGGTGCAATTGCCCTGGGCAAAGAACTCGAAAAATTCGACGTCTTCTGGCTCGAATCGCCCGTACCCAGCGAAGACCTCCGCCGCCATGCCGAAGTGCCGCGCGACCTCACCCTACCCATCTGCATCGGCCAGGAATACTACAACGCCTATCAATTCCGCGCTGTTCTGGAAGCACATGCCGCCGACATTCTCCTGCCCGACCTCGCGCGAACAGGTATCACGGGCAGCCAGCGCATCGCCCACCTCGCCGAAACCTTCGACATCCCACTCGCCCCAGCCGTCGGCGCAGGCAATGTCCTCTCCACCGCTGCGCAACTTCAGCTCTCGGCGGGCATTCTCAACTTTGTCATCATGGAACACTTCGACCAGAGCTTCCAGCTAAAAAGCGACCAGATCCTCAAACACTCCCTCACCCGAAACGGCAGCTATCTCGAACTGCCCGACCACCCGGGACTGGGCATTGAAATCGACGAAGAAAAATTGATGCAGTACGCAGTGAAATAAAACAGGAGCAAAAATGCCAACAAATCTCGACTATAAAAAAATCATGACCGATCTCGATGAAGTGGGTTTCCACATCATTCCTTCGGTCATCTCAGAAAAAAAAGCCGATGAAGCACGAGGTATTCTTGAGCAACTCCTCAAAGAAGAAGCCACCGAGCAATCGCTTGCTGCCAAAACGCAGCGCGTAGGGCGCATCGCCGTCAAGCACCCCATCTTTCTCGACCTCATGTCCCACCCGACCATCGTAACCCTGTGGCGCAAATACCTCGGTGACGACATGGTCTGCTCCACCTGGTCTGGCAATACAGTCTATCCGGGCGCAGACAGTTTTGGCTGGCATTCAGACTACCCTTATTGGTCCGTGCAACCGCCCTGGCCACCCGGCCGTCTCGCAGGTCAAACCATCTGGCTTCTGAACGATCTCACCGAAGAAAACGGCGCAACCGCCATGCTGCCCCAAAGCCACCTCAAAGGCGAACCACCACCACCCGAACTCAAAAGTCAATGGATCGACGGCGGCAAAATCCTCACCGGCAAACGCGGAAGCGCCATTGTCATGCACGGTGCCTGCTGGCATACAGCTCGCCCAAATCAAACCGATGAAATTCGATCTGTTCTCCTCGGCATGTATATGCGCCCCTGGTTTATCCCACAAGAAGACATGCGCGGCCAACTGGCAGAGTTAGAAAACCCTTCTGACTTGGTACGCCACCTTATGTGCGCCAATCAACGGACGCCGAGCAATGTTGGCGCAAATTAAGAGCAGCGCAATAACACAGGAAAAATTGAATATGACTGAGGGACAAGAAGTTACCAGCACAACAGGAGCAGTTGCAGCCGGGCCTCCAGAGGCGGCAAGAGTCGGTGCGAGAATACTCGAACAGGGCGGCAACGCCTTTGATGCAGCGGTGGCGACCAGTATGGCATGCTGCATGTTACAGCCACAATCTACGGGTGTGGGTGGTTATGTCCTGTGTGCCGTGATCCTGGAAGGTGCCACAGGCAAAGTCTGGTCAATAGACGCCAATTCAATTTCGCCCAAAGCGGCTCACGAACACATGTACACCATCCTGCCAACGCGTACCCGCGGAGGCATCAATGAAAATGAATACAACTGTACCGTAAAGGACAATGCCAACGTCCATGGACCTCTTGCCATTGGCCCCCCGGGTATGATGGCAGGCATGGGCACCATTTGGGAAAAGTGGGGAAAACTCAAATGGTCCGATGTGGTAGCACCATCGCTGAAACTACTTGAGGATGGCTTTCCCTTTGGTTCTACCGCAGGGGCGATCAAAAATCTCCAGGCCGTGATCCGCAGATTTGAAGCAACGAAAAAACACCTGATGCCCGAGGGACGCGTCCCGACACCAGATGACATCTGGCATCGCCGCGACATGGAAAAAACCCTTGCAAGAGTTTCAGAAGCCGGATGGCGGGATTTCTACACGGGGGAAATCGGCCACAAAATAGTAGATCACATTCAGGCCACTGGCGGTATTTTGACAATAGAAGATATGGCTGCCTTCAAACCTCGCGTGACCGAACCATATACCACGACCTATCGCGAGGCATCCGTACATAGTGCGATTTTGCCCAACGGCGGGTTGTCCAGCTTGCAACTGCTCAACATGTGGGAGTGCTTCGATCCGCTACCGGAAGCCACGGTCGAGTACTGGCACCGACTCGCCGAGCTTCTCAAGCTGGTCTGGCGAGATCGCCTTCTCCATCTTGCAGATCCAAACCATGTAGATGTACCGATAGAGCGACTGTTGAGCAAAGATTATGCAGCCGGTCGAGTGGAAACACTGCGTCAGTTTCCCAATGCAGTAGATCAGCTTGTGCCACCGCCAATGGGCGATTCAAATGATGGCACGCTCCACGTCTCTTCTGCAGATGCCGAAGGAAATGTAGCGGCCGTAACCATTTCCCAAGGCGGCGGTTTCGGTTCCCTTGTCACGGTGCCGGATACAGGCATCATTCTGGGACATGGGATGTGCAGATTAGACCCCAGACCCGGTCGCAAAAATTCCGTGGCTTCGCTCAAGCGACCGCTGAACAACACCGTTCCGCTCATCATTCAACTTCCAGACCGGGATGTCGCGATCGGAATGCCAGGCGGCAGGCGCATCATCTCTGTGAACGCTCGGGCTGCCCAAAAAATCGTCGATTACAACGCAACATCCTTCGAGGCTGTAAGCGGACCGAGAATGCATGTACAAACCCACGAGCCGGTAAGTGTGACCCATACCCTATCCGATGATATCGTGAATGGATTGATCGAAATGGGCCACGAAATCACATCTGTCAACAGTCTGGGCGGCGGGATCCACTGCGCGGAGTTTCTAAAAACAGAAGGAACCGTCCGGGCGGGTGGCAATACATGGTCCGCAGGAAGCGAGTCATAATTCCAATCTAATTTCGCCGTCGCCGATTATTTCTGCGCCTGCGCTCACCAGCGGGTTGGCTCGGATCGTAATTCGGATTGGTCTGGGGCATTTGGGCATCAACGGATGCTAAATATTCATTCAACCTGTCGTGCAATTTCGCAACAACCTCGGGTTTACTCTCTGATAGATCGTTCTTCTCTCCCATATCTTTACTCAGATCAAACAGGTGCAATTTATTACTCTCATAAAATTTGGTCAGCTTGTATTTATCCAACATGATTGCCGACGCAGGTCCTGCGGGATCCATATCGTAATGTGGAAAATGAAAAACGAGTTCCTCGCGTGGCCGCTTCACCTCACCTTCTCCCTGATTCACCAAAATAGGCACGAGGCTCCCGCCCTCAACATCCTCGGGCAAAGATCTGTTGCCTCGAGACAATTCTGCAATGGTCGGGAATAAATCAATACCCATTGTCCGATCATAAGCAAACGTATTGGCTTTAATCCCCGGTCCTCTGACCAATAGTGGAACGCGAATACCACCCTCCCAAACAGAACCTTTTCCCAGCGTCAGCGGCACATTTGATGTCCGCCCCGGCGTACCGTGATCAGCAGAGTAAAATACATACGTATTATCGGCAATATTCAGTTCCTCAATTTTATCCAGAACCATGCCAATGGTTTTGTCAATATCCAGGCAAGCTGCGATTTCTCCCGAACGCCTATCACCTGTCCCACCAGCACGTTGTTGTACCTCCTTCAGCGTTTCAGGCAAAGCATGCGCTTCACGACGACTCGAATAATGATCCAACTGCAAATAAAAAGGCCTTCCCGCGCCAGCCTGACGCTCTATAAACGCCATCCCTTTTTCGGCTATTGCATACGCCTGCTTAGGATTGGGGTCGCGAACATTTTCAGGACCGCCATTACTATTTGCGCCATCACTCTCATCAAAACCGTGGAAACCCGGATCTTTTCTGCCCATATGCCACTTGCCAAAATGTGCAGAAACATAACCCATCTGTTTCAAATAATCGGCAATAGTTATCTCTTCTATCGGCATCTCCAACAAGGGCCTCGGCGGAATCAGTTTTGTATTACCGACAATTTGGTTTACAAACGTCATTCGCAATTTCGCCGGGCTTTTTCCCGTGAGATACGAGACACGAGACGGCGTGCATCGCGGTGAAGGCGCGTAAAAATTTGAAAACCGCATCCCATCTTTGGCCAGCTTCGCCAAATTGGGCGTATAGAGAAAATCACTCACCGAATTGGGCACCCGATCATCCATCGGCACAGACAGACTCGCCCAACCCTGCGCTTCCCCCTGGATAAATACAAAATTGGGACGCTTAGGCGTAACCTGACCAAACGCATTGGCAACCGCCATCCCACATACGCCAGCACCTACGACACCGAGAAATTCTCTGCGTTTCATTGTTTTACTCCTCTCATTTCTTCTTTATCCGATAAGAATAGCTCACCTCGCCATTTGTCCGTCCAGCACCTTCATCTCCTGGCAGATAAGCTCTGATGTATTCCACCACAACATCATCTGGAGAAACAGTCACGCGCAGATGCCCTGAATTTCCCAGGACAGTGCCACTCAAATATCCCCCTTCAATTGCCAGCTTACCGCCATTGCGATAATTGGTATTACTGGGTTGTGGCAACACTTGATACACCACTCCATCTAACTCCTGCTTCACAAACACATGGTCATGACCGTGAAAAAAAGCCGACACATTGTTCTCTACCATCAATTGATGAATCGGCTTGTACCATCCCGCGCGTTTTGTGTCAAAGCCCCAACTGTCGTCTCTATTCTTTCCGCCCCATTCGTAATACGGAGCCATCTCAATACCGCCGCGTCCTTCTCCTGTATGAATACCCCCCACCAGTTGATGTGAAAATATAAACTTAAAGGTCGCATCACTCGTCTCCAGCACCTGTCGAAGCCACTGATATTGCTTTTCGCCAAGGGTCCAGCGCCAGTTATCCGATACACCGCCGCGTTTGGGTTTTGTTGTCGTGTACCAATAAGGATCAATCACGACAAATAGCGCATCTCCCCACGACCACGAATAATAACTCTCTCTCACACCAACAAACGGCTCTTCATCGGAATCTCCGGAATAGAACACATCTGGTATGGGATTGGGATAATATTTTTTTCGCGCCATTGTAGCCCAAACAGCCACATTGTTCGGCGTGCCATTCAATGACCACCCCTCTTCCCCATCGTGGTTTCCATTGGCGAGAAACAGCGGAATAGAATGTGTAATCTTTCCAAAATTCCCACGCTCGTACAAATACCGACGCTCAACGGTTGCGTAATCGGGTGCGGGTCTTACAGTCGCCGTAAGTGGTTCTGAGTGTTTGTTGCACATAAATGTATCACCGAGATCAATGAGAAAATCGGACTGATATGCTGCGACATTTTCCAGCGAGCGATGGTAGAGTTCCAGGCTGGATCGACCATCTAAATGTGCGCAGGCCTGAATTGAAAAAGTGAATGTTGTACCCGGTGGACGATATGTGTGAAACGTATATTCGCCCCGCCTTTTAAACTCTGATTCTCCTGCGCGCCGGTAGCGCGTTCGATAATAATACCGCGTGTCAGAAAGCAACTCCTCCATCACAATTTCAATCGGTGTGTCTCGTGTCCCCACCATCACGGATGTCTGCTTTGTGTAAACACCTGATTCTGTTCCGTATTCCAGATAAATTTCCAGGTCTGCTGATGGAATCAAATTGACAGTCACGGACCTGTCGGTTGGTCGTCCCAACATCTCGGATGCAACAAACAAAGATTCGGAATCTGTATCGGGTGGATCGGTTACTATCTGAGGTCCTGAATCATTAGACACACCGCCCTGACCGGACGTTCCCCCACCACCTTGCACAACAACACTCCCATTGGAGCGGTAAGTCTGTCGCGTGATATTGCCACTGGCATCTACAAATTGAAAATCATAATCCCCATCTGGTCTCAGAAAATAGGCAATCGCCTGTGTTCCACCATTTGCCTCATACGTAAGCCGATACCAGCCATCTATATCTTTCATAAAATCTGTGATATTCGCCCTCATCCCCGTCCCGGAAGGCCGAACGGGCCTTGTGCGAGGCTGGTTGGCAACTTCCTCTCCCCTGGCCAGTTCAATAACACCCTTAAATCCACCGTTGACATAGGGATAATCCAGCGTGCTGTGATAGTGATAATTGCCATTTGCATCGAAATGTCCATTCAAATCGTCCAGATCTTTCGCCGGGGTACCATCGGCTTCATTGAGTCCGTACATCGGATAGCCATCCAAAGCATACGCAATAGGTACGGCATCGCCCACTTTCTCTGTAAGAAACAACGGCGCAATATGGTAGTGATAGTCGTCCGCACGACCGGCATGCCCTCCAAATTCATCTAACTCCCCAGCCAAATACGTATCGGTGAGGCCATTCTGTTTGATGGGGTTAAAAATGGGCACACCGTTAATCGCCAGACCAATAGCTCCCCGAAACAGTGTCTCGCTTGCATACACTGGCACATCTGCAACCGCGGGTTTCAATGGAATCTGCCATGCATTATCGCCCTGATAAGGCTGCGGCAAAGGCACTTGCTGATTCCAGGCTGTAATCCCCACCATCATGCGGTGATCGGGAAAAGCGTCGGACTCGAGATATAAAAAATTATCATCCCACTGGATATTCAGCCGGTCAGCAAAATGCTGGAATGCTTGCGCACTAAAAGGCACATCGCCATGTGTGCCACCAGAAGATCCAGACCCGGGCTGTCCAAATGCAGATATAAACACCAGAAAGTCGGGAAAATCCACCAGACCATTCCGATTTAGGTCGAACTGCACCTGTTGTGAACCAAATGCAGTCGCGAACATGATAAAATCCTCGAAGTCTGTTTTTCCGTCTTCATTAAAATCCGTCACGTCATCTTCATCACCGTAGAGCATGTGCCCTTCTGTATGACTGATACAAAACACACTCAGCAGGCAAAAAACCAATCCGAACATCCTCAGTTGCCGCCTCATCATTCTCCACCTCTTGTGATCTCCAACTCCCTACCGTTGGGAATATTCAATACACACTTCTGGTACGGATACAGAATCATCTCCGATCCCGCCTTCTCCGATTATTTCTCCCCCTTCGCCTACCTGCTTCCCACAGAGAACATTACTTTACGGTATATCGCACAATCACCTCATTGTCCAAAATGAGATTTGACGACCATATAAATTGTGCATCGTGTTCTGGATCATCAAAGAGATCCGTAAAATTTGTATATGCGGGTTTGTTGTTCACACCAACTGTCGCATTTGTATAAGTATAGGCTTGTGGCCAGACCGAATCATCAAAGTCGCTATCGTACCAGTTAGATGGGACGGGATAGTGCATTGCGTAAAATTGACTGCCATCATTTGTACCACGCGTGTCACAGTCGCCGGACAAATGCTCGGTTTCCTTCTCGACAATACAGCTCAAATCTCTAATGGGTGCTATATAGAAAGTCTGCACTTTCCATTGATCATTTGTAATTGCAACAGTATTTCCATTGGCATCGTGAAAACTCGCTACCAGACCACCATCTCCAGGATGATGTAAAAAATTGCGATTAGCTTCTGTACCAAGCCCCAAATTCTCTTCCCAATCGACCAGCTTCATTGCGATCGTAAATGGCCGCTTAACCTTAAAGCGAACCAAGCTCGAATTAAACGGCGTGAACGGAACTGCATCAACAGCAATCAGGGTACCGTTGACATACAATTCAAAGTAATTGTCAGCAAAGATATATCCCGTAATCGTCTCACCATCTTGATCAATCTCTACGACTGGCACAGCCGACAAATTAAGAGCACTACTATTGGAAGTGAAAACACCTGTGCATTGGTTATACATATCCGATGCATGTCTCGCGGTTGTGTACTGCGTTTGGGCAGGCATAATCCACACATTGCCATCGTCAGATGTGATTGTCCCCACACTACTTATACGCCCCCCAGGACAATCGAGCAAATTGGATATTGTCCTCGTTGCAAACCCCTGCGTGCTAACACCGCGAACAGTATCAGAAATGGGTTGCCCAAATGCAGTGGCAAAAATTAAAAAATCTCCAAAATCAACCGTTCCACTTGCGTCCAGGTCGTAAACCGCATTTTGCCCAACTGCCGATTGTCCAAATACAGCTACAAAAAGTAGAAAATCGGCAAAATCGACCTTGCCATTTCCATCAAAGTCGGGCAGTGATGCTTTCAAAGTGATTGGGCTAAAAATGCAAAATAAAGCGAAGACCGCACCCAACACCCATTTTGATTTCAATAATTTTAAAAACATGATGTCTGTCGTCCTCCATGTGGATATACTCGTTCAAGTTATATGCGCATTTTGCTCATTATCAGATCAGAAACGTCGTGGTGGACGCCTTCTAAAACCAGGACCACCAGGACCACCGGCCCTACGTTGACGGAACGAAGGATCTGGCGTTCCCCATACACAGCGGGGCATGTACGGATAGTCGTTGGTAAGATAGTAATGGTATATTCCTTCCGGGAACTCGGGCGTAAGCCCAAACCGCCCATTGCATAGGTCGAGGTCGCCCGATCCCTCGACAAATTGCCAATCTTCCCGGAATGTGCCATCGTATTCTCCCCCGGGTCCGTTTTCTCGCGTACCCTGGCGTAATTCCCAACTCCCCTCAGGAGCATTAGGTCCACTGGCGACATAGACCGGAAAACCGTCGGCAGCATACCCGACCAATACCATCTCCTCGCTCTCCACCCCACTCGTGAGTTCATTTATCAAGCTGTGCGGCACGCCGTGATAGTGGTAAATACCCGTCGGCTGAACGTGCGCGTTATTGCAATCTGTACCCAGCCACTCAAACCGCGCATTGCCGCTCAATCGACGCGCCATACCCGGGGTTAGCGCCTCGTAATTCCACTGCCGCTGGTTGCGGTAACTCTCGGCAGTGTCGCGTTCGAGTTTGATCCCCTCAAGCGTGATGCCAAATACAGCCATTTCGGTGGGCGTATCCGTCTTTTCGGGATTGCGGGGAATGCGCCAGGTTTGCGGCACCGACCAAATCATGTTCGGATTTCCTCGATTGGGAAACATTCCCGTCGCATGGGCGGGAATACCATTGGTCGTGTATTCAATGACATTTTCCAGGACGCGGGTCTGAACCTCTGGCACCTCTACTGGATCCTGGTTGCACTCCCAACCAACTTTCGGCGAAAAATCTGCCACAAGCGTCAGGTCGGCGGGATTCTGTTCAGGCACGTACACCTCGATCCAAACCGTATCCGATGCTTGTTGACCAGATTCCATCTCGGCACGCACTTCAAATAACAATGTCTCCGCCTGGTTGACATTGACAGGAACGCTAACAGTCGCCTGGAGCGCGTTTGCTGGACTGATAGTCGCCTCCGTCCCCTGCACTTGCCGCCACACAACACGGGCACCCGGACCATTGGTAAGCGTGGCGTTGAGTTGAACCTGTGTACCCGGAAGCACTATTCGACCATAGTCAGCCACTACGGATAAGGTATCTGGATCTAAATCCGCACTGTAAGCATTCGCTTTCAAAGCGCACAACAAGCACGCGATAATCGCAAATCCGACAATCCTCATGGGATAACCTCCTACTGGTCATTTTTTGTCTATCCGCGGTCCTGAATTATTAGACATGTATCTCTGATCAGGCGTTCCCTCATCCCTATTGAAAACTTGATTTGCATATATTTGTAATCTAAATTGTTTCACCCATTCTATCTTCTATTGGACCTCAAGGCAGCCACTTCATGAAACTAAATACCTCCGATAAATACAAAAATTTGAACCTATTCGACGACCAATACTTCGTGCAGCTCATTCAGCGCCATGTATTGGAGTACCACGCGCACTTTGCAGCGAGACTAATTTCAATCTACGTATGGGGCAGTGTTCACAGAAATGAAGCGGTACAAGGCGTTTCTGATCTTGACTTGCACCCCTTCATCCAGGGTTCGTTAAAAAAAATCGACCACCAATGGTGTAGAGAAACGCAGGAAAGACTTGATCGCGAGTTTCCTCGTGCGCATGGACTTTCCCACAATTCAATGGGAGAGAAAACCATCAGCTCACGAGTTTCCTCGTGCGCATGGACTTTCCCCACCACGTTCAATCGATGATGTCTTGCAGGGCGGACAACCGGGGGCGAATAAAGACCTGCGGTCACGGCATCAAGCATTTGGATTTCGTTTACATTATGATGCCACACTTGTTTGGGGACGTGATCTTACAGGAGAGTTCGAATTGCCGACTCTCACCCCATCTTGGGTGCGAGAATATTTTCAGCCAGTTTTGGATCTCATTCGATATGCAGCGGGATTAAAAAAGGAAAATACAACTGACTTTTCTCTCCCTGTAAAGACACGACAAAAACTCCGCAAGTTGGCGCGGCTTGGCGTATTAGGCGGGGCTTGTCTCTTGATGGCACAAGGGCGCTTTCGTTCGCTTAAAGGGATTGACACAATACCGGTGTTAAAGGCGTCATATCCACAGTGGACCGACTTTCTCAATGAGACCGGAGAGTTATATATTCACCTGACACCATCATCAAACAAAAGGGTATCAAGATACCTTTCACAGCTTGTGAAGTGGATGGATTGAATCAAGGAACAATTAAAGTAAATCGCAGAATCGGTTGACTATTCGTGGGATTATCAAGCATTACAACTATGGAGGAAAAGATGGGTATTCTCATATCTGCTTTCGGTCCTTCCAAGGACGAAATCTGGACGCAGATTGCTGCGGATATAGGTGGGGAGTTTATTAAAGGTGGTTTCTGGGGCACGGATGTGCTCACTTACAAACACGGTGAGTGGCAAATCCTGCTCGATACTTACACGGTTACAATCCCTGCTGGACAAGTAACAACGCCAACAACATACACTCGGATGCGCGCGCCATTCATAAACAAGGATGGTCTCTACTTTGAGATCTCTCGCGAAGGATTCTTCAGTTCAATTGGAAAATTATTCGGCATGGGAGACATAGAAATAGGCGATTCATCTTTTGATAAGCAGTTTGAAATCAAAGGCAATAGCCCGGAGAAAATCAAATTGCTACTCGCCGATGCAAGAATACGGAAACTATGTGAAAAACAACCGAATATTCATTTCAGGATCAAAGACGATGAGGGTTGGTTTGGTGCCGATTTTCCCGAAGGTGTTGACGAATTGCATTTTGAATGCAGCGGCGTTATCAAAAAGACAGAGTTACTGAAGTCATTATTCGCGCTATTCGCTCTGACTTTAGAGCGTCTGGTTCAAATAGACTCCGCGTATGAGGACGATCCCCAGGTCACATTGAAATAGACCAAATTGTACGCCTTCCTCAAGCCTCACGCATTAAAATACCTTTCCAGACCACCTCGACTCTGGCACGCATGCGGAGCCGTGCGATCTCTCGCCTCTCGCCCGGCAATCGTCATCGCAATCCCGATTGGCGCAGGCTCCAAATCGTCCTGTCGTACATTGTACTCAGTGCCGCCCCACCGCGATCCCACCGCCACCACATCGAATCGTACGAACCGTTCTACCCGCCGATCAAAACGCAGATATCCCAGCAGCGATGCGTCCAAACCTCGCTCCCGACACGCGCCCTCGTACCAACGCCCATCCTCGAACAACTGCGCGGATCCGGAAAGCCTCATATTCACCCATTCCGACGTCTCCTCAGTCACCGTCAACGTCATAGCCGCATCTCGGATCGCCTCAGACGACCACGAAGACGTTTCCCCCCGAACGTAATCCGCCAGGTGATAACGCACCAGCCGTCTGACCAGTCCTTCGGGAAAGGGAATGACATCGCCCACACCCGCATCCGGTGGAACCATAGACAGCACCTCTTCCCGTCGGAACCAGACGTAATCCTGATTGTGCGCCTCTCGCTTCATTCCCGAAGGCCGCGTATCCACCTGCCGGGGCAGGTCCCGAACGCCCAGGTGTAAAACCAATCCGTCTTCCGGATACCCCGTCCAGCTAAATGTGGGATCTCGATATGTCAGATCTTCGATTTTCAATGCCTCGCGCTGGGTCTTGCGATTCTCCCAATTCGCCAGCGCCCGTCTCAACATCCACAAAAACTGGTCTGGATCGCTACCCACACCATGTACAGGGAGCTTGCCACCCGGAAACAGCCTGTTGCGGCTGCCCAACACCTCTCCCTCTGTCGTCACTACATATAAACCCTGATGGTTCAGCCCGTGATCGATATCCTCCAATCTGGCCTGCGCTTCGTCAAAAGAATACCCGTACCGCCCCTGCCAGGAGATCAAACGCAAAAACCGGCCCTCATCATCGGCTTGTCGCTGCAACCGGGAATTGTTCACAGCCACCGGGATAAACCGTTCATTCACAAACTCAATCACGCGCGGATCTGAAAAAACGAGCGCACGGCCCGTAACCCCGTTATTTCACGTACACCCCAGAGGATGGCCGTTCATCGCCCAGATAAACAGTGGTTTCTCCTCGCGCGCCGCCTTCTGCCGCCCCTCCCACAGTCCTCCGATCCAGGGAATATCTGTCCACCGTTCCCTTTGGGGACGGCAGGCTTCGAACAACTCTGAAAATGTCTCATCCGTCAACGCCGGAGCGGAATTTATTATCTCTTTAAGCATCATACCACACCTCCATATTTCTTAAAAAAATTACCTCTCCTATCACGCGAGCATCAGGTCACAGCATCAGAAAGCCCCAGCAGACCCAGAGTATCGCGGTACAGAATCTGATCTGGCAGGTCTTCTGGTAGCGGGGGTAGCCGCATCTCCTGAGAAAGCCGGACCACATGATGCAACCCTTCCACTGTTTCTTCAAAAGTAGCCACAGGATAATCTGTTCCAAAAAGCAGTTTATCTACAACACCGTACTCAACCGCCAGCCGCAACGAGTTGTAAAACTGCCAGGGCCGATAGAACAGACCCGAAATATCCGAAAACACGTTCGGCTGCTTTCGAATCAAGACAATAGTCTCCGCCTCCCAGGGATGCCCCAGATGGGCGATTATCATCTTCAGATCCGGAAACCGGAGCGCGATATCTTCCAGCAGAACGGGATTCGCATACTTCAGTGGTGCCCTGCGCGGGAAAGTCGCTCCCTGGTGGAACAAGATGGGCAACCCGCACTCTTCCGCCCTGGCAAAAATAGCCAGCGCACTCGCATCCAGAGGGTCCCATCCACCGTAGATCGGACTCATCTTCAGGCCCCGCAATCCCAGATCTTTGACCGAGCGCTCCACCTCCTCAAGGGCATTGTCCTCAGTCGGGCAGATCGCAGCAAAACCAATCAGCTTTTCCGGATGGGTACGCACGTAATCTGCAACCGTATCGTTGACAGTAAAAAAGCCAGTCAGCGGCGCCCGCAACCCGAACACGATAGCGCGGTCCACTTCTGCCACGGCTGCCATGTGCATATCGGGTGTAATATCCAGATCCACCTCCTGATTGCGCATAATAAAAGTCTCGCGCGCCAATTCATCGGTCAACTCGCCCGGATAGCGCCAGAGATGTGTGTGACAATCCACTCGATAGCCTTTCTTCGACATTGACCCTCCCTTTTTCGTTCATCTGCGATTTTCTGATCCTGAAAACCTGACCTACAGATCCTTCAGGCGTCCTTCATCCGTACCAAATTTCATTTTCTTTCTCTCCGCATATCCAGCCTGGACGCCTCTGGTCGGTAACGGTATTTATCCTCCAACTCTTTCGGAAGTTCCACTCCCAGTCCAGGCGTTGTTGGAGGATAAATCATCCCGTCTTCAATCCGCGGTTTTTCCACAAATAGCGCATCTGTGAGCGGAAAATGCCAGGTCGGATACTCGGCAATCACGGTATTGGGCGTGACAAATGCCCAGGCCAGGTTGGCAGCGACCGTAATCGAAGTCCCCCAGGCGTGGGGTGCCACTTTCACACCATAAGCGTCGGCCATCGCAGCTATCTTTACACACTCTAAGATGCCCCCTGCCTGGCACGCTGGCAGCTTTCCCCGCAATATCCCACAGGGCGTTCTCCACCGCGCTGGCCGCTGCTACCGCCAGCCCGGATCGTCCCCAGTACAGGATGCGGCGATACATCATCTCGTAACACCCGGCCACATCTCGTGGATCTTTGCCCTGGAGAAACTGCCCGAACAGGCGAAACAACTCGGCCGTGGCCTCACCCGCGACAAACCCGGACCCGTAGCAATCACCCAGACCGGTGATGCCTTCGTCGGTATGCACCCGCACCAGCGCGCAATTCACGCTGGCAGCTTCTCCCCCCGACCACCGCAAAGGATGCTCTTCCGGCATATCAACCGTGAGCAGGATGGGTTCCACCTCCGTGATCTTCATCGATCATTTCTCCTATCTGACACAGGTTTCTAACTTCCCGCATGAAGAACGACAGCACTCGCAAACAGATCTTCAAGCCCCGGCTCCAATGGCCCGGACCACAAATTGGGCAGATAGCTACCGGTCTCGTATCCCCCGCGCTTCATCTCCTCCGTATCGGGGGTATAACCGATACAGCCATTCGTATAGCCCAGAAGCACCGCCTGTGCTGGCGCAACCGCCGCCTCAACTGTCTTCGCCAGGCCACAAAGTGGCTCCACATCCAGACCGATCAAAGCCAGATCCCGGTTCAACCACAGCGTTTGAACCTGAAACGCCACCTGATCGGGGATCTCTTCTCCCTTATCCAGACGCTCCAGCCCCGCTTCCGCATATTGCTGCAGGAGTCCGCCTTCGCCCTTTAAGGAATCGAGCTGTTCCCGGGTGGTATATTGCCTCTCACAGGGAGCCTGTACAACGTTAATCTTCCCTTCCAGCGTCAGATTATCTACCGGACGGAGATTTATCCCCGTGAGGATCGCCAAGGTCTCAGCCAGCAGTTCATCGCCAATCTCGGCAAGTTCAGCGTGCTTCATCACTCGCCAGTGGTCTCTCTCGGCCACGTGTCGGGGGCGTGCATCCGCGCCCGCTCCTTGCAGGAAAAACGGTATCACATCCGGGCCAAATACATTGGAAAATGCCGCGCGCCATACCCCCGGCCAATCTGCCGTGATCAAATGTTGCGCACCCGTAGCAACTGGGTGGCACGACACCTTGACCCCTACCGCCGCCGCTTCTCCCGTGGCCTTTCTGAAAAGCAGAAGCTGCATCCGATCATCGACCGGCCCGTCCGGATTCGGCGCATTTACAACCCGCCCATCCCGCTCCGGACGCCGGTTCATCGGCAAGCGCGTCTTCCCCTCCCCATACCAGAGGCTCCCTTCCACCAGATTGTCCGCAGCCTCACGGGCAGCCTCCAGCACTTGTCTGTAGAGCTGGTCCCTGTATTCCTCTACCGTTCGCGAAGGAAAGTTCCTCCGGTACAGAGAAGAACCCGGTATCCGCGGCCCTCCGTGGGTATGCGAGGCATTGAGCATCACGTTGTCCGCTGGACATCCAATCGCCTTCCCAACCTGCTCCAGAAAGCCCGGCACACTCCCATCATTCGGAAATGTGCAGATGTCCGCAGCACCCAATAGTGCACGCTGCCCCCCCTCTTCCATCACAATCGCTGTAAACGTCAAAGGATCGTTCACCCCATCATTCGTATCCCGCCTTGCCGCGTACCCGTGCATATGAGTGTAAAGCGGCGGGGTAATATCCCTGCGGCCAATACCAAAACGCATGGCATTTTCTCCTCGTTTATTGTCATCCGGACTCGTTTGCAACAGCGTCAGCCAGAACCTTCTCAAGGCCCGGCTCAGGAGGCCCCGACCACCCTCTAAAAAGATAGGTGCCTATCTCCGTGCCGCCTCCCCGTTCTGTCTCCTTTCCGTCCATTGCATAGCCAATACAGCCGTTCGTATATCCCAGGAACAACGCCTGCCTGGGGGAAACAGAATCCTCTATGGCCCGACCCAGAGCGTGGAGCGGCTCGGCGTCGAGGCCGATCAGGGCGAATTCCCTATTCAACCAGAGGGTCTGAACGTGAAACTCCGCATGGGCTGGAACTTCCTCTCCTGCATTGAGATGCTGCAGGCATTTCTCCGCATAGGAACCAAATCTTCCATCCCGTTCCTTGAGCAAATCGAGTTCCTCTCGCGTGGTATAAAGCCTCTGGCAGGGCGCCTCAACCCGATTGATCTTGCCCGTAAGTGTCAGATTGTCGATCTGTTTGAAGTCCGCTTCCAGAAGGATCTTCAGCATCTCCCTCAAAAGTTCCTGTCCCATACCGGGAAGCTCGGCGTGATTCATCGCCCGCCAGTGATCCCCTTCGGCTACATGTCGGGGCCGTATATCTCCGCCCGCTCCCTGCAGGAACAACGGCGTCACATCCGGACCAAACGCTCTGGAGAAGGCAGTTCTCCAGGCCCCGGGATACTCCGCTGTCAGCAGGTGCTGTGCCCCCGTGGCAACCGGATGACACGCCACGGACATCCCAAGCGCAGCGATCTCTCCCGTCGGTTTCCTGAAGACCAGGAGCCGCATGCGATCATCTACAGTGCCACTCGGATTGGGCGCATTCACGACCTGACCATCCCGCTCCGGGCGGCGGTTCAACGGCAAACTCGTCTTGCCTTCGCCGTACCACAACGTCCCTTCATTCGCGTTCTCCGAAGCCTCCTGAACAGCTTCGCGGACCTTTTCGTACAACCACTCCCTGTATCGCTCATCCGACACTGTCGCGGCTCCGTGAGTGTGCGAGCAGTTCAACATGATATGGTCTCTCGGACACCCGACGATCTCTCCGAGTTGGTCTAAGAAGCCGGACAACTCATCGAGCCTCGGAAATGTGCCCAGATCCGCAGCACCCAACAATGCACGACGGTTCCCCTCTTCCAGCACAATGGCCGTGAACGTCAACGAGTCGTTGACATCTTCGTAGAGATCTACCCGCGCACCATACCCGTACATCTTTGTGCGAAACGGAGGAACGATATCCCGACAGGCAATTCCAAAACGCATTGCGACCTCCTCCTGCAAAAAATCCTGAATAAGCTATTCCCTGCGCGAAAGCCGCCAGACATCCGGCTCCATATTATTTCCCGCCACCATCCATAGCGACCCGTCGTAAACGAACACGCTCGCAGCATGTCTGGATGCCCAGGGGGTATCGGGCAATTCTGTCCAATTCACCCCATCCGCAGAATACCACACATCGCGGCGATTCCCACTCTCTGCCTCATAGCCCTCTAACACCCACATACGGTCATCGAACGCGGCCACCTCGTGGTATTGTCTGGGCACCCACGGAGCGTGCGTCAGGTGCTGTTCCCAGTTCACCCCATCCTTCGAACTCCATACATCATTGTAAAAATTGCGGGTAGGCGTTGCAGGCGTATCGTACGTGCCCCCACCCAGAATCCACATCCTGTGCTTATGTACAACGCCTCCCCCAATCATCCCTCTGGGCACCCACGGAGCACTCTCGGTAACCCGGGTCCAGCTAATCCCATCGGGAGAACGCCACACATCGTTATAAAAAACCTCATCACCACCTGCAAAATCGGGCATCGTCTGCCCACCCATCACCCAGATCTGACCATCGAAAGCCAGAGTATAATGGAGCGCCCGGGAAGCCCACGGCACGCAATCATTCACCAGGTTCCAATGAACACCATCCGCACTGCTCCAGATATCGTTCTGGTAATGGCCTTGATTACAATCGCCGCCCACGATCCACATACGGTCGTCATGCACCACATATCCAGCCGTATGTCTCCCCTCCCAGGGTGCCTGAGAACGCTCAAGCGTCCAAATAGAGCCATCGGCCGACGACCAGACTTCACTGTTGCAGATCAGAGGAAAATGGACTTTATCCCCGGGATTCCATCCACCCAGCAACCACATCCTGTCCCTGAACACCAGTGCGCCAGCGCCATCTCGAGCCGCGAATGCAGCATCATCAGTAACACACCGCCACTCGTATTCGCGCTCATCGCCATCCATCGCCAAAATCTCCGGCAACACCAGCATCAACCGTGTACAGCTACCACAGCACCATTTTGATTTTTTTTCTCAGCCTGCAACGTCTCCCCCATCCAGACCTTCAACTCGCCATTGGGCAATGGCACCACTATAGTTCCATCACCCATCAGAACGGGATCGCCTTTGGGCACATCCCCCGTCCTGTGCGGTCGCAACACTGCAATAAATGTGGCCTCTTCACGCGATATTGTCGTCGCTGCTGTCACATGATACTCCTTAAGCTGAACGCGATCTCTCGGCGGAGGATCAAACTGATCGGTCTGACTGATTTTCAAATTTTCTGGACGCAGCAGAGACACCACACAGCCCGCATCACCCGTTGTAATTTTTAGCGTCTGCTCATCAATCTCCATTTCCGTTTCAGCGTGCAAATAATACTGAAATGTCGAAGCCTCTTGTGCCACTACCGTATCGCAAATCACCACCACATCGGGTTTGGCAAACAAAATCTGCCGCGTAAATTTTTTCAGCATTCCCCCATAGGCCGGAGCGGCTTCGCCAGCCACATAATCAAATACATCCGACGTTTGAAAATCCAGAATTTCACCCATCGCTGCAGCCTGGTTGCGCAACTGACTCTCGCCATTTACCCCAATGCAATTGACCGACTTCGTATGGTGCATCCAGTTCTTGTGGTGGTCGCTGCCGTGAATATCGCGCTGCCCCGTGTGGATCAACAAACGCTCGCCAAAAGCAAACAGCGAAAACGAATTTTGCGCGTCAAAACCGTGGCTCTGCGATCCAAACGGACTGCTCTTAAAAATGACCGACACATTGTTCTTGCCATCCGTCAAATCCGAATTCATCGCCGCCAACCCCGTACCGCGAAAACACTTTGAAGAAGGTAAATCCACCGGCGCTTCTCCGCGCACCTCCGGCAATGCCCCTCGCACAAAATCGATATAGAGCGACCGCCCGGCACCCACGGCATCCAACCGACGCGCGCTCGTATCCTCTTTCGCTTTCTGCGGGTGCATATCCACATACCATTGCCAGTATGGATTGCGCGCCTGAGCCGCCAGCGTGCGCATCAAATCGCAATTCTGATCCGACGTTCTCGTCGTCGTCAAATCGCCCACGCCACCCCCGCGCGTGCCGGGAGGCTGAAAATACATCGGATAATCGCCAGCGCGTGCAAAATACGGCTTGCAATACGCATCGATACCCATAGCCGCCTGCATGATATCTGCCCACCACGTAAAGCGCTGAACATAACTATCCCAGTATTGCAATCCCTGGTGCCAACCGCCATCCTCATCGCACCACGCGGGATACACGGCACCAAACACATTCATAGCGAACCACACCCACTCCTCCGCCTCGGGAATCTCATCCAAAAACGCCACGCCAATCTCACCCAAAAAATGCCAGGCCCGACCAGCATGGCTGCCATAAGGATGCCACAAATACCGCATCTCAGTCGCCAGATGATCGTAAATCTCCTGCCCCTGCACCTTCATCACCCCGCGGCATATTTCGCGCTCTTCTTCGCTCAACAAATCGTTCACAAACGTATAGGTGCGAGAAAAATAGTAATTGTAGGGCATACCCGCTTCGTCATTATACCGATAGCCAGTCGCCCCCAGGGGATCCCATTTGGCACACGCAAGCAGCAATTTTTTCGCCATCTCGCCATAGTGATCTTGCCCCCCCAAAAGCCGCGTAAAAGCCAGCGTCGCCGCGCTGTTTAACACGCGAATCGTGTACATCCGGTTTCCCCACCAGATCTCCCGCCATTCCTCGCTCAGAACAACAGTTCCTTCGGGATACAGGGGTGGTTCCTTAGTAGATGGCATATCGGCCAGGATATCTTCGCAGGTTGCGACCAGATCGTCGTAAATCGGTTTCAGATCTCCCCTTGCCCGTGCGCGCAAGCTATCCAAATCCTCTGGGCGCACAAACAGACGCGGATGGCTCTTAGGGATGCGCCCAATCAATTCACTGCGTTTGGGCAATGTCAATGCGCTTGCATTCTGGGCAATCACAAAGGCGCGCCCCGAACTCCACTTCGACATCTGTCCATCTCCATCGACAAATCGGAACCGCCAATACCATTGCCCCGTTTCAAACACCTCTGCTGCGCGGTGAACCGTATATGTCAATCCCCGTGCCTCGTACGCGATCTTTGAAAAATCTGCGCCGCGCGCACACTGGATGTCATAGCTAACCGCATTCTCCTGCGGGCGCCACACAAATGCCGGTGGCGTCTCCTCTGTCGTCACATTTTCTGGTCTAAATCCCCATTCCCCCGGCTGCGCAGGTCTTTCGTCAATTGTCAATGCCATTTTTTTCTCCTTTATCGGACGATCCGGCGGAAGGGTTCCGAGTGCAGATCACAAATGAGCAGATCGTCGATAGAATCATTTTCAAGCCCCTGTTTGATAACGCGCAAAGAGGCTTCAACGGCTTCAGCGGTAATACGCACATCTTCTTCGGTATGTGCAAGCGTGGGCCCAAAGCCCATGTAACAATGTACACCCCGGCGGGCCATCTCCTGAATAAACAGCGTCTGAACTTTGCCGCGCAATGCCTCCTCCGGCAAATCGAGCACCAGATTGGGCGTTGCGGGAAACCCCTTACACGATCCCGAAAGACCAGCAGATGAGATTGCCTCGTCAATCGCTCCGGCTACTTTTTGACCCATTTCGGCCAGATGTGTCTCGCTATCGCGCCTTTTGAGTTCCCGGATAGTCGCAAGTGATGCAACAGGACCGATATTATCGCTCCAATACGAACTGGAAATAAACATCGCTTTGGCTGGCTCCATTGCTTCTCGAGACCCAACAACAGCCCCCATCGGATACCCATTGGACATGCCTTTGGCAACCACCGTCATATCTGGCGTCACACCCAGATACTTCTGCATACCGCCAAGAGACTCGCGCCAACCGCAGGAAACCTCGTCGAAGATGAGCAAAGCGCCGTGCCTGTGGGCGAGTTCTTTGACCCCTTCGAGATACCCCTCTTCTGGCCACTCAGACCGGGCGGGTTCCATCATAATCGCGGCAACTTCGCCCTGATATTCGGTCAGCAAACGCCCGAGCATATCGAGATCTCCATAGGTAAATGGAATCGCCGTGCCCGCCAGAGCACGCGGCACACCAATCGGCTCAATACCGGCAAAGGGATATTCTCCACTCTCGGGATCGACGAGATAATTTGCCGATTGGTACCAATCGTGCCAACCGTGATAACCGCAAAAAAGAATAACATCTCGATTTGTCGTGCCCCGAGCAATGCGAGCAGCTACCGCACAGGCTTCCCCTCCCCCCTTTGTATAACGCACCATTTCAGCACTCGGTATGGTATTGATCAATTCATCTGCAAGCTCAATTTCGAGCGCGCTGTTCATGGAGTGCAGACTTCCGCGATCAATCTGCTTTTTAACAGCACCATCGACAACGGGATCTGCATACCCCAAAATAATCGCGCCCAAAGCGCGAATCCAATCGATATACTCGTTGCCATCAACATCGACAAACCGCGCGCCTTTTGATCGCGCGACATAGAGAGGACTGACGCCATTTGCAACCCGGTCGGCTCTTCGGCTGATAAGCTGTGTCCATCCCGGAATGCGTTCTCCCGCTTTCTTATACAGTTCTAACGATCTCGTGACATCGTGTGACATAGCCTATTCCCGCCAATTAAAAATGACACCCAGCATAGATTTTTCACGCGCATAGGCCATTTCATAAGCCTGGACCATTTCCGTGTAATGCAAACGGTGCGTAATAAGACGGCTGGGCTGAAGTTTTTTTTCTGCCATAAGAGAAAGAACGTGATCGCAATGGCCGAGGTGGCCCGATGTATCGGCATGCGGATATAATTGGGCATCTTCTCCATGCACGGCAATCAGAGATATCCCCTTGGCGTAAAACCACTCCATCGCCAGAGGGTTAAAGTCAAGCGGCGGCTCCCCCCGCCCCATAAGGCTGACAATAGAAACCCGACCATTTGGCCGCACAATTTCAACAGATGTTCTGAAAGCTGGCCACGGATTCGCCGTAAGAATAACCAGATCAATGCCTCTTCCATCTGTAAAAGCATCGAGTTTTGCTTCGAGGTCTGGATCATCCGATAAATAAGCCGCGTGCGCACCCATTCGCTTTGCCATATCTAACCTGATGGGGCTATTTCCAAGCCCAACGACACGGGCACCAAACAGAGGACCTAAAGCGACAGCCCCCAGGCCGAGAACACCCAGACCAACAACGGCGACATTTTCACCGGGCCTGAATAATGCTTTGTGATAACAATGTGCGCTGAGGGCGTAAAGGTGTGCATACACAGCATCTTCATCATCGGCATCAGGGGGTATTTTGAAAATATCACCAAACTGGCTTATGACGTATTCAGATTGGTGAGGCTGAGTCGCCACAACGCGATCGCCGACCTCAAAGCGCGTGACCCCGGCGCCAATACCGCGGACAATACCCAGATTGCTATCGCCAACGAATCGCGGATAATCCGGCGCACCCGGTACGCGTTCTGCCCCCTCAAAATTGCCCCGATCTGTCCCGATCTTAAACGCGCTGATCTGCGTTTCTACCCAGACTTCATCGGCGCCAAGCGCACTCGTATCAAGTGGGAACTCTTCAATTCGGAGGTCTCGCGGACCGTGGAGTATAGCTTTTTTCATAAGTTTTCACCGTTTTCGATTAGTACGATCACTCTGGCGCATCTCCATACACATTAAATCCCATCTGATCCTCTCCCCGCACCAGATGAACGTGATGTCTTTTGTAGCATCGCACAATTGGAATGGTAATGCGTATGGCCAATCCCAGGCGTCGGCGATCAGACGTGTTCGCCGCTGAGTGATGGAGCATGCGCTCGGTAAAAAGAAAAAATTGTCCGGCTTTCATTTTCATCTTCACAACGCGATCCGGATCAACACCGATATGATCGGGATCGCCCTGTTGGCGAAAAGCCTGTTCTGGTGTGGCTTTAATATGCGGAATCATTTTTCGGTGCGATCCCGGCATAAGCTGAACACAACTGTTGGTGACATCTGTATCGTCAATAGCCAACCAGGCAGAAACATTGATACCCGGTTCTATTTCGCTGGACCAGAAATTCATATCTTGATGCCAGGGAATTTCTTTAGCACCGGGTTCTTTGTTAAAAAAGTTGGATTGCCAGAGCACGATATCCGGACCGAGAATGCCTTCTACCCTGTCCATAATTGTCGGATGTGTACACAGGTCGTAGATCGTTCGGTTATCGAGATGCCGCGATTTTTGCCGACTGACGTGAAACGGACCTTCGGCTTCAAAAAGTTCACGCTCAACAACAGGCCGAATACGATCCATTTCTTCTGGCAAATGCATCGTATATGGGCCGAGATACCCCTCGTCGTGAAAGAACCGCGCGTCTTCTGGCGTCAGATGATAGGACATTTTTTCTCCCTTAAACAAAAGTAACCTCTCCCTTAAACTGGCTCATGTACAAATTGTAATAAAAGCCCTCAGCATCCAACAACGCCCGATGCGACCCGCGTTCAATAATCTGCCCGTCGTCAATGACCAGGATCTCATCCACATTGCGAATCGTGCTCAACCGATGGGCAATAATAAAACTCGTGCGCCCCTCCATCAGCCTTAAAAGCGCCTGTTGAATCCGCATTTCCGTCCGCGTATCCACACTGGACGTGGCCTCATCTAAAATGAGAATCGACGGATCGGCCAGCGCGGCTCTCGCAATGGCCAGCATCTGCCGCTGTCCCTGGCTCAAATTGCCGCCGCGTTCCGAAAGCACCGTATCATATCCCTGGGGCAACCGGTGAATAAAGGGATCTGCATTGGCCAATTTGGCGGCATCAACCACCTCCTCATCCGAAGCATCGAGCCTTCCATAAAGAATATTTTCCCGCACAGTATCAGACAGCAAAAAAGTATCCTGCAACACAATACCCAGTTGCCGACGCAGTGCTTCCCGTTTCACCTCCCGAATATCATGGCCGTCGATACAGATCGCTCCGTTATCGATATCGTAAAACCGGGTCAGCAAATTCACAATGGTCGTCTTCCCCGCTCCCGTCGGTCCCACCAGTGCAATCTTCTCACCCGGCCTGGCTTGCAAACTTACCTCTTTGAGCACCGGCACGTCTTTTTCATACCCAAAACACACGCGATCAAAAATCACATCGCCCCGAACCCGTTCTAACGCGACTGCATCTGGCATATCGGGCGCTTCGGGAAACTCGTCAATAGTCTCAAAAACCCGCTCTGCCCCAGCCAGCGCCGACTGTATCGAATTGTACAAATTGGCAACCTGGCCCAAAGGCCGTCCGAACTGCCGCACATAGCTGATAAAAGCGGCAATCACACCTATTGTCACATCGCCCTGAACCGCCATATAGCCGCCAGCAAAAGCCACAATTACCAGGCCCATATTATTCACGAAAAAGGTCAGAGGCGGCATAAGCGTCCCGAAAAATTGCGCGCGCGTGCCAGCATACTTCAACCTGTTATTGAACTTCTCAAACGCCTCAATCGACGCCTGTTCGCGTCCATAAGCTTTCACCACCTGCTCTGCCGCAATCGTCTCTTCAACCATCCCATTGAGCGCCCCCAGTGCCTCTTGCTGCTCGCGAAATCCCCGCCGCGCGCGTTTGGCGACCTGCCCTGTCAAAGACGCCATCAGCGGAAAGGTAAGCAAGCTAATCAACGCCAGCGGCCAATCCATCCACAACATCATGGCCGACACGCCCACCAGAGTCAACACGCTGTTAATCAACTGCGTCACACTCTCCGACAACACACTGCTGATATTATCCACATCATTGGTCACCCGGCTCATGAGATCGCCACTGGCACGCCGGTCGAAGAACCGCAGTGGAAGTACCTGCAAGCGGTTAAAAATATCCTGCCGCAAATCCCGCACAGCATTTTGAGATACCCGCGCCATCACAAAAGACTGTAGCCAGGTCGTCAGTGCCATGGCCACATATATCCCCGCCAACAACAAGGTAATTTGGAAAAGCCCGGGCAAGTCGTTAAAGGCGATATACTCATCAATCGCACGCCCCATCAAATACGGACCTGCCACCTCCAACCCCGTTGTAATCACCACCAGCCCCACCACCCCGATCAAAGTCCCTTTGTAGCGCCTCATATACCCCATCAAACGGCGAGTAGTCCCCCGAAAATCCCGCGCCCGCTCATCGTCTCCCATCATCATCATCCGGCGGCGCCCCCCCATCATCATTCCGCCCGGTCCCCGTTGTTCACCGTCGCCCTGCTGATCAACTCTACGCTCTTCCGCCATATCCGTTTCCCTCTCCGAGCTGCGAATCGTAAATCTCCTGATATACCGAACTGGACGCCATCAACTCCTGATGCGTGCCCTCGGCAACCAGCGCCCCATCGTCCAACACCAGAATCTTGTCTGCCTGCAACACCGTACTGATGCGCTGCGCCACCAGAAAACTCGTACACCCGACCATCTCTTCAAGCGCTTCGTGAATTCTCGCCTCTGTCTCCAGATCTACCGCACTGGTACTATCGTCTAAAATCAACACCTTTGGACGGGAGATCAATGCCCGGGCTATTGCTATCCGCTGCCTCTGTCCTCCCGATAAATTCACGCCGCGCTGGCCCAATAGCGTCTCATACTTATTCGGAAACTGGACAATAAAATCGTGTGCCATAGCTGCCCGGGCAGCAGCCTCGACCTCTTCATCGGTCGCCTCGGGCCGACCGTACCGAATATTGTGCCGAATCGTACCCGAAAAAAGAACCGACTCCTGGAGTGCCATCCCAATTTGTTGTCGCAGTGCCCCCTGCTCCATATCCCGCACATCCATCCCATCCACCATCACCCGCCCTGCATCCACATCGTAAAACCGCGGGATAAGATTCACCAGCGACGACTTGCCTGCCCCAGTCGATCCTAAAATCGCCACCTTCTGCCCCGGCTCAGCGACAAAATTCAGATTCCGCAATACCGGATCATCCGCCGTCTCATTATAACTGAACGTTACATTTTCAAACGCGACCTGTCCCTTCAACACCACATCGCGCTTTGCATCCGCCCGATCCTGCAACTCAGGCTCGCTATTCAGAACCTCGACGATACGCTCAGCCGAAGCCTCTGCCCGAGACATCCGGATAAGCACCATACTGCCTATCATCAGGGATTGCAAAAAGAGCAGCAGATAATTGATAAACGCAATAATCTCGCCCAGCTTCATCCCTCCCTGGGTCACTGCAATCCCCCCAAACCAGATCACCGCCACAACGCCGAGGTTCAGTACCAGCATCATAAACGGCATCACCAGAGCCACCAGTTGCGTCACCCGAATCGTCTGTTCCATCAACCTGTCATTTGCCGTTCCAAATCGCTCAATCTCGTGGTCAGCCCTCAAAAAAGCCTTCACCACGCGCACGCCTGCCAGATTTTCCTGCGTCACCTGATTCACCCGATCCAGGCGATTCTGCACTTCGGCAAACATGGCATTGGCTTTTCGAAACACCAGAATCAAAGTCCCCATGATCACAGGAGCCAGCCCGATAAACATCAACCCCAGGCGGGGACTGGTTATAATCGCCATCACCAGACCACCCACCATTGCCATCGGCATACGCGACAGAATGCGCAATATCAAACGCGCCACTTCTCCCACCTGTCGCACATCGTTGGTCAGCCGCGTAATCAAATGCCCAGTTGACAGCTTATCCAGATTGCCAAACGAAAGAGACTGAATTTTGCCAAAAAGCGCGCTTCGCACATCGGTCTCCACCCGCTGCGCCACCCACACGCCAAACCAGGCATTGCCAATCCCAAACAAAACGCCCCCAATAGCCAAACCGAGCATCCATAGACCGGTTTCAACCACCAGATCCAGATCTCCTCTGGCAATCCCCTCATCTACAATCCGCTGCACCAACCGGGGTTGCATTAACTCCAGCATCACCTCGATCAATTTCAGCAGCGGAGCGATAGTCGCCTGCTTCCAATAGGGACGCATATAACCCATCAACTTCAGAATATTCTGCATATCAGGTCCTTATTTACAGATTTTTCAACAGTGCCCTGGCTTCTTCGGCGTCGCTTTCAAATACCAGCACATCAACATGTCCTGCCGCGTACAGGGTTTGAAATCCCTCGCCTCGCGTTATACAGGGGATCTCGGCATCGTCGAGCACGGATTTGATCACCGCGAGCAAGCCGGGATTTGTTGCGGTGATAACAGTTACAAGAGGTTCTCGATAACCCATCTCAAATTTCTCACCAACTGTGATGACATAGATCTGTTCCATCACAAAATACACAACCAGAATTGATCTGTCAGACAAAAAATAATCACAAAGGGCTCGTTTTAAGTTGACAATATGCATTTGAAATGCATATTATCCACCCAGAGAACCATCACAAACGCAATATGAAGCCGCGATATGCAAAATTACATCAAACGTTCGCTGGAATCCATCCTCACGAGGGCTGCTTCCGAATTTCCCGCTGTCGTATTGACCGGACCGCGCCAGTCTGGAAAGACAACGCTCCTCCAACATCTCTTTGGCAGGCGTTGCAGGTATATATCTCTGGAGCCTCTGGACATTCAGGCTTCCGCCCTGCAAGACCCCCGCAGTTTCCTGGAAATGTATCCGCCTCCTGTTATCTTCGATGAGGTGCAGTACGCCCCTGAGTTGCTACCCTATATCAAAGAGAGGATAGATGCAAACCGACGTGAAACCGGCCAATATCTGTTGACGGGTTCACAGAATTTGTTGCTCGCGGAGAAAGTAACCGAATCTTTGGCAGGTCGCGCGGCAATGCTTCGCCTGTTGCCGCTTTCCAGGCGGGAAATGGAGGGCCGTCCGCAGCTTGCCCTTCCGTGGGAGCGCGAGCAACCGTCGTCTTTGAAATCGTCAAACGTCTTTGGCAAACTGTGGCAAGGCTTTCTCCGAGGTGGGTACCCGGAACTCGCGACACAACCCAACCGCGATGCATCCCTTTGGCAGGCCAGCTATATCCAGACCTATCTCGAACGGGACGTGCGCACGCTGCGACAAGTAGGAGACCTGACCCAGTATCAAAATTTCCTCCGAATCCTGGCCAGCAGAAGTGCCCAACTCTTGAACCTGACCGATGTCGCCCGAGATCTCGGCGTGGCGGTCAACACGACCAAAGCCTGGCTATCTGTACTCGAAGCCACCTATCAGGTGATCGTACTGCGCCCGTACTTTGCCAATGTTGGGAAACGGCTTGTCAAGACTCCGAAAGTGTATTTTACAGATGTCGGCACGCTCTGCTATCTCGCGGGTCTCAAAGACCCCGAACATGCCGCCTCAGGTCCCATGGGAGGTGCGATCATGGAAACGGCAGTGCTCTCCGAAATTTTCAGGACATTGACACATCGGGGCATCGATCCACAGATCTACTTTTGGAGAACGATGGCGGGAACAGAAGTAGATTTCATAGTCGAGACCGGTGGAAAGCTCGTACCGATCGAGGTGAAGCTATCTGCTACGCCGCGCCCGGCCATGGCCGCAGCAATCAAGATATTCCAAAGAGACATGGAGGCCTCAGCGATGCCGGGATACGTCGTACATCCCGGCGACTTACACCTACCACTCGGTCCTGGCGTGACGGCACTGCCTTTCGCCGCTTTGTAGTATAGTACAAAAAACAGGAGAAAAAATGAGCCAACCCAATATTGTATTCATCCACACAGACCAGCAACATCACCTCGCGATATCTGCCTATGGAAATAGTGATGTATCGACACCCAACATGGATCGTCTGATCGCAGAAGGCATGTCCTTCAGGCAATCTTATAGCGCCAATCCCGTCTGCTGTCCTGCGCGCGCGAGTTGGTACACCGGACGCATGTCCGTTGAACACGGCGTTATCAGCAATCCATTCCCCATCGATCCCAACCTGCCCGATCTCGGCCAGTGGCTGACAGCACACACCGATTACAACTGCATCTATTCCGGCAAATGGCATGTCACGGGAAGAGATGTTGCCAACAGCTTTGACGTGATCTACGACAGACATCCCTACGGCGAACTGCAAGACTCTGGCGCTGCCCGAGCAGCGGCACAATATATTGCTGAACACGCAAATGATACCCGCCCCTTCTTCCTATCCGTCGGCCTCCTGAACCCACACGACTGTTGTTATGTCTGCGGCGTCAACGGACCCGTGGGAAAATACGGCCTGGAGCCTCAGTTGTCTGACCTGCCCGATTTGCCCGGCAACTTCGACAGCGTTCTCATGCCGCCAAACCAGAAACACCGGGTCGGCCACTGGTCGGAAACAGACTGGCGATATTACATCTACCAGTGTTACCGAATGGTAGAAACCGTTGACGCTCAAATCGGATTGATCTACGACACATTGGAAAACAACGGACTCATTGAAAATACCCTCATCATCTTTACCGCCGACCACGGCGAAGGCTCTGGGCATCATCGAAGAGTATTGAAAGGCTTTTTTGAAGAAGAAGCCTGGGCAGTCCCGCTCGTCATTTCACAACGCGGCAGTATCCCCAATGGGCAAAACGATTCGCACTTCATATCGGGCGTGGATATCCCCGCCACAATCTGCGATTACGCCAGCGCACCTCCCCTACCCGAAACCACGTATGCAAATAGCCTGCGCCCATTCCTCGAAGAACATGACGATATTACCTGGCGGGAAAGCGTCATAGGAGAAAACGCGAGTGCAATCGCCATTCGCGACGACCAGTACAAATCCATCCTCTACGACTCGGGACAACACACGCTTTACGATTTGTCAAACGATCCCCTGGAAAAACACAATCTCGCATCAGAGCCCGGCTTTGATGACGTCAAGCACAAGCACGCCACACACCTCGCCGAATACGCAAACACCGTTATACCGTACAGCGGACCTGACAAAACGGGCGAAAGAGATAGAATAAGAGAAGAGAGAATGGAAAATCTCAAACAGGGAAATGGATGGACAGAGGAGGTGGGATCATGAACATCATACCAGCCGAACTCAACGCAATCGCCGGGCAATTGCAAAACTACGATGCCCCAGAACAAACCGTTCAATTGGACTCCAATTGCAAATTGACCTATGAAATTCTACAGTGGGCAAAGACACATCCCGACGGTTTAACCGATGACAGACCAATAGGAACAGTGGAAATCTCGCGCTACAACAAAGAGAACGGCGCAGAATACCAGATCGTTGAAAAACGCAATGGCGGTGGTCGGGAAATTTACGAAGCAACCGTCACAACAGCGCGGGATGAGCGCATTGGAGAATCAATCACGAACTGGAAACTCGACTGGTACCAGGCGGAAACACCGGATAAACGCCTGATTATCAATGGCACAGTTCGGGAATCGACAATAGAAATGAATGCAGACAAAAAACACCTTGCAGATACCCCCATATCGTGTCAATGGATCCTCCCCTTTGCGCTCGCCAACCAGACCGCGCCCATGGACGAAGCATTTACAACCATCGACGAACTCACATACTGCAAAACAGATCAGCTACTGCACGGTCCCGCACAAATCGAGGTTAGAGGCCAATCCCTCTTCTCTTTTCGCCACACGGGATACGGCACATTACCCATCCACTATGTATTCGATTCACAAAGACGCCCCATCTTTGTCACATTCACCCTGCTGTCCTGGATCTTGCGCGATATCGAATCCATTTAATGATTACTCACGGTTTTATCAAGGTCTTGATCGCAGCACCTGGTTTTGCCTGTGTGGCAAATGCTTCGGGAGCCTGATCGAGTGGAAAGGCGTGGGAAACGAGAGGCTTGCGATCAATTTTTCCGGTCCTGACGAGTTCAATCCCCTGCATGTAGTCATCGGGAGTCCATGACCAGGACCCCTGAAGTGTGACTTGCTTGCGCACCACCTGATTGAAATCGAGTTCGGGTTGGTCTTCAAACAATGCAACGGGAACGAGGCGACCATCTTGTTGTTTTAGCATCGTCAACCCCTGATTCGGCGAGGCTTTCGCGCCAGCAGAATCAATCACCACATCGGCATTTCCTCCCCGCGCACCGAATCTTTCCACAGGTCTCTCACCGCCCGTGAGTTCAATAACAGCTTCCACGGGATCGACTTCCGTCAAGTTCACAATCTCATCTGCACCCAATTGGCGCGCCATAGCCAGCCGTTTCGGTGATGTATCAACCGCAATAATGCGCCCACCCGCCGTTGCCCGAATGACCTGGATGCATCCCAAACCGATAATCCCAACGCCCAGAATCACCACTGTTTCTCCCTCAATAGGCTTTGCCAGACCCACTGCGTGTACCGACGTGGCGAGAGGCTCCATCATCGCGCCTTCTTCAAAGCTGATGGTTTTGGGCAACCTGTAGGGACGATTGGGATTGACTTCCAGGGGTAAATATTCGGCAAACCCGCCCAATCCCCCGCCAGAAATGTGGTCGCCCACCCGAAACCGCTGCACATCTCGCCCCGTCTCTACAACCTCACCGCTAAACTCGTGCCCCATGATGAGGCCCTTTTCCGTCGGGCGTCCCAAAGAATCTTCAAACAGCCCGATGCGATAAGCGTGCAGATCCGACCCACAGATCCCACACGCCTTCACCTTCACCAGAATCTCATTTGCATTGATTTCCGGCTCTGGCACATCTGCTACCTGAATATCATGCGGACCGCAATAAATAGCTGCTTTCATCGCCGCCTCCTTTGTGTATCATGGCACAATGACATTGGGCCTTGGAGGCTTCTTTGGTCCAGAGCCTCCCGGCGGTGCCATCATGTGTCTTTGGTTCTCCGTCAAATGATCGTAGTCATCTATATTGTAATAATTCGCCCATGAAACCGTATTCCCGGGATTGTACTTAAAGAGAAATGACCGGCGCTCGTGATTTGCTGTCCAGGGCATAGTACCGTGTACTGTCGCCTCCGTAAAAATGATCAGGTCTCCTGGCTCTAATTCGGGTTGTACGACATAATGGGCGGGCCGTTTGAAATACATAACATCCTCGGGGATGTCGAGTTGGAAGTTGGACTTGTGCGAGCCTGGAATACAGCAAAAACCGCCATCGCCCTTTCGCACGGGCGTGAGTGCATAGACAAATGTTGTCAAACCATTGCGCATGATGCCGTCGCGATACGTGTAAAAAAATGGGAATAATTCCGTTTTCGATTTCATCGTACCGGCGTGCAACGGACCTTTGGAACCGCCTTTGTCCAAAAAAATGCAATAATCCTGATCAAAGTGGATACTCGGTCCCAAAAGTTCGATCAAATAAGGGATAATTTTGGGATGATCTATGAGACTCTGAACGCAGGGATCCCACAGCGTGATATTTCGGGCGAGTTTTAGCCCATCGTCTCGATAGATTTCAAACTGGTCGCGCGCGATGCGATTTGCAACTTCATTGCATTGATCAACTTCCAATTTGGAGAGCACATTTCTGACGACGAGATAACCTTCGAGGTCAAACATGAATTTTTCTTCGGGGGTCATAGCCAAATCTCCTGTGGTCTTCGTCTTGTAATCACAATATGGCATTAAAATTAAAAAATAAAATAAAAAAAGACGCCGTATCAGAATCGCACAGCGTCAATTTCCACTTTAACACACCGGCTTTTTCGCATATACTACCAGAACTCAGGGTTAATTAAGAACCCAATTGACATTTGGGCATATCTTCGCCTAATTAAAGCGATTTCACACACAATATTGAAGGGAGTCACCATGGGAAAACTCGATGGCAAAGTAGCACTTGTCACTGGAGGAGGAACGGGTATCGGTCGCGCGGCGTCGCTGCTATTCGCCACAGAAGGCGCAGACGTCGCCGTCAACTACAGCCGATCTGAAGATGACGCACGCCAAACCTGTGCGGATATCGAAGCGCTGGGGCGCAAAGCCATCGCCGTCAAAGCAGACGTATCGGACGACTCAGCCGTTCGGCAAATGGTAGATCGCGTAGTCGATGAACTCGGCCGCCTCGACATTCTCGTCAACAGCGCGGGTATGACGCGATTTGTGCCGCTGGACGATCTGGAAAACCTAACCGAGGCGGATTGGGATCGCGCAATGGCCGTCAATGTGAAGGGCGCCTTCTTCGCTGCCAGGGCAGCAATCCCAAAAATGAAAGAAAGTGGCGGTGGAAGCATCGTCAACGTCGCTTCCATCTCCGGTATCTCTGGAAAGGGCAGTTCAATTGCCTATTCCGCATCCAAAGCCGCACTGATCTGCCTGACGAATTCTCTGGCAACCAGTCAAGCACCCGATATTCAGGTCAACGCCATCTCCCCGGGCTTTGTCGATACGCGCTGGGGAATCGGTTGGGACGCCTTCCGCAAACTCCATCTGGAAGCCACGCCAATGGGCCGTGTCGCAACAGGCGAAGACTGTGCCGACGCCATCCTCGGACTCATCCTCAGCCCTTTTGTCACGGGAGAAAACCTCATTGTAGATGGCGGGCGGAGCATATAGGCAACGAAAAGCTATGAAAATCTCATCCATGGACATCATGACAGTCGTTGTTCCAACCATACCCGGTCGTGTACACAGCGCATCATTTGGTTCTGCTGGCTGGGACCAGGTTCCCAAACACATCATCAGGCTAAACACCGATGAAGGGATTTACGGACTGGGAGAAACCTCGCGCGGCACACCTGAAGGAGCAATTCGACATGGATTTAACCAGCTCAAAGGGCGAGATCCTCTCAAACTGAGCCTGCAAAACGTATTCATAGACGCCGCTCCGCATCGCGACACAGTCATGCCTTTCAGAGATCCAGTTGTATCTGAAGATGGGGGTGGAACGCGCAATTGGGAGAGTCTGAATGGCTGGGGATCTGGCGTGGGTTATGAGGCGTTTGAAATGGCTGTTTTTGACATCGTGGGCAAAATCCGTGGCTGCCCGGTCCACGAACTGCTCGGCGGTGCGTACAGAGATCGCGTGCCAGCGGATTACTGGATCGGCCATCAAACGCCCGAAGACTCGGCTATGAATGCGCGGCTCGGTTACGACCGCGGATTTCACGGTGTCAAAATGAAGTGTACCTCTGATGAACCAATGGTCGCTCGCGTACAGGCAATTCTGGAAGCCACAGATATATCGTTTAAATGCACAATCGATCCGAATCAGAGATTTTATCGCCCGGCAGAAGCCATTGCATTGGCAAAACAATTCGAAGCAGTCGGCAATGTCGGCGTACTCGAAGATCCAATGGCGAAATGGAATCTGGATTGGTATCGCCAGCTAAGAGCGGCAACCACAATCCCGGTCGCCTTGCACCTGGCGAATCCCCACGACATCATCAACGCAATCAAGGTGGAAGCAGTAGATATTTTCAATCTTGGGGGCAGCATGTGGCAATTTGTCCACAACGCGGCGATTGCCGATGCCGCTGGTATCCCCTGCTGGCATGGATCTGGAAATGACCTCGGCGTAATGGAAATGGCCTATCTTCACGCGGCAAGTGTACCGCGGAATTGCGTTATGCCCAGTGATTTTGTCGGGAGTTGGACGCGGGAAGATGATTTGATTGTAGATGGTATCCAATTTGAAAAGGGCGAAGCCATTGTTCCAACAAAACCGGGACTCGGATGTGAACTCGATGAGGATGCTCTGGAAAAGTATCGAATAAATTGACGGGCTAAAGCAACAAATTCGCGGAACCAATAGACCTGGAGATTCTGATTGGCCGGGGTACAACAACCCATAGCTGAACCGGAGATCCGTCCCTTTCGGCACGCCATAACGGCTCGATCCATTGCGCTTGGTACGCTGTGTGTGACGTTCATGGCCTGGGGCGGTCACTACACGCGTCACATCGGTCATACGACCAAGATGGCGCAGGACCATCTGCCCTGGGGCGTGATGGTTCCCTTCTTCATCATCGTTGTCATCCTCAACAAAGTCATCCAGGCCGTCCGACCGAGGGCCATGCTCACAAGAGCCGAGCTTCTCGTCATCTTTGCAATGGCCCTGATCGGATCGGCTCTGCCCAGCTACTTCATGGCGCACATGATCGCGAACATCGGTGCGCCCTATTACTTTCCATCATCCGAGAATGGCTGGGCGACCGAGTTGCATCCCTATCTCGTCAACTGGGCAGTCGTAACAGATGTTACCGCAGCCAAATGGTTCTACGAAGGACTCCCGCGCGGCGCTTCGATCCCGTGGAGAGCCTGGCTCATACCGCTGATCTGGCGCCTGGCGCTCGTAGGCGCAGTCGCCTGCTTCTGCTATTGTACCGTCGCGATCTTCCGGAAGCAGTGGGTCGAGAACGAGCGGCTCTCTTTCCCCCTGATGAAGCTGCCGATGAACATGGCAGACGAGGAGCCTCGCGGGTTTTTCACCGCTGGGTTCATGAACCAGCCTGTTTTCTGGATCGGTTTCGCTTTCGCCATCTTCCCGATTATGTGGAATATGATCGGATACTTCACACCCGTTTTCCCGACCATCCCGAGAGATTTCGGACTTATCCAACTGGGGCGAGACTTTCCACCCATCGAGACCCGATTCTACCCACTGATCATCGGTGCCTCTTACTTCGTTGAGCTCGAAGTATCCGGAAGCATCATCATCTACTACCTGTTCCTGACATTTCAGCTTGGTATGTTCAGAAGACTTGGATTCGAAACCGGTCCACTGCGCGCAGACACTTCCGATTTTGAAAACTGGCAAGGACTTGGCGCACTTTTCGTCCTGATTCCCTGGGGGCTGTGGGTCGCCCGCGGCCATTTGAGAGATGTCGTCAGAAAGGCGTTCGCAAAGGACCCGGCGATAGACGATACTCAGGAGATGCTCTCCTACCGTTCGGCGGTATTCGGACTCATCCTCAGTGCGCTGTTTATCTGCGCGTGGTGCGTCGCATCGGGAATGACCGTATATGTGGCACTTGTCTTCGTCTCCCTTGTCATTGTGGTCTGGCTTGGGATCTCGAAGATCAGTATCGAAACGGGACTGATCAGTTCTCGCATCATACACGCGCAGTTCGCAACCTACCATATTGTTGGGCTTACAAATATGAACGCGCAGAGCATTGTGGCGATGGCGTTGACCTACACCTGGCACCGCGACCTGAAAACTGTCCTGATGGCCCCGATGGCCAACGCCACGAAACTCTTCGATGATGTTCGCGAAGACCGGGGGAGAATGATTCTCGCGGTCGCGATTGCCGTTGCTGTTGTTGTGGGGGGCAGCGCCTATTACGCGATTTCTTCCGGATACCAGACGGGCGCATACAACTACGGCGGCATCTATGCAAGTTCCGTGCAGGCCGTGTTTGACAGGGGCGTTGGTTACATCCGAGACCCCTTCGCAATGAAGCGACATCTCGCCTTTTGGGGACTGATCGGAGCTGTCGCCACCATCGCGAATATGGTCCTCCGCTATATCTATCCGGCTTTTCCGCTGCACCCCATCGGCCTGGTCTCGGCAACCTCATACCCCGCCAATCGCACGATATTCTCGATTTTCTTCGCCTGGTTCGCCAAAGCCGCCATCCTCCGCATTGGCGGAATCAGCCTGTATCGCAAAGCCTCACCCTTCTTCTTTGGTATGATGCTGGGGTATTTCGTTGGTGTCGGAATTTCGTTTGGCGTTGACATGGTCTGGTTTCCCGATGACGGGCATTCACTCGCGCTATACTAAATTAGGTAGCGGATTATCGGAATATTCATAAATTTACGCGTCAATGTTGATTTTACGAAGGTCTCATAAGACCTGAGGATGGCAATGAGAATTCTCGACATTCCCCAGAGAAAGCCCGAAGTATGGCGCGGTCCCGCCTGGTCTCCAGAACAGGAACGGGCAAACCGCGAATGGGAAACCTTCTGGCGATTTTTCAAGTACCTGTATCCCCACAAGACAAAAGTCATCCTCGGGATGCTATTCATCATGGTAGGCGTTCCGCTCCGTGAGATAGGCGTCTTTTTGAATCGATATCAGGTCGATGAAATCATCCTGAACATCGACCTGCCAGTAGATCGCCGCTTGCAGCTTTTCTTTTTTGTTTTTGGTATCCAATTCCTGATGTGGATCATCTCGAATGTCTCTCAGATAACACGGCGCATCCTCGGGTGGTATATCGACATGAAAGTCACCATCCACCTGCGGACGATCTTCTACGACCACCTCCACAAACTTTCCCTCGGCTTTCTTCAGAGTCGGCCCATCGGCGAACACATGTATCGCAGCACTGCTGACGTCGGAGGCGGCTTGATCACCATGATCACCGACGATGTTCCCAATGCGATCACCATAGCCTACCGGATTATCTGGACGGGCATCATCCTCAGTCTGGTCGATCCCTGGATCACATTGCTGATTTTTCTCTACTCCTTTCCCTACACAGCCCTATCCCACTACTTCTACACGCGCCTTCAGAGAGTCCGATGGGATATGAGAATGCAGGCACAGTACCTGAGGACGATCTTGAGAGACGGTATAGCCGCGACCAAGACCGTCAAAGGCTTCGGACGCATGCGCTGGTCTGCCCGCCGATATGCATCGACTTTTATCGAGAACCGCAGATACTGGATCAAGTACCGCGTTCTACATATCTTTACGCACCAGGGCGTTCTGTGGTTTCTCTCTGAGGGCGTTGAAAAAGTGCTGTGGCTCTACGTGGGTTACTACACCATGACCGGGGAATTGAGCATCGGAGAATTCAGTGTTGTGTTTTTCCTCGCCCGGCAATTTGAAGGCCCGATGGAGAGAATGATCAGGCTGATCCAGAGCATTCGCCTTCAACTCGTCCAGGCCGAACGCGTCCTGCAAACCCTCGACGTTCAACCCCAGATAAGCGATGCGCCCGATGCGCGCACCATGCCATCCATCAGCGGCACAATCGAATTCAGAAATGTGGGATTCGAATACGTATCGGGACAGCCCGTGCTGGAAAATATCAACATCACAATCCGTCCCGGAGAGCGCGTCGCATTCGTGGGACCGAGTGGCTCGGGCAAGACCTCGATGCTATACCTCATCTTGAGGCTTTACGATCCCACCACTGGATCGGTTCTCGTAGATGGCCACGACCTGAAAAGCGTCCGACTCTTGAGCTACCGCAATCAACTCGGCGTTGTGCTTCAAGACACCTTCTTATTTTCCGGAACTGTTCGCGAGAATATCCGCTATGGCAATCTAAAGGCTTCGGACGCAGACGTGGAGGAAGCAGCCCGCATGGCCGCGCTTTACGACGCCGTCACCGCTCACCCGGAGGGATTTGAAAGAGATATTGGAGAAGGAACGAGATTATCCGGAGGACAAAAGCAAAGAATAGGTATTGCCCGCGCTCTGATCAGAGATCCCGCGGTTTTCATTCTGGATGAGGCGACTTCGAACCTGGATTCTCGATCGGAAGAACACGTCATGGACACAATCTGGAACGTATCGGAGGGACGAACCACCGTGATGGTTTCTCACAGGCTCATGACGGTTCAAAAAGCAGACCGAATCTACGTTTTGGATCAGGGCAGAATTGTCGAAAACGGTACACACGACGATTTGTTGGAAGCAAACGGTCTCTATCGCCAAATATGGGATGAACAGATGCAGTTGGGCACAGATAGTGCAGCTGATTGAGACCTCATTCGTACTTAAGCGCCTCAATCGGATTGGTTTGCGCTGCTTTCCAGGCTTGGTAACTCACTGTGATCAGGGCAATGGCAATAGCCAGTACGCTGCTCAACACAAATACCGAGATACCCAGACCAATGCGGTAGGCAAAATCGGCTAACCAGTCATTGAGCATGTAATAAGATAGAGGCCAGGCTATGAGACTGGCAAACGCGACCAGCTTGACAAATTCGGCTGAAAACATCGTCACAATTTGCCCGGCAGAAGCACCGAGCACCTTGCGCACCCCAATCTCCTTTGTGCGCCGTTGGGCAGAGATAGCTGCCAGACCGAACAGACCCAAACAGCACACCACGATCGCCAGCAATGAAGAAATGCCAGCAATTCTTCTCAGACGAAGTTCATTCCGGTATGCAGAGGCAAAGCCATCGTCCATAAAAACGGGATTAAACGCTTCATTGGGCACGAATTTATACCATTCCTCTTCCAAAAATTCCATCGTTTCTACAAACTGCCCACCCCTTATTTTCAGCGTTAAATACGCATATAGCCTGGCCCACTGGATAAATGCGAGAGGCGCAATTTTTTCTTTTAAGGAATCAAAATGGTAATCCTTAAAAACACCCACAACAGTCCCCATGCCGCCGCCCCCATCCAGCCTCTGAATTTGTTTGCCGATGGGATTATCCCAGCCGAATAATTTGGCTGCCGACTCATTGATCAGAAATTCGCGCGTCCATCCCCTGAGGGGATTGCCCTTGCCCGGGGTGAAGTTTTTGCCAGCAATGAGTTCAATCCCCATGGTATTTACAAAATCTGCATCGACCTCATTGACCAGAATCCACCAGTCATCCCCCGGCAAATCTTCTGGGCGAATGGGCTTGCTCCGCGAGCCACCTCCGCTGGGGAAGGCGCGATACTGAGATGCCGTTGCTCCAATGACATTGGGATGCCTCAAAAACGACTGCTTCACAGTACTGTATCGCGACGACAGGCGATTGGCGTGAACGAAATGCGCCTCTCGGCTCGAAGTAAAAATGGGCAACATGACCAGATGCTCTGTATCAACCCCCAGATCCCGATCCAGCATATAAGAGATCTGGTTGCGCACGACCAGCGTCCCTACGATCAAAAAGATCGAGATTGAAAATTGGAATATCACCAGCCCCTTCCAGAACCACGAACCACTCGATCTGGATTGTATCTGGCTCTTCAATGTATCAATCGGCTGCCAGGCAGACAAAACAAAGGCGGGATAACCTCCGGCGAGTACTCCGGATACCAGTACCACGCCGATCAACGCCGGGATCAAAGTCATATATGCCCTGAGATCTAACACCAGGTTTTGCTGGATCAAATCATTAAACACGGGCAGTGCCGCGTGCGCGACAATAAGTGCCAGCACCAACGCGAGTCCCGCGACAATCAGGGACTCTCCCAGAAATTGCTGGATCAACTGACCGCGACTGGCACCAACCACTTTTCGCAAGCCCACCTCTCTTGCGCGTCTAACCGACTGGGCTGTCGCCAGGTTCATAAAGTTCACGCAGGCAATGATCAGAATAAATGCGGCAATCACGCACATCGTATAGAGTTGATCGATATCGCCGAAGCTCTTGATGTCGTAATCTGCACGCGAATGCAAATAGACCCGATGCAGGGGTTGGAGATGATACGCATTGTATTTTTGGATCTCCGCGCCCATATAGCGCTTTATAAAATCAGGAAATTTTTGTTCCAGCGTTTTGGGAGAAACACCTTCTTGAAGCAAAATATATGTTTGTATCGGTCGAAAACCCGCAGCCTTATCCCAGACGTGCCATTTGTTCCTCCATTGGGCATTGGGGTCTCGCGATATGAACATATTAAATGGGATTGTGGTAGGCTCAATTCGATCTTTCAACACGCCCCGAACGATATAGTCTCCGCCAAATATCGAATTGACAACAGTGAGAGCCCTTCCCATTGGATTTTCTTCGCCGTAGATGAGATTCGCCATTCGCTCGGTAATCACAATACTCGTTGGATCTTCAAAAGCCGCCTGTGCGCTGCCCTGAACAAATTCAGCTTCAAATACGTCAAATACGTGTTTGTCAACGAGATTGAGTCGTGTGGGAAACAAAATATTCTCGCGTTCGACCTTCACATTCCAGGGCCATATTCGGACGGCTGATTCTACCTCGGGAAAATCGCGTTGCAACGCAGGGGCCAAAGATCCCGATGTGCCCCAGGAAAAAGTGCGAGACCCGCCCTGGATATTTATTTCTCGCACGACCTTGTAAATGCGATCTCCCTTTTCATATCTGTGATCGTATTGCAGTTCGCGTTGTAAAAACAACACGATTAAAAGACAGCAGGACATGGCGATGCCCAGACCGAGGATATTGAGCGCGGAATACACTTTGTTCCGCATCAAATTCCTGATAGCAATTTTGGCGTAATTTCCGATCAAGTTAAACATGAAGCAAGCCCCCATAGTTCAATAAGTATGTCGTGACAGACAAGATAATTTGATTTTTTTCTATAGCAAGAGTTTCTCTTCGAGAGAAAGAACCCGAGAATCCAATTGACAGACAAACATATCTTCGCCTAATTGTGGCACCTCTCAGCGCGTATCAGGACAGAACTAAGGCCGGACGATGTTCAACTATTTTCCTCCTCCCCGCAAGGGAGTAAAACAGTCGCTTATAAGAGTCTTCCTGCGTTTTCTCAGGCTGATGATCCCGGTCTGGGATAAGGCGCTGCTCGTCGTACTGGGCACGATTGTCGTCAGCACGTTTCGGGTTGTGAATCCGTGGCTGAGCAAGTTTCTCATCGATGATGCATTTCCAAATCAGGATTGGAACCTGTTCTATCGCATCTTTGCCGCCTATGTTGTGCTCGTCCTCATTCAGAGATTGGTCGGCACCATGACGACCGTTCTCAATCACTACGTAGATCTACGCGTGAGCTTAGCCCTCAAAACCCACTTCTTCACCCACCTGCAGCGTCTCTCCATGACCTTCTACGAGAGTCGTGGTATTGGCGAGCACATGTATCGGGCGAGCGCAGATACGGGGGCTGTAATGCGCATGATCACGGACATCTTACCAGCGACATTGCGGGCGGTCTATGAGTTCATACTCATACTCATCTTCACCACCTGGTTGGACTGGCGGGTCTCGCTGGTCATTCTGATTTACTCGATTCCATACGGAATGGTCGCCCAGAAGATCGCGACCATACAGCGCAGATTTGATCGCCGCGTAAGAGAGCGATGGCAGGCGCGCGACGCCGGGCTTCAAGAAGGCGTTGCCGGGGCAGCCGTCGTACAGACATTTGGTCGGCGCCGGCACGAAGTAAAGCGATATGTCAATCTCACCATCGAAGGGTATCGCGCTGCGATGCGCCTGTTTTTTATGCGTATCGTCGAACGAGAAATGGCGGGCAATAGCGGCTTGCTTCCCTATGTAAAAAATCGATTGATAAGACTATACTTCCTCAGAGAAGTTATTATAGGCAACCTCTCCTATGGGTCCGTCTTCCCCCTTTTCTCCTATACGAACCGCCTGTCCAATCCCATTCAAGTCTTGATTCGGTATTTCCAGCAAGTTCGCATTGCAATGGTTCCCGCCGAGCGCATTCTCGAAACACTGGATCAGGTCCCCGCTGTTACAGACCGTCGCAATGCACCGGCAATGCCACCTGTCAGGGGCGATGTCGTCTTTGACAATGTCTCCTTTTCTTACGAGGATGGCACACCTGTCCTGCGCAACCTGAGCTTCACCGTTCAGGCAGGTCAAAAAATCGCCCTGGTGGGACACAGTGGATCGGGAAAAACCACGGTCGCAAACCTGCTTCTCAGGCTGTACGATCCGGATTCGGGAAGGGTAATGGTAGATGGCCAGGACCTCAGAGAAGTGAGATCGAGCACCTATCAGGATCAGGTCGGTCTGGTTTTACAGGAAACGCATTTGTTCAACGGAACAATCAAAGAAAATATCCTGTTCGGTCAGCCCCATGCATCTGACGATGAGGTGGTCAGAGCCGCCCAACTGGCGGACATAGACGCCTTTGCCTCATCCCAACGCAACGGATATGACACCGATCTCCGAGAAGGCACGCGAATATCAGGGGGTCAGAAACAGCGGATCGGGATTGCCCGGGCCATGGTCCGCGATCCCAAAATTCTCATTCTGGACGAACCCACGTCATCCCTGGATAGCGCCACAGAACAGCGGTTTTTGCAAAGCCTGGACCGCGTGGCAGAAGGACGCACCACCTTCATAGTCTCTCACAGACTCACAACAGTGGCAAATGCCGACCAGATCATCGTTCTCGGCGACGGTCAGATCCTCGAACAAGGGACACACGCAGAACTGATTCGCAATGGGGGCGAGTACGCAGAAATGTACAGGCGTTACCTCGGCCTGGATGATACCAGACAAGTTGGGTAACGCAATCTCCTCATAATTACGGATAAAAAAATGCAAACGACAGAGAAACCGAAAACACAGAGCTTGAGAACCCGCAGATTTATCGCGAAGTACGTCAAATATCTGGAGATATTCGGGTATGGCTTCGTTTTTGCGGTCGCCACAATCATCGCTTTTCTGTGGTTTACGAAGACAGAAGACCTCGTGTTATCTAATGCAGAACCGATCAAGCCGCACGAATATGTCCTATCCCTCGATGAAGACATCGTAGTCATAGAGGCACTGGTAAAAAATAAAACCGACGTAACAATTGGCCAGCCGCTATTTGAAATTTCCAGAGGTAAATCTCAGGTCAGTCGCTATCGCGCAAAACAAGTAATAGAAGAACTCGAAGGCGCACTCGACAGTCTTGCAATATCATCTTCTCTAACTCTATCGGAACGGGAACTTCAGGGCGTAATGAGAAGTGCGACATCCGTCTGGGAACAAGAGCTATCCCAGCGCGAAACATTGACGGCCACGCACGCTGGCGTCATCCTGTTCGATGAGGAAGTCGTCGGAACGGTCGTGGAAAAAGGAGACGAAATTGCGCGCATTCTGGATTTTGACGATCTGCGGATCTCCGCAGGTCTAAAGGGTGCCGTACAAAGGCTCGCACGCGTCGGTCAACCGGCTCATATTGAAGTGATTACAACTTATGGAGACGGCGAAATTCTGAGAACAGACGTCGATTCGCCGGATTCGTGGGGCACGGGATTTGCACAATTCAACGATATCTCGGACGGCCAGATCACCAAACAATTGGAAGAGTATTTTTCGGGCAAACTCGTCGCCATAGAAGACGATACGGTATTCGCACTCGGCAAGGTGAAAAAAATTGATCTCCACAGCGGGCTGAACGTACAAAATGCCGGGCCACTCGATTCCAGAGAAAAGATCGAAGCCGAGCCATTAAACCGGATAGCGCTAACCGGCACAGTCATCGAAGGCACCCACACCGCGGAATTCAGGATTCACACTTTTCCCGACGAAGTTCAACAGGAAATCCAGAATACGCTTCAGGACCGCATTCTGGAACGGCAATTCGACACAGGCGGGCAACCCTTTTCCGTAAATGAAATCACAGATCTGAGTATGATTGTCGAGATGGACGCTGACGAACCTGAGATTGAAGGGACGAATCTGGACGTGCAGATGGTCGATGCCGAAAAGACAAAGCGTACTTTTAAAGGCGTAATCAGAATCGACGATCCACATCCGGTGCTCAAGGCAAAAGTTCGGGAACTCGCATTGCTTAAAAAACCCATCTATATCAAGGCAATTGTAAAGGTCGTGGTGGGAGAAAGACGAATCGCAATGCTCCTATTCAGGAAGAATTGACGGGACAAATTACAATGAACAAAGTCGAACAATACGAATTTGATCGTCAGGGATATATCACAATCAAAAACATGCTCACAGATGCAGAAGTGCAATCCCTGCGCAAAGCCGTTGACAATTTGGAAGGACACGCCCTGGATAATGTCGATCTCCCCCCTCGGAAACTCAGTGCCTGGGGAGCCGAATATCACGTCAACAAAGAGAAAGGCTACCACGTTCAGGGATCATGTGCCGAGGGAAAAACCCTGATCATAGAAGACTTTTGGAATGCAGATTCCACATTTGACATGCTGGTGAACCACGAAAAAACATTGCCATACGTGCAAGCCGCTATCCGGGGCCGCTACACCATCAACAATTCAGAGATCCGCATCCGGTACAAAAACAATACATCGCGCAGCCACGGCGGCACGAGACCGGAAAATCAAAAATACCGCTATACCAGCAGCGATCGCATTGATTGCATGATGGTGCGCATGGTTTACTTTATACACGATGTCACCAATGAACAAGGCGCGTTTTGCGTCGTTCCGGGCACACACAAAAGCACCCTGCCATGCCCTTATGACAATGATCCAGATGTAGAACCGGGAATGGTCGGATTAGAGGTCAAGGCGGGCGATGCAATCTTTTTCACAGAACATCTGCGGCACGGTGGCTTGACCAACCGCTCAGATCAAGTCCGCAAAACCATCCACGTGGGCTATGGACCCTACTGGATGATGTCGCAAAATATCGCAACCATGGATGAACCCCAGCATATCACATCGCATACACTGGCGCGATATACCCAAGAACAACGCAATCTGTTTCGACCGTGGCCCGAAAAGTAAGGAGGTTTCTGCTATGGTAAACACCGCCACTGAATCCCCGACACTTACCGAACCCGTTCACCCCATGTCGGATTACGAAAAATTCCTCTTCGACTTAAAAGGCTTTCTCGTCATCCCCAGCGTTCTCTCCGACGAAGAAATCGCGATCGCCCGCGACCACGTCGAAACGTATATGAAAACGCCCGAAAGCCTTCCCGATCACCACCGCTCACCAATTTCTGGTCCCACTGAATTTTTGATCGATCATCCGCGCGTCATGGGCATCCTCCAGGAAGTCATTGATCCGGATCGGGAGCGCATCCGATTGGAAAGCGTATTCATATCCGGCCGATCTGCTGAGAAAACCGGCAACGAGTGGCGGCCACACGTGGGAGGAACAAACCTCCACCCTTCGTTTTCCTTTCGCTTCCACAATGGTCGCATATACAGCGCAATGACGCGCATTGTCTGGGAACTGAACGAAGTAAAAAAAGGCCAGGGTGGAACCTGCCTCGTACCCGGTTCACACAAAGCCAATCTGGCTTCTGCCCAGGACGGAACCTGGCCCGAAGAAGCCGATGACCCGAACTCAGGCGTTTGGGAAACCTATGGCTGTCCGCCGGGAAGCCTCGTCGTATTTTCAGAAGGCGTGCGGCACACGGGATCTACCTGGACCAATCCGGACAATCCGCGACGCGCCATCCTCATCGCGTACAATCACGTAACCGTGCGCTTCCACGAACCCAAGCCCTGCATGAACCCGGTCGTGATCAATGGTCTGGATGAAAGCCGTCAGTCTTTCTTTCGCGATGTCTGGATTTTAGCCAACAAGCGACGAGGATAAAACCAATGCCAACAACCGAAAACGCTCCCAATATACTCTTTATCCTGACCGACCAATGGCGTGGGGATTGCCTGGGCTATACTGGTCATCCCGCGGTTGAAACTCCCCATCTGGATTATCTGGCAGGTGAGGGTATCACATTTACCCAGGCGTATGCCTCGTGCCCGGTATGCGTTGCTGCCCGCGCCACAATCCTCACGGGTCTCGCTCCCAAGCGCCATGGGTACCTCACCAACGGCGGCGTGCAATGGGACTATCCAGTAACACTTCCCGGAACTCTGTCAGATGCGGGTTATCACACCCAGTGCGTCGGCAAAATGCACGTCTATCCCTGGCGCAATCTCGTGGGATTCCACAATGTCGTACTGCACGACGGCTATATGCACCGCGCCCGGCGGGAAAACCGCGAATTTGGATTGAACGACGATTACACCCCCTGGCTTCGGGAAAAACTCGGCGAGGTCTATGCCGACCACAATGACTCTGGCGTGGGATGCAATGGATATGCAGCGCAGGCCTGGCCCTACCACGAAATGCTCCACCCCACGAGTTGGGTTACCTCGCAGGGCATTGACTTTTTGCGCAGGCGCGATACATCCAAACCCTTCTTCCTCACGCTATCCTACCATCGGCCCCACCCACCGCTGGATCCGCCCGCGTCTTTATTGAATCGATATTTGCAAAAAGACATTCCCCCACCCGCTATGGGAAACTGGGTTGACCACGAACTCCGCAAGGGCGGCCACGACAGCCCGATCCCCCGGGATCCGGCGCTGGTGGATTATGCGCGAAGAGCGTATTACGCGCAGATTTCACACATCGATTTCCAGATCAACCGCATGATCATGGCACTCAACGAATACGGCGTTCAGGACAACACAGCCATACTCTTCACTGCGGATCACGGTGAAATGCTCTACGACCACAACCATGTGGGAAAAGGCGTGCCCTACGACGGATCCGCGCGCGTGCCCTTCATCCTGCGAATGCCCAAAACATCTGATGCAATGGAACGTGGGTCGCTCGTAGAATCGCCGGTAGAACTGCGGGACATCTTCCCAACCTTCTGCGACATCGCGGGAATCGACACCCCGGACGATCTCGACGGCGAAAGTGTGCTGAATTGTAGCGGGAATAATTGGCGTCCGTTTATTCACGGAGAACACGCGACATCCGCCAATCAGTGGCTTACGGATGGCGTGGAGAAGTACGCCTGGTTTACCCAGACGGGAAGAGAATTGCTCTTTGATCTAACCGAAGACCCCCGCGAAATCAACGACCTGTCCCGCGACCGTCCCGACCGACTGGCCTGGTGGCGCGACCAACTGATCGAGGAACTCACAGGTCGTCCAGAGGGATTTGTTCAGAATGGAAAACTGGTGCCCGGGCGACCAATCCAGGGCCTGCTCCCCCACGTCGGCAAAGGCGTACCCAAAGGCGCGATTTGAGTAGAGGAATATCCCATGTCACTTCACGAACCCTTTACAAAAGAAGAACTATCGCCGATTCTCGAGGACTTTTACAAAAATGGCGCAACCATCATCCGAAATGTCCTCTCCCGGGAAGAATGCGAGCAAATTTGCAGACGCGTCGATCAGATCTTCGCAGAACCCTATTTCGCAGAGATGCGAAATGTAAAAATAAAACCGCAGCACAACGGCAAAGAACCCATCGTTGTGCATCGGCTATTTGAATGCGACCGGATGTTCCGCGATCTGCTCGTGCGCGAGCCTATCATATCTATCGCCGAAACAGTCCTCGGTGCCCAATGCCACTGCATGGCGCAGGGATGCATCTTGAACCGCAAAGATCTGGGCATTAACCGCTTTCACGTAGATGACAGCCTGGAATTTCCAATTACGGACGACAATATCAGCGGTCATGACAGGCGTCTTCAAATGCCCGTTTTCCGCATGTCGTTCCAGATCGCCCTGACAGACCAGGACGAAGACCAGTATGGGCCCAGCCAATTCGTGCCCGGTAGCCACTATGCGGGCAGACAACCCAACGATCCAGAAAATCCAACCTTCGATGGCAAAGGTCCGACATCTCTGCTCATGAAAGCAGGAGACCTCTACCTCCTCAGCAGCCAGACCTGGCATCGCGGCGCCCCCAATAAATCCGACCGCATCCGCTACCTTTTCCACCAGGTCTATGGACAGCGTTTTGTCGCCCAGCGATTCTGGCCCTATCTCAACTACCACATGCCCGATTATGTCCTCGAAGGCGCCGACGAACGCCTCCTGCGCGTTCTCGGAAAACATCCCGAAATGGCTTATGGGTAAGTCCAGGACACAATGCATCGGTAATTTGGATACTCTATTTTTTACTCCTGCACAGCCTGATGAATAGCTTCTATACACTCAGCGATCATGTCGCCGATCAGCGCGGCCTGTGAGGAACTTCCAGGTGGCAGACCCACGATTTCGCTGTGTGATGGATCAGCTTCGTAGTCACCCTCGGCGGGTAGAGGCGTATGAATAAATCGAAGGCTTTTGAGTTCGTTACGGACGTAATGTTTTGCTACGCCGACGTTCAGTTCCGCGAGACGTCCATTTTTTTTCATGTCTAATCGGGATAGCCGTCTCACTTCATCCAGTTGCTGTGCGTTGCTAAGGCCGCCAAAGCATTCGAGCCAATTAACAGATACGCCGGTATCATCGGGCCGATGTTCACGTAGGCAGAACTCTGAGCCATCCACCTTTCCATCTGTGCGGATACTTGTAGGTTTTACATATCGGACGACATGATTATCGTCCGATAGATCGTCTCCATTTATGTCGTCTCCGATCATGCATAAACCAATTCTGTGAGGTCGAAAGCCTGAATCTGCCTCTTGATATCATCCAGCCTGTCGCGTCCGGCTTCTCGCGAAACATCTCTGGTAGCCTGATGGCGTTTGAACATAACATACTCTACCAATCGGTTACCGAGGAACTGAAGCCCAAGGTGACTACCATCCTCTCCGCTCCAGACAGCACGTAGATTGCCATTGTCCACAAGCACCACTTCTGCTTTATGAACAAAGGATGCTGACCTGACAAATAACCAAAAATCCTCTTCAGACGCCTCGTTCACAGTAAAACCATCAAGCTCAGCTTCACTGCGCAGTAATTCGATTCGCAACATATAGGCATGGTACATTTCCTGGACCTGTGTTTTTTTTTTGTCAAGTTCCGCTATAAACCGACGTTGCGGGTCGATCAGGCTGGTTAAATAGACCTCATCTGCGTCGAAATCCCTTGAGCCAGTCAAGGGAGCGATAGGCATATTCCGTTTATACGAGCCAGTCAAGTAACCGATGGATGTGTTCACTGTATCAAAAGAGCCGAAAGAGAGTTCCGGAGTGAGGAAAAAGTCAGGCTGTCGTTGAATGTTATCTCTATCTGGGTCAAAAACAGAAACAGATCCAATTGTTGGTAGAAGTCGTCGATAGCCTGAGACAGTAGTAGTCACTTCCGCATTCATTGAATTTCCTCCATTGGTTTCCAATATTCATTCTGGATATCTGGACTTGTCATACCTACAAAGCACTCGATGATGGCGTCATGGGCACGCTCGAACCATTCATCTGTTCCAGGTTTTGCAATCTGCCCGACACGACCATTCGCTTTGATTTCAAATATTAGCACCGGCACATTTTCTTGCTGAGCCGTAACCCCACTGCGTATGTTGATGTTGAGTTGTAAGTCGTTTGTGATCTTGTACGCGTAATTGCAATTGAAATCTGGAGAGTCAGAAAAATTTATTCCGGGCTTCAGAATCGAGAATGAGGGGATAATGGTTGTCGTCTGTTGAGGATCTGACCAGAACTCACAACGCTCCAAAGCATTGACGTAGTTCAGTTCACCAAGGTCAATAGTGAGTTCTGTCTCAAGTTCTGTTCGGACAAACTCGCTGAAAAGCCCATAGTATTTGTCAAATGTAGGCTTGATATTCCTGTGGAAGCGTGGGTATTCGTCATCTCTACGACGCCAGTTAAATATAAAGGCGTTTTTCTGAATCTGAATAAGATTGATTTCATCGTCTGCAATGAACCAATATCTGGGCATTGGGAATGGCTCGTTAGTACTGACCTCTGATCCGATTATTCCCACCGGAGGTTGCTGACGCACAACAGGGAATTCGTTTCTAATCTTTTCCCAAAATAGGCCAATGTGTTCGCTTCGCAGGTCCGATAACAGCGGATTGAAGTAGGTGGATATAACAACTTCATTGATTGGCGGATTTTCGAATACTATAGACTGTGATGCCATAGAAGTCTTAACTCCTTATTTTTGAAGAGATGATCGAGATATATTACAAAGATGCCCAAAAATCCATAATTTGTAAAGCCTTGCCAGATGATCTAAATACGCCTTCACCCACAAGCGGACAGCCTCAACGGCTATCTTAGATATTGACCTCAGCGTTCTCGGAAAACACCCCGAAATAGCCTACGGATAGTTCGCCATACCACTTCCACCATTACATCTGCAAGTCATCCAGAAATTCCGACACGGGTGTAACCCCCGTAATCAATAAGTGGTCCCGAGCGCGTGTGCATGCGACATAAAGTAAATGTCTCTCTGTATCGTACACCTCTTCGAGATCCGCGCTATCCGCGACTGTCTCAATCCGATCCTGTAGCGGAATAACCTCATCGTCACACGCCATCACTGCGACAGCGCGAAACTCCAATCCCTTCGCCAGATGCATCGTACTTATCGATACGCAATCCTTCCCTTTCCCATCGCTTTCGTCCAAAACCTGAAAAGAGAACCCGACATCGCGCACCGCCTCCTGCGCCCGGTTTAGTTCCCCTGCCGAACGCACAAATATCCCCATCTCACGAGCATCCACGCCTTTGTCCCGGCATTCCTGCAACCACGCCCCAACAGCCTTACTTTCTTCATCCTCAGTCTCAAAGAAGTGTATCGTCGGAGGCTCGCCATTAAATGCCGAGACCGTACCCCTGCGATCCTCAACATTGCCATCCACATCGGCGACTTCGGGACCCAGCAAACGATCTGCTTGTACCCGGATTTGATGAGACGTTCGGTAGTTGATTTTAAGTGTCCGAGATCTTCCACGAATATCGACACCCAATGATTTCCATGAAAATGGCGTTTGGAAAATCCGCTGCCCCAGATCACCCGCGAAAAAGAGGCTATTTGGCCGTTGGTCGTCCAATGCCGCGAGAAAACGCAGTTGGGCAACACTGATGTCTTGCGCCTCATCTACAATAGCGAAGTCAAACGGCGGATGCCGGCGATCTTTGAGCTTCTCGGCAAGCAAACCGAACATACCAGCCCGGGTCACCAGCCCTCGATCTTGAAGTTGAGCCTTCACCCGCTCAAAAATAGACCACAGCACCGAACGCTGTGCCACCGGCAGGCGCGTCTTCCGTCCAAGCCGCCTGATATCGCGATAGGATACCCAGCTATCCAACTGCCATGCATCAACGACATTCTCCCATTCGCTCAACAAAAAACGAAGGCTGAATTGATGCGCCTCCACCTCGCCAGCCGCTTTTGCCAGAAACTCCTGAATAATCTCCTGAGTTGCGATCTTTGGCGCACCAAACTGCGCCCGATAAAGCCGCTCACCAACCGTATCAATGGCATTGACCTCCACGCGCTCTGCAAGCCGGGGTTCGTTTTGAATTAACCGCCTGAGTTTGGTGTGCAGCGCATTAGCCAGCGTGTCGGAGAATGTGGTGAGCAGCACCATCGCATCCGGATTGTCACGCACGAGAAACGCGGCGCGGTGAATAGCCACAACTGTTTTTCCTGTACCTGCCGTCCCGGACACGCGAAATGGGCCATTGTAGTCCCTCTCTACAACTTCTCGCTGCGCCGGATGAAGAAAGACAGCCCACTTCTCCCAGGGATAGTCGAGCGCGCGCTCCAGTTCTTCCACATTTGTCATCAACCGGAAGCGGCGCTGTGCATCGGGATGATCAAAGGGATCGGTAGTAACAGGCTGTGCTATCTGCGGCGTTCCACCAGTAGCCAGTTCGAACACCGCCTCCCCCGCCTCCCCCGGCAAATGCTCAACCAATTCGAGTAAGCCATCTTCATCCGCATTGCGTACATCATCCAGCCATTCAGGCGGCACACCATAACTCAACAGATCGCTCTCTGGGACATCAGTAAGCAAAGGCTGTTTGTACTGTACTTTTTCCTCAGCCACCACATATTGGGGCACGGCGATCTTTTGAACAACCTCGCGCACCTCAACCAACTGTGCTGCCCCGGTCCTGGGATGGGTTTCCAGTTTGCGACGTTCAGCCCATTGATAGGCATTGTCGTGGTGATCTACATAGCACAGCAACAGACTATTCCGGGTCCGATGCACAATTATTCGCACATCGCGGCTGACGCGAACAGACCAGAAATTCGGATCTTTGGTTCTATCCAACTTATGGAAACGCAATCCCGGCTGAGCTGGATTCAATTGCAAATCAAAGGCCGTGGTCTTCACAGCCTTCTGTTCATTACCGGTCAGCCTGGTAAGGCTATCGGTGAAAGTATCGGCGATGCGAAAATTCATAACGGCAGTGGATAGTGGATAGCAGATCGCTTTCAGGCGTTGTCACTGGCTTCTATACGCTGGACACCCGGAACACCTTCATCACCTCATCCCCCAGATGATTGATCACCTTCACAGCGATGCGGCCGGACTTTGGTTTGCCGAAAGACCGGGATGTATCGCTTTTGAGCGTGGCCCAGGCTTCCTGATTGATTTCAGATTTAAGGGTGGTCTTGAGGGATTTGTACGGATCATTTGCACCGAGAAAATAGGCGTGACGGGCGAAGAAACTCTCCTCGTTGTAATCCGTATCGACGAACCAACAGGCAATATCGCCGGTGTCATCGCTACGGATTTCGCCAGTGTTGGGATGAAACACATCAACGCCATTGATCTTAACCTTGATTTGGTCGTCATCCGCATCGAGAATGTCGATATCTGGTTCGCCAAAGATAACGAAAAGATTGCCTTTGCCGGTATTCTTCAAATCATCGGCCATGTGGAGATCGGCATTCATCCGCGCTTTGAGGACGGGAATGCGCCCGAGCTTGTTGAACTCCGAAGCATGGGCTTCATAGTTAAAAGCGCAGGCGATCAGAACGTCAAAATCGGCATCTGCGGCCTCGCGTGCGGCTTGCACGAGATCAGGGCGTGCAACCGTACCGAATTCCGGACCAACAAAAATGCCAGCGCGCTTTTGAATCCCAGAATCTTCATCCCCCTCAAAGTAAGCTCCTTCGGCGCAGACGAGATCACCGGGCCAAGGTCTGATCCCAGAGAACGAGATCCGGTCCTCTTTCTGCGCCTGCTGAACACCGGATGTCTTGAGGTGTTCCAGAATCATGGAGGCGAAGTCCTGATTGGAACTGCTATCGAACTTTTCCCCATATCCGAGCTTGCTTTCGGCGACATTGTCGATGAGTTCATCGTTCTCATCAACAGCCAGCAAGCGATGTGGTGATAAGCTATCTACCGTGAACGGTCCCGCAACGCGCACTTTATTTCGATCTTCGTACGGCTTGTCATAGAGATATTCATAGTCAGCCTTCGCTACGATAGAATCGTCAATCTTCTTTTGCTGCGCAATGCGATGCTTCCACCATTGGCGATGGCATTCAATCGCCTCCGCGTTCGTCCACAAGTCAAAGGGCTTATCTGGCACATCGTCCAATGTGTACGCACGGCTCAATGCGCTGTTGAGCGCGGTCAAGGCTCTCGCCTTTGTGTTGTTGGTCTTTGCCTGCTGAAGCCTTTGCAACGCCTTCGCCGCTGGCTCAGGCCATGGATCGCCCGCCTCACGCGGAATCTCCCACTCCTCCCAAGCTCTGTCGAGGATACTATTTAATTTTTCTCGCAACGGTTCCAACTTCTCTTGAAAGTTTTCCCAGATCACATCAATCTCAGCATTGTTAGCAATAGCTCTGAGCGTAATATGCGGCACTCGCTCGTACACGAAACCCTGCCGGATGTCGTTATAGGTAGGAGCTTCTGAGGAAGCTTTACGCTTGATCTCAGCCTCTTTCAATTGCCCCTCGCGGCTTCGGAAAGCAAATAGTAGGGATAACGAGCACCCATAATCCGCGCACGAGCCAGCGCGAGCGCGACACGGGAAGTGTCCATGGTAATCCAGCGACGTCCCCACTGCTCGGCGACGTAGGCAGTAGTGCCAGAACCACAGGTGGGGTCAAGGACGAGATCACCAGGATCGGTGGTCATGAGAATGCAGCGTTGGATAATCTTCGTTGACGTTTGAACCACGTAAGACTTGACAATTTCTGGACCAGTATCAATCCAAGTATTATCGAGTTCAGACGCGGAATAGTCATCATGGTAGTAGATGGATCTCAAGGCAGTTCGTTCAGGATTAATCCTATTCGCTTCAAGAAGACGTCGGAACCCATCTGGCGAATACCTCCAATGAGAAGCTGGAGGTATTCGCCAGATGGATCCAAACGCCTCTCTTGGCTCATGATTTCCTGCATTCATGGAGTGTAAGGGTAGTGTTGTGAAAAACCTTGATCCCTGTGGCGCAATCGACACATTTCGTTTTTCATCTGTTGTCAGGGATCTCCTTAAACCGCTGGTCTCTTCCAATTGATTGTACATTCCAGTCTCAACTTTGCGTTCACTCAGGGGCCGACGAAACTTTGTCGCGGATGAATTTTTCCCATACCATAACAAGTAATCTGAAACACTTTTTATAGAACGCTCTCGAGTTGTTCCGCTATTGGTTCGATAGGTAATCTGATTCACAAAATTCTTCTCCCCGAATACCTCATCCATCAACATCCGTACCCGATGCACATTCTCATCTCCAATCTGCACAAACACAGAACCACTCTCTGTCAACAAATCCCGCGCCACCGTCAGCCTATCTCGCAAATATGTCAGATATGAATGAATCCCATCTCGCCACGTATCCCGATATGCCTTCACTTGCTCCGGCTCGCGGGTGATATGCTGGGCTCTGCCATCACGCACATTACGGCTGGTGGTTGACCACTGGAAATTGGAGTTGAACTTAATCCCATAAGGCGGATCAATATAGATGCACTGGACCTGGCCACGCAGTCCTTCGCGTTCCGCAAGCGACGCCATCACCTGCAAGCTATCTCCGAGGATCATACGGTTCGACCAGTTGGCATCGTGCTGATAGAATTCAGTCTTAGCGTCTTCCGAAGGCAGACCATTGAAATCGGTGAAGAGGTCAGTCTGAAAGCCTGGCTCACTTGCAACGTTTTCCTCGCTCTGGCGTATCAAATCGTCAATCAGCACCTTGGGATGAACCTTCTCTTGAATGTAAAGAGGCGGTGCCTGCACCACCAAATCTGACCAATCTTGCTCATCCTTACCGCGCCATACCAATTGAGGATCGAGGTCTCGGTTGCGGCGGTTGTAGGCGACCTGGATAGGACTTCGCTCATCGTCCGCCATCACAGCCTGATATTCCGCTGTGGGGATATTTTTGCGCGACGCGTCCTTGTGTCGCAGAGCTTCCACGGTCTTGGGTGTGCGTTTTGATCTGGGCATCGTTTCATATCCTCCAGGATATTCTAACCACTACCTGCTGGCTGCTCGAACGGATTGCGTGTTTTCAACTCCGGAAACAATGAGAAATCGCGATCGCGAGTGAGCAGTGCTTCAATACCGTGGGCGACGCAAATGGCAGCAACTCGGGCATCATGTATAACGCCCCCACTCACCCCTGGACGGCATATAAAGCCCTTCAATATCGTCTGAAAGTTATTGGTTTCGCCGATGAGGCGATTTGAAGGCGACGCGGTCCAGGCTTCGATCTGTTGCCAAGCCCGTTCCGGCGACGTAGCGTGATCCTTCCAAATCCGGCGGTTGGTTACAACACTCAAAAATTCGTAGCAACAGGGCCAGGGAATCGCCCATGCCGAGTCTCCTTCAGCAAGCGTCCGCAGTATCCCGAAAGCCACTCCGTGCGCTTGTGATTCCCGACGGTGGGCATAGACCAGCATATTCGTATCAATGGCGATCATTGCTCCTCCGGTTCTTCGTAAATTATTCTGCGTAACTCCTGCCATGAGTGCTCTGCCAGTGGGTCGTCCGCGCCAGCCTTCCCCTCGCTCAGGTCGGGCAGGCGGTAGCGACTACTGGACGACGCGGGAAGCACTTGGCGCAGGCCCTCTTCTACTACGGCATGTAGTGGGCGCCCAGTATTTCTCGCGTACTGTTTCGCCCGGGCAAGCAACTCGTCGTGGATATCAATGGTCGTCTTCATTGGTCTTCTCTCTGGTTACGCCGCTCTTACGCGACCTGAATGGGACTTTGTTCATTGTCCGCCATCACAGCTTGATACTCGGCTGTGGGAATATTTTTGCGCGATGCGTCCTTGTGTCTAATAGTGTCAATAGTTTTGGGAGATCTGGCGCGCGTCCTTCGGGCCATTTAACTCAAACCTCCGAAAAAAAGCCCCAGGGGATCGGTCTCACTCATGATTACCCTCGCTGTGCGAGAGGAGCAAGACGTACTGCCAAGGGGCGAATGTGAATCAAAAATTGGGCTTTTCAGCACCTGTGGTCTATCCCTCAGATTTATCGTTCAACCGTTTTCTCGTATCCATAATAGACCAGGTCGCCACACCAACACCCATTATTGCAACCAAAATTGAGACTATGATAAGGATGGTTTCAAACATTTTATTTCTCTATTGACAAGGTGTTTATAGAATAGAGCATAAGTACCCATTTGTCAACTCATGTCCCCTTTGATTATAGCTCCCACATACAAGTGCCACTTTATTCATCGGTTCTCCTGATTTGCCGAAACGCAATGTGCGGCGTTTTGTCCGATCATCTCATCAAATACCGCCTTCATTTTGGCCTCAAAATCCGACTCTATCTCATACACGTCGGTGAACTCGGCAAAAGCCCAGCGACCGTAGCGACCGTGATTGTTCACACCGGGCACCCAATAGGTGTCCATTGTAGTTTTCTTCTCTTTCGCGTCCTCTCCGCGATAGCCCTTGATCTCTACGATAAGATTCAAAAGGTCATCGTCGCCACGACCATCATCAATCAAAACGATAAAGTCCGGGATGTACGTCCGCATTTCAGAGCCGTAGCGGTAAGGTACCTCTAACCCGAGATTGTGGTTTTTGACATACGCTTTGACGCGAGGATGGGCTTCGGCCACCCGGCAAAACTCTGCTTCCCAATCGCTATCGAGGACAACCCAATTGATGTGGCAACGCCGGGCGTCTGTCTCCCAGCGGCTGGTCTTAGACGTGGTGAAGTTGACATGCGCGGTAGAACCGACGGAATTGTACGGATCGAGTACTGCTTTGACAGGACGACTATCGATTTCTGCTCTTGTAATAGCAGCCGTGATGCGTTCGCAAGCTATATCGGCCAGTGCCTGATACATGAGTTGCGCGGGATACGTGCCACCTTTGCAGATAAGACAGCTATCGAGCCATTGTTTGGTAATGCGCTTGAGTTGTCCAAAGAGATGTAACTTCGGCTCCTCTTCTGGATCACGCCATTTTGTATAGAGTAGCCGACGAGTGAGGTAAAAAAGAAGTGTCGAAGTTCGAAGGTCGCCTGTGTGAATCAGATTGAGATCAACTCCCTCGCCAATAATCCCCTGATTCGTCGTATGCGACGGGCCAACCATATCCGGCGTAAGTTCCCACACTGAATCCTCGTTGAAATCAGCAGTGAGCCTCTCTTCCGGCAACTCCACCCGGTACCCTGCAACCCGCGGAAAATGAATTTCGAGTTCATCCCTTTCGGGGCGCATGGCCTTTACCTGAACAGTTTCTCGCGGAGGCCGAGGTGACACTGTAACAGGTTTTGCCGTAAAATCAAAGGGTATCCCCAACACATCTGCGTACTCGACATCGAACAGTTCCTCTTCGTTGAGATCATAGGATTGCCGCCGCAGCGCGCGACCAACGACCTGCTCGCACAGCAACTGCGTTCCAAACGCGCGAACCCCAAGCACATGGCTGACTGTATTCGCATCCCATCCTTCGGTGAGCATCGATACCGACACCACACAACGAATCGGTGCTCCCAACCGACCGGGTTTGCCAACGGTATTCATAACCTCGCGGAGAAGTTCCTGATCGGTAATCTTCTCCGCCTGTTGCCGGTCGCCTGTGCGCTCAATTATTTCCCGGCGAAAACGCTCAATCTCGCCAGCGGCTATCTTGCGGAAGTTGTTATCCAGCGCATCGCCCGATTCCAGTTGTCGGCTATCAATCAACAAGGTGCGAGGCCGAGGGTACGGGTTGCCATACTCGTCAAAGTTGCGAAATAGCTCAAGACGCCCGTTTTCAAGCGTTGTCGTGCCATCTTCATTTTCTCGTTCAAAGCCGGAAATATAGTCGTAAACCAGTTTGGAAGTCGAAGTATTGTTACAAACCACAATAAAGCATGGCGGCACATCAATACCAGCCTCCACCATAAGCGCGAAGGTCTTTTCGTAGTGCCCGTACAAAGCCTCCAACGCCGTTTGCAACTCCACGGGCAAATTCAAGGGATCGAGATTCCCGGACCTGCCCCGTCCGCTCCTGGGCATGCGTGTGCGGATGTGTTCCCAGAGATTGCGAAACTTCGGCATATCGCCACCGGGGATATTGTCTGCCACCGGTACCCGGGGTAGTTTGACTATGCCGCATTCGATGGCATCCATCAGCGAGAAGTCGCACATCGTCCAGGGAAACAATGTTCCCTCGCGATAACCCGACCCGCGCAAAAAGAAAGGCGTCGCAGAGAGATCCATCACCCGATTGATGCCGAGCTTTCTGCCCACTGTTTCAATCCCGGAAATCCACAACCGCGCGGCTTCCGTATTCTTTTCGGCTTCCTTCCTATCATCTCCCGTAAACGTGTCTTCTTCCTTCTCTCCCGGTTTCTCGCGATAGCAGTGGTGCGCCTCATCATTGAGAACCATGATATTCTTCATGCCCATGAGTTCGGGCATCACCCGTTGCAGCATTTGCCCCTCGGACTCCAGGGTCGTGAGATCATCGCCTCGTCCCTGAAGCAAAGAACGCCCACCTCTGGATAATTCCATGCGTTCGCGCAACTTGAAGGCGTGGTAGTTGGTAATGACAATTTTTGCCTTTTCCAGATCGGGGAGCATGTCGCTCGGCACCAACTCGCGACTCTGATAATAGCTATCCGGATCATTCGGCTGCAACACGCGCAAGCGATCTTTAATAGTAATACCGGGCGTGACCACCAGGAACCCGCGTGTGAACCTGCGGCTCTGGGGGCGGCGAACCGCGTTGATGGTCTGCCAGGCGACCAACATCGCCATAACAGTGGTCTTTCCTGCGCCTGTCGCCAACTTGAGCGCCAGCCGTGACAATTCTGGATTGGCGTCTTTATTGGCATTTTCCAGATGGTCGAGGAAGTCCCTACCCACCTGCCCTATGTTCGGCGCAACCTCAGTGAGCCATATTGCAGTTTCTACTGCTTCCACCTGGCAGAAAAAGGGTCGAATACCACTGAATTGGTGATGCCGCCAATGCCGAAGCAAGCGGGCAGTCTCCGGCGTCACACGCCATTGGTTTTGATCCGGTATCTCGCGCCATCGGTCAACCTGCCGTCGAGCACCATTGATAGTCTGCATCAAATCGTATTGCTGACTATCGGTCTCGTACTCTCTCGCGGCCCTGTCGAACACAAGGGACGCTTGATTCAAGGATGATCCTCGTTGCTTCTTCGACGTAGGGACCGCCGTGATGAATGAGACTTGCCTCCGGCTTTCGATGATTTTCTGGGTTGGCTGACCCGTCTCATCCAGTTCCCAATGTCGCTCTGGCCGATCATAGGGAGAATTGAGAATAGGCTTTTCGAAAAATGGATTATTCAAAACAATGTACCTCACACAAAATACGCATCACATACATAGCTTCATCTCTATTCATCGGTCCCCCGTCTTTCGTACAAAGGCTCGTATTCCAGCAGTGCCGACCTCCCAATCATCTCAACAAACCGCACCATCCACTCAGAACCGTTGACATCCGTGAGCCGCAAGGGCTGATTCAATTTGAAGTGAACGGGTTGCTGCTTGCCTTCGTCAATGGCAATATTCGTCGCGTAAAGATACATGCGGTCGAGATCGTCGAGGATCGGATTTAGTCGCCCGGTCAAATCGGGCAAATGCCCTGTTCCTTCTGTGAAAATCTCTGACCCTCCCATCGGCAACGTATCGAGCTGTACAGAGAGCGGTTCTGGCGGGTGCCAATCCCGCTCTACAGAAGCTCTGTGCCCCGGTGCCGCGCAGAAAACAGTGATGGGGAGTTCCGAGTGAAACCCGAAACCGACCCGACCGAACGTATCGGTCTCTCCTTCCATCCAGGTCTTGTTGGGATACAGTGCAACGACCTTTGCACCTGCGAGTGGCCGCCCCTCGGCAGATACGGATACTTCACCTTCAATGCCCGTTACTGGCGGACGGGCGGACGGTATTGTCAGACGCAGTTCTGCGCCCTCAAGCAGTTCGTAATCCGGATCGCGCCCTGTCAGATCTCGCGTCTGCTCATAGATAATCGGAACACCTTCGCCGCGTTGCTCCAGAAAGTACTGCCGGTCACCAGCACCGACGATATCCCCTACTGCAAGCATACGGAAGACGGACGCGAGCGTTTCGTTGCGGGTGGCTTGTCGATTTCGCATGGCTTCGATAGGCAGCGTGTTGGGCAGGGCACCCGGAGAGTATAACTCAAGCCGGTCATCGAAGATAAAGAGCCGTATCTTCGCATTCTCTATTGAGTAGTCGCGGTGAACCACGGCGTTGACGATGGCCTCGAACACCGCCCGCGGACTGAATTGTGGGATCTCCACCCGCCCAGGGTCTTTGCGCGCCGCCACCCGCGTGTTGAGCCTGGCGAAATTGACGGCATCGCGGATCTGCTGGTCCAATGGACCAGTGATTGACACCGCGTCGTGCTGGCTCGCGCGACCAAGTACTGTGCCGCGATAGCGAACGGCTTCAATCATCGCACCGCGTATGTGCTCATCCGGACGCACCGTGCAAAGTAGCACCCCGGCAACCGTTGCACGGATCACACCGCTGTCATCCTCCCGCACCAGTCCCAGCTTTGCGAGTTGAGCGTCGGTAGGCTCAGTGGCGCGCGAGCTCAAGAAACGATCCACAAGCGTCGCATCGAGCGTGTTGGGCCCGGTTCCAGTTACAATCGCTTCGTCAGGACCAAGCAGGCCTGAACGCCCCCGCTGCTGAAACAGGCGGTGCAATGCTTCCGACGACAACTCCCGCCTGGCACTGCCCTGTCGGGAAAGGTATCCCCCGGGACTCTTGTGTACCAACGCACTCTGTTCGACTTCGACGATCAATACGAACGAACCATCCGCCAGAGCCAGCCGTTGGATGACAAACGCCAGCGGGGGACGGATGCTATCCGAACAAATCTCGCCGACAAAGGCTTCCAACGCATCCATCTGTTGCCGATTCATCGCCCGCACCTCACCGGCATCCGATACACTGAAAATCAATGTGCCACCAATGGTATTGCCAAAAGCAGCCAACTCGTCGGCGATGGAGTCCCGACGCGGTGCCCGCACGCGACTACCAGCAAACACAACTTCTTTGAACTCGACGCGGCTATCCTCGCCAAGTTCGAGTTGCTGCAACAAGCTCTCGCTATCCCAGGGCATTATATCTCCCCTTTTGCAAACTTCGGCACGCCAGACCATTAGCGCATTGCCGCTTTTTCTTTATCCACCCGGCACAAACTGCCGCAGATAATTCACGGCTTTGGGAACCGCTGTCTCTTCTGCCTCTTCATCCTGTCCCTCATACACTATGGACACCCAGCCGTTGTAATTCACCCCATTCAAAATCTCGAAAATGCGCGGATAATTCAGCCAGACCTCTTCTCCCGTAGAGACGCGATAGACCTTTGCGCGGACATGTACGGCAAGCGGGGCTGTCTCCGCAATACTCCCATAGAAATCCAATGCCGGATCTTCAGTCCCGCGCTGACCACTCGACCCCGGAGACCCCACGTATTGCCCCGTATCGAGAATATGGGACAAATAGGGATTATCGACCGTCTCGAGAATCCGGCGCACGTCTTTACCCGTGCGCGTAACACACCCGTGATTGTGATTGTGTAAGCCCAGGACAATGCCCTTTTGTTGCCCGTATGCCGCGACCTCCTCCATACAGGGCATCATGCGATCCCACACCTGTTCTTCAGGCTCATCATTGCGATTCCACGCCGCAAAAATCCGCACGAGTGGCACACCTATAAACTCTGCAACATCGACCCAGTGCTTGACAGTATCTATCACCTCCTGCAATTCTTCCTGGGGCCTGCCAAAATCATTGCTCACACCGAGATACGAAATCACCAGACCGCGCCTGAGACAGCGCATGCGAATATCCCGCAAATAAGCTGGGTCTTCAGATTCAAACGCGCGCGTGTGAATATCAATCCCATCCAGACGCAGATCATACGCCTTGTCGATAAACCCCGCCATATCGATTTCGCCAGCAGTGAACTGATCTTTGTAACTCAGAGACATACAACCCAATTTCATCATGGTTAATATCCTTTCGGTTCAGGTTTTACTTCACACTTCACACTTCTTACTTCCCACTTCATTCAGCGCATCGAGCAACCGCGCCACATCATCGCTACCATTATACAAATGCGTGGAAACGCGCACCCGTCCAAACTCGCCCCAGCAAAAAACATTGCGCTCCTCCAGGCGATAAACCATCTCGCGACCATCCTCACACGCGAAGCAGGTATTCCCCGACCGCGCTTCCCTGTTATTTGGCGAAATAACCTCATAGCCCAACTTCGCAAGCCCTCGGGACACCAATTCGGACAGATCGCGAGCGTGATTTTCGATCTTCTCGGGACCAATCTCCAAAATCACACCCAGCGCGTGATCCAGGTGCATAATCACCTGCATAGCTGGATTCCCTGGCTCGAGCTTCTCCGGCATCGGTTGTTCGGCGACCTCGGGATCGCGCTCGGCGGTTTGTTCGGGCCACACCTTGAGATTGTGCCAGCCAAAACACGTCGAAGCTACCTGCTCTTCCGCGCATTCGCTCAAATAACAAGGCGCCGTGCCGTGTGTTGCCAGAAGCCATTTGTAACTGCTGCTCACCGTGAGATCGGTCAACTGCGCTGGCACGCGCAAAACACCCGAAGAATGCGTGGCATCAACGGCGAATAACGCGCCTTTCTTCCACGCACCCTCAGAGAGTTGCGCCAAATTCAAACACTGCCCCGTGTAAAACCCCACATGGCTAACTGCGAGGACGCGCGTACGAGAATCAACAGCGTCGAGGAGATCCTCTTCGCGCACCGTCCATTTTTTGTGCGGCACCAGACGAACTTCAACGCCCCTGGATCGCAGATGCTTCCACGCATACGCCACAGAGGGAAACTCGAGATTATTGGTCACAATATTATCGCCACTCTGCCAGTCCAACCCCCGCGAAAACCAGCCCATGCCCTCGGCAGCAGAAGGCATAAACGCGATGCGATGCGCTGGCACGTTCCAGAGCTGACCCATGCGCTGGCGACAGCGCTCTCCGCGGTCGTAAATTTTATCGCGGCCCTTGTGTGACCCACCCTTGAATTTGGCAAACTCGGCATATACCCCAGCCTGACTTTTAAGCCACGGGGATTCGCCCCCCGTACACAGATGGGTCATACCTTCAATACCTTCAAAAGCCTCTGGCGAAAGAAGAGGTGCTATTTTCAAAAGAACTCCTTTCTCTATTCGGGATATGAAATAACATACAGACCATTCCCCAATATAGTTTGTATATTCCATTCATCCACCAATAAAATAAGGGCCGTGAGATCACGACCCTTTGAATAATACACTTAATTTTAATGGCGACCCCGAGGGGAATCGAACCCCCGTTGCCGGGATGAAAACCCGGTGTCCTAACCACTGAACGACGGGGTCGCCTCATAGAGCAATGAAATATATATAAAACCTCAAAATGAAGCAAGACAGAATCTAAAAAAATAAAAACCTCACATCTTGACAAAATCACACTCTGGATATACACTATATTTTCACAAAACAACTTATAGAAAGGACACACTGTGGCAAAATTCAACATCCTGCTCTTTGAACCCGTACATCCCTGTGGACAAGATCACCTTCTCAAAAACGACTGCGAAATCCTCTGGGCAAAAGGCTTTGAACCCGACCAAATCATCGCCTCGGTTCAAGACGCAGACGGCATTCTCGCACGCGCCCGGGGCATCATCGACGGTCCAGTAATGGATCGGGCACCGCGCCTGAAAGTCATAGGTCGCCACGGCATTGGTGTCGATAACATCGACGTTGACGCCGCCACCGAGCGCGGTATCTACGTCGTCAACACACCTGGCGCCCCCGTTGAAGCCGTCGCCGAATATCTCGCCATGTCCTTCATTGCCCTGCCGCGCAAAATTGGTCAGGCCGATACTGCGACCCGCTCTGGCGACTGGGCGCTCCGAGACCGCGTACACGCCCCAGAATTACTCGGCAAAACCCTGGGCATTATCGGCTTTGGTCGCATTGGCCGTCGCCTTGCGGAAATCTGCTCCCTCGGCTTTAGAATGAATGTCATCTACACCGATGAGTTTCCCGCGTCTCCAGAAGAAGAAAACCACCTGAATGTGCGCCGCGTGGAATTGGACGACCTCCTCTCGACCTCGGACTATATCAGCCTCAACGTGCCCCTCCTCGACAGCACACATCATCTCATCAACGCCGACACACTCGCCCGCATGCAACCCCACGCCATCATCGCCAATTGCAGCCGCGGACCAGTTATCGACGAACAGGCACTCGTAACCGCACTGCGGAACAAACAAATTGGCGGCGCAATCATCGACGTCTTTGAACGAGAACCCGCAGCGACAGACAATCCTCTGTGTGAACTCGACAACGTCCTCCTATCCCCCCATTATTCCGGTCACTCGGCCGAATCCATACAAAAAATGGCAATGGTCGCAGCGGATATCGTGCGCGTTCTCAACGGACAAAAACCCGAATTCCCCGTCAATGGACCGTTCTAAAGGATATAATCATGCGATATATCATGCTCGGCAGCGGCGCGGTGCGAGACAATCCGAATCGCGGCGGCCCCTCGCAATTATTGCAAATCGGTAATGAAAACTGGATGTTTGACTGCGGTCGCTCAGCGTGTACAAATCTGGCGCGCGCAGGCGTAAATTGCGAAGATGTAGATCGGCTATTCTTGACCCACCTGCACTTTGATCACATCGTCGATGTCCCCTATCTCGTATTTGTCGGCTGGGTAAAGGTGCGCAAAAAACCCCTCAAAATTTATGGACCCGTCGGGACAAAACACTTTGTATCACATGTAATTCGCCCGCCCTTCGAGCAGGATATTCAAAGTCGAATTGGACATGGAAAAGATGACAGTGTGCTGGATCCAGAAGTTATTGAGATCGAAGAAAAAGGCGAATTTCTATCCACAGACGATTTTCAACTATCCACAACATTCACGGATCACGGCGGCATCCCCACACTCGTCTATCGCATCGATACAAAAGATCATCGCGTCGTAATCACGGGCGACGGAAATCCCGATGCGGAATTCTCAGCATTCTGTCAAAATGCCGATCTGTTATCCATAGAATGTTCGGGCACCGCTGAATTTTTGGCGACCCAACCCTGGGGATCGTGGCATATTACACCGCCAGAAATCGCAGAAATCGCAACTGAAGCCAATGTAAAACGCGTGATAATCAAGCATCTGGTAATCGAAGACATTACGGGTGATCTACAAGCTGTGCATCGCATGGGCGACCAGATTCGCAAAGAATACGGCGGCGAAGTCATGGTGGGCGAAGATGGGTTAGTGATAAATTTATGAAAGAGAGGACTCAAATGATTCTTACAGGACACCGGGGAGCAGCAGAACTGGAACCCGAAAATACGCTACTATCTATGCAAAAAGCGATAGATCTCGAAGTCGATCAGATTGAGATTGACGTACATCTCACGCGTGATCAGCACCTCGTCGTCATTCACGATACCACCGTAGATCGAACGACCGATGGACAGGGTGCAGTCGCCGACTTTACGTTAGAGGAAGTTAAGCGATTGGACGCTGGCAAAGGAGAGCGCATTCCGACGCTACAGGAAGTGATAGATCTGGTGCGCGGAAAAGTGGTTCTTCAGATTGAACTGAAAGGGCCAGACACAGCCGAGCCAGTCGTTCGGATGGTTGAAAAAAATAATATAGAAAACGAGGTACTTCTGACCTCATTTGTCCATGAGCGGCTGCGCGAAGCGCGTGAGCTTAATCCGAGCCTGGCACTGGGCGCATTGTGGTCGAATCCACCAGATGATGCATGTGAACAAGCTGTCGATATGGGAGCGATAGGGATACATATCTTGCATCCCAATATTGACGCCCAGCTCGTCCAAAAAGCACATGCACACGGCCTCCTGATCCGCGCGTGGAACCCCGACACGGTTGAGGAGATACAACGCGTTATCGATCTGGGAGTTGACGCCATCGGCTCAAACCGTCCAGATCTGTTAATCGCACTTGGGCGTGCATGATGCCCATCGTGAAACTTTATGTGATGCCGAATCGTCCACAATATCAAACTGAATACAATATTTGGCTCTTGCCCTAATATTTGTTTATATTTTTGCAAGACCTTTCTAACGGGGTAAATATGAAAACATTGAATATCCCATATTCTGAAGACCTGCTCTTGATCACTGGGCAAGAACCCGAAGTATTTGAACGAGAAGCGCGTTTTTTATTGGCATTGAAATTCTTTGAACTCCGCCGGATTTCTGCAGGAAAAGCAGCAGAGCTATCCGGTTTAAGCAAACCTAAGTTTCTTGCAAAGGTCAGTGCATTGAACATCCCCGTTGTTGATCTGGATGATGATCAACTCGACACAGAATTTGGTTATAAATGACGTGTGTCTAATCGCAGATTCCAGCCCACTCATTGCGTTAGCAGGTGTGAACCGACTCAACTTATTGTTCAGATTGTATTCTCGCGTTATTGCACCATCCGCTGTAATAACTGAAATTCTGGCCGGAGGCCAAAATGCCTCCGGTCGTGACTTTTTAGACCGCGCTTCATGGCTTGAACATTGGACATTGGAACAAACAACAGAATTGATTTCTGTTGCACTGGGGCCTGGAGAAACTGAAGCGATTCAACTGGCAAAGCAATTACCCAATTCGCGTTTGTTACTGGATGATCACCGGGCGAGAAGGGTAGCAGAAGACTTGAATTTGGAAATTATTGGTTCAGCGGGTATTCTTGTTCAGGCAAAAAGAAAAATGTTGATTCGAGAAGTGGTACCCATTCTGAGAAATATGAAAAAGAATGGCTATTATATTGGAGACCGCGTAATCCAAAGGGCTGCGCAAGCCGTGGGTGAAACGGTTTAAGAGAGGTTATTGCATGCGTTATTCTCAACTACTCACACAAACCCTGCGCGAAGTGCCCGCAGATGCAGAGGCAATCAGTCACCAGTTGGCCTTGCGCGCGGGTTTAATTCGTTCTCTGGCATCGGGAATCTTTAGCTTCTTGCCGCTGGGATTGCGCGTGAAGCGAAAGATCGAACAGATATTGCGCGAAGAAATGGAACGCGCAGACTGCTTTGAAATTTCAATGCCCGTGGTACAACCCGCGGAAATCTGGCTCGAAAGCGGTCGGTGGGACGATGTCGGACCAGAAATGATGCGCATGAAAGACCGTGCAGACCGCGACATGTGTTTGGCAATGACACACGAAGAAGCCGTAACCGATTTGGCGCGTCACATGGTCCAGAGCTACCGACAATTGCCATTGAGCGCATTTCAGCTACAGACCAAGTTCCGCGATGAGCCGCGCAGCCGCGGCGGATTGATTCGCGTACGCGAATTTACGATGAAAGACGGATACAGTTTTCACATCGATCAGGCGGGTTTAGACGCGTATTATCCGCGTATGTACGAAGCATATCAGCGGATATTTGAGCGCGCGGGATTGGGCGACCACGTCATCTCAGTAGAAAGCGACCCGGGAATGATGGGCGGAACAGAAGCGCATGAATTTATGTACTTAAACCCGGGCGGCGAAGACACCCTGCTCTTATGTGATTCCTGTGGTTATCGCGCAAATCGACAGGTGGCGACATATAAGCGAGAAGCCATTGAAGCGGAAGATGAAAAGCCCCTGCAAAAAGTGGCGACCCCCAATTGCAAAACCATCGAAGAAGTCGCGTCGTTTTTGAACGTACCGCAGAGCAAAACGGCCAAAGCTGTATTTTTAATCGGCACAATAAGTGGCGAAGAGAAGTTCATATTTGCAGTATTGCGCGGCGATCACGAGTTGAACGAAACCAAACTCGCCAACGTGGTAAAGGCGCAGGCATTGCGTCCGGCAACAGATGAAGAAATCACCGCAGTCGGCGCAGTCCCCGGATACGCGTCGCCCATGGCCGTGAAAAATGCAATCGTAGTCGTAGATGAAGCCATCGCAAAAGGAACAAATTTTGTATCGGGTGCAAATGAGGAAGGGTATCACTATCTAAATGTCAACGTGGGGCGCGATTTTGATCCCGACATCGTCACAGACCTCATCGCCGTAGAAAAAGGCATGCCCTGCCCAGAATGCGGAGCCCCGCTCAACAGCACGCGCGGCATTGAAGTGGGCAATATCTTCAAACTCGGCACAAAGTACAGCGACAGCATGGGCGCGAAGGTCCTGGATGTAAACGGCAAAATGCAGCCCCTCGTCATGGGGTGTTACGGCATTGGCGTGGGCAGATTATTGGCCTGTATTATCGAAGCCCATCACGACGACCACGGCATTATCTGGCCGATATCGGTCGCGCCCTTTGAGGTGCAAATCGTAGTCCTGACCGGACGCAAACCCGCAGGAGAACTGGAAGCTGCTGAGAAATTGTATGGGCAACTAAAAGCCGCGGGACTGGATGTCTTGCTCGACGACCGCGATGAACGCGCGGGCGTAAAATTCAACGATGCAGATTTAATCGGCATCCCAATACGGTTGACCGTGGGATCGCGCGGCCTGGCAAATGGACAGGTAGAGATGAAACTGCGGCATGAAAATGATCGCACAGACGTGCCTCTGGATCAGGTAGTAGAAAGTGTGAGATGTGAAGTAAAAAAGATGAAGACTAACAACTAACAACCCAAAAGGGCTTAAAATGGCAACAACTGAAGACGCACCAACGGATTTCATCCGAGAAATAGTTCGCGAAGACGTAAAAAATGGCAAACACAAAAAAATCGTAACGCGCTTTCCGCCAGAGCCAAATGGCTATCTGCACATCGGGCATGCCAAGGCTTTTTGTCTGGACTTTGGTCTCGCCGAGGAATTTGACGGGCAGTGCAATCTCCGGTTTGACGACACCAACCCGGACAGGGAAGACACCGAATACGTCGAGTCTATCCAGGAAGATTTGAAATGGATGGGCTTTGATTGGGGCGACGGATTGCACTTCGCTTCTGACTATTTTGACCAGCTATACGATTATGCTGTGGAACTCATTATGCAGGGAAAAGCCTATGTCTGCGACCTGAGCCCACAGGAAATACGCGAGTACCGCGGAACAGTGACAGAGCCGGGAAAAAACAGCCCCTACCGGGATCGCACCGTAGAGGAAAATCTCGATCTGTTTGCGCGGATGAAAAATGGAAAATTGCCCGATGGCGCATGTACACTGCGCGCAAAAGCCGACATGGCATCGCCCAATATGAATATGCGCGACCCCGTCATGTATCGAATCAAACACACATCACACCATCGCACGGGCGACAAATGGTGTATTTATCCAATGTACGACTGGGCGCACGGACAATCCGACGCCATAGAGCAAGTCACGCATTCGCTGTGCAGCATCGAATTTGCGGAACACCGTCCCCTGTACGACTGGTATATCCAGCAATTGGAGATCTTCCCCTCGCGGCAAATTGAATTTGCGCGGTTGAACATCACCTATACATTGACCAGCAAGCGCATGTTGACCCAACTGGTCGAACGCAATCTCGTAAACGGATGGGACGACCCGCGCATGCCCACGCTTTCGGGCATGCGACGGCGCGGGATACCACCGCAAGCCATTAAAAATTTTATCTGGCGCGTGGGCATGAACCGGCGGGATACAACGGCGGAAATAGATTTGTTTGAATTCTATATCCGCGAATACCTGAACAAAGTCGCGCCCCGGGTAATGGGCGTAATCGATCCCTTAAAAGTGGTCATTGAAAACTATCCCGAAGGCGAAGAAGAAACATTTGAAGCGATGATCAATCCCGAAGCTCCCGATGCTGGCACACGCCCCGTACCCTTTTCGCGGGAATTGTACATCGAACGGGAAGATTTTATGGAAGATCCCCCCCGCAAATTTTACCGTCTTGCACCTGGACGAGAGGTGCGACTGCGCGCGGCGTGTTATATCACCTGCCAGGAAGCAATAAAAGATGATGATGGCAACATAATAGAACTGCGCTGCACCTGGGATCCAGAAAGCCGCGGCGGAACAACGCCCGATAAACGCCGGGTTCGCTCAACCCTGCACTGGGTATCGGCAAAACACGCACTGAAAGCCGAAGTGCGATTATTTGATCGGCTGTTCATGACGGAAAACCCAATCCGAACAGAAGAGGGAAAAGACTTCACAGACAACTTAAATCCCGACTCACTGGAAGTGCGTCCCACCTGTTATGTTGAGCCGAGCCTGAAAGGCGTGGAAGTCGGCCATGTGGTCCAATTCGAGCGCCTGGGCTATTTCTGTGTCGATCCAGACTCATCAGATGAAAAGCTCGTATTAAACCGAACAATTACCCTGCGCGACACATGGGCGAGGATGAGAGGGAAGGAAGAAGTTTGAAGGAAGAAGTTTGAAGTGTGAGGTGGTTGGTAGGGGCGAGGCATGCCTCGCCCGTCATCGCGGCATGATTCCCTGCTCAACACCATGCAGGGACATGCTTGAGCCGCGATCCAGAAAGTTCTATCTGACCGCCGATCGCTGATTTCTAAAAAGAAAGTTGCCTGTAATCGGCTAAAAATTTATATTTACCCTTCAACATAAGTTATTGCCCCTTCGTCTAATGGCAAGACACTGGATTTTGGTTCCAGGTATCGGGGTTCGAATCCCTGAGGGGCAACCAATTTCTTTAATAAAAGAACGCCCCAGCATAGTTGCGCTGGGGCGTTCTTTTTGTAGTTCAATAGTCGGATCAACTATATCAGGTGATTATTCCGCTTCCAGAACTTCCGCATCCAGTTGATACCAGAACACCTCGCCAGAGTCAATGAGATCATGGATCCGGTCATCTCGGCGCAGGCTGGCAACAGCGGGATAGGACCGACCACCAGTGAACTTAGTCAGGAATGCAGCGTTGCGGAGAGCGCGTGTGGTATCTCGACCATTAACGGTGAAGGAGATTTCCACCGCGATATAGCACGTTGCACCATTGGAGTCAGTAGCCTCTATAATCAGGTCGGCACGCCGAAAGCTTCGCAACTCGTTTGTGGGTATGCCTGATGTGTCAGCGCGGGCAAGCAATGCTCCGAGATCATCCTGAGTGAGGGTTTTTGTCCGTTGAAAGCCCATGTCCTCGGCAATGATAGATGCCTCGCGGATAGCGGCATCTCGAGCGTGGGACCCTTTAAGCGGGCCGAGATCATCTTGAATGGACTTCACCCTGATTTTGAGTGTACCGACATCTTCCTTGAGTATGCCGACATCCTCCTGGATAGAAGTCACTTTATTTTCGAGCGCGTCAAATCGTCGGTTCGTGGCTTCAACGAACCTGTTCATCTCTGCAACAAAACTGTTCATCTCTGCAACAAACTGGGTGAACTTTTCGGGCAGTTCAATCAGTTCCCGCGTCAGCAGCCGAGCACGCACGGCATCCGCCCACTCAGGATGGTCGTCCAGGATGCGAACGAGGTCTTCTATCGTATGAATCGTGGTATTCACAGGTTTTCCTCAATAGCCGTTTTATCCATCGCCCAATTAGTGGGACAGAGTAATAACTTACCTGAGCCAAATCAATATAAGGAAATTGAGTACCTGGGGCAATATAGCGTCTATAGACTTTTTTGATATTATCTCATTGGATGAGTGACGCGGTTGCCCAATAAAAATAATACACCCCGGTAGTATTGAAACTGCTGGAGTATTTCTATCTATGGTGTTGTAGGGGACGGCCCCTTGCTTAAATCAGGCAGGGGCAGGCTCGTGCCATCTCGTCTGTCATCGCGGCATGGTTTTAGCCGTGATACCAGAAGGTTTTACCCGTCAACCATACGGGTCAAGTCAAATATGTTGCGCGTGCTTGAGGGGATATATCTTCATAATCGCTTGCGGATGGATAAGTACAACAAGATTACAAAAATAACAAATAAATTCCATAAATTACTTCTTTGAGAAGGTTTCATAAAAAATAAAAGGGTTACGACAAATTGCCGCAACCCCTTGTTATTGGTCGAGGTGGAGGGATTTGAACCCCCGGCCCCCTGCTCCCAAAGCAGGTGCTCTACCGGACTGAGCCACACCTCGTTTCTAATTTAAAAGTATGGGATTCGGAAAATATTGTCAATAGAAAGAATCTGACCCTATCGCGTCCCATCCATAATCGCCTCGGCCAGTTCCATCGTCTTAATCGCCTCATCCAAATTCGCTGCGGGAAGCGCGACCGGGCGGTCTTCTTTCACACAATCGATAAAAAATCGGTTCTGTTCGTCTGTTCCCGATCCATCCCCGCTCAACGCCCTTTTCTCCCCATCGCAAAAAACCTCTCCCCGCGACACGCCCTCCATATAAGCCGAAATCTCGTGTCCGTGAATCTCGTAGCGCTCCAGCCTGGCATTTGTCGTATAATTGTGAATAAGCTGCGCGACAACGCCATTCTCAAACGCGACGAGAGCCGCGTGTACATCTCGATAACCGGACATAGACCGCTGCACCACACTGTGAACCTCGGAAACATCGGCATCTGCCAAAAAACGGACGGTATCAATGGCGTGAATCGGCGTCTCAAAAAGCATACAATCCATCAACACCTCGGCAAACTTGCCCGAATTTCCCAAATCCGTGATACTCTTGTGGAATTCTCCCACCAATTGCGTCACGGGACCGCGATCCAGCACCAGGTTTCGCGCCTCGACAATAATCGGATGAAAACGCCGATTCCATCCCACCATGGCTTTCGCACCCGTTTCTTCCGATGCGGCTTTTAGCGCCTCCGTCTCTTTCAAACTCAAACCGGGCGGTTTCTCCAAAAAAGTATTGATCCCTGCCTCCAGACACGGCAATGCAAGCGTGGCATTTAAGTGTGCTGGCGGCGCGACAAACACCGCATCCAGAGCTTCGCCTTCGAGCAACGCGGAAACATCGCCGTATTGCCCTTCAATCCCGTACTCGTCACACACGGACTCGCGGATATCCACAACCGGATCGCAAACCGCTGCGAGATGCACATCTTCAAACGCCTTCAAAGATCGAATGTGTCCCCTGCCCCTGCCACCACATCCAATCACACCAACGCGCACGTTATCCATCATATCCTCCTCATTCTGCCCATTCTGCCGGATCAATATCCATCCAATTCGCATCAAACTCGCCCCACTTATTGGGAGCCGTATCGATCTCGTACTTGGCAAAAACCCGATCAATTGCCCGCTTTGTATCCTCATCCAATGTCCACCCTAGAGCACCCATATTGTCTTCCACCTCTTCCGGCTTTCGCGCACCCACCAGTGCCGTACTCACAGCCGCGTGAGACAACACCCAATTCAACGCCATATGAGGCAGATTTTTGCCCAGCCCCGCGGCGATCTCCTTCAACTCATTCACCGCCCGGACATTGCGCTGGAAAATACCCGGTTCAAACAGGCGCAAAGTCGTATTGCTACCACCTCTTCTGCGCCAATCATTATCTTCAAAAACCGTGTCTTCTGTAAACGCACCCGCGAGCAATCCATAGGCCAGAGAACCGTAAGTCATTATCCCCACATTATTTGCTTCCGCGTAGGGAAACGTCCATTTCACATGTCGGCGATCAAACAAATTACACCCGTATTGCAGCACATCCACGCGGCGCGCATCCATACACCGCGCGATTTCTGGCGGCGTAAAATTCGACAGCCCCACAAACCGCGTCTTCCCCGCCTGGACGATCTCCTCTAACGCACCCATAGTCTCCTCAAAAGGCGTATCGCGGTCGGGCCAATGCACGAGATACACATCGACGTAATCCGTATTCAGCATCTCCAAACTTTGCTCAATCGCCCGGTGGACCATCTCTTTGCTACTATCTCTGCCCTGCTCGTATCCAATGCCGAACTTCGTAACCAGAATCACATCTTTGCGCCTGGGTCCCAGCGCGCGCGCAAGCAACCGTTCCGATGCGCCACTGCCATATCCCTGCGCCGTATCAAAACAATTGATCCCCAGATCAATCGCCCGGTTGACCGCAGCAACGACCTCAGCGTCATCAATAGACCCATATCCCCCGCCCAATTCCCAGCATCCAAAACCAATTGCCGAAACCTTCAATCCCGTCTGTCCAAACTCGCGATATTCCACAATAACCTCCTCAGGAGAATCTGCGAATCAACGAATCAGCGAACCTCACCCATCCTACCAAAATCAGTGTGTGTTGCCATTCGTCTATTCGTCTATTCGTTCAAACTTCGGTTGCCTGGGCGCAAAACCGCGGTCCATGCGATAGGGACAATCTTTCAACGGCAAATGCACCCGCTCGCCCCCTCGCTGGTGCGACTCGACACAAGCAAAAATCAATTCTTGATTGGCATGTGCCAACCGCACACCGCACCGCGTCGGCTCGCCCGTATCCAGCGCGTGTACCAGGTCCTCAATCAAATGTACCGTTGAACTCGTCGGCTCCACCTCTGGAAAATCCCCAAACCCCAGCACATTCCGTCCCCTGTGATCGTGCCCAACCACCTCGCGCACCTGCCACCCCGCGCCATTTTGCAAAGCCGTCACAACACCCGCATCGCCCACAGCTTCAACTTCCAGACCGCGTCCAGAATTGAGGGCATACGCCGTCACGTCATTTTCAAACTGAATAATCCCATGCCCCACGGGATCCGCCTTTAAAATATTCCCCTCAATCTCGTCTGCGCCCTGTGATAGATGTGCCTGCACCCACGACGCGGGATGGTCGCTATTGAGGCGCATCAACAGATCAAAACTGTGACTCGCACCATTGAAAAGAGAACTCGTCTGGTGAATGATCAGCGACCGCAACCGCCCAATGCGCCCGCTGTCAATCACCTCCTTCATACTGTCATACCCCCGATCCCATCTCCGATTGGTACCCAGATTGAAAAACACCCCATTGCGCTCACACGCATCGACCATCGCATCGGCATCTGCCATAGAAGCCGCCATCGCTTTTTCCGCATAAATCGCCTTTGCCCCGTGCTCGGCAGCATACACCACAATTTCTGCGCGCTGCTCTGGCTGCGTTGCCACGCTCACAATATCTGGCTCTTCCGTATTGATAAGTTCCCGATAATCCGTGTACTGCCGCGATTTTGGCACTCCGTATCGCTCGCCTGTCCGCGCCATCACATCTTCGCGCAGATCCGAACACGCGACCAGGTCTGTTCGATCACATGCCTCGTACCCCGCCGCATGGGAATACGCCCGCGTGTGATCCACCTCGTTGTCGATAAATGCCCCCATCCGACTGCATCCAATCAATGCTGCGCGATATGTTTTCATGACCTGCCCCCAATGAAGACCTAAACGTGAAAGATGTACAAATCCCGTTCTGCCAACGGGAGACTTACCCACGCACTCCCCCGACGATGGCTTTCCGCCACGGCAATACAAGCCTCAGTGATATGATGGGCAACCTCCACATGCCCCAGCGTTGGACGCCCTTGTTCATAAGCATCTATCAAATCCTCGAGACACGACACCACATGGCTTTTCGGCGCAACAGGCGCGACCTCTGCATCATCCCATCCCTGGCGTTTGCCCACCATATTACCGGATTTTCTGAGCTTTATGCCATCCCCATTGTTAATTGACCGGATACACCCCTTTGTTCCTATAACCTCAAACTCCCATCCGCCAGCGGGTACCGACCAGGCTTCTATGCCATTTTCAAATCGCAATTGAAAAGTCGCGCTCGGATCAAAAGCAATGTGATTGTTCTCAATCGCAAAATCTCGTGGCAACAACTCACCGCGCACCGCTTCGATTTTCGGGTCGCCCAACAAGAAAGAAAGCGTATCTATAGAGTGGATATGCCCGTGCATCAAAGACGAAGCCGCGTAATGAACAGCCGCTTTGGGGTCGCCAATTTCACCCTCGGCAATAGCGCGACGCACGGCGTGATAGCTCACGTTAAATCGTCTCAAAACACCCGTATTGAACACAGTGCCATTGGCTTTCACTGCTTCCAAAATCTCATCTGCCCGCGCCACCGAACTCGCCATCGCCTTCTCCACATATAACATCGGCACCCCGGCATTGGCAAGGCTCACGGTTAAATCCGCATGCGAATCACCCCTGAAATTGGCATTGGGTGCTTCATTAGCGGGCTTAAACAAACCCGAAGCCGTTGTACACACCGCCACGAGGTCGAGCGACTCTCGCGCCACCATCTCCAGATAATCTTCGTAAACGGCCTTCCCCCCCCATCGCTCGGTAAAAGCCGCCCGCTTGTCTGCCTGCAAATCGGATCCGGCGACGAGTTCGAGTTGATCTATCACCTCACAACAGGCCGCAATAGAATACGGTTTGACAGCATGCCCTTCATCGTCAATCGTGCTGCCCATTCGCCCCAATCCAATAATACCTGCGCGGTAGGTTTTCAAAACGCACCTCCTCTTGTTTTCCATCCGAATGCTTGCAGTATGCCATGAAGTAGAGGACAACACAATCACAATCTATTGCCCCCGGAAATCACGCCAGAACCGCATCACAAATGTCCAGGCAAACAAACGAATGGCAATAGCATAAGCAATGCCCCCTACCACCACACCTGACAATAGAGCTTCAACAGGCTCCAGATCTGTCAATGACCGAACTGCGACCAGTGAAACCGCGACCCATAGCGTCGTCAACAATGGCCCGACAAATGACTTGAAATAATCAGTCATTCGCAAATCGATCAACCGGTTGACCAGTAATTGCGTAACCACGAGAAATAACACGGCAGCCACTGAAAGCACGGCGGCAATCCCATCAATGCCATAGCGCACGCCCCAATAGAGCGCGGGCACAAAAACAATCAGATTTACAAGCGTCCATCGAAACGACCAGTTTGCCTTTCCCTTGGCGAGAAACACCGATCCCACAACCGTACCTACAGCTTTAAGCATACCCGCTAAAATCAACAGCCTGAGTGGATTAAGAGCAGGCAACATCTCCTCGCCTTTTACGAGCAACAAAATTTCTCGCCCATAAATAAAACCGCCTATTAGCGCGGGCCAGGACAAAAGGGCAATCGCAGTAATGGTGCGCGTATATCCCCGTCGCAAAGTCTGATTATTGCGCTGCACCACGGAAAAAGCCGGAAAAATCACCCGCGTTAGCACAACACTCGCCCGATTCAATGGAACCATTGTGTATTGATAGGCGAAAGCGTACAGGCCCGCAGCAACAGGCCCCAGTAAAACGGGAACAAAATAGACCTTGTCCAGATTATTGTTGATATTGTTGAGCAGATTCGCGCCAGAAACATTGAACCCAAATGGCAAAAGTGCCTTCAGTTTTGCCCAACTAAACGACAGAGATGGCATCCAGGCAGCGGCAATCCACAAACCGCCCAGCAATGCGATCTCCCTCGTTATTGCATTCCAAACCGCACTTTTTATACCCCAACCACCAACGAGAAGACCAATGCCGACAATTGCAGCAATCAACGCAGCGGCCATTTCACTTATGGCTATGGACTGAAAACGCAATTCCCGAGCCAGTATTGCTTTCACAATGCCCGAAACAGATGCAAGGGGAATAATCAAAGCCATGGGTTTTGCAATATCAAAAAACGCTGCGATATTCGGCGTTCTTCCCCACCAGATAATGATAACCCACTCACTTGCTATAAATCCGACAAAAAGAGCAATCCCCACAAAAAGACAGGTCCAAAAAGCAGAAGAAAAATGAATTCGCGAGGCATCCTGATATTTTATCAGCGCATCGTTTAGACCCAATACACCAACCATCTGAAACAAAACCAGAACGCGCTGTGCCCAGATAAAATACCCCATATCCTCCAGATTCAGGATCCGAAAAAAAATCAGGGTCACGATCAGATGCACGCCCAACCCGCCGCCTGTCCAAAACGCTCCGCGCACCGCTCGTGTTGCCAAAGACTGATTGCTCATATCCCCTACCACGAATGCATGTGATGCCCGCGTCCGGGAAACCAGATTTGATCCACCACATAGGACGTGAACACGGCAAGCCCATACCCCACCAGCATCCCGACAAAAAAGGGCCTGCTACGCTGATAAAGCGAAGCACCTCCAATGCGAAGAATAATGGCTTTGGCACTCCACGCAATCAAAATGGACATCGTCGAATGCATCGCGTGCCCAACCGGCACAATCATCCCCATAGGATGCAGGGGCCACCATGTAAAGCGATACCGCAAAACACTCATAACACTAAAAATGACCATCCCAGCCCCTAAAAACAAATAGCGTTCAGGTTGGTATTCGGGCACTTCTTTTAACGCTTTGACCAGAGCGTCGTACACGCGTGGCGGATAGCGCGTAAATGGAAGATCATTAAAATTATACGCGCCGTATGTATAACTCAAGAAAATCGTCAGAATTATCGTACCACCGATCCCGACGACAAGCGTCACAAGCACGACCAGCAACAAACGTCCCCTTTGCTGCTGAATCAACTCACCCAACCTGGCAATGTGAACCAGAGGCACCATAAACATCGCCTTGCTCTGGCAACGCAGGGCAGAAAACAACGTGATCGACGTTCGTGCTCCCGCCGAATAATCTGCCGGATGAAAAAACAAACCTGCAAACCCTGCCTCGTTGATCGGCATGCTCATATACACCACACCCGTTTCGGCAATCACCCGGGCAAGCCCAACATAAGCAATGAACAAACCCAAAGTTAATAGACACGCAAATTTCCATTCCAATCCCATAGTGCGCAACCACAACAGCAAGAACAACACGCTGATCCCAAGCGAAATAACCGCCATGCGATGCGACATCAACTCACCCGAATCATCCACCTCATCATCGCCCCACAAAGCCTTGCGAAACACATCCTTCAAATGCAGCCGCGCAGTCCAAAATGTCCAGAAGACCAGAGCGATAAATGCCCCGGCACTTTGCAAACCAGCCACTGCATCGCCGGGACCTGTTTTGGCCGACAATGTGAACCCAATCCTGCGAAAAAAAGCAATCTCATTGAGATACAAAAGATGAAAGGCCAGAATGGAAAACAACACATCCACATTGGCAAAATACGCAAAGCCAATCGTAAAAAAATTCACCCCTGTATGCTGTGGGGGATAAAATCGAGCAAAGTAAAACCACTGCTGTCCCAGCCAGATAATGGGAATACCGGGGTTGAAATACGACATAATATTCCACGCCTTCACAAAAAAAATCAGGCCGCATCCAATCCAGAACAACCGATTGTACAAAATGCCTTCTCGCTTTGGCGCGTCAGCCGCTGAGGCCAGATCGACGGGCGGTCCGAGCACGGGATAGGCCACGCGCTCGTGCTCCGACCACTGTTTCCGCAACATACTCGAAAGTGCGATAGACGCCAGAACAATGGCCGCAACAACGCTCAGCCACCAGAACAGCGGCACAACCCACACATCCCAGGGAATGGACTGCCCCGCAGGCAGGCCCTCGTAAAGCCATCGCATGGCGTGGCCTTCATTGCTCGGCACCAGCCAATCGGGCAAATGCGGATGGACAAATTCCGACCATTGATTTTCGGGCGTCGCCAGATAATGCGGCACCGAAATCATGCCTAAGAAAAAACTCGTCAAACCATAAGCGGGAATGGCCGCGCCCAAAAGCCCCATCGCCAATACCACCAGCAACTCGGTTTGACACAGCGCATACCGGGGCATTATCCAGCGCATTAGCTGATTCAGCAACACCACCAGCACATAGGTACACAACAATACCATCGGAAAATGGCTGATATTCATACGCGATGTATGGGCGATATACTCGGCATGCGTATTCCAAAATGCAATCCACAGCACGATCACCAACCCAAAAAGAACAGCCCTGAGCGTAATGCCCTCGCGCGTTGCCACATCTGTTGTATTTGAGGCTTGTACTTCAGCCATAATCTACCTTTCTCAATCACCAGCCTGACATCAGACACCAAACTAATAACAGGAGGCAAAAGATGCAACCGGCAACCGCGCATCTCTCACCTCCTGTTATAGCTTACAACAGATCACGCAAATCCATCTGCCCGATTTCTGCGCCCCCACAAGCGATACTCAAATGTAACGCAGTCCGCAGCACTGCGCCCCAACCTCCTGAACCCCACCGAGTCAAACACTGCCATCGCGCCTGCCCTATCGCATGGCACAACCACCTCCAACAACCGCAACCCCGCCTCCCGCAAATGCTCTGTCAGTGCATTGACCAACTGCATTGCCACACCAAAGCGCCGATGCGTGTCACGCACTCCGAGTCCCACAATTACAGCCTGCATCTCATCCTGCATCCACGCCACAAACCCAATCACACAATCGCCCTGCACAGCCACGAGTGTCTGCTCCACATCTATGGATGCACGTCCATCTGAAAACTCCACAACGCATTGTGGTCCAATCGTCTTCACTAATTCATTAATTGCAATTCTATCAGAATCATGCGCTGGACGCACGGTTAAATTGGGTAACATCAGGGCTGGACCGAATCATTCTGTTCACAGGTATAATCAAAAACAACAACCGCGACATGGGTGCAAACCGCTGTCACCGCGTTCCAGTCATGCCACTGCGTAGCAAGGTCCTTGTATTCGGAAAGTTCCGTATCCTCTAAGTCGTAGGGCAAGGGATTTGAGAGTTGCACCTGTAATTGTTGCAATGCGGATTCCCCACTGTCCTGGCGGTACAACCTGTCGAAAGGTCGCAGGGCCTCTGCTATGGCCTGGTCGCCCATCTGGTGTGCGAGTGCAGCAAAGTCGATATAGTCGCGTGTCGCGTTGCGTTTGAGAATCAGCACGCCTTTGATGCGGAGTATTTCCGCTCGAGTTGGAATGGTCAACATCGCGCCCTGATGTTGGAGTGTCGTCGTTTCCAGAGGCTCGCCGCGGATCAGTTGACGCACACCCGTCTCAATTCCGTCAAGGCTGCCGAGTACACGGTCCCATTCAGGAAGTGTCGCGGTGTTTTTTGACATAGTTCATCCAAAAATGATGACGCTGAGCATATGGATCAGCAACGCAATGGGCACAAACGCGCTCAATCTTGTCGAGCAAGGCAGGGTCTTCAAGAGCCGCACGGCGCAACTCAGCCCAATCGTCCCAGCGACCACGACGAATTACATCGTCTATAGCGGCGAGCGTAAAGCGTTGATGGTTTAAATGACGATGCTGCACAGCTCACTCCTCTTACTTTGCCAATGCTACTTATTACCAATCCTCTCCAACGACCTGTTTGAGCACGGCGCGGACAAATTGATCGTCGAGATATAGACCTGCATAGCGCAACTCTCGGATAATTTCAGACGCTGATGTAACCAATCCCCGTCTTTTCGCACGAAGTACAACCCCGAGCGTCCCGATAACGGGTACACCCAGTGAACGGGCACATGCCCGAGCAGTAGCGTCATCTATAACTGCTGTCCTGCCAGTTTTTTCCAGAGCAACGGAAAGCACCTCGGTCTCCCCTGCCCCCAGACTCCAGCCCAGGACTTCGGGATGGATACGAGATCCACCACCCAACCTTTTGCCCCATCCACTTTCCAGGGCACGACGCCCAGGATCATCCTCTGGACCTGCCGTGATTTCTCTAAAAACTGCCAGTGGAATACCTATATCGGGTGCCACTTCCAAAAGCAGGTCCAGATGACCAACTTTGGCAAGGGTAATGATCGGCGAGGCATCGAGCACCCAACCTTCACTCACGGTTTACTTCCTCTGCGATTTCGTCCACGCTGTATTGGAATACTGGAACCTCAAATCGGCCCAATGCCTCTATGAACTCACTGCGGGATAGTCCCGCAATCTCTGCCGCCCTGCTTTGGGAAACCTCTCCCATCTCGTACCATTTCACAGCAGCAGCCAAACGCAATTCCTGAGCGAAATGATCAGGATCTTTCCTTACCGACGAAAGCACATCTTCTGGCAGTTCAAAAGTGACCGTTACCATAGCATTCTCTCCTGATTGACCAAGATATCCATATGTATCCGCCTCATATCGAAGTTTAAGCAACTGCGATCTCCACCTGCGTTACATACACTTCCTCGTGCAACCGTTGCTGGATTTCAACGGCTGATGCCGTCTCAAAAAACAATTCCAATGCCTCCTTCAAATTTTCCCGCGCTCCAGCCACGGTTGTTCCCTCACTCGCGATATCCAACTCAGGGCAGAGAGCGACATAGCCATCGCCTTCGCGTTCGATAATTGCTGTCAACTGTCTGGTCATCACGAACTCCCGTCTTCTTAAGGGAATCCCTCTTGCACGATATGCTTGAGCTCACAAGCAAGCGCATCTCTATCTGAGCGTTTATTATGCAGGTCGCGGCGGAGATTGACAAACCGTACACCAACCTGTTCGCCGGTTTTAGCCCCATCGGTACCCATAATAATATCGAAGTCGAGACACTTAGCCTCAGAAACTTGAGGGTAGAGGAGAACGCTACGCTGACACTCATATCTCTTTGTGTAAGCGTAGATCTGGTACAGATCGTTTCTTCCAACCTTGCCTGAAAATTGTTTCCATTTTGTATCCAAAACGAATTGTTGGCCGCCATTCGAGGCCTTGGACTTGATCAGAATATCGGGCTTCAGCAGTAGCACACCACCTTGGTCAGTATCTCTATTCATTAAATGTCGCTGTTGGCTTTTAGCCTGAGAATAAAGACGGTATTCATTATTGAAGAGGGGCATCACTTGTTTCTTGAGAAAGGCTGCTATGAAGTCTTCAAAGACGCGGTTCATGTCAAACAGTAGTGAAAAGCTGCGCTCTCTTCCCGCTTGAACCGTAGGGGAAAGTCCCTGCAAAATCAGTCGGCAGAAGTGAAGCACATCGGCGAAACGCTCGTTCTGTCGCGTAATGGTTATCTGGTCAAACAACTCGTTTTGGACAAACACATCCTCAACGCCATCAAGCAAAAGTAGGCAATGCCGCAACCTGTCCTGCGTCGATGGGGTGTGCGTGGCGTTAAGCAGGACTCGGCACGCGGCGCGAAAGATGCGGTTCATCAACGTGTCTTCGGAGAACTCATCAAACCGACAGAAGAACCGCTCGCGGTGCGCTGCGTTGTGGCGCACTTGTTGAGCGATCAGCAATTTGCCCTTGAACTTTCGAAGATTTTCCTCCCGATGTATATAGGCTCGCTCAGGGCCGCGTAGCAATTCACGGCGGAGCCGATCCGCGAAGATGGCCGCAAGAGTCTCAGAGAGCGATGCCTTGCGACTGGCTAAGCGTGCAACGTCGCGTTCCCGCACCGGCACTTGACCGGCGACAGAGAGCATGTAAAGCAAATTACTACGCGCCTGAATTTCTTTTTCATCCTTCTCGTCTATCTTGGGAAGTATTTCGACTTGCAAGCCCGGTACCTGGATAACACCGACCCACTGAGTTGTTCGGGCACTGCGGTCGCCCCACGAAAACACGCGGTCTTTCTCGGCACGTCCGCGTTGATCGTATCGCTTGAGCCGATCATAGAGACGCTGTTCAAGCCATTTAATGCCTGGAACTGATTGGGGCGCACCTTCTCCGCCCCTTCGGACGATTTTCGTATGCTCCTGTATGACAAAAGGTTTCACTGATTGTCCTCTGACTCGTCCTCACCGCCTTCTTCATTATCCGACGAGGGTCCATTGCCTATCAAACCTGCAAGGCGGTCACCAGATTTGTCAAATTTGTCAGGTAACACTCCGAGAAATATACGGCCAAGGTCCTTGTCAGTCATTGTGTCTCCCAAGAAATTTGCTGAGATCGTAAAATCCACCCGATCTTCGTACTCATCCTGATCAAAACCGAGTGTATCTACTTCTCCAAACTTCTCGGCTTCCACAATCGGATGATCGTTGTTTGACCTTTTTTTACCATCCTCGTCGTAAGGACAGCCGAGAACAGTGCATATCTTGTACCAGTCCCCGTAGAAATACTCCTGCAAGAGGGGAAGCACCCGGTCCACAAAGACGCCTCGCAGGTCCTCCAGGCTGTTCACATTTAAAAAATAAGAGTGTCCGAGTTGATGATCTTGGTCATATAGGAACCGGATTCTTTCATTTAAGGTATTGAACAGATCAACAACTAACTCGGTGAGAGGTTGTTGCTCATCCGGCAATTTGCGAGTCAGTTCTTCCTCGAGAACATTTGTATCTGGCATTCGCTCTTCAAATGTGAAACGCCTTCTCAACGCCACATCCATCAGGGCAATGGAGCGATCAGCCGTGTTCATTGTGCCAAGGATGCGCAGGTTCGGCGGAACGCCAAAACGCGCCTGCGAGTAGGGAAGTTTTAATATTAGCTCATTATCGGCTCCGATTCGCTTGTCTGGTTCAAGCAAAGTAATCAATTCACCGAGAATCTTGCTCACATTGCCTCGGTTGATCTCGTCAATGATGAGCACGTATTGTTTGCTGCTATCGAACTTGAACTGCACATGATCGTCTATGGCCTTCTGTACCAAGCTGCGACTCAACTCCCATAGGCATTTGTAAACGATCCACATGAGTGTGTGATGGACATTGAGCCCAACGATATCAGAGATAAAAGTAGTTGTCAGTTCCTTTGGATCTTTTTTGCAGTTTTTCCAAAGTTCTTCGCTATTCTTCCTACTAGCCTGCAAAGGCGAAAGGTTTTGGTCATCTATGTTTTGGGCCTGGATAGTCTCGCTATTCGGAGCGAGCGAGAGCTTATAGAGATTGCCTTTGCGTTTGCCTCGACCTTTGCTTTCGACAACATATTCATCGGTTTCCTTAATCTCCGCTACCAACTGATTCCATAGGAAGTCGAAGTCGTAGTTTATCCCTTCGGCGGCAGCTTGCAGAGCAATTCGCTTAAAGACGCCATCATGTAGCTCGTAGTGGACATCACCGCCCTTGGTATCGTCAAGGACAGGCCGAAGCCCCTCGACAAATTCCTCGTACCCGTAGGACTGATGGAACGTAACGAACTCTATTTGTCCTTCTTTTTGATATTCTCGAAATTGGGATTTGATCTCATCTGAATCAAGCTTTTTGCCTTTCCCCAAAATCAACTTGATTGCCTTTTGGGTTGTGCTATAGGTCTTGCCAGTGCCCGGCGGGCCGTAGAGGATGATGTTCTGTGGGGCGATCATCTCGTCAGAGTCGTCGGTAGATAGTGGCTCCGGCGTCAGGTAGCCCTGATCCATTAGCCGGAACGGTAACGTCATCCGGCAAGCTAATTCGAAGTCGTCAACCTCATCTAACTTGTCAAGAATTTGCCGATGCTTGTAAGGAACTGAGCCCTGAGGGTTGATTTCCAGAGTAGGGAAAGCTTTGTTAAATTTACTGATAAACTTGTCGAGTTTTTCTTCAGAAACTAATGTGGTGAAATCATAGGGAAACAGTGCTGCCAATAGTCGGGTTCCCTTCGCAAACGGCTTCTTCTTTACACCTAATTCATTAACCCTATCAACCAGTTCTTTGCGAATTTCTTCTAAGGCACTATGAAGATTGGGCAAAGTACTCCTAAAAGTACGAATAGACATATCTGTCAGCCACTCACGAAACTCTATATTGCTAATCGCTTGAGAAACATCGATGTTCCCTCTCCCTCCAACTAACTCTGAGATAGGATTTTTATCCCAAATGCGCCTGTGGAAAGCCACCTCTCTGCGCTCATCAGGAGAGGTCTGCTCAACATATATTAACGCGAATCAAGAGTAAAAAGCGATTAAGAAGCAAGCAGCGGCTATTCGTCCAAAGATATGGACGAGTAACCCGTTATAGGATCGCACCTTACAGGCTTTTTGTATGCCAGTTTTATCATCAATCCACTGAAACAA
>JAJEDY010000032.1 GCA_022821275.1 Candidatus Latescibacterota bacterium | reverse complement strand
GCTGGCATATATACAGATACAAACCGATGAGTCTATCTTGCCAATCCATCGCGTTCTTGCTCCTTTTTAAGGGTTGATGATTGCTTTGACTACTCAATCATCTGGCAAGAACGCGATCTTTTCAACTCTTTATTCGCATTGAATAATATCCCTGGGATTATCCCCCTTCTCAAGCCCCTTGAGAAGCGGCTCGTGGGTCGCCTGCCAATCATCCAGAACATCCGAGACATGCGTCATATAGGACTTGAACTCGCCGTGGTCGAGAATAGCATCCTTCACCGTCTCAACCCGAGCCTCGCTATAGCCCGCGCGACCATTGCCGATAAATAACGCCTGACGCAACGAAGGAAAAACCTCCCAATAATCACCCAGCGCGTCCAGATCGCGGTCTGGGATACCGCCGTGCAAATGTGCATCGAGATCGTGCAAATCTTCCGGGTCGCTGGAATCAATATAACGCGGGATATTGAGATTGTAGTCGTTAGCAGGACTGGCGATCTCAGCCATCGGCACCATGCGGGAATAGCGCGGCAATTCGATCTGCTTGTTAAACACATCGACAATCCGGTGTATATCCTGCGCACGCAAGCGGTTCTTATTGCCATCCTTGAGAAACCCCTTACTCGCATCAATCATAAAGATACCAGAGCGGGCATGTGCATTCTCCTTATCAATGACCAGGATACACGCGGGAATGCCGGTGCCATAGAACAAATTGGCTGGCAGGCCGATGATACCTTTGATAAAGCCACGCTCGATGAGATTTTTGCGGATATCCGCCTCCTTATTGCCGCGGAACAATACGCCGTGCGGCATAATAATCGCACCCTTGCCTTTGCTCTTGAGCGACGTAATAAGGTGCAGGAGAAAGGCATAGTCGCCATTCTTTTCCGGGGGAATACCGTATTCAAAGCGCCCGTACTCGTCGTGCTCTGGATTGAGACCACTGGACCAGGCCTTGGCGGAAAAAGGCGGATTGGCGACGGCAAAGTCAAAGGTCCTGAGATTGTCGTATTGGTTCTTGAAATACGGAGCGGCCAGCGCGTTGCCATTATACAACTCGGCAGTCGGATGACCGTGCAGAATCATATTCATTCGCGCGAGCGACCAGGTGGCATTGTCCATCTCCTGCCCGTATATCGTGATGCCATTTGGTGCCTCGTCCGCAGCCTTGAGCAACAGCGAGCCAGAGCCACAAGTCGGATCGTAAATCGTCTCGTCCTGACGGGTGTGCGGGCCAATACCCACCACCTTTGCCATAATGCGCGACACCTCAGCCGGCGTGTAAAACTGCCCCTTGTTCTTACCGGACTCAGTGGCAAAATGCATCATCAAGTACTCGTACGCATCGCCCAGCAGATCATCGCCCTCTGCTCTATTGCCGGGCAGGTCAAGGCCCTCGAATATGGCGACCAACTTCGACAGTCGATCCTGCATCTCCTTGCCCGCGCCGAGTTTGCTCTCGTCGTTGAAGTCGGCCAGATCAATGACACCCTGGAGATCGTTGGCCTCGGCGAGACGACTAATAATCTTGTTAATTTTATCGCCGATCTCCTTGTCGCCCTTCAGGTTAGCCATATCGGCAAAACTGCCCCCATCGGGCACTTCAATGAGTGCGTCTGGATCGCCCGCGTACCTGTCCGAGATATATTTCATGAACAGCAGTGTCAGCACATAATCCTTGTACTGCGAAGCGTCCATACCACCGCGCAACTCATCGCAACTTTGCCAGAGTGATGAATAGAGTTGGGATTTTTTTATTGCCATTTCTCAGTCCTCTTACATCAAGCATCTCAATCAAATACCAGCACCGTGCGCGCCACCTTCCCCTGAACCATATCTTCAAAAGCCTCATTGATCTCATCCAGCGGGCGAAAGCGCGATATCAACTCATCCAATTTAATCTTCCCCTGCCGATAGAGATCCAGAATCCACAAAAAATCAACGCGGGCGCGGGCAGCGCCGTGCCACGACCCCATAATAGCGCGGTCGCGCAAAAGATCTGTGCCATCGACGGATATATCCTCCCCAGTCGGCTGCACCCCCACCACAATTGCGGCACCAGTCATCCGAACCGACGCGAACGCCTGTCTCACGAGTGCCGGAAATCCGACAACCTCAAACGCGTAATCCGCCCCACCGCCCGTAATCTCCATAATCCTCTGAACCGGATCTTCCCTATCCGCATTCACAAAATGCGTCGCCCCAAACTGTTCCGCCAACTCCAGTTTATACGGCACATTATCCACTGCGATAATCTTCCCCGCCGAAGCGAGAACACCACCCTGAATAACATTGAGACCGACACCCCCGCAACCAAACACAGCCATTGTCGCGCCCGCCTCGACCTTCGCGCGATTCACCACAGCACCGATACCCGTAATCACCCCGCAACTGATCAGACACGCGATCCGAAGATCTGTATCATCCGGCACCTTCACACACGCATCCGCCAACACAATCGACTGCTCGGTATATGTGGGCCGCCCGTGGTGATAAACCGTCCCATTCTTAGAAATCCGACTCGGCACACCACCTGGATGGGTCTCGCAAAGCGCCGGACTGCCCTCGCTACAATTGCGGCAATAGCCGCACATCGCATCCAGAGAAAGAACAATTTTATCACCAACCTGAACACTGGTCACGCCGGAACCGACCTCTCTCACCACACCCGCGCCCTCGTGACCCATAACCCAGGGAAGTGCGCGGGGCCTGACATGTCCATCCACATAGTGATAATCGCTGTGACAAACGCCCGCGCCGACAATATCGAGAAGCACTTCTCCTTCATGGGGAGATTCGATATCCACATCTTCGACAGAAACACGGGTGTGAGGCTTGTGGAGAATAGCTGCTTTCATTTTTTTGCTCCTATAATAACAATTAAAGGTGGGGAAAAATAAAAGACACTGGATTGCGGCTAAAGCATGTCCCTGCATGATTTAAGCAGGGAACATGCCGCAATGACAATCGCTATTCCTATCGTCACGCCCCTGCTTAGACCATGCAGGGGCAGGCTCTGCATGCCTTAAGCAGGCGTCCAGGATAGAAAATGCTTTTAACTATGTTAATGGCTAAAATGCAAAAATACCGGAAAGGTCCCGCTCCAAAAGTACCGCCCATGCGAGCAACTCCTCGTCGCGGTGAAACGGGGCGATAAACTGAATCCCGAGAGGCATCCCCGAATCGGACGCACGTCCCGCGGGCAAAGCAATCACCGGCATCCCCGTATGCGTCCACGGCAAATTCATACAGGGATCGCCCGTACTCCCCAGTCCTTTCAAAGCCGCGCCCGGCGCCGCCGGACAGGCGAGAAGATCAACCCCCTCTGCCTGCATCAAAGACTCGACCTCTTCGCGTAACTCAATACGCCCCATTCGCCCCGCATCGATCTCGGATTGCGAAAGCGCACGCCCCTCCTCAACCAGTGCGCGCGTACCCGCATCATAAGTCGATGCGTATTGATCGAACCACGGCGCGTGAACCTCTGCCATCTCCCCCTTCATCATATTTCGGTGCCGGTCATCGATATCGGCAATATCGTCGAACATCCGCACCTCCGCGACATTGTATCCCGCCGCTCGCAGAGCCTGTATCTGCGTGTCAAAATCCGCTCGCGCCCGTGGTTCTGTTTGATCCAGATAGGGACCCACAGGTATTCCCAACCTCGGTTTTTCCGACCTCGCAACAGAAGCGCGCCATCCGCCACACAGAACAGCGGCCGCCATCTCCATACCCGCAACATCCTGCGTGAACATCCCAATCGTATCGACTGACGGAGAGCAATGAACGAATCCGGAAATATCAATCCGCGCATAACTCGGCTTAAAACCGACAATCCCGCAAAACGCGGCAGGACGGATAACCGAACCAATAGTCTGCGATCCAAGTGCAAGTGGACAATACCCCGCTGCCACTGCCGCAGCCGAACCGCTACTCGACCCACCAGGCGTAAAATCCAGATCCCGGGGATTGCGCGTTGGCCCCGGCTTAAAACACGCAAACTCAGTCGTAACCGATTTGCCGAGCACCAGAGCACCCGCCTCCCGCAGCGCCTTTATGCACCCACCCTCAGGACCCGTGAGAACCTCTGGGGGCACGCCAGAGCCTGCCCGCGTTTCAAACCCTTCAACATGAAAAATATCTTTAACCGCAACCAGAGTGCCGAACAGCGGCGGAATTTCACCTCTGCCCGCAAGTCCGACAGCATCATTCAACAGGCGTTGCAGGCGATTCGCTTCCGGCAACATCGCCAGAATATCCCCATCCCATTCATCGATGCGTTTGCAGCACGCCGCAACGTACGCCTCCAGATCCCGCTGTCCAGAACGCAACTCAGCGGCGGTTTGACTTAGTGGATGCGCCGCTGTTTTTTGGGTATTTTTCATTTTTAATTTCCTCACCATCCATTAATCTTATGGCCCTGACCGGGAAACCAGATAAAATCCACAATTGCACCACAGGCAATCGCCGCTAAAAAACCGACCACGAACCCCATAAAAAGCGGTGTATTGCGGCGGTAACTCTCAAGGCCGCCAAAGCGCAAAATCAATGTCTTGCACACCCACACAATAAAAATCGACGAAATACCACTGCGCAAAACATCGGATGCCGAAATCGCAAAACCGATGGGATGCAGTGCAATCCCCGGAAAACGGTAGCGAAGCGCGTACAGCCCCAGCGTAAAAATCGCGCCAAACCCCAGCCAGCCCAGGCGCATCCAGTCCGTCTCTAACGCATTGCTCCGAATGCGATTGGCAGTCAAAAGCCACACCCCAATCCCCCCATCGCCCGAGCCATTAAAACTCACACTGCCAAAATTATAACTGCCCACCGTGTAATTGCCCTGATAAATGATAAACACAAAAACCGCCAGCGCGCCAGCGATAAACGCCATGCCCACAGCAGATGGCACGAGCCTCCGACCGCTGCGCCCCATTGCCTGCCCAAGACGCGGAATATGCGCCAGCGTTGTCACGCCAATCGTCTTCGCATCGGCAAAAAACGTGTACGCCAGACCGAGTGCCATCGCATGCATCGGCCCAATACCCGTTATCCCCAAAACATGCCAGGTAAAAGCCTGTGCAGTAATCGGCGTCCTCAAATAAATCAGCCCCGTCTCCACAATAATGCGTGCCAGACCGAGGTAAAGCACCAACGTGGCACTCCAAAAAGCCAGTGCAGCCCATCCCGAAAGCCCGAGTTCCCAGAAAAACAACACACTGAACAGAACACACCCAAAAAAAACGAACACTGCCGTGCGATACGAAAAAAGCTCACCCGAATCATCCACATCGTCCCCGCCCGAAGTAAACACCTTTCGAAAAACTGCGGACAGATGATCTCGCGCAACCCACAAGCCCCATAACACAAATGCCAGCAAGCCACCAAAACTCTGCCATCCCACGGCAGGATGATAAGAACACCACGGATCGGGCGACCCCATCTCAAATCCCAAACGATTCATCAGCCCCACCTGCAACACCATCACCAAATGGAAAAACCAGATGCTAAACAACACATTGGACTCTGTAAAATAACCAAACGCAATCGTCAGGGGATTCGTCTTAAACCGCAGATATGGAAATCCCTCGCCGATGAAAATTTGCCGATCAATATTCGCCTGAAGCGGCGGAATCAACTCGGTAAACCAGGAAACGATATCCCATCCAAACAGAAAAAGAGCGACAAAAAAACCGATCTTAAAACGCGGATTGCGCAACAATTCCATCAATGTACCCCGTTGCCCGTGTTCCCCGGTAAGTTCCAGAAGACCAGCAGCCAGCGGAAAAGGCAAACGCTCGTAATCCATCCACTGCCGTCGAAACACCACCATAAGACACAAATTGGCAGCATAAAACGCCAAAAAGAAACATCCCCACCAGAAAAGGGGAACGATCCAACTTCCCCAGGGAAAAGCTGTCCCTGCCGGCAACCCCTCGTAAAAAGCAACCGCGGCGTGGTGATCGGAAACCACAGACCAGTCGGACAAACGCGTAAGCAATGTATCTGCCCACCCATTTTCTGGAGAGGCAAAATAGACCGGTGCCGTAATCACGCCGAGAAAATACCCCGCGAGCCACTCGCCCTGCGTCAGGGCAGAAACCATCCCCATCGAAGCGATGAGAATAAGCTCAGAAGGCGTAAGCCCCTTGCTTTTGCGAGAAAAATAGAGATTGACCAACAGCAAAAAGAGAAAAGGAAGGAGAATTGCAACGGAGAGATGCGCGTAATCTGCACGCGCAGATCGGAGGATATACGTGGTATAAGAAGGCCATAAACTGACGAGAACAGATATGAACAATCCGATGAGAATGGCGCGTAGCGTCATAAAGCCTCCTTACTCGCCAATAAAAAATATCACCGTTTTCTCAGCGGTTTGCTCGTCATTCAAATCGGTAATCGTTACTGCAATTTCATAACGCCCCGGTTTTGACTCGCCCGGGTCAATCTCCAGATAATTGTACTCGTCAGACTCTGTACCCGTCCGCTCATAAGAAATCGTAACAACTGCTTTTTCTTCAATACCGAGCAAACGCCCCAGCGCTCGCAAAACCTGCACACCACTGAGTTTGCCTTCCCGGGGCGTAATGCGGTAATCCACGCGATATTTCGTCTGCCCAAAATCGTCAATTTTCAAATCGTAAACTTCGTAGTAAATAACAACCGGCTGCCCGGTCTTATAGGTGCGCGACGGCAGTGAAATAACCTCGACGCCACCTTTGTCCGTAGCCGAAGAATCTACTTGCACCCTTCCCGCAAGCTCTATATCGCTGATCTTGAGTCCAGCGACCACATAATCCTCCACCACGAGTTCCTGCGTATATCCACCCCTGCGCCCGGATGCCGGATGATTGATCTGAAGCCCCAAATAATATCGCCCGGGCAAAACCTGAAGTGCGAGCTCATCTATCGCCAGTGTACCGGCCTCAACACCGCCTACATCCACGCGCACCGGCATCGGCTCCAGCCTGCGATAGATCGGTGTCCAGCTACTGTCAAAAAGCGCGATACCGCGCTCAAAAACGACCTCTTCGCCCCCACCATCAATCGCATCTAAAACCGGCACGCCATAATACACCTCCAGCCGAGATTTATCATCTGTCCCTCTGAAATCTGCCGAAGCAGAGTGAAAATCCAGCACGCCCTTGCCAACGGGCACATAGCGATCGGGTTGCGCATTCACCGCCCGTGAAATAATAACCTCGGGCCGCGTATCTTCCCAAAACCGCTGGTTAAACCGCGCAATTTTCCGCCCCTGAGAAACATCGGGAAAATCGAAATCGCCCTTCGGCGTCAACGCTGTAAAAACGACTTCAATACCCCCACCCACATCCGGATAGATCCAGTATTCCCAAGGCTCGCTTCCATTGACCGGATAAAGCGGTATCCCCCGCATCGGACGCTCGCTCATGCCCGGACGATCCCGCCCGAAGAGTTCCTTGCCGCGAACATAAGTATTCACATCATCGGTCCTCCTGGCAAAAAACACGCGATTGGGATTCATCTCAAAGTCAATAGACTCGAAATCGCTAATCGAGACCACCTCTCCCAAATCAGACTCGATTTCGACATCGCGCGTTGATGTGCGCAACCGACCTATCCGCGCGATAATCTCCTGCTTGGCCTCTGGCGACAGCACCGCTATCAACCGCTCCTTTACCCGCACGACCTCCGCATCTGTCTCAAATCGAATATCCGATCTTTTACTCACATGCGCGGGTTCGCCATAACGGATATACACATCGCCTCGTCTGTCCCATTTTCGTCCATCTTTTGAAAAATTCTGCGACACATAAACAACGCGCCGATAGTGCTCAACCAACCGCTCGTTGCCAGGTGTTGCTGGCGTGGGATCGCGTTGTTGCCAGAACGCCCGAACAAACTGTGCCCGCTCCTCGGGTGCCAGACGCTGGTACGCCGCCAATTCCTCTGGACCCGCCACGAGTGAAATATCTTCCACACGTTCTCTCGCCTCATCGCTAAGCGTGCGCAACTCCTCTGCAATCAGCGCGTGCGCTTTGCCCGTTTCCCCAATATTGAGATACGCCTCCAGAAGTGGATGCATGCATAAACTGCGAAAATCTGGCCGCGCTTCCATCAATTCTCGCCAAATAACCGTAGCCGAATCAATATGCCCTTGTTTGAACAACACGCGTCCAAAGTCAAAGCGCGCCCTCGCAAACAGGGGATCCACTGCAATCTGCTGGCTATACGCAGCAGCGCTCTCGACAAATTCACCCCTGCGCTCTAACACCCGCCCCATCATATAATAGAAAAAAGGATGGGTGGGATCTCGCGCAGCAGCCGCTTTCAGATATTCCATCCCCTCGCCCTTCCCAGATAGAAAACGCGCCAGTTCTGCATTTGTCCAACATGCGGCCTCTTGAAATTTTTCAACAGCGCCATCCCAATCGCCACGCCCCATCCTCACAATACCCATAGCATTGCGCGCTTCGGACAAATCGGGAGCGACATCAAGCACCTTTCGCACCCGCTCCTCGCCTTCTGCCAGTGTCCCACTCTCAAGCGCGAGCACTGCCTTGGCAGTCAACGCCTGTGGATCACGCGGATCTTCAGCCAGCACAAAATCGACCATATCGCGCGCCATTCGCACCGCAAGCATATCCGCCTCGGGCAAACGCTCGCCAAACGTCTTGTCAACGCGCTTCTTGAGCGTTTCCTCGAGACCTATCGCCCGCAACATCGCCATCCCAACCTCGCGATTGCCCAATCCCACAACCGGTGCGATATAAGCCTGTGCAAAAAGTGGCATCCGCTCGAGATAATGCCCGTACATAAAAACAGCGCGTTCCCCCGCATCGACTTGCGCGTATTCCTGCACAGCCTCCGGAGTTGAAAAGCGTTCCAGAATTTTCTCCATAAGAGCCTGCTGCTGCGCCGTAAGCGATAATTCAACCGGCGAACCCGCTATGCGAAAATCGCGTTGCGTATGCGCTACCTGCCCCCCTGCACGCGCTTTAACGTTCAGCGTGTACTCACCTGCAGGCAACCCGCGCAGCGGAATCCCCTCGACAAACTTTGCATCCTCGCGATACGTGGGGAACTCCCGCAGATGATCAAAAACGACATGACCAAAACGGTCGCTGATTTGAAACCGCACACTGTGGGCAAGCCGTCCGATCTCATAAAGCGCGACATAAAAGTGCAGAGGCGCACCATCTCCAACCTCGCGCCCAGGTGCGGGTAAAAGAACATGACCTGCCTTGCGGAAGGAATCGAATTGATGAAAAAGCGGATCAATTTCACTCACAAAAAACAGATCGCTAAACGCGAGTCGGCCCGTCTGGTACTCGGGCACCTCAATAGAAAACACAGCCCGTCCCCGGCGATCATTGCCCACGACATTGACGTCCAGAACCGCGTGATAATATCCCGATGGAACCTGAAATCGCGCGATATCATAAACAAAATGCTCTGGTTCGTCGATCCGCTCAACAGAAGAAAATACGCGCTCGCCCTCTATCCTCTTGACCGAATTGCCATTCTCATCGAACAATTCGAGGCGCGGGACATAACGCGCGACAAAAAGACTATCACCCTGTGTATCAAACGCAAGATGCGTCGCGGGAAAACGGATGACAACCTCTTCATAAGGCCCATCGTCTCCGCGAAAACTACATACATCAACGGCGAGTGCGAGACTGCCCTCCGAAGACACCCTTTCCTCTTCAGCAGTCGCCTTCAATGGGAAAAACGCGAGAAATATGGAAAAAATTAAAAAGCGCATAGTCAAAATCCATTCGCAATCTCAGATAATCGCTCGCGGTGAGCCGCCACCTTGGCAAATGCCTGTGCGTTCTGCTCCACCCACTCTGCAGAGGGCGCGACTGGCGTGGCAAGCCAGAAACTCATGTCCTGCAACCGCTCACTCACCGGCAGATTACACCTGGGTCGCCTCGCCCCTGCGGACAAATCCGCCCATGGCCCACCCAAACCATCAAACGAAAAATCGTTAAAAAGCGGTTCAAGGTGCATCGCGCTATACCCCCAGGCCGTAGTCTCTGCGGCGTACACCCCTTCCGCAACCAGTGCTTTTATGATAAGCGGGAGCGGGGCACCAAACACATCGGGATCAACCGTTCCCGCGTAGAGCAACATGCCGCCTCGCTTCGCCTTGGGATATGTCTTTTGCGGAGCCACGCCTGGGATTTCACCGAGCAGGCTATCCATCCGCTCAAACCAGGCTGTCCGCTTCTCATTCAGCCCCGGCAAGCGCTCCAACTGTGCGCGGGCCATCGCAATACCCAGAGGATTTGCGCGGTATTTGATCCCCAACCCCATATTGCGAAGAGCCTTAAAATGATCCGTCTGCCACAGCGCATCGCACCGCCCGCACTGCCCCAGAGCCAGCATGCGGTCGTAGAGATCATCATCATTCGTCGTCGCAACACCCGCTTCTATACCAGATACTGGCTTTTTTTCCTGAAGACTAAAACATCCGATATGCCCAATAGAGCCGACCATCTTATCACCCCACATCGCCCCGGGCGCATGGGAGGCATCTTCAATCAGCACTATATCAGTCCCCTCCACAATATCTAAAAACGCATCCATATCTGCCGGGTTGCCGTAAATATGTGTCACTATAATCGCGCATGTGCGATGTGTAATCCGCTTCTTCACATCCTCGGGATCGGCGCAAAATGTTTCCGGATCTACCTCGCAGAAAACGGGTGTGGCATTGCAGTGCAAAATTGGCGTAATCGTCGCGTGCCACGTCGCAGTGGGCACAATCACCTCTTTCCCTGCACATGCACCCGCGGCAAAAATCGCCGAGTGTAGTGCGGCTGTGCCATTGCACATACAAAGCGCGTGTTTGGTCCCCACAAAAGCTCGATACTCTTCTTCGAACTTGTCGAGTTCTACATAAGCATCATCTTTATTATCCAAAACATAATTGACGTACTGCTTCTCCAAATCGCTCACATCCTGCCACGAATCACTCATCGGAGCAGTAACAGTTCTGGGACCACCGTCAATAGCCAGATCAGACATCTTTCCGCTCCTCTCAATGGACCGCTGAATTTATACAACATATCACAATATAGCGCAATTCGGTCCTGAAAGGCAATCCATCTCGACATTCAACAAACTAAAAATAAAAAAACCGATCACTATAACTTCAGAGATCGGTTTTTTTATTATAAGCGACAGCCCCTGGTCTCTCGCTCCTTAAAACAGAATTGACAACGTCTGTGTCCCATTGTCATAGGTACTCTCGAACCGCGGCAAAGGTGCAGTAGCAGGTCCTCGCAGAACCGCCCCCGTTGTTCTGTCAAACATCGCACCGTGGCACGAACACCAGATTTGTGGATCGCGTTCCCCCGGTAAATCCACCTCGCACGCCTCATGCGTACACACAGAACTCAAAACCACAAAATTTTCTTCGGCAGCGCGGAAAATGATCACGGGTGCGCCGCCATTTTGCCCTTCAAAAACTTGCTTCACAGACCCTCCCACCAGTGCCAACGCAGGCGCGCTGCCCACATCGAATTGCACACTCTCACCAGACGACTTCAACACATCATTCTCACAACCCGAAATCCATCCGGCGCACATGCACCCCCCCACAAGTGCAAGAGCCTGCGTTAAAAACACTCTTCTTTCCGTCTTATCATCCACTGATATGCCTCCTCAAATAAATTCTATTATGCCACAAGTGCTTTGTAAAAAGGCCTCAACAATTTGCGAAGTTGGGCGCGCGCCCGAAACAAACGCGATTTTATAGTGCCCACTGAACACCCCTCAATACTGGCGATCTCCTGATACGACAGCCCGTTCAACTCGCGCAGAACCAGCACAGACCGAAAAATGGGCGGCATATCCGCCAACACCTGCGTCAAAACATCGCGCAACTCACTCTGCTCAACCCTGTAATCGGTTCGCTTTGGACCTGCAAACAGCGCTTCACTATCTGCTTGTCTGAACCACCATTCATCATCCATCTTAACATCATATTTGCGCTGTTGCGACTTAATCCAATCCAGACAACAATTGATGCTGATGCGATACAACCAGGTGGAAAACAGCGATTGCCCTCTAAACTGGTGAAGCGACTGAAACGCCTTGATGAACGCAAGTTGTGCCAGATCATCGGCATCTTCCCTATTGCCCACCATGCCAAATGCCGTATGAAAAACCCGCATATGGTGCCGCCGAACCAATTCAGAAAACGCCTTTGCATGCCCCTTCTGAGCATATCCAACGAGCAATTTATCGTCACATGTTGACCAATTGAGCACAGAAAATCTCCCGACAATACCTTATTTTTTTGATCAATCCACACTTACAGTTACACTGCTATACCAACTTGCAGCGCGGCATCAAAGCCTCCTGTCGTGACATTGGCAATCGCATTGGCCATTTGGTATTGGAGTGTATTGGCTGGCGAACGAAAAATGCCATCATCGGTATTTTTCGTGGAATTCTGGCCCCGAGCAGCATAGTCCGTTGTATTGTACACCACTGTATTGATCTCTTCGGGAAAAGCCAATTGCGATGTTGCCACCAATCCATTATTCAAAAAAACTTGAAAGTGAATATGCGTCGCTCTGCCCCGATACCATCCCGGATAAACCGTTGTAAATGTGACATCGCCATTCTCGTCACTCAACTGAATGCCCCGGCAAAAAGTCTGTCCACTCGCATTGACACCGCCAGATTGATTGGAAAATCCGGAATAAACTCCGCGTTCATCGCAATGCCACACATCAACGCGCGCATTGGCAATTGGCGCACACTCAGCATTTGCATTCACCACTTTCAAAGTCAAATGAAGTGGTACGCCCGATCTATCTTCCGCAATATCCCGCCGAAAATATTCGGGATTATTGCTCAAATTTAATGGAAAAGGCCCTGCTGTTTCTCGCGGTATTAAAATGCAACTTCCCTCACTCAGGAGAGGATCATCGTCACTACGGGTGATCAGGTCCCCCCTGCAAGCTTTCATAATCAGGCCGCCAACGCCCATCAGACCAACACCCCCTACGCGCTTCAAAACATCTCTTCGATTCATTCTCATCCTCCAACACACTCACAACTCTAAAATTCCACATTCAAATTAAAAGATACACTTTGTCGCCTATCGTAGTGATAAAACTCGTCATTTGAAAAATTGCGCGAAATGCCGTATCCGAATTCCGTTGTCACGCGCTGCGTTAAGGGCAGTTCCAAAAACACGTCAAAAAACAAATACTCATCCTCGCGCAACGCGCCCTCTGGAAAAACCGCGCCACTGACATCCCGCGCCAGATCGTCTTTATAAGACTGCCTTTCGTACCCACCTTCCAGAATGATCCGAACTTGCAAGGGCAATTGCTGGGTCAGCCGCGCAGTTATTTGATCGCCGCTATAATCGTAGCGATCCTTTAATATATCATCATCGCCGTAAATGAGTGCATTAAATCGCGTGGGATCATCATTTGCTGCCCGCAAATTGATGCGTCGCTGATAGCGCACTCGCAAGCCCGTATTATCCGTCAGAGATTGCGCCACCTGCAATCCCAAAACCATCTGTCCTTCAGCCCCCTCGCGCAACTTATAGCCCAAACCGAGATCGCCTCTCAGTGTCGTGCGCGTGGGAAAAAAATGGTTGATCTGAAAAAATGCGTAGTGATCGACATAACGCGACACATTCAAATTCAGATATGACCGCCAATTGAGCTGATACCCCACTCGCTTCATCGTATTCTCATTGCTATACCATTTGCCCTGCACATATCCCGCCAGCCCGGTATAATCATACACATCGTAAATAGAGCGATTTGCACGCGCAGCCAGCGAAAAACCCGCAAATATCCTATCGCGCTCACCACTATTCAGATCGTGCGCAAAATCCACCCCCAGGCGATTGGTCGCAAATGTCCGATCACCATTGGAAAAGAATAAAAAACCATTACCTGAAAAAAAGAACCGCAGATATGAATCATCCATATCCACGGGACGCATCACAGAAGCGGAAAATTGCGTCACAAAAGAACTCACCCCATCATAAACCCCATCCACATTGGTATCGTAAATCGTTCCCACAGCCACATCTGTAAGCACATCTGCATCTGCGGTTTTCAGCCCCAGGAACAATGCACAGGCAAAGATCAATAGCCATTTCATACGCATTCCTTTTTATAGCGATGGGTTTATCAGGGGAAGGGCAAATACCCTTCCCCCATGAACCGATAAATTATCCCGAGCTTGTGGATCCGGGCAGATGCCCTCTGCCTCGGAACCCAACTCGCTGACCATGCCCGCCCCGTTTACCACCATGTCCGCGCTTACCTCCTCGCAAACGCTCGGGACGTTCTATCCCCCACTCTTCCAACTTCGCATCTACCGCTGCACGAATATCTTCCCTGGTTTTACCCTCTACTTGCAGCCACGCAATCAAAACCCTGATTGCAACTTCCTGGTCCTCGGTCAACAGAGCCTCCAGACCGCGCTCGGGACGTTCAACGCCCCACTCTTCCAATTTGGCGTCCACTGCCGCGCGAATATCTTCCCTCGACGTATCCGACTCTTTCAACCCTTCGATCAACGTCGTCAATTCAGCCTGCTGATCCTCGGTAAGCAACTTTGCCAGACCGGACGAAATGGCAGGACGTTCAACACCCCATTCTTCCAACTTCGCATCCACCGCCGCCCGAATATCTTCCCTCGACGTATCCGATTCCTTCAAACCATCAACCAGCGTTTTCAATTCAGCGCGTTGCTCTTCGGTCAATTGCGAAGATGCGCCGCGTCCTCCCAAAACACCCCTGTGTCCGCGATGATACGATATTCGCACATTGTCATCAATACCATCGGCATTTTCATCCACAAATACAGGTCCTGCCGCCTGCGTGTCCTGCCCTCCCCACAGGGCACATGTCAGTGCCAACGCAATACTATAGGTCATCCACTTTTTCATGGCCTTGCTCCTCACTATTGAATTTTTGTGAACCGTTCTCAGGCATTGATCTCATTTGTCCGGCCGGAACCAAAATGTAATCAACACCATTAGCTACACTTTGTAGCTACAGTATTTTAAACAATCAGCAGGTCACTTCGTTCCCATGAAAATTGTAATAAATTGTTAAAATGTTACATTTGTACACTTAAAAAGACCGATAGAACCCGCTTTGCTACGTCCTGAAATGTGGCGACATCTATACTGCCATACCCCCACATCCATGCAGAATTGATCCCCGGTCTTGTATCCTTAGATCAGAAAATGGCCGTGCGCGTTCCATACAGACTCAAAAAAAATCGACCTATTATTATTGATCCCTTTTCCGCTTGCGATAGCAGGAGGATAGCATTAGGTTAAGCACCGATATTTCGAGAACAACACTGAAATGAGAAAGGAGCAGATGATGATTCGGTTGGGAACAATGACGAGTGTGTGTCCAGATTGGTCTATCGAGCAGATTATCGATGGGATGCAGCGCCATGGATTTGAAGGATTGGAGCCTCGCGCGGGGTGGGGACACGCCTCGGGTTTTGAACTGGACATGCCTGCGGCTGCGCGAGATGCGGCCCGAGCAAAAATGGAAGATGCCGGACTAAAAATATCCTGCGTGGCTACCGGAGCAAAATTTGCCGCAGAAGACCCCGCTGTTCTGGACCAGTCCATCGCCGAGGCCAACGCAGCAATAGACCTCGCGGCTGATCTGGGTGCCGGATTGATCCGCACATTTGGCGGCGCGCGCGGTAAAGGCGAAATATTCTGGATGGTGAACCGCACGGCTGAGGCATACAAGCGCGTAATGGATCACGCGGCAGAACGCGGCGTCATTGTCATGATGGAAACGCACGACGAGTGGTGTGTCTCGACACAAGTGCGCGCAGTGGTAGAAAAAGTAAATCATCCCAATCTGGGTATCTTGTGGGACCTCATGCACCCGCAGCGCCACATGGAACGCCCCGAAGAAACCATGCAGACGATTGGTGAGATGACCAAACATCTGCACGCACACGACGGGCGTTATGACACCGAAAATGGAAAAATTACCACCGTCGCTCTGGGCGAAGGCGACCTGGACTATGTCACGCCCCTAAAATTATTGCACGATGCCGGATTTGACGGGTTCTTTTCCGTGGAAGTCATCCACAAGCCAGGAAGCGATCACGATTCAGATGAAACCCTGAAAGCTTATGGCGATGGGTTCAGGAAAATTGTCGAAAATTTTTAATTGGAGAACAGCATGGCAAAACAGAATGTAATTTTATTTGGAATCGATAGTTTGTGGTCAGATCACATGAGTTGCTATGGTTATAATCGACTCACGACACCGCATATCGACAAATTTGCTACACAGGGCGTCTTGTTCGAAAACACGTTTAGCGCACATATCCCCACCACACCGGCCTATGCATCCATGCTGACGGGCATGGATTGTTTTTCCACCGATGTCGTGGCACTGCGCCATCGCGGCGGATTGACAGAAGACGTCACCACCTTGCCCGAAATTTTGAGCGCAGAAGGCTATGAGACCGTGTGTGTGGGCTTTACGGGAAATCCGAGTTCTCGCGGATTTGATGAATATGTGAACTTCCGAGCGTGGGGAAGTTGGGACGAGCGTCCGCTGCGCAAAGCCGAATTGCTCAACGAAGTGACATTGCCAGAACTGGAACGCCTGGCCGCGGGTGACAAACCGTTTTTCCTATTTTTGCGACACATGGACCCGCACGCGCCCTATTTGCCGCCGCCACCGTACGATTCGATGTTCTACAGCAAAGACCCGTGCGACCCGTCCAAAACCACCATGGAACCGGTCAAAGCATTCAAGCCCTTCCGAGATTTCCATTTGAGCTGGATGCCGCCGGGCATTACCGACGCCGATTTTGTAGTGGCGCAATACGACGGTGAAGTCGCCTATATGGATGCGTGTATCCAGCACCTGCTCACCCGTATTGATGAACTGGGTCTGAGAGACAATACCCTCGTCGTAATCAATGGCGACCACGGCGAGACCCTCGACGAGCACGATTGTTATTTCGATCACCACGGGATGTACGAATGCACCTTGAAAGTACCCCTCGCAATGCGCCTGCCCGGGAGCTTGCCCGAAGGCGTGCGCGTGAAGGGCTACAATCAGCACAAAGATCTCACGCCCACGATTCTGGAACTCCTGAATGTAGAAACAGACATCGCGTTTGACGGACGCAGCTTGATCCCGATGGTTGAGGGAAAACGCCACACGCACGAATCGGAATTTTATATTACCGAGTGTACATGGATGCGAAAACACGGCTGGCGCACCCCTGAGTGGAAGCTGATCGTGGCATTGGAACCCGACTTCCATTTTAAACCCGAAGTAGAGCTTTACAATCTGATTCAGGACCCGGGTGAGACCACAAATCTCGCAGACAAAGAACCCGAAATGGTCGCTCTGTTGCGCGGGCGGATGGAAGCCTATATTGCCAAACGCGAAAAAGAAGTGGGCCACACCAATCCGATGTACACAAACCTGAACTGGCACGGCCGCAAGAATTACGACGGTCCCTTCAAATCCTCAGAAGACGCGTATAATTACATGCACATCGGCTCTGCCAGCCAGGCCGCGCGGCTGCAGGCGGGGAATAAGAAGGTGGAAGGCACGGTTGAAGAGAAGACGAAAGACGAATAAAATAAAAGGGGCAAAGTGCCAACACAGGATGAATTGAAAGCATTGGCCTCTCTCCGATTACAGGAGGCAGAGACGCTGTACAATGCAGGCCAGTATAATGGTAGTGTCTATCTTGCAGGATATGCCGTGGAACTCGCTTTGAAAGCCAGAATCTGTAAGGTATTGGGGTTGCGCGATTACCCGGATCAAGGGAAATTAAAGCCTGTCTATGCTGTTCACGACCTTGATCAACTGCTACTCCTCGCAGGTCTTAAACCAGAACTGGATTCCAACAATACAACATTGTTCAATAACTGGTCAACAGCGGTTCCGTGGAATCCTCTATGGCGATACGCAGCAACAGGTACCTATTCTCAGCAGGATGCCATTGATATGTTGGATGCAATCAGAGATCAAACAGATGGGGTCTTACAATGGATCATGAAATACTGGTGAATCAACTTCGCCTGCTTCTTGATAAGCTGAGCGATAAACGGGGTCCTGTGGCACTCTTTATGCTCAATACATTTGGGCCTGGCTTTGCACAACCCTGGCACTTAATCGTCAGCGCCAAAAAATTTGACCAGCTTTCTCGCTCTGAAGCGATCAAGGAAATGACAACGCTCGTGCGGAAACATGGCGACGAATCTTTTTGGCGACCACTTATTCGAATCACCGTTCTAAAAACCCAGGATCCATTTGTACGTTCTGTTAATGCCTCAATGCAGGTAAGCCCGAATGAAATAGAAACTATCTCTGACGCCACCGTAGCAGGATTTGAGATTCCATACGCTCTGTTGGTTCGTTCGCAAAGCGTAGTGGCTGCTTAGTGCATGAAAATTGGTTGAGGTTCAATGCATCAATGGCGATTGATAACATAACGTCCGAAGCGATTGAGATGATGAATCCAAGAGTAAAAGATGTAACACCTCTTGCTGATTATCAGCTCAAAATTGCTTTTACAAATGGTGAAGTTGGCATCTACGACTGCCGCCCTTTGCTGGATTTCGGTGTGTTCAAAGAACTGGCAGATGAAGTTTATTTCCGTCAGGTTCGAGCAGAGGGAGGTACCGTCGCATGGCCGCATGAGCAAGATATTTGTCCCGATACCATTTTTTTGGACTCTAAGAAATACGAGAACAGCGAGGTCTTATTATCTTTTTAACTGGCTGAGGAAGGTTCTGCCAGTCAAGCCGCGCAGTTGCACACGAAAAATAAAAAGGAGGAAGGCAGAGTTGCAGAAAACAGAGGTAATTTATGCTTAGAGGCGTAACGAGTCAGAGTGAAACAAGGAGATGTCAAAAGCTCCTTGAGAACACGCTGGGCAAAGGGCTAAATTTGAAAGGGTGTCTTAAAATTGGATATCGTGGCAGAAATGCCACATATCCTATAAAGCACAACCAAACAGTTTGGTTTATGTCAAAAAAACATGATAACAGAAGCATGTTCTGGAATGCTTTTGGTCTGGATCCAGATAAAAATAAGCAAAACAATATCGTTGTCGAAATAAACATACCAACAGATGGAGTGGCCCTTAAAGTTGCTTCAGGGATGTTTGCTGTTGATGAAATGGGTTCTATATTTTTGTTACACAGTGGAAGGATCGGCGGTGGTCGTAAGGGTATTAACAAGACAAACTTTCTCAATTGGTATTTACAGTACGACTCCATGATAGAGATCAAGAATGGCACAAAGGTTGAGAAAGGTATTCTGATTGGTAACGTTTCTCTAAAAGAGGACTTGATCAATGGCCTTATCAGATATCTTAGGAACGTTGAGTATTTCAAACAGCGTGTCCGAGACCCGTCTTCATTGAATGAAGGTGAAGTTATCAGAGGTCATAAATGTAAGCCAAACAAAAGGGAAATAGTTGCAACAACTTACGAACGAAATCCAAAAATTGCGGAGCTGGCAAAAAGAATGGCGAATGGAAAATGTCGCCTATGTGGAAAAAGGGGGCCTTTCAAAGACAGCTTTGGTAGGCCGTTTCTCGAAACGCATCATGTCAAGTGGCTTTCAAAGGGCGGAAAAGATTCAATAGATAATATCGTCGCGCTATGTCCGAATTGTCACAGAAAGATGCATTATCTGGATGATAAGCAGGACAGGGATCTACTAACACGTATAGCAACCTCGCAAAGAATATCGTGAAAAGGGTCGCAGGTCTTACCTAAATGACTACTGCCAACCTTTTATCTTTCCACCTATAGACACATGATGAGAGGCTATCCATGACCCAATGGAATATCGTCATATCAGAGGAAACCGACCGCCAGGTTCGGAGTTATCTGGCCCGGACTGGCGGCAAAAAAGGCGATCTATCCCGTTTCGTTGACCGTGCGGTACGTCAAGCTATCTTCTGGGAGACAGTCGAAACGGTCTGGGAACGGAACAAGCACCTTCCGGCTGAAGAAGCTCAAGCCCTCGCCGACGAAGCTGTGGATAGCGTCCGTAAGAGTTATTCTTGAATCCAAAGTGGGCTAATCGCGCAAATGGCTTAACCAAAAGCAAGCATTGAGGATTCTTTCAAAAAAATTTGTTGATATGTTTTTCCGATAGACTGGATTGCGGCTTTAAGCATGCCGCAATGACAACCGCCGTTCGTCACTCCGGCGCAAGCCGAAGTCCAGTGGGGTTAGACACAACTTATTTGAAATACCATTGAGTATTTGGAGGTATATGACATGGCAATTGATACCATCACATCCGAAGCCATTGAGCTAATAAATCCGACAGGAAGGCGCGTATTACAACTGACGACGGATGTGCGGCGGTCGGTGCATGGGTATTACGACCTGCCCCCGTGGTCGCCCGTGGATGGGCGCATTGCATTTAGCCGCATGGATGCCCCAGATTCAAAAACAGGTGATATTTGCGTCATGGATGCCGATGGAGGCAACTTGCACAAAGTGGCCGAATCGCGGGCGATGTCCGCCAATGGCGGCGCGCTGGCGCAATGGGCATCGGATGGATCGCGGATCTATTTTAAGGATCGGGACCGCGAAACTCGTTTGATCGGATGGGTCGATCCAGATACCGGTATCTCGGGCACGCACCCTGGAGACTTGCGGATGATTTCACCCGCTGGACACCTGCATGCCTATCACACCATGCATGGCGATTACGCCGAAGACGACGTTCCCAAAATGAAGGATGTACACGGTGTCTTCGCGCAGGATTTAGAGACGGGAGAATCCAAACAACTCGCAACCCTTTCCGATTGTTTGGCACTGCATCCGCGTCGGGACGAAATTGCCGACTGGCACATGTTCGTCAAACACACCAAATGGTCCCCCGATGGCTCTCAGATGATGTTCGTATTCACCAACGAAATCCATTTTGACCGCAAATACGGCGAACTTCCCAGAGTAAAAGATGTGTACGTCATCAATGCCGACGGCTCCAATCTCAAACGCATAGGCGAATTTGGCAATCACCCGCTGTGGCATCCCAATGGTCGAGAAATATTGACCAACAGCCCGTTTGAAGGCTCACCGGGCAATAAACTGGTACTGACCGATGTGGAAACAGGTGAAGAGCGTCTGGCTGCAACCTGTGTAAAGGGATCGGGACATCCCTCCTTTTCCCCAGACGGCAAATACATTGTGATCGATGTGGTGAACAACACGACAAAAGAAGCCAAATTCCTGCTCGTAGATGTCGAAACCGACACATTTGAGACCCTGTTGGAACTCCCGGTCTTCGATCACTCTCATGCCGGAACCCATCTGCACCCGGTATGGCGGCAAGATAGCTCGCAGATTTTATACGCCAGCGACGCATCCGAAATTTGCCAATTGTGTGTGATTGACCTGTGAAGGAGAACCCCATGTCCGTAAAATCCGTTTACATGATGACCGATTTGGAAGGCTCAGCCGGAGTAGATGACTGGGACCCGAGACACCGGGAAGATGCGACAACGGCAAAAGGCGTGTACGACCGCGCTGAAATGCAGCGATTGTTGACAGGTGAAGTCAACGCCGCGGCTGAAGGATTATTTGCAGCAGGCGTAGAAGAGATAATCATCAATGACGCACATGGGGCGGGACGCACAATATTGTCAGAAGAACTGATCTCAGGCGTGAAACTCGTACAGGGCGTCAACCGGCCCTGCTGGCTACCGGGATTATCCCCCAGATTCGACGCACTAATCCAATTGGGCATGCACGCGATGACCAACACACCCAACGGATGTCTCGCACATTCGATGAGTCGCAATATGGTCTATCGCGTCAACGGCGCTGAAGTCGGCGAGATGGAAATGGCGGCTTATTTATGTGGGGATCTGGGGATCCCCTGGGTCTTTACATCGGGCGATTTGCACGCATGTACCGAGTCCCAACGCTGGGTCAAGGACATAGTCACAGCACCAGTAAAAGAAGGCCTCGGTGAATTATGTGCGCTCCACATGGCGCCAGTAGATGCCCGCGCCCTCATCAAGACGCGCGTCCAAGAAGCGATGGAGATCGTTGAAAATACCGAACCCCTCATTGCAGAAAGCCCTGTAGTAATGGAGGTAACGCGCCCAGAACCTGGTCGTCTTTCAGTACCAGAAGGGGTTGAGCGCGTGGATGACTGTACAATTCGATGTGAAGGCAAATCCTTCTGGCAGGTGTTTCACAACATTGTTTATGGCAAGCGCGATTATCCAGTTCCCAAAATCAGTGAGACGTAAAAGGACCAACCCAACACCACCCCTGGATCGCGGCTAACATCATGCCGCGATGACGATTGTCTTTTACGTCTTGTATCTTTGTGCCTTCGTGTCTTTGTGTGAGGTCTTCTCACGCCTTTAAATCAGAGGAGGATGTATGAAAGTCAAAATAGAGAATCAATTTCGAGCGCCTTATGGCGTACCAAACGGTTTGCAACTCACAGACGATGGTTTGTGGATTGTAGATCAGGTGACGGACCGGGTGGCGTTAATGAACATGACAGAGGATGCAGACGATTATTACGGCAATCGCCGCCTGTTGAGAGACATTCCATCGGAATCCTCCAACACCAGTGGCATGGCCGCAGGCGATGGGTCGCTGTGGTTGGCGGCAAATGGACCGGGGATTCGCTGGCGGCTGCCGCGCGAGACCGATGCGCCCCAGGGTGAAGTTCTACGCGTAGATCCCTGTAACGGAGAAACACAGGGCCGCTGGGCACTACCCACGGGCGGCGGCACGCACGGCATAGAATACGATTCAATTGAACCGGGCACATTGTGGTTGACCACCTTAAAAGAGCAGACCATTACGCAGATGCGTATTAGTGATTGGTCCGTCATCCGCACATTAAAACTGCCTTTGCCTCGCGCACACGGCGTCGTGCGAACGGAAGAAGATTCGATCTGGGTCGTTCATACAGGTCATCGGGTAATAGTAAATCTCGATCTGGCGACCAATGCAGAACTCGACCGCATAGAAGTGCCCGAACCCCATCCCGAGCCACACGGACTCTCCATCTGCAATGGCGGATTCTTGTATTGCGACGCCACATCGGGGTGGGTTGCCAAAATTTCCTGGTGAGATGTATGTGGAACGCTTATGTCATCTTCCAATTAGCCCCGGTCCTCCGGGGCTTTTCTTTCTGACAACTGAGGTAAGTGATGAGTAATCGAGCAGTAATCGGAGTCGATGTGGGCACAGGCAGTGTACGAGCAGGCGTATTTGACCTGTACGGCACGATGTTGGGCACGGCATCGTCTCCCATCCTGGAATTTAATCCCAAACCCGATTTTTACGAACAATCCTCGGAAAATATCTGGGCAGAAACCGGAAAAGTCGTGCGCCAGGCCATCGCCCATTCTGGCCTCTCGCCCAATGCCATAATCGGCATGAGTTTTGACGCCACCTGTTCTCTCGTCGTCCTAAATGCTGCTGGACAGCCCCTGACCGTATCTGAAACGGGCGAAACCGAACGCAACATCATCGTGTGGCGCGATCACCGCGCAATAGATCAGGTAAATCGCATCAATGCAGGCGGATATGATGTATTGCAATATGTCGGGGGCACAATGTCGCCCGAACAAGAACCGCCAAAGCTGTTGTGGATCAAAGAAAACCTGCCCGAAACATGGCAAAAAGCGGGCAAATTTTTTGATCTGGCGGATTTTATGGTCTATAAAGCAACGGGGACCGATCGCCGCAGTTTGTGTACCAACGTATGCAAATGGACCTATCTGGGCCATGAATTGCGCTGGGACCGCACCTTCTTTGACGCCATTGGTTTGGACGATTTATTCGAAGACGGGAAAGTGACCGAAGATATCGCACCCATGGGCGAAAACGCGGGCACACTGAGTACAGAAGCCGCCGATTTGATGGGATTGACAACGCAAACAGCCGTGGGTGTCGGCATCATCGATGCACATGCAGGGGGTATTGGCGTTGGCGTCAGCGAACCGATATTAGCATTGATCGGCGGCACTTCGTCGTGCCACATGGCCGTGTCAAAAGAGGCGCAATTTATCCCCGGCGTGTGGGGACCCTACTTCGGTGCGATGCTACCTGGCTCGTGGCTCAGCGAAGGCGGGCAAAGTGCGACCGGCGCATTGTTGGATCACACCATCGAGCGATTTGGCATGGTCAAAGAAGAAGATCACTACTGGCATGTACTCACCGGAAAAGAAATCAATGCCGTGTACGCAGAACTCAACGCGTACATCGCCTCAAAAGGCGTGCGATCAGATTGGACAGAGCGGCTGCATATTTTGCCCGATCATCACGGCAACCGATCTCCCAAAGCCGACCCCAACGCGCGGGGAATGATGGACGGCTTGACCCTGGATATGTCCTACAACACGCTGGCGCAAATTTACCATGCGACCATCCAGGCAGTCGCTTATGGCACGCGCAATATCATCGACGAAATGGAAAAACAGGGCTACGCAATTGAACAAATCAATGCATGTGGAGGCGGCACAAAAAATGAACTGTGGATACGCGAACACGCCGACGCCACACAGCGTCCCATACACCTACCAAAAGAACCCGAAGCCGTATTACTCGGGTCAGCAATCCTCGGTGCCGTCGCCGCGGGTGCATACCCGTCAATCCAGGAAGCAATGGACGCGATGTGTCACGCAGGCGAAGTCATCGAACCCAATCGAGACACCGCAGATTATCACGCCTGGAAATACGAGCAACAGTTGACCATGTACGACCAGCATGTAGCCCGACGCAACACCGACTAATCAGAAATTCGGTTGTGTTTCGCGCCATATCGCATTAGCATGGAGTTGTAAATTATCAACTGAAGGAGGTAATTGTGAAAATTGGATACGGCACATATGCAATGCAAACGGAAAATATCTTCAACGCGCTCCCGCGCCTGCGCGATACAGGTTACGAAGCCCTTGAAATCAACACGGGCGACGACTGGCCCACCGCCCCGCACAAACTCGACGCCACTTCCCGCGAAATCCTCGCCAAAACCATCCAGGATCTCGGCTTTGAATCCCCCGTCACCATGGCCTTGATGCCCATCTGCACAAAGGGCGATGACCGCCCGGCCATCCTCGAAAAATTTGACGACGCCTGTATCCTCGCCAGCGACCTCGCCTTCGGAGATACCCCCGGCATCCTCGTCAGCACACTCGGCGGACTGCACGGCACATGGGACGAAGTCAAACACACCTATTGCGATCAACTCGTAGAATTGGGCGACCGCGCAGCCAAACACAACGTCATCCTCGCAACCGAACCCCATGCGGGCCACCCGCTCGACACCCCCCAAAAAGTCGATTGGCTCATGCGGCAAACCAATCACGACAACGTCAAAGTCAATTTCGACATGAGCCATTTTCACGTCGATGGCTTCGACCTCCAGCCGAGCGTTGACCTGTGCGCCCCTTACACCGTCTCCACCCACATCAAAGACGGTCATCGCGTCAACGGACAGGTGCGCTACCTCCTGCCCGGCGAAGGCGACTTCGACCTCGTCGCCTTCTTCAAAACCGTCTCAGCCGCAGACATCACCGTCCCAATCACCGTCGAGGTTACCGCGCAAATCTGGAGACAACCCGACTACGACCCCTGGCCCGTCGCCGAACAATGCTTCAAAGCGCTCGACAATGCGCGAAAAGAAGCAGGTGTTGCATAGATAAATCAGAAATCAACCATGCCCTACAATATCCTCCTCATCCTGACCGATCAACAGCGCTGGGACTCTCTCGGTTGCTGCGGTGTAAGCGGCGTACACACCCCCAACCTCGACCGCCTCGCCAGTGAAGGCACGCGCTACGACCAGTGCTATGTCAACAACCCGATATGTACGCCCAGTCGCGCCAGCCTCTGGACCGGCAAACACCTGCCCGGCCACGGCGTTTACCGCCTGCACGATGTTCTACCCCAGGATGAAATCCTCTTTCCCCATCACCTGCGCGAAGCCGGATACGACACCGCGCTCTTTGGCAAACTCCACGTTGCCGGTCACATGTGGGAAATGCAATATCGCCACCGCTTCGACGGCTTCAACACCTATGAATGGGCACCCGATCCCAATGGGTATCGGGGCTGCGACACTGCGTACTTCCGCTGGCTTGCGGTATATCACCCCGACATTCTCCAACGCTGGAAACGCGACAGCAACAGCATCGGCCATGTGCGCGCCGAGAGCCACTTCACCACCTGGGCCGCCGACCGCACCATCGACTACCTCCACCGCATGCAGGGCACACACCAGCCCTTCTTCTGTTGCATGAGCGTCTTTGATCCCCACAGCCCCTATACAAATTATCCCAAAGAATACGCCGACTACCTCGATATTGACGCCCTGCCCGAACCCTTTGCCGTTGATGAATCCTTCGATCATCGCCCAATCGCACACTGGCGGGAACGCAGCAGACGATCTTTTCCATCAACAGACACCCTGCGCGAAAGCCGCATCGGCTACCACGCAGCCATCACCCTCATCGACGAACAGGTTGGGCGCGTCTTGCAAACACTCGACGACACGAACTTTGCGGACAACACCATCGTCATCTTTACCAGCGACCACGGCGACATGCTCGGCGACCACGGCCTCACCGTCAAAGGCGCGTACATGTACGACGCCTGCACCCGGGTGCCCATGATCATCCGCGTACCCGGCGAATCCGGCGGCAAAATCATCAACGCGCCCTGCCAACTCCACGATATCGCTGCGACCGCACTCGCCATCGCTGGATGCGAACAACCCGACCTCATGCCCGACGCATGCGACCTTCTGGACACCAACGCCTTGCAACAACGCGGCCATGCCGTCTGCATGCACCGCAACTCAAGCACCACGCGCGGGGGCTATCACAACCCGGAATTGCACATCACCATGTGGCGAGAAAACCGCTACAAACTCAGCATCTACCACGCGCCACAACCCGGTCTCGACGATTGCCCCGGCGAACTCTTTGACATGGAAACAGACCCCGACGAAATGAACAACCTCTGGTTCGACGCCGACATGTCCGACACGCGCGACCAACTCATCCACAAACTCACGTCTTTTCTCGTACGACAAGACGCACAGGGACGCGCGAGAGGTAGCGAAGCCCTGCCACCGGGATTTTGGAAAGATAGCTCATGACAAAAACCATCATCATGCCCAAATACGGGCTTCAGCAAGACAACGGCACCGTCGTTGAATGGCGCATCAAAGAAGGCGACCACATCGACAAGGGCGACATCCTCCTCGACCTGGAAACAGACAAAGCCCTCTTCGAATACGAATCGCCCGAAAGCGGTTACGTCCGCAAACTCGTCGCCCAAAACGGCGAAGAAGTGCCCGTGCTCTCGGTCATTGCCATCATCACCGACGAAGCCGACGAAGCCATTGAAGATATAGCACCTGCCAGTGCTGGCACCCCCACAGAAGAAACGCGCCAAATAGCGGACACCGCAGAGCGAGAACCCGCGCTGGAAGCCCCCACCCAGCGCATCAAACGCTCTCCTGCCGCCCGTCGCCGCGCCCGCGAACTCAATATTGACCTCGCCGCCATCGCAGGCACTGGTCCAGGTAGCCGCATCGTACTCGCCGATGTCGAACTCGCGGCATCCGCGGCTCCATCCTCCACCACACTATCGCGCATGCGCCAGGCCATTGGCAAAACCATGGCCTATAGCAAAAGCACCATCCCACACTTCTACGTCGCCACTGAAATCGACATGACCGACGCGGAAACCTGGCGCAAAAACCTCGCTGAGACCGACGCTATTAAGCTCTCTGTCACCGACCTCTTTGTCAAAGCCGCCGCCGATGCCCTCACCCAGTACCCGGCGCTCAACGCCAGCCTTGACGGAGATACCGCCGTTATCGTACACGACACAGTCGATATCGGCCTTGCCGTTGGCACCGACGACGGCCTCGTCGTCCCCGTCATCCCAAATGCCGATCGGGCATTCCTGACCGACCTCGCCGACGAACGCGGTCAGCGCGTCGAAGAAGCCAGACAGGGTAAATTGCGCGGCGATGCCAGTGCCACCTTCACCATCTCGAACCTGGGGATGTACGGCGTCACATCCTTCACCGCCATTGTCAATCCCCCCGAAGCCGCCATCTTAGCTGTCGGTGCAGCCATCGCGCGCGTTGTCCCCATCGGCGACCCCATGACCATTGCCGTTCGCCAGATCGCCGAAGTCACACTCTCCGCCGACCACCGCCTCGTCGATGGCGTGGTCGCAGCTCAATTTTTACAGGCACTAAAACAAAACATAGAAGACACCGACAAATTGGAAAGCTGGTTGTGATCCGCAGATGAACGCAGATGAACGCAGATAAAAGGCAAGAGGTGAAAGGAAATTGGGACTTCTCACTCTTGCGTCTCACGTCTCACCTAAGGAGCCTTTATGTCCCTACCATCTGAAATCCTGATCAAAATGTACCGCGCCATGCTCCGCATCCGCCGTTTTGAAGAACAAATATGGGAAGTCTATACCGGCGGCCTCATGCACGGACTGGCGCACCTCTACATCGGCGAAGAAGCCGTTGCCGTGGGCGTTTGCGCCGCGCTGCGCGACGACGACTTCATCACCAGCACCCATCGCGGGCACGGGCACTGCGTTGCCAAAGGCGGGAACCTCGAAGCCATGATGGCCGAAGTGATGGGCCGCGTCACGGGCCACTGCCGCGGCAAAGGCGGCTCCATGCACATCGCCGACATGTCCGTTGGCATCCTCGGCGCAAATGGTATTGTCGGCGGCGGATTTGGCATTGCCACAGGCGCGGCACTCTCAGCCCAGAAACGCGGCACCGACCAGGTTGCCGTCTGCTTCTTTGGCGACGGTGCCTCCAATCAGGGCATCTTCTTCGAAGTCATGAACTTCGCCGCAATATGGAAACTCCCGGTTATCTACGTCTGTGAAAATAACCACTACGGCGAATACACCCCCACGGAAAACGTCACCGCGGGCAAAAGCATCGCAGATCGCTCTCTCCCTTTCGGCATTCCCAGCACAACCGTAGATGGCAGCGACGCCATTGCCGTGTACGAAGCCACTGCTGCAGCAGTCGAACGCGCCAGAAAGGGCGACGGCGCCACACTCATCGAATGCGACACGTATCGCTATCGCGGGCACCACGTTGGCGATCCGGGGGAAGGCTATCGCTCAAAAGAAGAAATCGAATCCTGGATGGCCAAAGACCCCATTCAGCTGCTTCGCACAAAAATCATGGACGACAACATCGCCTCCGGAGCCGAACTCGATGCGGAAGAGCGCGAAGTTGAAAAAGAAATGGAAAACGCGCTCGAAGCTGCCAAAGCCGCGCCTTATCCCGATGTTGAGGAGGTCAATCAACATGTCTATGCGTGAAATGACTTATGGCGAAGCCGTCAAAGAAGCTATGGCGGAAGAAATGCGCCGCGATCCCACAGTCTTTCTCATGGGTGAAGACGTCGGCAAAGCGGGCACGGTCTTCAAAGTACTCCTCGGTTTGCACGACGAATTTGGCGACGACCGCGTCATCGACACACCCATTGCAGAAGCGGGCCTCGTCGGCCTGGGCGTCGGTGCTGCGCTTACCGGCTCTCGCCCCATTGTCGATATCATGTTTGGCGACTTCATCGCCCTGGCAATGGACCAGATCGTAAACCAGGCCGCCAAACTGCGCTACATGTCCGGCGGTCAGGCCATTGTACCCATCACCATCCGCTCCACAATGGGCGCGGGACGCTCCTCTGCCGCACAACATTCGCAGAGCTTACACGCCTGGCTCGCGCACATCCCCGGCCTCAAAGTCGCCATTCCCTCCACACCCGCCGACGCCAAGGGTCTCTTCAAAACCGCTGTTAGAGATGACAATCCCGTCGTCATTTACGAAGACAAAATGATGTACGCTCTCAAAGGCATGGTCCCCACCGAAGAAGACTACACCATACCCTTTGGACAGGCCCACATCAAACGCGAAGGCGACGATGTCACCCTCATCGCCACATCGAGCATGGTACACGTCGCTCTCGACGCTGCCGACGCACTTGCCGAACAGGGCATCAGCGCCGAAGTCCTTGACCCGCGCACCCTCGTTCCACTCGACAGAGAAACCCTCATCGAATCCGTGGTCAAAACCACCCGTGCCGTTATCATCGACGAAGGCTATAAAAGTTTTGGTATCACAGGGGAAATCGCATCCACCGTCTATAACGGTGCCTTTGACTACATCGACGCGCCCATCGTCCGCCTCGGCGCAATGGACGTACCCGTTCCATTTAGCAAACCCCTCGAAGACGCCACAATTCCCACACCAGAAGATGTGATAAAAGCGGTGCAGGACATGAAAATCATCCACAGATGAACGCAGATGAACGCAGATAAAATACAGGGCGATGCGTGACCAGGGCTGGCGTGCGACCCGTTGTAAACCGCTCGTGTCTGCCTGTCAATAAATAAAAAATAAGCCCGGCGATCTGCCGGGCTTTCTTATGTACAATAAAAAATGCCGAGGACGGGACTCGAACCCGTACGGGCGATTAGCCCAAGGGATTTTAAGTCCCTCGTGTCTACCAGTTCCACCACCTCGGCACAATATGGCAAAAAATAGACAAAGACGCCATGCTTGTCAAACACACAATTTTAAATTACAAAAAAAACCGGTCAATCTCATCATCGAAATTGACCGGTTGATCTTTGGAGGTGCCGGGCGGATTCGAACCGCCGATAAAGGCTTTGCAGGCCTCTGCCTTACCGCTTGGCCACGGCACCCAATACACTGTTTTTAATCCGCGAAGCGTTAAAATACCGAACTTTATATCGAATGTCAAGGGGGGTTATTAACGAGCAGCCCAGTTAATACCGCGCCGCTGGATCTCCTTTGCCTCTGGCACATCAAAATCCACGGCTTTGTGCCCCAGGGAAGAGTAAAACACCCGTCCTGCACCCCACATACGTTTCCAAACCACCGGCATCACACAACCATTGACCCAGGGAGCCACATCGGTCTCAAACGTCGTCGTCACCAGCACTTCATTACCCGGATCGGTATGCATATAATACTGCTCGGAATGCATCGCAAAATCGCTCAGACCCGCCACAATCGGATCGTCTGCTTTTTCCGGCACAATATTGACTTCATAATCGTTCACCCCACCAGGATGCGACACAAACTGCCCACCCGTCATCCACTGATAGCTCGTATTATTGCGAAACGCATCGCACATACCCCCGTGCCACCCAGCCAGTCCAACGCCACTCTTAACCGCTCCTTGAAGCCCCTGTTCCTGTTCTTTCTCAATATTGCCCATCGTCCAACAAGGCACAACCACGCTCAGTTCCGACATGTAATCCGCATCCGTATAAACATCCATTGAATCGCGAACATCCACGTCAAACCCATCTGCTTCCAGCAATGGTGCGAAAACATCCACACATTCTTTTGGCTCGTGCCCGGCCCAACCACCCCATACCATCAAAGCTTTCTTGCTCATCTTTGTCTCCTTTTTGGAAAATCTATCAACTGCCCAGCGCAAAAGCCAGGCCTCTTTCTTCTGCTGTTTTCTTCAAATCATTTAACGTAACCGTATTCAAGGGTATGCCCTGCGTGCGATACGCGTTGCGCCGCAGAGCTTCGGGTTCACCAGGAGCAAATAGCCGATCCACACCCGGTGCCCTTTTGCAGGCGTGAATCTGCTGAATCGCCTTGTCAACTCGCGCCTTGAATCGCGCCACATCTTCAAAAGCACCCACCCGAATAGCCGCCACAAAATGACCATCTTCACCTGCCTGTGGTCCGTCTTCCATATTGCCCAATTCGGTGCCATAACTCGCGCCGGATAACATAGAAGATAAAATCCCCATCACCATGGCCAGCGCCACACCCTTAAATTGTCCAATCGGCATCAACAGGCCATCTATCGCCTTTACGGGATCGGTCGTCGGCACCCCGTCCATATCCAGTGCCCACCCTTCTGGCAAGTTCAGTCCTTTTTGTTCATATACGCGGATTTTCCCATGTGCAGAGCCGGAAAATGCCGCATCAAAAACAATGGGAAATTCTCCACCGGCGGGAATCGCCACACTCAGAGGATTGATACCCAGGATGCGCTCAGCACCTCCCCACGGAGCCATTGTGGGCAGGGCATTCGTAGTCGCAACGCCTATCATATCGCAATCCAGAGCCATACGCGCAAAATACCCCACGGCACCGCAGTGATTACTGCCCCGAATACCCGCGGCTGCGATACCAATATCCCGAGCGCGAGCAATCACCTGCTGCATCGCAAACGCCGTCCCAATCTGCCCCATAGAATTGCTCCCATCCACCACGAGACACGCCCCATTATCCTTCACCACCTCGGGTTTGCCATTTGGATCTACGCCGTCAACCGTCAACTTCCTCACGTATTCGGGAACGCGCAATACCCCGTGCGAATGCACCCCACTGAGATCCGCATCCACCAGCGAATCCGCCAACAGATGGGCATCCCCTGCGCGCATCCCACACGTTTCAAAAATCGCCTGCACCAGATCCAACAGCGC